>DAOUBH010000001.1:0-25994 GCA_034432775.1 Chloroflexota bacterium
CTAACGGAGCACGATCCCAGCGTGGTAGGATACTGGCACGATACAGGCCACGCTCACCGCTTGGAGCTTATGGGCTTCTATACCCACCTCAGCTGGCTGGAGCGCCTGGGCCATCGCCTCATAGGTTGCCACATCCACGACGCTGCCGGACTGTCCGACCATATGCCTCCAGGCCGGGGCCACATCGACTTCCAAGCCCTGGCCCCTTATCTGGCCAGTGTATGGCCCCTGGTGGTTGAGATCAGCGGGAGATGGTCGCCTTCCCACATAGCCGAGGGTGTGGCGCACCTTGCAAAGATGGGCATAGGGTCGGCTTGAGATGAAACTGATAGTGCAAATACCTTGCTACAATGAGGAAAAGACGCTACCTCTCGTACTTGCCAGTATACCCAGACAGATTCCGGGCATCGACAAGGTAGAAGTACTGGTCATCGACGATGGCTCTACCGACGGAACAGCCGAGATAGCACGGCGGATGGGTGTGGAGCACATCGTACGCCATACCCGCAACAAGGGCCTGGCAATGGCCTTCCAGACAGGACTGGACACTGCCCTTCGCCTCGGCGCCGACATCATCGTCAACACTGACGGCGACAACCAATATCCCCAGGAGGAGATTCCAAGGCTCATACAGCCCATTCTGGAAGGACGGGCCGACATCGTTATAGGGGATAGGCGCCCCCATCAGATCGAGCACTTCTCGCCCGTCAAGCGACAGCTCCACAGATTGGGCTCGTGGATCGTCAGGCTCGGGTCAGGCACCCTGGTGCCCGATGCACCCTCTGGTTTCAGGGCCTTCTCCCGCGAGGCCGCGCTCCAGCTAAACGTAATCTCCAGATACACCTATACCCTGGAGACCATAATCCAGGCCGGCAAGAAAAAGCTGGCTGTGGATAGCGTGCAGATCGATACCAACCCGCAGCTAAGAGAATCCAGACTCATCCGGGGCCTTTGGGACTACGTCAAGAAGTCCGCATCGACCATAGTAAGGACCTACGCCATGTACGAACCCCTCAAAGTCTTCTTCTACGCTGCCACCCCCATCACCCTAGCCGGTCTATTTCTGATTGCGCGCTTCTTCTACTTTTTCTTTTTCGCACCCCCTGCCACAGGCCATATCCAGTCGGTAGTCATAGGCACAAGCCTCTTCGTCACAGGAGCCCTAGTCGCCCTCATCGGTCTACTGGCAGACCTGATTGCCAGCAACCGTCTTCTAATCGAGGACGCCCTCCGAAGGATCAAAAGGCTTGAGCTGGAACTGACAGCGCCAGAGCAACCAGAGGCACCAGTAGCTGGCATCCGCCCCAAGAGGAAAGACTAGGCATCCTCGCCGCCCTTTAGAATATAATTTCACTACTATTGAATTGTGGGGGAGGGACTGGCCATCATACCGGAAGTGAAGGGCATCGCCAAAGGTTTCAGAATGTCCAACCTTTTCGGCCGGACCTTGAGGGAAACGCCGTCGGAGGCCGAGACTACCAGCCACGCCCTGCTCCTGAGGGCTGGCATGATCCGCGCAGCGGCAGCGGGCGTCTACAGCTACATGCCCCTGGCGTGGAGAGCCCTCCGGAAGATCGAACGCATCATCCGCGAGGAGATGGACTCCATAGGGGGTCAGGAGATCATGATGCCGGTGCTTAACCCCGCAGAGCTCTGGCAGCAGACAGGACGATGGTACGATATCGGACCCGAGCTCATTCGGTTCAAAGACCGCAACGATAGAGATTTCGTGTTGGCTATGACCCACGAGGAGATAGTAACCGACCTGGCAAGGCGCGAGATCCAGTCCTATCGTCAGCTGCCTTTCATGGTGTACCACATCCAGACGAAGATCCGTGACGAAGCACGGCCCAGGGGCGGCTTGCTCAGGGTGCGTGAGTTTTTCATGAAGGATGGCTACAGTTTCCATCCCGACGAGGCAAGCCTTGACGAATACTATCCTTACGTGGTCCAGGCGTACCACAACATCTTTCGGCGTTGTGGGCTGGATGCTGTTGCCATAGAGGCTGACCCGGGCTTTATGGGTGGGTCCACCTCACACGAGTTCATGCTGATAGTGGGCGAAGGGGAAGAGACTCTGGCGCGATGCTCCAACTGCGGCTATGTAGCCAGCATCGATATGGCTAAAAGCAAGCCCCCACAGCCCATTATCGAAGGAGAGGTGGTCAACCTTGAGATAGTCCCTACCCCGGGCCAGCGGACCATCGAACAAGTGGCCGCCTACCTGGGTATACCCACATGGCGCACCCTCAAGACCCTGGTTTACCGCACTGCCCAGGGCCTAACGTTAGCCGTGGTTAGGGGAGACCGCCAGGTAAATGAGCGCAAACTGGCTAAGTTCCTAGGGGAACCGGACCTCAAGATGGCCTCGGACAGCGACCTTCAACAGGCCGGGTTGGTGGTGGGCTATATCTCCCCTGTAGGGCACACAGGGCTACGGATCGTGATGGACGACAGCGTCAACACATCCGTGGGCTATGTAGCTGGCGCGAACAGAGAAGACTACCACTACATCAACATTGTGCCGGGCCGTGATTTCAAGCCCGACCTGATAGGGGCCTTTTCACAGGTGCAGGATGGCGATCTGTGTGTGAAGTGTGGCAGCGCCTTGGAGCTCGTCAGAGCCATAGAGTTGGGCCACGTATTTAAGCTGGGCACCAAATACAGCGAGGCCCTTGGCGCTACATATCTCGATCGAGAGGGCAAGGCCCGGCCCATGGTGATGGGGTGCTACGGCATCGGCACGGGAAGGCTTCTGGCTGCCATCGTGGAGAGATGGCACGACGAACTGGGCATCCTCTGGCCGAAATCTGTGGCCCCCTTCCAAGTGCATTTGGTGACCATCGGGCTCGACAGACCCGAGGTCGTCCAGGAGGCCGAAAGGCTCTACGTGGAGCTACAGAAAGCCGACATCGAGGTACTTTACGACGACCGGGACGAGAGTGCCGGCGTGAAGTTTATGGATGCCGACCTCTTGGGAATGCCGCTGAGGGTAACTATTAGCCCGCGTACCCTCCAGGAGCACTCTTTGGAACTTATGCCTCGCCGGGAAAGGAAAGCTAGATTGGCGCCTCTTTCCAGGGCGGTGGAGGAGATCCGCGCGACCCTGAACTCTATCGAACCGTGAGGCGAGCAAACTCCAAGCCCAGAAACCTGGAGCTGTCCTCCAAGACCCGGCGAACCTATCACGTCCCTGAGATCGAGTTCGAAGGAGAGATAACCTCTATAATTGGCTTCATAACGATACCCCCTTATCCGACCAGCACACCGACGGTGTCCGAGACACGGCCAGTAAAGAGTAAGGAGGACAGCAAGGGGTAGTCATAGCGTGCTAAGGGTAGTCTCAGTGCTTCTGAAGGTCATAGCATGGATATCACTCGTAGCGAGCGGGTTGGTGGCAGTGTTAGCGGTAGCCTTTGGATCCCTCCTGTCATCCCTGGGGGACGGTCCGGCAGGGAGGGCTGTACCTTTCGAAGGCTTTGGAGTGGCCATCGGAGCTGTAGTGATAGGCCTTATCTACTTCTTGAGCTTCTACGCCTATGGAGACATCATTGCAGTACTGCTGAAGATTCTGGATAATACCTACACCCTTCTACAGAGGGACAGGAGCCCTCAAAGCTAGGAAGGCAAACCTGCAGCCTCCACAGCGCTGATGGCCCCCCAACAACTAGGGATCGATCAGAATATAGGCGGAGTTATAGCAGATATCCAAATCAGATCTTCCGACCCTATGGCTCGGATCTCCTTCAGTTCTGGGCCGGAGAAGTATACGCTGTCGCCAGCGTCGAGTATGTAAGTCTCATCACCAATGGTGATAGCCATACGGCCCTGCGTAACCACGATGCACTCTTCCGACTGGTGGCTGGGCGGCACGGCAATGTTCTCTCCTGTAGGACTAAGGCGACCCATGAATATCTCCATCTTCCGGTTCAGGTCGGGTACCAGCAGCTCGTAAGTGAGCTTGGATCCAGGGAAGGTGAGCTTCATCCTCTGGTCGGCCCGAACCACCCGGCGGCTGGGCGCCTCTTCCATCAGAAAGTAGAAGACCGGTACACCCAGGGCCTCAGCGACCTTACGTAGGGCCTCCACCGATGGGTTAGTTAGGCCCCGCTCCAAGAGGCTCAGGAAACTCGCCGTGAACCCTGTACGATCGGCCAGATCCCTCAACTTCAGCCCCAACTCGGAACGCCGCTGACGCACCCTTTGGCCTATCTTCAATTGCAGATCACTGGGCCCAGGAGCAGCTTCTTGCGGATACTGCCCAGCAGCCCTAACAGGTCCTACCATCGAGTGCTCCTCTTCTTTTTAACTGCCACTGACACGGTTTCAGTTACTTGTAAAGATTATACAATCTTCAGACATGGCACAATTCATGGCAGCTCAACTGCACCAGAAAGCTGGTCGCCAGCAGGTGTCGCCAGTATGTAACACTGCTCTACTATCCCCCGTCTCATCAGCGATATCGCCTGTGGCACAGTATAAGTGAGGACATGGTCGGGCGATACCTTCCTCAACATGTCCAAGATCTGATTCAGAAGATCGATGGTCTTGTTGAAGGTAGATATAACATCCCCTTCGCTAAGTGCGACCTTGGACAGCAGCTCATCGAACCCAACGCCCATGGCCCAAAAATATGCCAGCCCCTGAAAGTTGCCCTGTATGCCGGGGGTAAGTCTGAGACGGTTTCGAGCCTCCGTGCGCACTACGTAGCTCTCGATCTCGGCAACCCGCGACCGGAGGCGCCAAAGGTGGTTAGGGAGGAGGAGGCGGTTTGTAAACACCGTGTCCCTGTCGTAAGCGAACCAAGAGATGACCTCAGCTACCTCAGCTGGAGCAAGCTTATCTAAGTGCCCTGCCCAGAGGAGCTCAACTATTATCAGGCCGCTGGGATGAAAGATGTTGGCAAGCATAGCGGCTTTCTCGGTGAGCTTTCCCCTCTCCACATGGCCAAGATCCTCGAGGGTTCTGACCATGCGTTGCAAAGTGGTTCGCACTTCGTGCCTCCTCCTGTCCTGGGCCTCCTCCAGCTCAGCTTCAGTCCGGCGAATCTGCAGCTCCACAAACTCTGCCTGCCGAAGCTGTCGACGATGGGTCTGAAGCAGCTCACATCGATGACAGGGGCTAGCTACCAACTGGGCATGTTTAGAGGCTATCTTTTCTTCCAAAGACGCCAACAGCCCTTCCAACCTGTGGATCTCCGGTTCGTAACCCGCCCTGAACTCGGCCTGCAGGGCTTCCAGGTCGGGTAACCCCAGCATGGGCAAAGCCTCGCGCAGTGTTGCTCCATCGGGCAGTGCCACCGGAGGCTCAGGTATGTAGTCAATCTGATCGTATCTCGCTACCCTGACCGTGGAGGAGTCGATGGTCTCGAAGGTGCCGATCTCCTCACCCTGTCGGCCCCTATAGACTGCCCATCCCCATCCCTTCAAATGGACGATTTCACCACCCGAGAAGCGCGTAACCGCTGCCTTCACCTCCTCCCTGGAGGGCACCGGCCAAGCTGGCAACTGAGCGTTGGCCAGCAACTGCTTAAGTCTCATTTGCCAGCGTGCTAGGTCTTTTCTGAGCTGGTTTATATCTCGTCGCAGGCCCTCATAAACGTCCAGCGGTCGGTCTTCTAAGCCAATAAGACAGCCCTTGGCAAGGTCCTGCCGCAATGCCCTCAAGCTGTCGAGCTGCGACACCAGCTGGCGGATCTCGGAGTCCAACTGGAAGGAGGCCAGGCTCCTGCCAAAAAGATCGCTTAGGTGGTCCAGGTCCTGGCTCCAGAGGTTCACCAAGCTGTTATACCGGATACTGAAGGAGCTCTGGACAGGGAGAAGCTCACCCTTGACAACTTGAAGGATCTCCTTGAAGCTCACCCAGGGCGAATAGGGGATGAGGGCTACGCCCATCTGGTCTTTGCCTCTGCGGCCAGCGCGACCCGTCATCTGCTGGTACTCATTGGGCGTCAAGAGGCGCGTTACCTCACCGTCGAACTTGGTGAAGGAGCCGATAACCACCGTACGAGCCGGCATGTTGATGCCCAGGGCAAGGGTATCGGTAGCAAAGACGATACCTATGTGTCCCTCATTGAACAGCTCTTCTACCATCACCTTTAGGACAGGAAGCAGGCCGGCATGGTGAAAGGCCACTCCTCTCCTGAGAAGCCTGGTCAGCAGCTGCACCTGGTTTAGGCGCCTGTCCTCAGGCGACAGGTTCTCCAGCAGTTCCCTTATTCTGTTCTCGATACGGCGGCGCGAGGCACCCTTGGCAAGGGCAAAACCTTCGCAGGACTCGGCCGCTACCTCTGCATCCCGTCTACGGAAAAGGAAGTATATGGCGGGCAAGAGGTTTTCCCGACGCAGATAAGCCAAAACGTCAGAAGGGGTGGGCTCAGCACGAGGCTTTCCCCTTTTCTCTCCTCGCCGCCTCAGTTCTCCACCAATATCACCCAGGTCAACCAACTGACGGCCAGCGGCATCCATGAAGGTGACCACCTTGCCGTCGAACATGTATCGATGCTCTAGCGGCACCGCCCTTTCCGCGTGGTAGACCAGATCGGTCGGTCCGTGGACGGCCTCCATCCATTGGCGTATTTCTTCGGCGTTGGAGACAGTTGCGGAGAGAGCCACAATCTGGATGTCCTTGGGCAGGAGAAGAATGGCTTCTTCCCAGACTGTGCCTCGCTCGGGATCGGACAGATAGTGGATCTCATCGAATACGACAACGCTTACCTGAGACAGTTCCCAGGGGGCCTGTACCAGAATGTTCCGCAGCACCTCTGTGGTCATGACAACTATGCGACCTGTGGGGTTTTCCACGATATCTCCGGTCATGAGGCCCACATCTCCGTATACGGCTCGGAAGTCGCGGAACTTCTGGTTCGAGAGGGCCTTTATGGGAGTAGTGTAAATAGAACGCCGCCCAGCTTTCCAGGCACAAAATACCCCGAACTCGGCCACTACGGTTTTGCCTGTGCCGGTTGGAGCTGCCACCAGCACAGAGCGCCCTTCAGCCAGCTTAGCGATGGCCTCCTTTTGAAAGGTATCCAGCTGGAAAGGGCACTGTCCTTCGAATTCAGCGATAAGTGGTGCCGTCGCTCCCATAAAAAACCGGGCCTGACGCCCGCTCCATAACCACCCCTGCTGTGAACATTGTAACATCTCCACTCTGCCCTCATCTCTGCTGACTCGTTTCTGTCAGTGGCTCACGGCCTGCCTACCAGGTATGATAGTTATTGCACAGAAGACCCCTATGGGCCATCCCTTCTGACAGAAAGGAGAAATACCGGAGATGGACCAGCATCCAACGTACCGGCCGCTAGATGCTCAGGTAGTTCCTCGATTCGCAGGTCCCACAACCTTCCTCAGGCTACCGCAGGTCACTTCACCTGAAGGCTTGGATGTGGCCATAGCAGGCATACCCTTCGACTGTGGTGCATCCTTCCGACCAGGTGCCCGCTTTGGCCCCCGGGCAGTTCGCGATATTAGCTCGCTGCTCAGGCCCTACAACCGCACCCTGCAGCTGAACCCCTTCGAGCTAGTGAAGGTTGCCGATATCGGGGACCTGTCGGTCAATCCACTAGATACTATGAGCTGCCTGGAGGCCATAGCACAACAGATCGAATCCCTGGTCAAGCAAGGTATCGTTCCAGTGTCGGTGGGAGGCGACCATACGGTTGGATACGGCACTATGCGGGGAGTTAGCCGAGCTCTCGGTCGACCCCTGGCTATGGTTCAGGTAGATGCCCATCTGGATACATGGGATAGCTATTTTGGAAGCCGGTACACTCATGGTACCTTCCTACGGAGGCTCCTCGAGGAGGGCATAGTTGACGGCACTCACTCGGTACAAGTTGGTATCAGGGGTCCTCTCTTCGGGCCCGAAGATCTCGAGGTGGTTTCACGCTTTGGGATCACAACCATCTCAGCAGAGGAATTCGCTGCCTCGTCGCTCACTGATCTACTACAAAGGATAGCCTCCAAGACAGAGGGCCAACCTGTCTACTTGACCTTCGACATCGATGCCGTGGACCCTGCCTTTGCACCAGGTACGGGGACGCCCGAGGTGGGAGGCCTGACATCGTTGCAGGCCATCCAGCTGGTACAGGGACTGGTCGGGTTACCCTTGGTAGGGGCAGAGATAGTTGAAGTTTCACCGCCCTACGACCACGGACAGGTAACAGCACTGCTGGCCGCCAGGCTCCTCTTCGAGGTAATGAGCGTTTTGGCTGCCAATCATACGAAGGCGCGCACAGGAGCCCGGGTGTGATATACTATCAGCATGTAAAGCCCGGCTCTACAATCGAGTTACTTGTCAGCGCGTGCTTTACGAAGCTCTATATGTGGGATGCGCGCCCAATACTCAGGGAGAGCGAGGTGATGCCTATAAGGACTCGAAGTACCAGTGTCAACGAAGGCCGCCCTTGGACCTCCAGAGGAGGGAAGAGATGATCAAGAAGCTTCTCTTTGCGGTTACCGTGCTGACACTAGTAGTTGCCAGCTGTGCTCCCCAGGCCACGCCTACAGCGGTGCCTACCACGGCGCCAGCCCCAACAGCAGCCACACCCGCTGCTGCCCCGTCACCTGCGGGTTCGCCGACAGCGGCAGCCAAGGAGTTCATCTTCGGCGTCATCTTGGTAGGCCCGTACAACGATAAGGGTTGGAGCCAGGCCCATTACGAGGCAGGCCTCTATGCCGAAAAGAAGGTGCCTGGTGCCAAGATGATCTACGTGGACAACCTGAACCCAGCAGCCAAACCAGGCGTCACAGTGCCCCAGGTCGTCAACGATATGATCTCCAAAGGCGCCAAAGTCATCTTCACCACCTCCGACGACTTTAAAGACGGCACTTTAGAGGCTGCCAAGCAGCATCCGGATCTGCCCATAATCAATGTGTCGGGCGATCATGCGTGGAAAGAGGGCAAGGATTACAAGGCCCCGCCCAATGAGAGCAACTTCATGGGCCGCATGGAATATATGAAGATGGTAGGAGGATGCGCCGCAGCCCTAACTACACAGACCGGCAAGATCGGATATCTGGGCCCGCTGATCAACGACGAGACACGCCGCTGGCCAACTCGGCCTACCTGGGAGCCAAGTACTGCTGGACCAACTACCTCAAGAAGGACCCCAAGGACCTGCAGTTCAAGGTTACCTGGATAGGTTTCTGGTTCAACATCCCGGGTCAGACCCTCGACCCCACCAAGGTTGCCGACGATTTCTACAACAGTGGCTACGATGTAGTAATGTCAGGCATCGACACACCTGAGGCCCTGGTGGAAGCCGACAAGATGGCCAGAGCCGGCAAGAAGGTGTGGGCTGTGCCCTACGACTACAAGGATGCCTGTCAGCAAGCTCCCAATGTATGCCTGGGCGTCCCCTATTTCAACTGGGGCCCCGCCTACGTGAAGACCATCCAGATGGTCATGAACGGAACCTACAAGCAGTTCTGGGACTGGAACGGCCCAGACTGGAAGGACATCAATAACCCCGATACCTCGGCCGTTGGGTTCCTGAAGGGTCCGGCCCTGAGCGCCGATGCCAGCGCCAAGATCGACGAGTTCGTCAAAGGCCTCGGGGACAACTCCATAAACCTTTGGAAAGGGCCCTTGTTCCTCCAGGACGGCACCCAGTATCTGAAGGAAGGCGAGACAGCCACTGACCTGCAAATCTGGTACATGCCCCAGCTGCTGCAGGGGATGGAGGGGCCTAGCAAGTAACACACCAGTGGGGCTGGGAGCATACACACCCAGCCCCACACCCACATAGGCATGGATATCGAAGTTAAAGACATCCGAAAATATTTTGGTGCTGTCAAGGCCAACGATGGCATATCTGTGTCCATACAGGGCGGAGCCATCCACGGCATTCTCGGGGAAAATGGTGCGGGCAAGAGCACCCTCATGAAGATCCTCTCTGGGTTCCTTTTGCCAGATAGTGGTACCATCTTTGTCGACGGCCACCCCGTGAACATACCCACACCTCAGAGGGCGATAGAGCTGGGCATAGGCATGCTGCACCAGGACCCTTTGGACTTCCCCTCCATGACAGTGCTGGATAACTTCCTTGCCGGCAGCCCAAGAGGACCCTTCTTGCGGCGGATGGAAGCCCTCAAGGAGTTCGGAAACCTCTGCTCGGCCTTCGGTTTCAGCCTTGACCCCGAGGCCAGGGTATCGAGCCTGTCGGTGGCCGAACGACAACAGCTTGAGATCCTCCGTCTGCTGTGGCTTGGGGTTCAAGTCCTCATTCTCGACGAACCGACCACGGCCATCTCGGCACCCCAGAGGGCAAAGCTCTTCGAAACCCTTCGGAAGCTCGCCGAACAGGGCAAGACGATACTCTTCGTATCCCACAAGCTGGAAGAGGTGGAAGAGCTGTGCGACCGGGTCATCGTGCTCAGAAAAGGTAGGGTAGTGGGTGAGATGACGGCACCCTTCGATGCCAAAGAGCTAGTTCGCCTTATGTTCGGCCAAAGCCTCCCCGCCCACTGGCGTGAGCCGGTGGAGTTCGGCCCTGCCATCATGGAGCTGGAGGATGTGACTATCAGCGATCCACGCCTCACGCTGTCCGGAGTAAGTCTGCAGATAAGAGCGGGGGAGGTCATCGGTCTAGCCGGTTTGGAAGGAAGCGGACAGCGGCAGTTCCTGTGGGCCTGCTCAGGTCTGCTGCGTCCATCGACGGGCCGAATCCGCTTGGCTGGGCGGCCCGTTACCTCTATCTCCTACCACGCCTTCATGGAGGCAGGCATAGCCTATGTCCCAGCCGAACGGTTGGGCGAAGGCCTCGTTCCCGGCCTCACGATCACGGAACACCTAGCCCTTACCCAAAGGGGACAGAGCCTTTTCGTAGACTGGCATGAGGTGGGCCGCAGGGCAGAGATGATGGTCAAAGAATTCCGCATTGTCGGACACAAGGACACGCCTGTTCATCATCTCTCCGGGGGGAACCAGCAACGACTCTTGTTGGCACTGCTTCCTCCCAAACTGCGGCTCCTGCTGATGGAGCATCCCACCAGAGGTCTAGATCTGGAATCTTCGGAATTCATCTGGAGCAAACTTCTGGAACGGCGGAGGGAGGGAACTGCCATCGTCTTCTCCTCCAGCGACTTGGAGGAACTGATGGAGCGAAGCGACAGGATACTGGTGTTCTTCGGAGGCCGGGTTTCAAAGCCGCTGGACGCCCGAAGCACTTCCGCTGAAGAGCTGGGCTATCTCATAGGAGGGGTAGGGATGTGAGCGCCGAGACGGTGACCAGCAGGTCGGGCCCTCTGACAAACCTGGTGCTAGCGCTGGCAAGCCTTGCAGCAACCGTCCTCTTCGGGGCACTGGTGCTATGGATCGTCGGTGCCTCCCCCATCGACGCCTATCACCTGATCGTCGTGGGTTCCGTGGGCACCCCCGACAACGTTGCCCATGTTCTCACTGCCTGGGCTCCAGTGCTCCTCTGCTCGGCTGGGCTCTTGCTGACCTTCACAGCAGGATTGTGGAACATTGGCATCGAAGGTCAGGTAGTGCTGGGCGCCATCTTCGCCACAGGCACCCTTCGGATGCTACAGGGCGCCGTGCCCCCCTGGCTGGCCTTGGTGCTGGCAGCCATAGCCGCCATGATAGGGGGAGGTTTCTGGGGTACCATGGCTGGGGTCCTCAAGACCTACGGCAACGTGAACGAGATTTTCGGAGGCCTTGGCCTCAATTTCATAGCGGGCAGCCTTACAGTCTATCTGGTGCTGGGACCGTGGGCACGCCCTGGCATCGCCTCCACCAGCGGCACGGTACCGTTTCCCAGCGAGCTGTGGCTTCCTGCCATGCCTGTAGCTGGAATACGGTTTCCTATCGAAGTATTTTTCGGCATTCTCGCTATACTGGCTGTGTTCCTGGCCCTGAGAGGCACATACTTTGGCTTGCGGCTAAAGGCCATTGGCAAAAGCTTTAGGGCAGCCTTCCTCAGGGGTGTGCCCAACACCAGGGACATGCTGTTGACCTTTGCCCTCTGTGGAGCACTGGCCGGCCTTGCAGGCTTCGTCCTAGTGACCGGCGCCTTCTCGCGCCATCAGCTCTTCCCCCTGATATCTGGGGGATATGGGTTCCTCTCCATACTGGTGGTGATGCTGGCAAACTACAACGCCCTTTGGAGTTTAGCCATATCCTTCTTCTTCTCCGCCGTAGCCATGGGCAGTCTACAGCTCACGCTGAGGATGCAGTTGGACTCGTCCATAGGTACGGTGCTGGAAAGCATGTTAGTACTGGCAATCCTGCTGTCGCAGGGCATACGCAGCAGGTTGATGCTCCGTAGGAGGTGAAGCGATAGATCTCACGGTACTTCTGGCCGCTGTCGTGGCAGCATCGCCTCCCGTAGTGTTTGCGGTCCTCGGCGAGACCATCTCAGAGCGCGCTGGGGTCATAAACCTGTCGCTGGACGGTTCCCTCATGCTCACGGCCATGTTGGCCTTTGCAACGGCATTGGCTTCCGGAAGCCTTTGGCTAAGTTTCCTAGCCGCTATGTCAGCTGGCGCCCTTATAAGCTTTATAGTGGCACTGGCCAGCCTAAGCCTACGGCAGAACCAAGTGGCTACTGGGTTCGTACTGACACTTTTGGGGCAGAACCTGGCCTACGTGCTGGGAGCGCCTGTGGCCCTCGTTTCAGGACCGCAGGTGCCCCACCTTCCTCTGCCCTTGGTCGACAGTATTCCCTTGCTGGGACCGATCCTCTTCAACCACAACCCGTTGGTCTACTTGAGCCTGTTAGCCATCGCGGCTGTCTGGTTCTTCATGTTCCGGACCCAACCCGGCCTCCGACTGCAGGGCCTCGGTGAAAGGCCTGAGGCAGCCTTCGCCAGGGGTGTCCAGGTGGTGAGGATGCGCTATCTGTATGCCGTAATAGGCGGAGCCTTGGTGGGCCTAGGAGGTGCATCCTTTTCCCTGCTGGTAAAGCCCGGTTGGAGCAGGCCCTACGGCATCGAAGGAACAGGGTGGATTGCTCTAGCCATTGTGATCTTCGGCAACTGGCATCCCATCCGAGGAGCTGCGGGAGCCTATCTGTTCGTGCTGCTGCAGACCCTGGCTTCAGTGTTGCAAAGCGCCATGCCCCAAGTACCGACCCAGGTCTTCCCCACGTTGCCCTTCCCCCTAATGATACTGACGCTTTTATTGGTCACCCTGGGCAACTCCGAATGGATGCAACGAACCCTCGCGCGATTGCCCCTGGCAACCCAGCGACGTATAGTTCGGGTTATGCAGATGCTTCAGACAACGCCTCCCGCAGCTTTGGGCACGGCCTTCGAGAGGGAGTGACAGCCAGGCACCAGAAGCCTTCACTGTGCCTGTGGCCTATAATTAATCCTCTAGGGGAGGCAACGTGAGGGAGATGCAGGCGGGTCGGGATGCCAGCGACATCTTGAAGGAAGGTATAGGTTCCGAACAGCCTACCAGGTATCCCGTGGCAGGCCGCAGGTGCATGGTGGTTACCTCACAGCCCCTGGCAACCCTTACAGGCATCGAAGTGCTTCGGAACGGAGGCAACGCTTTCGACGCAGCAATAGCAGTGTCGGCGGTGTTATGTGTGGTCGAGCCTTACTCCAGCCACCTGGGCGGGGATGCCTTTGCATTGATATACAGACCTGGCATGGCCGAACCTGAGGCCCTCAACGCCAGCGGTCCAGCGCCCAAAAACCTGGGCATACTACCCGAACGCGACGGAATTCCCCAGCGGGGAGCCAGTGCCGTCACGGTGCCAGGGCTCGTAGCGGCTTGGGAGGCCATCTACTCCCGATATACCACTATGCCGTTGGAGAGACTCCTGGCTCGCGCCATGGAGTATGCAGCGGAGGGCTTCCCTGTGGGCTATCGCCTCAGTACTGCGATTTCGAATTCATCGGAAAGTCTGAGCAACTTCCCCTCCTGGGCACAAACCTTTATGCCTCAGGGCAGGCCGCTGAAGCCAGGCACCTTGCTGAGACAAGACGACCTCTCCAGGACCTTGAGGCGTCTGGCCACAGCCGGCCTACGGGACTTCTATGAGGGCCAGATAGCCAAGCTCTTGATAGAAGCTGTCGGCAAACTAGGAGGATACCTCACCGAAATCGATCTCGGAGGTTGCAGGGCAGAATGGCTGCGCCCACTCAGGACCACTTACCGCAACTACACAGTATATGCACAGCCTCCTGTGAGCCAGGGACACATCCTCCTTGAGGAACTGAACATCGTGGAGGGATTCCCCCTGTCTGAGTGGGGATTCGCCTCCCTCTCCAGCGTGCATGCCATGGTGGAAGCCAAGAAGATCGCCTTCGCCGATAGGGATCGATGGTCTGGTGATCCCCGTATGGTGGAGGTGCCCCTTGGAGAGATCCTGTCCAAAGGATCGGCCGCTCAGAAAAGGGACCTGATCCGTTTGGACCGTGCCCTCGTCGATGTGCCTCAAATCACCCCTGCACGGGAACAGGATACCACTAGCTTCGCTGTAGCCGACGCAGAAGGCAACCTAGTAGCCTTTATCCAGAGCATATTTCACCCCTTCGGGGCAGGCATAGTGGTGGACGGCCTGGGCATTCTGCTTAACAACCGTCTCTTCGCCTTCTCGGCCGATCCCCGCAGCCCCAACTATCTTCTGCCCGGAAAGAGGCCTGTACACACTTTGAACACTTATATGGCCTTCAAAGAAAATAGCCCCTTTGCCTTCGGTGGTTCCCCTGGGGGAGAGTACCAGGTTCAGACCAACTTCCAGGTTTTGGTAAACCTCATAGATTTCGGCATGGACCCCCAAGCCGCTGTGGACGCTCCCCGTTGGGGGCATGACGCAACGGGTCTGCTCCATTTAGAATCCCGTTTCCCGCCCGATATAGCAGAAGGCCTGCGACGGTTGGGACACAGGGTCAACACCATCGCGGGATGGGGCAATGCAAGCAGGGCATTCCTGATAAGCAAGTACGGCAACACCTACTGGGGGGCAGTAGATTCCCGGTCCGACGGGATAGCTCTCGGCTGGTAATTTGGCCACTTTTGGCTATCATTGGTGTAAGGTCACTATCAAAGGAACGAAGGATTGTGCCCTATGGCCACCTTAGAGCTTAGCCTCAACGCCTTGAAGGTCCTCGAAAGGCGATATCTCCAGCGGGATGCGCAGGGGCATGTCGTGGAGACTCCGGTGGAGATGTTTCAGCGGGTGGCCAGGACCGTAGCAGCCGTAGATGCCCATTACGACCCAACCGTCGACCCGGCGGCTGCTACTGAAAGCTACTACGAGATGATGGCACGCTTGGAGTTCCTACCGAACTCACCCACATTGATGAACGCCGGCACAGAACTGGGCCAGCTCAGTGCCTGCTTTGTCCTGCCAGTGGGCGATAGCATCCCCGAGATCTTCGAAGCCGTTCGCGACATGGCCATCATCCACCAGTCAGGTGGAGGCACTGGCTTCAGCTTCTCGCGCCTGCGCCCCAGAGGCGACGTAGTACGATCTACGGGTGGCGTGGCCTCTGGCCCAGTCTCCTTCATGCGCATTTTCGACGAGGCTACCGATGTCATAAAGCAAGGGGGCCGACGCCGCGGTGCCAACATGGGGATCCTTCGCGTGGATCACCCCGACATAATGGAGTTCATCACTGCTAAGGAGCGTCCCGGGCTGCTCACCAATTTCAACCTCTCGGTGGCAGTCACCGATGCCTTCATGGATGCCTATCAGAGGGACGAGGAGTACTCTTTGGTAAACCCAAGGACAGGGCTGTTGGTGGGCAAGTTAAAGGCCAGGGAAGTGTTCGACCGGGCGTGCTTGGCAGCTTGGCGCACCGGGGATCCGGGACTGCTCTTCATCGACGAGATCAACCGGCACAATCCCACACCGCATGTCGGCATGATAGAGGCTACCAACCCTTGTGGCGAGCAGCCGCTCCTGTCCTACGAGAGTTGCAATCTCGGCTCTATAAATCTAGCCAGATTCGTGGCTGATGGTCAGATCCAGTGGGATCGTCTCAGGGAAGCCGTCCACAAGTCCGTTCAGTTTCTCGACAACATCATCGATGCCAACAGATATCCATTGCCCCAGATCGAGGCCATGACCAAGGCCAACCGCAAGATAGGCCTGGGCGTCATGGGTTGGGCGGATCTCCTCATAGAGCTCGGGATCTCCTACCTCGACGCAGAGGCATTGGATCTGGCGGAAAAGGTCATGGGCTTTATACGCGAGGAAGCACGCAGGAAATCGGTCGAGCTGGGACTACGGCGGGGGTCCTTTCCAAATTTCGTAGGCAGCCTGTGGCATCGAAAGGGCTTCCCTGCTATGCGCAATGCTACCGTAACAACGGTGGCACCCACAGGTACGATTTCCATAATTGCAGGCGCTTCCAGCGGCATCGAACCACTTTTCGCCATCGCCTACGTGCGCCAGGTAATGGAGGGCACTGAGCTACCCGAGATAAACCAAGCCTTCGTGAAGGTAGCCCAGAGAAGGGGCTTTTATTCCGAAGAGCTGGTCAACAGGGTAGTTGCCAGAGGATCGGTGCAGGGCATGCCAGAAGTTCCCCCGGACGTGCAACACGTCTTCGTCACGGCCATGGATATCCCTCCGGAGCAGCACGTGAGGATGCAGGCCGCCTTTCAAAAGCACACCGATAACGCTGTCTCTAAGACGGTGAATTTACCGCGGGAAGCGACTGTAGACGATGTGCGGCGGGTGTTCCTCCTGGCCTACAACCTACGCTGCAAGGGGATAACGGTTTTCAGATACGGTAGCAGAGACGAGCAGGTGCTATACCTAGGGAAGATACCTAGCATGGTGGCCGAAGAAGACAGGGTAAAGGTGCACTCGGAGTATTCCGGAGAGTGCAAGCTGTGCTCAGTCTGAGCTAGCTCCGGGCATCTTGGCCTGACAGTCCCCTTCCCTCCAGAAGGCGCTCCACATACTTGGCCACTATGTCTACCTCCAGGTTGGCCACGTAACCTGGGCCAGCCCGACCAAGGGTCACAGCCTTTTGCGTATAGGGTATCAGCGTAACGGCGAAGCGATCGCCCGAAGTCCACACCACTGTGAGGCTTACTCCATCCACGGCTACAAAGCCCTTCTCTACCACGTACCGCATGAGGTGGCTGGAAGTCCGGAATTCCATCATCAGGGAATTCCCCTCGGGTCTCACGGCCTCCACGACAGCGGTGCCATCTACATGGCCCTGCACTATGTGGCCTCCCAGCCTACCTCCTAAAGCCAGGGGCCGTTCGAGGTTTACCGGATCGCCCACCCTCAGAAACCCTAAATTGGTACGTCTAAGGGTTTCAGGGGACAGCTCCACTTCGAAAGAGCCGCTATCCAGGCGCGTTACGGTCAGGCAGACCCCATTGACAGCCAAGCTGTCACCCACCCGGGTATCCTCCAGCACCTGCAGAGCCGCCACACGTAGGAGGCCCGCTTCCCGGGCCGTGACTGTACCCAACTCCTCTACTATGCCTGTGAACATCCCCAGCTCCCTCCGGCCTCGGAGGCACGGTCTATTAAAGTAGCATAGCACAGCATTGTCACGGAGGTTTGCCCATGGAGACAATGGACGCCAAGCTGCTTCATGAGCTCAGAGAAGACATAGCAAAAGTAAGGAAAATGCGCCGCCCCGCACGCAACGTGAACGCCGAGTTTCAGGGTGCCTTCTCGCCCCTGGAGAAAATAGCCATCTTCGTTACAGAGCACGTCGGTTCCTTCCAGTTCTTCCTCATCATTGCCACCTGGACCCTGCTGTGGCTCACATGGAATACCCTCGGGCCAAAGGACCTTCGCTTCGATCCAGCCCCGGCCTTTGTACTGTGGCTCTTCGTGTCAAACATGATACAGATCATGCTGATGCCCCTGATAATGGTGGGGCAGAACCTGGAAAACCGCCACGACCAACTGCGCGCCCAGGCCGACTACGAGGTCAATACCCGGGCCGAGAGGGAGATCGAAATAGTACTTCGAATACTGGAGCACCAGCTGGAAGAAACCATACTTCAGCGTCAGATGCTGGCTGATCTGGCCGAAGGTGTGGCTCGTCTGCGAAGATCAGCCGAACCACCCTCTGAAACATGACCCTCAGCGCGTGCGAACATATTCCATGGGCCCCACCTGGCTCACCAGCCCCTTTAGTTCCATGATGGCCAGAAGGCTTCCCACCTTCGCCGCCGACAGCCCCACCCTGCGACAGAGCTCATCGATATGCAGCGGCTCATATCCCAGCTTGGAAAGCAACAGTCCTTCTTCACCATCGGCCGGGACCAAAGCCTCCCCTGACGGAACTTTCCTCACTATATGGAGGTTTAGCTCCTCCAGAATGTCGGAGCTGCTGGTGGTTATGCGGGCACCCTGACGAATGAGGTCGTTGGTGCCTTGGCTTTTGGGGCTAGTGATGGGGCCCGGTACCGCGAAGACATCGCGTCCTTGCTCAAGGGCAAAGGCGGCTGTGATAAGGGCACCGCTCTTGGGCCCTGCCTCCACCACAAGGGTGCCAAGGGATAATCCACTTATGATGCGATTGCGGCTAGGGAAGTTGAAGGCATCTGGCTTCGTGCCGGGAGGATAATCGGTAACAAGGGCGCCATTCTCCACTATTTTCGCGGCTAGGGAGCGGTTCTCAGCGGGATAAATACGGTCTATCCCGCTGCCCAACACTGCCAGAGTACGGCCCCCGGACGAGAGGGCTGCCCTATGGGCCTCGGTATCGATTCCCAGAGCCAAGCCGCTGACAATCGTGATCGAGTACCCAGCCAGCTCCGATGCCAGCATTCGAGCGGCTTGCCTGCCGTACGCACTCGGGCTGCGGGTGCCCACCACTGCTATGGCGAGATCGTCGTCCTCCTTGATCTCTCCTCGAACGTAGAGTACAGGCGGAGCCCCGTCGATCTCCCTGAGAAGACGCGGATAGCCAGGATCGGCCAGGGTAATCGCTTTGGCCCCGAGTCTCCACAACCTCTCTAGTTCGGCATCTAGGTCTAACGTTCGCCGCAGAATCCCCAAGGCTTCCACTACCGATGGATCCAATCCAGCGGCTGCTAAGTCGGCAGGGGTAGCCTCCCAGGCTGAACGGGCATCGCCGAAGTGGGTTATAAGGCGCTGAAGCCTCGCTGGGCCAATCCCTGGCACGCGGCTCAGGCCTATCCAGTACTTCCGCTCGGACATGGCACGATGATTATAGCTGCAGAGCAAATGGAGTAGAATCGCCCGAGGGATCCATGGAAAAGACGCGGGAACTCTGGGAAGAAGTCGAGCGCGTTAAGGAACAGATCAACCATTTGAGGTATCTGGGCCAGGACCCTCCCGTAGAGATAGGCCCCGAGGACAGTGCCCTGACGGTGGCAGCAAAGGTGATAGCCGCGGAGCGCCTGGGCGCTCGGCTGACCTACGACAGCACCTCCGTGAATCCCCTGGAAGATCTGGCATCAGAGGCCCTCCATAAGGCCATGACCTCCCTGCAGTTCTGGAACTTCTACGCCACCAGGTTGTACCTGGACGAAGCTGCCCGAAGTACCCGCGAACCAACAACGTATCAACGCATTGCACTGCTTCGACTGCTGGCCGAATATCTCGCCTCGATAGTGCGCACCCATCCTGGCTCCGAAGTACGCAGCATGGTATCGCAGGCGCATAAGTTGCAGCGTGCCCTTAGCTCCCTAGACTCCTTGCCTCAGCCTGAACGGCAGCACTATATCGGGGAGATAGAGAGAATCCTGAGCTATTGGCGCCAGGCCGCTCGGGATCCATACCTGTGCGCCATCTGGTGCCTCGTAAGGGCCCGAAGATCCATGGATGCCGAGGAGCCCCTGTTGGGGTTAGTCTGGATCATCAAGGCCTACGGGCTCCTCACCAAGGGGGACAAGCCTCTCCTGAAGGCCTCCCCTTACCTCGGGGATCTGATCGAGAAGGCAAGAACTCATCTCTTCGAAACTATCGGCGAAAATACACCAGGCGAACGCCAGACAGAAGGGGTACGGGCGGAAGAACTCTTCTCGACTATGGTGGCGCTCATAGCCCAGCAGTTGGACCGCAACCCAATGCGCGATATGGCCCTGTTCGGAATAACCTCCTATCAGCCGGGCACAGAGGGTTAGCATGCAACTCCAGGACCCGGTTCTGGCGCTACAACAAGCCAAGAGACAACCGGGAATCCCCTACTACAGCGACTTTCCAGTGGTAGCGTCGTTCCTGGAGGAACTCAGCACGGAAAGCAAGATCGTCCTCGAGCTCCAAGCGGAGGACGGCCGACCTTTGTGTCGGGCCTGGGTTTTCCAGGAGGAATGGTTCCCTGACATCAGGACCGAGGACCGGGTCAGGTATTCCCACTACTTTCTCACTCTCAAACGGGCCTTTCAGGGCCTCAGGGAAAGACATCAAAGCCCCACTCTGAGGCTTCAGGTCCTTAAGTTCGTATATAGCCGCGGCCTAACGGTACTGCTGAAATTTGTGATAGGTCCAGAGTACAGCCTCAATGCAACCCAGCTCCAGAACTGCTATGGGTGTCCCCTTCAGACCTTCTTCCAGGCCTTCATGGGAGTATCGCGGGACGTCAGACTTCCGCTGTATGAACCCAGACACCTGGCAGGAACAGCTATCCATGCGGGATATTCCCGCGCGGCCGCGGCCACCTGGCGGGAAGAGCCCTATGAGGCCAGGGTGGAGGCCTATTGGTCAGGTGTTACCGAAGTGTGGGCCAGAAACTTCGCCTACCTGGCTTCCGACAACATCGGTACGGCACTTAAAGCCTACCATTGGCAACCTGTACAGGTAATAGATGTCGTCCTAGCTAGATGCCGCGAGAAAGTCAGCGGCGCAACGGAGCTCCTTCAGGAGAGGGAGTTTTTCTCGTCCAACAGGGGCTTGGCGGGCAAAGCCGACCGCATAACACGCTGCAGCGATGGCTGGCACATCTACGAAATCAAAACCAGCTCGAATCCCCTGGCCCTCCGTGATCCCCAGACCGGGCAGCAGGTGCCAGGAGGTATACAGAGCCTGATCTACCTGGAGATACTGCGGACCCACAGCTCACTCCCCAGCTCGGCCAGTGTCGAGGAATTCCGATCCAAGACGTGGCAAGAAGTAACCCTCGAAGAGCATCCCGTAATGATCAGGGCCAAAGCCACACCCAGACCCGGCGACGACAACTACCTGGACCTGTGGGCGCAGCTGAGAAATGTAGGTTACGTTGTCACTACTGGGCTAGCCACGGGATATAACCGCAGCCGAATAACAGAGCTCATCTTCAGCGGCTGGCGCCTAAGAGGGATGGGCGGCAGATTCGACCTCTATTCCGGGTGGCCACCGTGCACCCCATGTGCGGCCCACCTGAGAGGCGTCTGCGATGCCGATCGCAAGATCGGACCCACCACCTGGCCCAACTTCTGGCTTCACGTGCCTCAGCGCCTCTGGGAATACTGGGCCTGGTTCCACTATCAGCTGAAACAGCAGGAGGCGATGGAACGTCACCGCCTATTCCGCATAGCTACAGTCAAGGCCAAAGACCTAGAAACCAAGGATGGAACCTGCATCACTGGGCTGAAGATAGTTCATGGACGAGGTCGCAACGTCTTGCTACACAGAGATACCCCCGTTATCACACGCATCCGTAATGACGACCATGTCCTTCTTACGCCCGAGGATTGCCAGCCCGGCGCCCTTCGCTCCGTACGTGGAACTGTAGTGCATTTGGAAGCGGACGGCATCCATCTGAGCCTACATGAAGACCTCTCCCCCGAGACTAGCAGCTCTTCCTACAGAGTGGACCAGCTAGGGCGCTACGAATTGATCGATTGGGGGATCAAAGGGCTGTCAGACTTCCTAATCAGCTCGATGTTCGGCAGTGGCGTATTTGGTCGTCCGGTAGCCCTGGAGGAGCTGCCCCACTTGACCCAGTCGATTCTGGGAACCCTATCGCCACCTCCCCTTAGGTTCGCGGAGGTTCCCCTGCCACATATAGAGGATCTGAATAACGGCCAGCAGCAGGCCGTGCGGGCCGCCTTAGCACTGGAACCCGGTCAGTTCCTTCTGGTCCAAGGGCCGCCAGGCACCGGCAAAACCCAGACTATTGCCAGAATGGCCCTGCTAATGGCCCTAAGAGAGTTCTGGGATAAGTTGGAAAACAGACGGCCTGTACTCGTCCTGGCCTTCACCCACAGAGCGTGTGACGAAATCGTAAAAAAGCTAAAGGAGATACCTGAGCTTTCACCCTACGTCATCAGAGTCGGCGATGTCGGACCGCGCATCGATCATGCGGCGCGCGATCGCGTCCTGAGCGAGATAGTTGGCGCCAGGGAGAAGATAGATCTCATTCGCAGAGATAGCACCGACCTATCGCCCCTCACCAAGGCCATCAGGCAAGCAAGGCTCCACTGGGAGCAGGCCCTTATATTTGTGGGCACACTGGCTTCGGCGGAACGACCCGAACTGGCAGGCCTCACCTTTTCCAACGTAATAGTGGATGAAGCGGGACAGGCCACAGAACCGCAAACGCTTCAGGCCCTTAGGCACATGCCTAAAGGTTTCGCGGCACGGCTAGTCCTCGTCGGCGACCATTTTCAACTTCCTCCGGTAGTACAGGAGGATATTGCAGCTCTCCCGCTGCATCCTGAGTTGCAGAACTTGATGCTCGATCCGACACGGGGGCTCCAACTCTCCCTCTTCGAGCGTCTGGCATCGCTATACCCCCACAGACTCGTGGTACTGGAAGAGCAGTTCCGCATGAATGAGGCCATATGTGCACTGATCAGCAACACTTTCTACGGGGGAAAGCTGCGACCAGCCAGCGAGCACGTGGCAAGCCGAACTTTCGCCCTCTCCGGTACTGGCCTCTATGGCGCGTGGGAAGATTCCCTGTTGAAGCTAGTATGGGATCCGGAAAGGCCTATAGTCTTTATAGATACCTCCGGAGATCCCAGGGCCATGGACTCGTACCAGCCGGGTCCGGAAGAGGTGCGTGTCAACGAACGAGAGGCCACCATAGTGGCTCAGCTAGTGAGAGGACTCCTGCAAGGTATGCCAGCCCTCCACCCGGAAACCATAGCCAGCGAAATCGGGATCATCTCCCCCTACCGCAGCCAGAACAACCTCATAGCAGCTAAACTTGATGCCCTCAGGCATCGCTTAAGGGTCGACACCGTAGACAGGTTCCAGGGCAGCGAGTGCGAGGGAATCGTAATAAGTCTGGTAGACAACAATCCCCAGGCCGGCCTGGGCAAGCTCCACAGGGACTGGCGAAGGTTAAATGTGGCCGCCTCACGGGCCCGTACCAAGCTGATAATCGTAGGGTCCAGGGCCAACTTCACCCGCCCTGGACCCTACCGCGAAAAGGTGGCAAGACAAGCCTACAGAAGGTTCTTCAAAGTCATAGAAAACCTCGCACAGCACGGCAAGGCCCTGGTACTCGATTCTCGTCGTTTCGACTGAGACTGAAGAGACATGCCGGCTGACGGCAGCCAGGGGCCTGCTGCCGTAACCGTCATTCTCTAGGGCCCACAATGCTATAGCCTCGCCATCCCGATAGGCCAGACCGCTTTCCCCTTCCCCCCTCCGCGAAAGGACAGTCGGCATATTATCCAGAACCGACTGAACCCTGCCTTCGCCTTCGCTTAAGCCCATGTTAAAGGGGCGGGCATCCTGTTACATATACCCTGGACAGCTATCCCAATGTAGGTCAACATATCATGGGTTTAATACATGTACGGGGGTATACAACAGCCATGTAACAGATACGCACTTGACAAAGGGAACATAGCGGTGTATAGTCCTAGCAACTTTGCATAACGTAACGGGGCCCGGAAAACCCATGGCACAGTACCACCGATCTCTTGAGGGGAAACCCAAGTAGCTCTCAGAGCTGGGTTTGCCACCATATCTCTTTGAGATTAGGAGGTAAGCTATTGAGCAGAAGGGTCTCCGCTGCAATTGTGGGTGCTCTGGTAGCAGGCTGGCTGCTGCAGGGCACAGCTTCAGCTTCCCCCATCAGCTACCCCATCGAAGGCGGATACTACTTCGGGCAGACGGGCCACACTGTAACAGATAAGTTCTGGGACTTCTACCAAAGCAAGGGGGGCCTCCAAATATTCGGTTACCCCATCAGCGAACCTCTTCAGGAGCGGGGGATAACGGTACAGTATTTCGAACGGGCACGGCTGGAGCTAATTCAGCCGCCGGGTAGCGATGCCTTCGTCAGGGTAGCCGATCTGGGTCGGCGTCTTACAGCGGGTCGCAGCTTCCCGCCCCTTCCGGCGGCTCCCGACACGCCCGACTGTCGATACTTTCCCATCACTGGCCACTACCTGGCCCACGGGTTCAAGTGGTTCTGGGAACATATGGGTGGCATGGAACTTTTCGGGATGCCCATCTCGGAGGAGTTCGTCGAAAACGGCGTGGTGGTGCAGTACTTCGAGAAGGCGCGTTTCGAGTACCATCCCGAAAATACCGACGAGCCCGTGCAGCTAGGGCTTCTGGGCAGAGAGTGGTCTGCGCAACAGGGGTTACAGTCCGACCCGCTGCCCGAGCCGCCCAAGCCGACAGGCTACCGAGTTTTAGCTAGGATCACCGGCTATTCTTCCCAAGAGGTAAACGGAAATACCTCCACAGGAACCAAACCATCTTGGGGAACTGTGGCGGTCGATCCTACCTACATCCCTCTGGGCTCTCTAATTCTTATAGATGGCTTTGATGGCACTGTGTTCCGGGCTGAAGATACGGGAAGCGCCGTCAGGGGATGGGTCGTGGACGTGTGGGTAGGCGATGACACTGCCATGGCTTACCGCATCACTGGATATCGGTGGATCACAGTCCTGCCGCCGACCAACTGAACGCTAACCCTGGAGCATCCTCAAATGTTGCTCTGCAAGCCAGCTTGCCGCTTCGAAGAAGGCATAGGTCCGCCTGAAGGTCTCCCTATCTATGGCATCGGGAGGTCGCTGAACGGCAGTGTCCCAGACTGCGCGTTCCAACTCTTCGATCCTGTCCACCAAGTCGGCAGGACCACTGGGTGGACGGATATCCCGGTAGGAGGGCAAGGATGGGAAGGTTATCCGCTCAGGTGGCATCAACGGCACGACGCCTAAGACCACTCTTGCATGCCCAATGGCCGACAATTTTTTTATTTCAGGCGTTATCACCACGTGCCGGGTAGGTTCGTCGTGGTATGCCTCTTCCCATGGGAAAAGCCCTGCCCTATCGACCAGGTAGCGCAGTTCCTCCAGGGCCGCTTCTGTTGCCCTGACAGTCATTTGGAAGCCCTCCCGGATGTCATCGATATGGGAAAGGGTGGCTGTTGACAGGTAGGTAACCTCGGCCTCCTCCAGCACACCTCCACGGGCCAGATAGTTGAGGAGCGCCTGTCTGGTGCGCATGAAGATGTGGGCTAAGCCGAACAGTTCATAAAAGGCGTTCAGCGAGAGCTGCATGCTGATGCCCCATCTCTCTAACGAAACTCTAACAGTGCTCTATTACTACTCTAATAATCGGTACTGACAATTAATAGTGTAATCCAGCCGGCCTGAAAGACGGAAGGGCCGAGCAACATGAAGAGGTGAAGTATGAGGGCCGCCCAAAGGGACGGCCAAAACTTTGAGAGGGAGGAGGTAGAGAGGCATGGCAGTGACCACATCCGTTAAGTTTCGTCCCCTGGGAGATCACCTACTAGTGAGGCCTATGCCCCGGGAGGAAATCACCAAGAGCGGTATAGTATTGCCGGATACGGCCAAGGAGAAGCCGCAGCAGGGTGAAGTACTAGCTGTGGGCAGCGGGCGAATCCTCGAGAATGGACAGCGTGTCCCCATGGAGGTCAAACCTGGAGACAAGATCCTCTTCTCGAAGTACGCCGGTACAGAAGTGAAGCTGGAAGGCGAGGACTATCTGATACTTCGAGAGACCGACGTACTGGCAGTTATCGAAGACTAAAAAGTGCAAAGCTCAAGGAGGGAGGGTAAGGTATGGCTGCAAAGCAAGTTATCTTCGAAGAGGAAGCTAGGAGGAAGCTGAAGGCTGGCATTGACGTGCTGGCCGAGGCCGTGCGCACCACCCTTGGTCCCAAGGGACG
>DAOUBH010000002.1:0-139690 GCA_034432775.1 Chloroflexota bacterium
TTCGCCGCCCTCTCCCTCTACACCGACCTGCTCTTCGGTGTCTTCCTCGCCCTCCTGCTGCCAGCCCTCTACCTTACCAAGCACGGCCCACACCTTCCGTCCCCCGCCCAGCTGGCTACCATGGCCCTGGGCCTCCTCCTGGCTCTCCTGCTCCTGGCACCCCTCCTCGGAGGCTTAGTCGCCGGCTACCCCCAGGTGGCCGCCAGCGCCCCATGGGTAGCTAACCAGATCGACGTGAGACGCTACTCGGCCAATGCGATGGATTACCTCCTCCCTAGGAGCGCCAGCGAAGAGGGCTTCTTACTCTACGGCCGCACGGTTGGTATCCCAACCGCCAGCTTTGCCACGGGCGAGAAGGCCTTCGCGGGATTCGTAGCGACGATATTGGCACTGGTGGGGTTTGCAACGAAGAAGAGCCGATGGCCCCTCGGGGCCCTGGCCGTGGTTGCCGTGGTGCTCTCTCTGGGACCTGAAGTCAGGCTCTCGGGCACTACCCTCTTACCCAACTACCTCTTCGCCCTTTACCACCAGTTGCCCTTCGCAGGCATTAGCAGGACACCCGGCAGGTTTTCGCTGCTAACCTTAGCCGTAATGGGTATACTGGCCTCCGGAGGCTTGGCATACCTTATGGAAAAGCTCAAAGACCGTGGAACCTGGATAGGCCTGATAGCCATAGCCTTGGTAGTGGTCGAACTAATGCCGGTTCCTGCCCTAAAGGACCCGCCACCTGTCCCCAGTGAGTACGTGGTCAACGCGATGTGGGAACGCGGACGTGGAACGGTCCTGGAACTGCCGAGGCTGGGTATACCGTCCATCTACAGGATGGAGTACCATCAGGTATATCACGGTATGCCCCTGATTACGGGCTACGTATCCAGGCCCCAGTTCGGCGACCTTTCGGGAGACGATTTGCTGGAGCCCCAGAACGTGCTCTCCAGCCTGAGAGTCCTCAATGAAGACCGCGAGGGGTTCTTCTGGAAGGTGGACGGGAACGGAGCCCCCAGGGTCGACGGCCTTGACGCCAGAGATCAGATACTCTCCGTTCTAGGTTACTTCGATATCAGATACTTGCTATTAGACAAGAATGTGGCCAGTCCAGCTCGAACGCAACAGATCCGCAAGATAGCTGCTTGGCTGTCACAGAGACCACCCATAGCAGAGGACCCTAACTTCGCGGTCTACCAAGTATCACCCACTCCCAAACCAGCGGTAACCGACTTCGGGGAGGAGTGGCACGGATGGGAATGGAACGGACAGCAGGCCTTCAGGTGGAGTCAGGGTTTGTCCAGCATCTACCTGTTGACAGGGAGTGACAGCGCGGTGACCGTGGAATTCGATGCTTGGAGCTACGGACACCCTAGGGAGCTATCTATAACCATGGACGGCCGAGAAGTTGCCAGAGTGCCCCTCGCCCCAACAGGCACTAGGACTGTAGCGTTGCCTCTTAAGCTGTCCCGCGGCATGCACAGGCTGATACTGCAGGCTAGCGGCGATCCATTGCCCGAACCGCCCCCCGGCAACCGCCTGCTCAGCTTCGCCATCAGCAACCCACGGCTAGCAATGCAGCCTTGAGGGCCACTTTCAGCAGCACAAAGGGGCCACGACTTCTAAGATCGACTGGGCGTAACAGGACGCTCAGGGGACGTACTGAATGTGCACCCCCGGCGGGCACAATGGGCGACAGTGGAAGGCCAGTGTCACGGAACCAGCAACTGGTACATTCTGTGTTTCCAATGGACAGTGTTTTTTCAGAGATACAGAAGCGATGCGTGAAGTTTCGGACCCTGTTAGTCGGCAGCCTTCTGTAGCAAGAAGCTATAGACGGCACCGGGGCCTCTTTGCCTTGGGCATCGTAGGCATCTATCTTTTGGCCGTGTTTGCAGCCTTCACATGGCCCGCAGTCCTCTCACCCTCCACTCTCTACTTCCGCGATGGATGGAACGACATAGAGATATTCCTGTGGAACTTCTGGTGGGTGAAGGAGGCCATACTTCGCGGCATCAATCCCCTTTGGACCGACATGCTCTATCACCCGACTGGCCTCAGCCTGGCCTACCATACCCTGACGCTACCCCAGGATCTCATCGCCCTCCCTTGGGTACTGGCCGGAGAGTACCTGCTGGCCTACAACGCGGTGTTGCTGTTGGGCTTCGTGTCCACAGGTATTCTAATGGCGACAGTCTGCAGGCTGGTGACGGGATCGTGGTTGGCAGGCATCTTCGGAGGGATATACTTCGTGCTCCTACCCAACTATATGAACCGTGTAGCTGCAGGACATTTGAACCTGCTATCTCTTCAGTGGTCCCTCGGCGCTTGCCTAACCTGGATAGCCATTATGACCACTACTTCCCCCAGGAAAGGTGCTTTGGCCGCTGTAGCTATGGGGCTTACCTCGGCGGCCGCCATATATACCGATCTCGAGCAGGCATTGTTCCTACCACTCATCTTGTGCTTAGTCCACCTGGGCAGGTTTGGTCTGCAGCTCCCTAGGCGCGAACAGATGATGGCCGGGGCAGTTGCAGTTGGTCTTGCAGGCGCCCTGCTGTTGCCTTTGGCTGTACCTATCGTGCGGGATCTTCCCTTAGTTGCTTCCACGTCTCCCATCTATGTGGCGTCCGAACGGGCTCTGGAATATCACTCTGTGGATCTCCTTGCCCCATTTATTCCCACCCCGTACACAGACAGCGGTCTCGTGCTGTACCACCGACTTCTAGGCCTCTCCGCCACCATACAGACTAAGCCGGCTTTCCTGGGCTTTACGGCCCTGCCCCTGATCGCCCTTGGTGTCAGACACCGAAAGGGCCTCTACATCCTGATACCTCTGACGCTTCCCTTGGTCCTGGCCTTAGGACCGGAAATAGCGGTCGCAGATATGCCAGTCCTCCACAATTTCCTCTTCGATCTTACATGGCATACGCCCATACTAGGCATGAGCCGCACCCCTGAGAGATTCCTGGTAGTGGTAAATGTCGGCGTAACCATGCTGGCCGCCCTCGGTCTCTCTCGGTTGATCGGGAGGCTGGCCGTGAACGCGACTTCGACCCAAGCTAGGTCCCATCACCTTCCGTCCGTCCTAGTGGGGATAATCACCCTCATGGTCACCGCCGAATTCCTGCCGACACCCAAGGTAGAACCTCTCAACCCTCGACCGTCGCCAGAAATCCTGCAGGCGGTGCAGGAGGGCAAAAACAGCGCCGTATTGGAGCTACCGAGAAACCACGGCACCATCGCTGTGCTTAGAATGGAGTACCATCAGATAGCCCACGGTATGCCACTGATAACAGGGTACGCGTCCCGCCCTCAGATACCCAACCTGGACCAATCGGAGAGGCTGGAGCCACAGATCGCCTTATCGACCCTCAGATACCTGGGCAATAGCGAGGAGGCTATCCTGTGGCAAGAAGAACCTTCAGGTGTGGCTCGGCTCAACGGTATCGATGTTCCCGACCGGGTGAAAAAGGTCTTGGGGTGGTTCGATATCGGGTACGTGCTAGTCGACAAAGAGGTGATGAAGGAAACCGATGTCGACAAGTTGCGCAGGAAGCTGAACTGGGTACTGGGATCGGCACCTGTCGGCGAGGACCCGACCTTCCTCCTATATAGAGTCGATGCACCCCATCAGTCTCTGGTAGCCGATTTCGGGGAGTTGTGGCATGCGTGGGAGTGGAACGGTCAGCTAGCCTTCCGCTGGAGCAGTGGAAAGTCCAGCCTATATGTCCTCTCGGACCAGCCCCGGCAGGTAACTATGGACTTTCAGGTTTGGAGCTTCGAGGGTTCCAGGACACTTAGCATATCCATGGACAACCAAGTACTTAGCCAGATACCCATAGATCCCCAGATGCGTACCGTCACCCTACGGTTCACCACGCACGAGGGGCTCAACCAGCTGGTGTTAGCGGCATCGGGCGAAGCGTATCCCGAAAGACCTGGCGGCAGGAACCTGAGCTTTGCTATCACAGAACCGCGCATAGCAGCGGCACAATAGGACCAAATGGCACACTCGCTACCACACGCACGCAAGCAGTGAGAAGCTTGCATATCCACCTACGGCGGACGCACCGGCCCTACCGAACAGAAGCCAGCCTGTCAAAAACCCTGTCGCGAGACGAGGGTCTGACCAGGGGCATCACTAGGCCCACCGAACCAGGAGTTTTGCAAAAGGCAGGTGTGCCGAAAGGATGTATCGCTTGTCTTCTTCGGCCAAACCCCCCAGAGCCCTGAAGGCGAGCAGGAACAGAACAACACCCAGGACGATTATGCCCAAACTCACAGGCCAGCTTGGAGGCAAAAGCCAAGCCAGCGGAGCCACCACTACTACGATGGCTCCGCTAGCCAACGTTACTTTCCCGAGAAATCTAGCGGGAAAGGGGACCCTCATGGAGATGCTGAGGTAAGCTGACGAGGCGACCCTGGAAGCCAGAGCCGCCATTCCTACAGCGCAGGCGACTCCCAAGGAGCCGGCTGGACCTGCCATTAGAAGCGCGGCCGGGATGCCTAAAAGGACCACCACCCTGCATGCCACTACTGCCGCATATCTCTCATAGACCATCAGGACCGTTTGGGCGCTACTCAGGAGAGCTTCGCCGAAGAAGGCCAACGTCAGCACTACAACCACGAGGTAAGCCACCTGCAAGTTGTCAGCCCTCAGTACCGCATCGCTGCCCTTCTGAAGGTAAAGCAACGACAATAGATGATTGCCCACTGAGATAAGCCCCAGGGCCGACGGCACCATAAGCAGTGTCAATAACCTTGTGAGCGACCCGTAGGCCGAGCTCAAAGCGGATACAGCTCGCTCGGCCCTGACACGGGCAAATATCGGTGCCTGTATCCCCGTCAAGGGCACCACCAGTAATCTGAGTACCTGTCTAACCAACTTGAAGGCGAGCGCTAATATCGCCACATCCGATGCAGATCCGATGTGGGTCATCAACAAGGCCAGGAAGGGCAAGTCGCTAAAGTAAGCTGTTATGGTTATCAGATAACTCAGCCCTGCATACCTGGCAAAGTCAGCCCATATGCCTGGGGGGAGTTGTCCGCTGCCCTCGGCCGAAGAGGATATAGCTCTGTAACCCCAGTAGACCGATAGCCCGGTGCTGGCAAGGGTGGTGGCGAGGACTGCCAGCAAGGCACCCCAGATCCCCATGCCCAGGAGAATAAAGGCTGCCGTAAGCAGGGGGTTTACGAGAGATGCAAGGACATCGAGGGCATTCGTAGCCTTTTGGCGGAAGTGCGCGTAAAGGGTCTGGATGGAGAAATCGGAAAGGGCTCCGAGAAAGAGCATGATAGCTATGTAGGCAGTGACCTGCCAGCCCATCCCCTCCAACCTGAACTCTCTTAAGATCCAAGGCGACCAGACCATGAGGCCGAGGGCCAGGCACACCAGGATGCCTCCCTTCACTAGAAGCAAGACCATTAGCAGCTTGGCCACAGCTCGCCGGCCTCCAGCCGCCTCCACATGAGGAATAAACCGCGATATGCTTCGCTCTATGCCCAGGTCTGAATAGAGGCCCAGGGTTGTAAGGAGCGAAGTAACAACGGTAAGCGCCGCGAAGCCATCGGTACGCAGCAGCCTCACCACGACCACGGAGACAGCCAGAGCTACCAGTCCCTTGATGGGCATGAAGGCAGTGTTCCAGAACAGGGCCCACCCAGCCTGCCGCGCAAGGCTCATGGCGCTGCTCCAGCCCTTTGGAGAAGCACAAATCTGCCCCTCTTGTCCAGCAGTTGCCAGGCGGGGTCCTTCAGCACTCCCTCTTCCTCTATTACCCGCATCGATGGCCTATCGGAGCTGTCCAGGAGAATGTAGTCGGCTGAACGCAGGGGATCCATGGAATTCAGAGGATTGCGAGCCAACAACACTAGACCACGCCTTGGCATCGCTAAGGGGGCCAAAAGGTTGCTCGCAGCCACAAAGGCTCCATCCGGTATGCGCATGGCCAACTCCTTGGCGGCCACAAATTCTGTCGACGGTCCCATACCCCGTTTTAGATATCCTAAGACCTGACTACCGCCTGCGAAATAGGTGACAAGGATCACAGCTAGAACTACTACCGCAGCGCCCAGCAGCCGCAGGTTGAGATTTCTCATACGTTCGAGGGTCCGGACAGTGCCAGCGAAGAGGAAGGGGAGCACCGTCAGCTGATACTGATGGTTAAGATCCCACTGGATGGCCCTCGGTGAGAGCAGGTTCAGCCCCAGAGTAGGCACCGCCGGGAGCACCTCCAAAGGGCTAGCTAAAGGCAAAAAAGCGAAAGACCCAAATAACAACAGTAAGTACCGTGCTTTCTCCATCCGGAAAAGCTCGGACACCAACCCCGGTAGGCCACCTTCGACGAGTCCTATGTAATGGCTTAAGAAGGTGAAGCTCCTGGCCGAGCTGAAGCTGGGGACTACCAACAACGTTCCCGACAGGAAGAACAGTGCACCAAGCATGAAAGGCAAAAGAGCCAAGCGCTTCTCCTTCCCAGTTAGGAAAGCGTAAACACCGAGCCCACCTACGGGCAGCCCCACATCTGTCCGGGTGGAAGCAGCCAATGCCAAAAAGATAACCATAGGCCAGAGAGCTCGGATCTCTAAAAAGTAGAGGGCGAACATCAAGAAAGTGGACGCAAATATGCGGACCTGGAACTCGTAGAGGTTGGGATTCTGTAGGGCAGGATGTGCCAAATAAGCCAGCGCCAGGAGTAGCGGAACCAGTCCCTTCCCCAGCCTCAGCCGTGCCAAAAGGAACAGCGGCAGGGCCCCTAGGGCCGCGGCCAAGGTAGCTAGCGCGAAGAGAGTGTATGTCGATGGGACAACGGCATAGAGCGGTGCCAGCAACAAATAGAAAAGGAATTGATCGTTCCCCAGGATTGTGCCAGCGTAGTCCACACCCGAAATCTGCAAGATTCTCCCGTGGACGGTGTTCCAGATAGCTTGCTCATTGAAGGCCAGATCGTAGCCCATGGCCAGATAATGGTACTTTGACACCGTAGCCAGGAATACTGCCACGCAGTATGTTGCCATTGCCATTGCCAGCAGCACCTGCTGCCACCGCTCAGCCGCCGACCGGATCAGTGGGTATGCCTCAGTGGTACGCATACAACACCTTCAGCACCCAGTCGTAGAAACCAAACCAGGTCACCACACCCACCGAGGCGACAGAAAAAACAGTACCCAGCCTCCCCCTGCGTACCCACTGGAATACCACCCACCCAGCGGCCAAAGCCATGGGGGCTAACACGAACAGAGCATTCCTTCCTTGGGTCCGGGTAAGGATATTCCCCACGCCGTAGATCAGTCCACCAAGGATCCAAGCCAGCATCAGCAGAACACGATGGTTGCCAATTCCGACAGCTGCCGCTCCCAGGATCCCCCAGGAACCGTTCAGCAGCGGCACGCTCCCTAAGGAATTCCAGAGGCTAAGGAGTAACCTCCAGAGCACCTCTCTCTTCGCAACCGGGACGGCGCTCGTGCCCTCTCCGGAAGCCAGATCCACCCCTAGGCTCGTCAGCAGTCCCAGAAAGCGCCCATAGTACGCGACCATGGCCGCCAACGCCGCCCCGGCTACAGTGCCAGCCATGGCAAGGGCATCCGCCCGGCGCCACTGACCTGGAAACGCCACGAGGGCGGCCACGTAGAGGGCCAGGCAACCCATGACACCTTCAGCTACCCCCAGATGCGATAGAAAGACCACCAATGCCAAAATCCAAAGGACAAAGAGGGCACCAGGCCGGCGTATCAGCCCCCTGGGTTGCACAGCCAAGAGAGCCACGAAAAGCATAAGGGATATCCACTGTCCAAAGATGTTAGTGTGGTTTCCAGCAGAAATTAGCAGCAAGCCAGTCGGACACAAGGCATATAGCCATCCGCCCACCACTCCAGGCCATCCGCTTTCGAAAGCAGCCCTTGAGGCCATCCAAAGGATCGGTACCGAGCTGGCCGTGATCACAGCCGCCGCAACGAGAAAGAGGTTCGGAAGATCCCCATAAATGAAGGTCATGAGGATCAACAGGATGTAGTAGATTGGCGGGTAAGGAGCGAGCTTTCCCCCTGGCAACAACTCGGTGAAGAACAAGTCTCCCCTGAAAACGCCCTCTAGGTTGTGCACGTGCATCATCAGGTCGCTTGTAGCGAACTGTGGATAGCTAACCCCCAACATTATGGCCAGAAAAACCCATAAAGAGAGCGCAAGCATCCAGCTTGCTTCAGAGGGTGGCACTGTACGTTTCAAAGGAAGAAACCGCCCGGTCACTAATCTACCCAGTACAGCCAGGACCAGGGCTGCGATAGTCACCAGTACTCCCGACCATCCGAAGAGCCCAAGGGCAGGCCTATCAAAGGCCTGGAGCAGTCCTGTACCCACGATCAATACTGTGGCCAGTCCTATACTCGGAATCACGCCCACTCCGCTGAGCATGGTCGCTAGCGTGGTAAGCGTCACAGCCGCGACGACGAGCCCTACGTAGCTCCACGGCGGCTGTGATACTGGCCCAACGGGCACGAGCTCCACCCTAACCAGCGCAAGCCCAAGTCGCCTCGGATCGGTGGTTGTAGAGAAGGGCTGGATCTCCAGCCCTAACTTCAACTCGCCGTCTTCTACACTGTGGGCTGGAATCGGCAGTGACACTTCCTGCAGACCGGGTCTGACAACAAACCTTGCCGCAAAACTCTTCCCAACTACCAGGGTAGCCTCCCGTTCAGGTGCCACATCGGTGCCCGGTCCTGCGAACTTTAGCGTCGCTAGCAATTCTTGGGAAGGAACATTCGGTATAGTTATCACCGAGCGTGAGCTGGTCCACCGGTAGGTAAACTGATCGTTCCGCTCTACCGCATAGAACCCTGAGATATAACCCAATTCCAGACCGCCAGACATATCGAAGGTGTAGCGTTGCGGCACGTACGAAGCCCCTAGCAGCACGGCGGCGTCCACAGCCGCTACGCCTAACAGGGCCAACGCCAACCGAAGGATCCTCACCCCGCCTGCCTCGCCGCTAAAGCCTCCTCATAAACAGTCAGCAACTTGGGGAGCACTACCTCCTCCGAAAAGTTCTGCTCTACCCACCTCCGCCCGTTTGCAACCAGCTGCTCCCTCAGATGGTTATCCACCAGAAGCTTGTCCACCGCAGCCGCTAGGGCCATAGCATCGTTAGGGGGAACCAGAACCCCGTTCCACCCGTGCTTCACCAACTCGTTGACGGCAGGCACGTCACTGCTGACAACTGGACAACCCTCCACCATGGCCTCAAGCAACGGAAGCCCAAATCCCTCGTACCGGGTTGGGAGCACGAACACATCTGCCGTTCGCATGAGAGAAACCTTCACATCTTCGCTAACGGGTCCCAGCACCCGTAAATGGCTCAAGGTGCCCAGCCTGGAAGCCATCGCTTCTAGCTCTCTCCCACCGGAACCGTAGTGGGACACGAAGACAAAAGTCGCCATAGGATAAACCGAAAGGATATATGGCATAGCCTCTACCAGAACGTCAAACCCCTTGCGACGCTTTAGCTGGCCTATATAGAGAATGACAGGTCGGGACCAGCCTTCGCTGATAGGATACTCCTTGCCACGGAGCGAAGTTGAGACCCAATGAGGTACTTGCCGGATCTTCTCACGAGGTAGCCCCAAGGAGGCCAGAATCTTTCCATCGTGGGCAGTACATACCACCAGCCTGTGAGCCAACAGCAGCGCAGCGTGGATGTAATAGTTGTATAAACTGCGTAGAACTCTCCCCTTAACAACCGCTGCCTTGAGCGCGTCTTTGACGTGGAAGAATACTCCGTGAGTCCTCAGCGGTGACGAGAGAGGATCATCCCTATCCGCTACCAAGTATGGGTCGTGGAGCATTCCCAAAGGGCTATGCACTACGGCTGCGCCCTTGGAACGAAACCATCGCGCTGACCAATAAGCTAGGGCATTCCTGAGGTGATGGATGTGCACTAGATCGGGGACCGGGTCTCTTTCGATCCAGCTCTTCAGCTCCCAAGAGATCCAGAGCCTGTTGAAACTGACCCTGCGGACGGTGATTCCATCCATATGCTCCTCACGCTGACTCAGCACCGGAGACGAAGGGTCATAGTAGGTATAGGCCGTCACCTTGTGGCCCCGATCTGCCAGGGCCCGCGCGAGAAGGTACTCCGGCCAGCTTCTGAAAAGGGAGGTTACGCCTTGGGTAGTGACGATAGCTATTCGCATGACTTAACGCCGCATTATATCATGTCGGCGTAGCACAACCATGGCATAGCAAGGAGATGCGTATAGAGCGCCCCACAGGCCTTTTGGCCCTGGGTCAAACCCCAACCAAATAATGCCCGCTATTCCCGTGGGAGCGACTCAACTGTGGAGACCATAGTGCCTCGATGCTCTTGCAAGAGCACCCGATCGCTCTGCGGAACCTGGTATAGTCTAAGGACTTCGTTGGCCCTACTTATTACCTGCTCTCGAAGCTGTGGTGGACCTTCGACCTTCACCAATGGACCGAAGCTAAGCACCCATCCGATGAAGTCCGCGGTCAGGCTGACCTGCAGCTCTAACCTCACGGACCCGTTGGGCAATTGCTGCACCTTCTGACTCTCATGCCACCTTTGCCCTTTGATGTATTCGGCAACCTGGGGATCAAAGAGCAGGCTCACATCCGAAGGACCGGCCGCCGTCCTTACTACCCCCCAGCTGTTGGCCAGCAGCTCCCTAGGATCACACTTAATGCTATCGAACTGCTGGTCGAGCACCTCTAGCCGCTGAATCCTGGAAACGTTGAAGATCCGTACATCTTGCCGGAGGTGGCAATAGGCCACGAGTTCCCAGTTGTTGCGGTAGAGGATGATAGAGTACGGGTCGATCTCCCTTTCGATAAGTTGGCCTCCCCGCGAGGCCACCAGATACGAGATGCGGATCCTTCGGCGCCCTTCGATGGCCTGTACCAGCTGCTCTAGATGTTCGACAGCTTCGGCGGAGGTTCTCACAGGCTTTCGGCTAAGTTCTCTTTTGAGAAATGACCTCAAGTTCTCCGGGAAAAGATCCAAAAGCCTCTCTATAGCCGACTGAAGCCTGTTGGCATCCACAAGACCAGTATCCAGAGCCGCCTTGAGGGATATAACAAGATTTATAGCATCCCGGAAATCAAAGGGCGCCGAGGGTAGCTTCGGAACTACCTTCAGATAGTAGCCCCTGGCATCGCGGCTAAGTTCGATCCCCAGCCCGTGTCTGATCACCTGAAGGTCGTTGGTGATCTGTCGCTCGGAGACCTCGAACTTTTCCGCAAGCTCCCTCCGCCTTGCCCTTCGCCCCTTAGGGAAGCTGAGGTATTCCAGGATCGTCAGAATCCGTGAGACTCTTTTGGTCTCCTCCAGTTTCCTGCGGTACCTGTATTCTGCATCCACTCCTGTCCTTCACCCCCCGCTTTAGGATACATGGAATACGCGAAGTTGTCACGGTTCTACACCGTTTAGCTCCATTGAACTAAGTACGTGCAACCATCATTTCAGATCCCATTGCACACCCGTTTCACACTGCTTCGGTAGCTATCCTGCCAACATAGTTAAATATGTAACAATGTTGACAAGTGTCTTATACTCCTCTATAGTAACCCACAACGGTGGCCGCGTTTAACCGGTTTTTTCTAGGAGGCTTGAGCAATGACCACTACAGTCTCGAGGCGTACCTTCCTAAAGCTTTCCGCCACAGCCATGGGAGCCTTTGCCGTCTCCGACCTTTCTTCTCTAGGGTTTGACCTGGGTCCCTTGAGAAAGGCAGCAGCATCGGCTCCGGTCAAGACTGGCAAACAGGTGCCCAGCGTCTGCCCATACTGCGCAGTAGGTTGTGGCCAGATCGTTACAGTTGCCGACGGCAAGATAGTCGATATACAAGGCAACCCCGACAGCCCTATAAATGAAGGAACCCTCTGCCCCAAGGGAGCGGCAACGTACCAGCTAGCGGTGAATCCCTTGAGGTGGACAAAGGCCAAGTACAGAGCGCCCTATTCGGACCACTGGGAAGACATCTCCTTGGAAGAAGCTATGGACCGCATAGCCAAACGTTTCAAGGAAACCCGCGATGCCAACTTCATCGAATACGCCGATGTTGGAGGCAAGCGAAAGAAGGTCAATCAAGTTCTGGCCATAGCGCATTTGGGGGGCGCTACTATTGATGACGAGTGGAACTACATCCACCAGAAACTGATGCGCGCCTGCGGAGTTGTCTCCATCGAAAACCAGGCGCGTATATGACACTCCTCCACGGTCCCCGGTCTGGGGGTCACATACGGACGAGGCGGAGCTACAACTTTCCCGAGGGATCTGGTCAACTCCGACGCCATCTTAATCATGGGATCCAACATGGCCGAGTGCCACCCAGTCGCCTTCAGATGGCCCATGAAAGCCAAGGAGCGCGGAGCCAAACTCATGCACGTAGATCCGCGCTTCACCCGCACCTCGGCCATGTGCGACGTCTATGCCCCCATCCGCTCGGGTACGGACATCGTGTTCCTCGGTGCCCTCATCAACTACGTAATAAACAGTGAGCGCTGGAACTCAGACCCCTTCTTCAAAGACTACGTAGTCAACTACACCAATGCTGCCACCCTGATATCACCCGACTATAAGGACACCGAGGACCTGGACGGTCTCTTTTCGGGTTACGACCCTGAGAAGAAGGCCTACAACAACGCCTCGTGGCAATACCAGCGAGAGCCCTCACCCGTCAAACCCACCGGGCAGGAGAAGACTTACGCAGAGATGATAGCTGCCCGAGTTCCTGGACAGCCCAAGACGGACCCCACACTGCAGCATCCTAACTGCGTGTTCCAGATCCTCAAGCGCCACTTCTCCCGCTATACCCCGGAGATGGTGGAGAAGGTCTGCGGCTGTCCCCAAGAGACCTTCAAGAAAGTAGCCGACACCCTGTTGGAAAACTCCGGAAGGGACAAGACCTCGGCCATCTGCTACGCCGTCGGTTGGACCCAACATACCACGGGTGTACAGTTGATCCGGACCGCAGCCATACTCCAACTACTCCTAGGAAATATCGGACGGCCCGGCGGTGGCATCATGGCCCTTCGAGGCCACGCCACCATTCAGGGATCCACCGACATACCAACCCTCTACCACTCGTGGCCGGGGTACCTCAGCGCTGCCGATGCCCGCAAGAATCACGACACCCTCCAGGACTACATATTGACCGAAACCCTTCCCACCGGCTACTGGGCAAACACACCCAAGTTTGTCGTGAGCCTCCTCAAAGCCTGGTTCGGAGACGCCGCAACCAAAGAGAACGATTTCGGCTATGACTACTTGCCGAAGTTGACTGGGGACCACAGCCATCTGCCTAACTTCGTGCTTATGCACCAGGGAGGGGTAAAAGGCTTTCTCTGCATCGGTCAAAACCCAGCAGTAGGTGGCCAGAACGCTGAGTTCCAGCGCACCGCCCTGGAAAAGCTCGACTGGTTGGTGGTACGGGACTTCTTCGAGACTGAGACGGCCGCTTTCTGGAAAAGACCCGGCGTAGATCCCAAGACCATCAAGACCGAGGTCTTCTTCTTGCCTGCTGCCCACGTGGCTGAGGGTCAGGGAACCTTCACAAATACCCAAAGGTTGCTCCAACAGCACGATAAGGCGGTGGATCCACCCGATGACTGTCGCACCGACCTGTGGTTTACTTACCACCTGGGAAGGCGCCTGAAAGAACTCTACAAGGACAGCAACGACCCCAAGGACTGGCCCATAAAGAACCTACTGTGGGACTACATGGACCCCAAAGAAAACGAACAGTGGCGCATAAAGGACGAGCCCAGCGCGCATCTGCTTATGAAGGAGATCAACGGCTACACCTGGGCAGACAAGAAACCGGTAAAGAGCTTCGCCGACCTCAAAGACGACGGGTCCACAGCCTGCGGAGCCTGGATCTACAGCGGTGTGATGCCCGAGGAGGGCAAGAGCCTGGCAGCCAGCCGAGAGGCAGACCAGTGGGTCAGCCCCAAATGGGGCTTTGCATGGCCGGCCAACCGACATATCCTCTACAACAGGGCCAGTGCCGACCCCCTGGGCAGACCCTGGAGCGATCGAAAGAAATATACCTACTGGGACGAAGCAAAGCAGCAATGGGTAAATGTCGGCGGAGACAGCATTGATTTCCCACCCACCAAGCCTCCCACCGCGCAGCCCAAGCCTGGCGGCGTGGGCCTTGACGCCCACTCAGGTGCCGACCCCTTCATCATGAAACCCGACGGCAAGGGATGGATCTTTGCCCCTTCGGGGCTCGTCGATGGTCCCCTCCCCACCCACTATGAACCGTACGAATCCCCGGTTCATAACCTGGTGTACAAACAGGAGCGTAATCCGGTGAGCAAGACCTGGCCAGTGCCAGGGAATCCCTACCACGAGGTGGCCGACCCCAAGTATCCTATTGTCGTCTCCACGTACCGCCTCACAGAGCACTACCTGTCAGGCACCATGAGCCGGTGGCTCCCTTGGTTGGCAGAGCTGATGCCTCAGCTCTTCTGCGAGATTGGGCCCGAGCTGGCGGCGGAAAAGGGCATTAAGAACGGCGACTGGGTTACCGTAATAACCGCTCGCGGTGAGGTTGAAGCCAGAGCACTGGTGACTCGAAGGATGCGTCCCTTCAGGATCGGCGATAGGACCGTACACCAGATCGGATTGCCGTGGCACTGGGGATATATGGGGGTGGCTCCGGGCGATGTGGTGAACGATATCTCTGCCCTCGTGGCCGATCCCAATGTCACCATCCACGAGGGCAAGGCCTTCTCCTGCGACATTAGACCCGGGCGAAGGTCAGCACCCGCCCCCGAGATCCACCAGCGCCTGCTTCAGGGGAGGAGCTAGCCATGGCTAAGGGGATGATGGTCGATACTTCTCTTTGCATCGGCTGCAAGGCATGCCAGGTTGCCTGTAAGGAGTGGAACAACCTACCGGCCGAGGAGCACTTCACTTTCACCGGTAATTCCTACGACAACACAGGGCAGCTCACGGCCAACACCTGGCGGCATGTGCGCTTCATAGAAGCGTTCTCGCCCGATCGCTCCCAGGCGGCCTGGTACATGATGAGCGACTCTTGCAAGCACTGCACCCAGGCAGGCTGTATGGAGGTATGCCCCACTCACGCCATCATACGGACAGATATGGGCAACGTTGTGGTCCAGCCCGACGTATGCAACGGCTGTCGCAACTGTATCCCTGCCTGCCCCTACGGGGTCATCAGCTTCAACCCTAAGGATGGCAAAGTTCACAAATGCACCTTGTGCGACGACCGCATCCATGCCGGTCTGGAACCAGCCTGTGCCAAAGCCTGCCCCACAGATTCCATCGTCTACGGCGATGTGGACGAACTGAGAGCCAAGGCCAGGGATCGGGTCAAAACGCTGCAGGCCGCCGGCTACCAAAAAGCCCAAATCTATGGCGAAGCCGATATCTTGGGTGGGCTCAACGTCTTTTTCCTACTTCTGGATGACCCGGAAGTCTACGGCCAACCTAAGAACCCCACGCTTCCCCAGAAAAACCTTGTGCCCGGCTACTTGGGAAGTGCTGTCAGTGGCGTGCTCCTTGGGTTGGCAGCTGTATTGTCCTTCCGTGAAAGGCTAGCGAGAAGAGGGGAGGAGTGAACATGCTGGGTTACCTTCAGGCACCCAATTGGGAGGTGTGGATAGTCCTCTACTTCTTCGTCGGCGGCATAGCCGGTGGCGCTTACTTCATTGCGGCATTGGTGGATCTCTTTGGCACGGCTCAGGACCGGCCCATCGTCCGCATCGGCTACTATCTGAGCCTACCCCTCGTACTGTTATCGGCCTTGTTTCTCATCGTGGACCTAGGCCGCCCGGAAAGGTTCTTCCACATGCTCTTCGATGTAGGAGCGGGCGGCCTTTCCTTCAAGATCCAGTCGCCTATGTCAACGGGCGCTTATGCCCTCTTCTTCTTCGGCGTATTCAGCTTCCTGGCCGTGGTCGATGCCCTTATAGAGACGGGCAAGCTCCCCTGGCAGAACCTTCGTAGAGCCTATCAAGGGCCTCTCAGGACTATCCTTTTAGTGATAGGAGGTATCCTGGGCCTCTATTTGGCCACCTACACGGGGGTACTGCTCTCTGTCACCCATCTTCCGGCATGGGCCAACAGTCCCCTACTGGGCGCGCTCTTCGGTGCCTCTGCAGTGTCTACAGGCCTGGCGGCTATAGCCTTAATACTCGTATCGGCCGGTACCGGCCTCGGATCACAGTGGGAAAAGCTGAAAAGGGCCGACAACTGGGCCATTGTCCTGGAGTTTGTATTCCTGGCTTTGCTTTTCGTTACACTTGGCTCGGCTTCTGCCGTCTTCCTCCAGGGTACAGCAGCGGTTCTCACGGCCTTGGTCGTAATAGCTGGAATGCTAGTACCGCTGGTCCTCCAGCTTCTGCCCCAGGCATCCAAAGGGTCGGGCACCACAGCCGTCACTGCCCTCCTTGTACTGGTGGGAGGTCTGCTTCTGCGTACAGTGATCATTTTGGGCGGGCAGGGTTTGCTCTAACACAGTTGGGAGGCAACCATGGCAGGAAGGGACGGAAGTGGCAAAACCTTCTCCCCTGGATCTAGGGGTAGAGACCGGACCGTTGATGATGCCCTGAAGACGATGGAACGGTTGGCTGACTGGCTTCACCAGGCCCAAGAAGAAAACGTGTGGGCCTGGGCAGATCCTATTACCATCGGAATGCTTCACGGCATGCTGGTCCACATCCGGGGGCAGATCGATGCCCTGCTGGAACAGGGTGGGGATGAGGTCCAGAGCATAGTGGAAGGCCTCAGAACTATAGCCTCAAGAAGGGACTGATTTGGCCAAGTTCCTAACAGAGACAGTCCTCCGACGCATCGACAAATTGGCAGCCCACAGGCCAGATCTGGCGCCGCCTCTTGAGCTCTACAGACGATGGTACGCCCTTTTGGATCGAAGACCACCCATCGCGGCACCTGTGGTGCTATCTCACGACGAGGCTGACCGCAAGCTTGCAAAGGGCCTTCCCTTGCTCTCGGACTGCCAGCTGCAGCTAAACCTAGATGTCGCCGAAAGTGTCTTTCTGGATCTGCTAGATCTTTTGTTAGAGCTTGACATCCACGCGGCCCCCCACCTTCCCGCCCGCCTCTCTAGCCTCAGGAAGGATGTTGCATCCCAACAGGTGACTCTAACCGAAATTATGGAGGCCGTGGTTGGCCAGACCTCCCAGGACAGGTTTTGCTACCTTAGCATCAAGTACGACCTCGAACCATCCTTCATAACCACGGTACTGACGATATTGATACGACCGATCTACATGTTGTCGGCCAGTTCGCTGAGCGACCTTCTGACCCATAAGGCTTGGGCCAGGGGGTATTGCCCGATATGCGGCTCGCCCCCAACTATCGGGGAACTCCAGGGCAAGGAGGGAGCCCTCCACCTTCGGTGCGGCACCTGCGGGTCGGACTGGCCATTTCCTCGCGTACGATGCCATGTCTGCGGAAATAGTGATCCACAGACGTTGGGTATATTACAACTGTATGACGAGCCAGAGGCTCCCTTCGTGAGGACATGTACTAAGTGCAGGGACTATGTAAAAATAATCACGTCTTTTGCCCCCACTTCACCCGAACTGATACCCATAGAAGACCTGGCGACCCTCGAGTTAGATTTCATAGCTCAAGGAGCGAGCTTCTCCCATGCAGGGGCATCGTCCGATGCGCTGGCCAAAGCTTTTCACATCCCCCACAGATTTGTCCAAGAACCTAACCCTTGAGCTCCTTGTCTTGCTATGGGCGCTGCTATTAGCCGCCTGTACACAGGTCTCCAGTGGGGAGCGAACCATCATCCTAGCTACCACAACGAGCACTCAGGATTCTAGCTTGCTCGACGTGCTAATACCTGCTTTTGAAAAAGCCTCCGGCATCACGGTAAAGACAGTGGCTGTAGGCACGGGCCAGGCCCTGGCCATGGGCGCCCGCGGCGACGCCGACGTTCTGCTGGTCCATTCACCTGAGGACGAAGAAGCCTTCATGGCCCAGGGATATGGCTCTGATCGCAGACTTGTCATGCACAATGACTTCGTGCTGTTGGGTCCTAGCAGCGATCCGGCCGGCGCGTCTCGAGCCGGCTCCATAATAGAGGCTTTACGAGCCATAGCTGGCTCTGGTGCTACTTTTGTATCCCGGGGCGATGAATCGGGCACGCACAAGCTGGAGAAGAAGCTGTGGAGCCAGGTAGGCACTATGCCACAGAGCGAGCACTACCTACAGACTGGACAGGGCATGGGGCAGACCCTGACTATAGCTTCGGAAACGCACGCCTACACCCTATCCGACCGAGCTACATACCTTGCCCAACGATCCCACCTCAACTTGGTGATACTCCGAGAGGGTGACAGGCCCCTACTCAACATTTATCACGTCATTGTGGTGAACCCCGCTAAGTTCCCATCGGTGCATTCCCAGGACGCTGTCGCCTTTGCAGATTTCGTAACTTCGGCGGCCGGTCAGAGCATCGTTGCTTCCTTCGGCAAAGACAAGTTCGGACAACCACTCTTTTTCCCCGATGCTGGGCGTGATGAGAGAGAGTTAACCCCATAGGGGACGACGGACCAATGGACCTATTGCTGCACGGGGTAGTTCAAGCCTGGCAACTCATACTCCAAGGCGATAAAGACGTGCTTGCCATAACTGTGCTATCGCTGGAGGTTTCTCTAGCGGCCACACTCCTCAGCCTACTCATAGGTGTTCCCCTAGGCACAGTCCTTGCTTTGGCTTCCTTCCCGGGGCGCAGGTTTGTGATCGCGCTGATAAACACTGGCATGGGACTCCCGCCGGTTGTGGTGGGGCTGTTTGTAGCCCTCTTCCTCTGGCGAAGCGGCCCCTTGGGCACTCTAGGCCTTATCTATACGCCAGCGGCCATAGTGATCGCCCAGATGCTCATAGCTACGCCCATCGTGTCGGGCCTTACGCTGGCCGCCCTTCAGCAACTGGACCCCAAGCTCCGCTGGCAACTGCTGGGTTTGGGCGCCAGCAAAATACAGATGGTGGTCATCCTGTGGAGACAGGCAAGGCTACCTCTCCTAGCCGCCATCATGGCTGGTTTCGGCGGAGTAATATCCGAAGTGGGCGCATCGATGATGGTTGGCGGAAATATTTACCAGCAGACACGGGTTTTAACTACGGCCATGGTCCTTGAAACCAGCAAGGGCAACTTCGCTATGGCGTTGGCCCTCGGCGCCATACTCTTATCCATAACCTTTGCTGTGAACTTTGTACTAACCCTTCTGCAGCAACGTGTCAAGAGATGATGACAACCATCCTCCGTATCGAAAACTTGATGGTATCAAGAGGTCCTGGCTTTTCCCTCCACGTTGCGGGCCTGGAGGTCCGTCAGGGCGAAATCTTAGCCCTTTTAGGGCCTAACGGTGCTGGAAAAACCACACTTCTGTTGGCTGTCGCCCACCTTCTCGAACCAGAACGGGCGGAAATCGTTGTCGAAGGAGACCCCAAGCTGTGGCACCGCCCCGACCAGCTTAGACGCCGCATAGCCCTTGTCCTTCAGGAACCCCTGTTAATAGATGGAACGGTATGGGAAAACGTGGCCCTAGGCCTCAGATTCCGGGGATTGTCCAGAGAGCAGGTCGCCCAACGCGTAAGGCCCTGGCTGAAACGGCTCGGAATCGAGCAGATTGCCCAACGAAGGACACATACTCTTTCTGGCGGAGAAGCCAGGCGTACAAGCTTGGCCCGAGCCCTCGTCCTCGAGCCGAGCCTCCTGCTACTGGATGAGCCTTTCTACGCCCTCGATCCACCCACACGAACAAGCCTGATGGACGAGCTCCGGGGTATTCTCCGGGAGGCTGGCGTTACAACCCTCATGGTCACCCATGATAGAAGCGAGGCCCTTTCCCTGGGAGATCGCATAGCTATTGTCCTCAAGGGCGGCATTCGCCAGATCGGCACTCCTGAGGAAGTCTTTATGGGACCCGTGGATAGCGAGGTAGCAGAAATCGTAGGCACCGAAAACATTCTTCCAGGCTACATCACCCATGTCGATGACGGCATCTCTATAGTGCGTGTGGGGCAGACCGACGTCGAAACCGTGGCCCCGGCCCAGCCAGGTGAGCGGGTATTTTTACTGGTCAGACCCGAGGCCATAACTATCTGGAAGGAGTTCCCTTTGCTCCATCGGGGCACAGCGCGCAATTGCGTGCCCGCATCGATACACTCCTTGCGATGGGAAGGCCCTTACGTAAAGGTGAACCTTAAGTGTCCAGATTTCTCTCTCAGTGCCCTCGTCACATGGCAGTCAGCTAAAGCCTTGGCATTGGCGCCTGGCGACCAAGTCACCGCTACTTTTAAGGCCAGCGATACCTCCCTCATACGTCGCTAGCCCCTGAATTCGAAGTACACTATTAATGTGATGACCAAGCCTGTAAGCTCGAAAATGGGACCTTCCAAAGAATTCTCTGTTCTCGTTTTGAGCCGGAACCTCTTCTTTCTCAGCAAGCTTCGGACACTGGCCCGTCTCCTAGGATGCCCTCTAATCTCGGTTGGAAGCTGGGAGCAACTTGAAGTTATGGCCATGCAAAAATGCCCTGGCCTGGTGGTCATTGACCTACTGTCGGCAGGCAATCTATCCAACGAGGGATTCAGAAACCTCACGTCTTGCTGTCCCAATACGGCTGCCCTAGCCTTTGGGCCGCACGCACAAGCTTCTCTGCTGAGAGAGGCACGTTCCCTGGGGATAAGAAAGGTAGTGCCCAACTACAAACTGGAGGAAGCCTTCCTTGCCACCGTCAAGCAGGCCCTGGAGGATCACAGCCGCGATAGCCAGAACGGAGCCGTCACCTGATGACCAGGTCTGGGCCAAGGACGCCGAAAGATAGCACACGCACATCGCCCTCACGCACCGTAAGAGGGCCTTCCCACTGCACCAGGGGCCCCTGTTCTACGCCCAAAGGCTGCACAACGAAGGAGGCATCGTAAGCTCCCGGCACAACTGGCACCTCGAAGTACGCATAGGTGGGACCGTCTCTGTGTAGGCCTACGGCCCGCAGCACCCATTCTTCCTGCCGATCCCCGAGAACAAGGTTCACCTTAAGGTCAGCTCGCTCCCCTGCTACTGGTTGGTCCGTACGCATGTGAGGTAGCAGTCTCTCCTTTTCCGACGCCGAAAGACTACGGCTCCACAGGAAGGGTGCCTCTGCCCGAAGGGCAACCTTAACTACAGCATTGGGGCCTCGCCATACAGGACCTTCCCACACACTTGCTAGCAATACGGCGGCGACAAGTGTCGTGCTCAGGGCAATAGGGAGTACCCTCGTACCCCTCACTATCCTACCGGCCAACAAGATAGCCAGTTTCCTGGGCCAGTAGGGATACCGAGCTCTTTGGGCCCGGCGGAGGGCAAAGTCGGCGCCGTCACGAGCTAAACAGACATTTTCTCCGCACAAATCTAGGCGCACAGCAATGCCCCTTCGGGCTAAGGCCCTCGTTACCCATAGGGGCAAGGCCGCTGCACAGGAAACCTCAAGAACTGCCTCCCAGGGGTTCTGCGGCACAGAAACTCCGGGGCAGCGCACGACTACCAGAGAGGGCTCGGCAGCGAGGATCCGATCCACAGCTTCGCGCAGGTGCGCATCGAAGGAGTGATCGTCCCAAAGGAGATCAATGCCCCCTGTTGGACAAGATCCCACGCAGACGCCACAGCTTGTACACCGGTTGGAAACAACTGTTGCCAACGAATGCGAAGAGCCTTCCCGAGGTTGCAGCCTCATGGCACCAAAGGGACAGTCGGCTGCGCAAAACCCACACCCAGTGCAACGCTCTTCATCGACCCTTACAGTCGATCTCTTCCGCCCCACCCAGGGCAGCACCACAAGGACCCCTATCCAAAAAGCTCCCAAGGCCACGGCCCACCACTGATGAAGCCCCCTTGGAACCAGCAGGTAGGCCAGATACAGGGGATCAATAGGGAAACCCGCTGGCACCTTGGAGGGATCGGCCTCGGGAAGCCTCTCAAGGGGTAACGCAAAGGACAATGCCGCGTAAAGTACAATGGCCGCGCTCGCTAACGCCCACGGTGGAAGAAGCCTGGGGCGGGAAAGCCGCGTGAGGTGTAGCCATCCGACTATCAATCCCAAGATGGGCAAAGTTATATGAAGGTACAAAAGTATCAGGAAAACGTTCTCTTTCAGGCTGGCTACCGAAAGTAAGCTGAAAGATATGGGCTGCCCGAAGACTCCTAGGGCGTCGAGCCACCCTGCTAGCACCTCCGAAGCCAGAAAGGCCCTCGTATCCCACACCAGGAGATAGCCAGTCAGACCCACAAACCAGATTAGAGCCGTTAGTATCAAGCCCGTGATCCAGGGCAGCCATCTGGCACCCCTGAACCTCCCTGTAACCAGATAACGTAAAGCGTGTAGAAGAGTGAACAGTAGAAAGCCTCGCGACGCGTACCGGTGCACAGCCCGCATAGATCTCCCGAGGGCAGATCCATCGATAGCCACTACCGATGCGTAGCCAGCCTCGGAACCCACCTGATAGAAAAGAAACAGGTATAAGCCCGACACAGCTATCAGCAAAAAGCACGCTACAGCTAGCGGGCCGCTCCAGGCGAACAGATTGGCGTTCCTCCCGCCCAACCGCGCCAGCAACCCTTCCAGCCACATCCATAGCCGAACAGGTAGCCCAGGCCGTAGCAGGCTATAACTATAGCGATAGATTCGAGGGGGATTGGGTGCAACCGCTACCATGGAATGCAGATCCTTCAACCCACTAGGATATTGGAGTGAGCGTAGTAAACACAGAGCTGGACTCCTTTAAGAGGAGCTCGAGAGCATTGCTCAGCCAGACTTCCGGGTAGTCGAGCCCATAGAAGGTGTAGGCCGTCTTTCCCCACTTGTCGACAAGCACTATTCGTACATCGTGTCCCACTACCCCTCCAGGCAGGGGACGCGCCTCCACACCGTAGTCTCGCCACACCTTTTCCAGAGCTTGCCTGCTGCCCGTTAGAAGCTTTATGGACCGGTCATCCAAGCCAAGCTGGGCCGAATAACGCGCTAGGGCCTCGGGGGTGTCCCTCTCGGGATCCAGGGTCACAGCCAGGGCCAGTAGACGGTCATCTCCGCGCCACTTGGACATGGTCTCCTTCAGTCTGGCTATCAGCGGCGGACAGGCTTCGGCGCAGTTGGAATAGAAGTATGTAACGAGGACGACCTTTCCCCTGAGGTCCGACAGCCTAACCAGCTGACCAGAACTGTCCACAAGCTCGAAATCTGGTGCCTCGTAGCCTTCCCTCACCATGGGCTGCCCTAAGGGGCCAACCACCTCGACCCGTCCCGCACCCACTCCCACAGAGAATACCGCTAAGGGAGCTGCTATAAACACAGTTAAAGGCACAAGGCCAACGATGCCACCGTGCCAGAATGTCTTGAGATCGCCCCAAAAGAAAAAGGCTATCACTGCCATGGTGAGGTATGCCTGAGCTACCAGAAGCACTACCTTGCCGAAGGGCGCCGTACCACGCACAGGGTCATAGCCGCACACCTGTAAGAAGGGATAGAGCCACGACGGGGCACTCCTTCCCAGTAACAGGGAGAGGAGCATGAGGCTGGTGACGAAACTCACCAGCCCCAAGGCTCCCAACGCGTAGTACCTACTTCCAAGCCAACGTATTGCCCCTTCGCCCCCTATCATCGGACTGGCCAGACCTCGGACAGCCACTTCCAGTTGAGAGCGTAGTAGATCACAAAGATAGCAAGGAAGAGGAAGTTAAGCGTGACCGTGCCCTTGATGCTGACATGGGCCGTACCGTGGCCAGGGTTGGATGCCATAGCCGGTATGGGTCCCATGCTCGGAATAGGTATCTTCTCGACGACCTTCCCTGCCACCACAGAGAACACCGTGATCAGCACGTACAGCGCACCGCCCAAAACGGCCAGCACAGCACCCACAGTGGCCACTGTCAAGAAAATGTACGCAGGCGCGTCGAAAATGTACCGCAGCTGAGCAGGCACAAGGGTGAAGTTGATGTCCCAGTGGCGCCTAGGCACGCCATAGGTACCGGCCATAATCATGCCAACAGTAAGCAGCACAATGCCTATGGCGAACAAGTAAGGCTGCAGCTTGGCCAGTTTGGGCCAGACGATCTGCCTTCTGAAGATGAGAGGAACCACGTAATAGGTGAGGCCCATGAAGGCCAGGGTCGTACCCCCTACTACCGTGCCGTGGAAATGACCAGGTATGCGGTAATTGTTGTGGGAAATGATGCTGATCTGCTCAGTGCCGAACACTACGCCCGTGATGCCCCCTATCACACCGAAGATGGCTATTGAAAGTATCAGGGATGAGAAACCGGGATTCCCCCAGGGCGCTCTCTGTAGCCATTCGAACAGCCCCTTAGTGAATCCCCTCTTGCGGAGGGCCACTTCCACGGCTGCAGGCACCGACAGACCGTGAATCATGCTGGCAAGCACTGCGAGATGCATGGCGTAAGAGGTGTTCCAGATCTTCCAGGACGAGCTGAGGGCAGGATCCACAAGCAGATGGTGGGCAGAAGCTAGATTTATGAAAAGGATGTACAGCACGAAGGCAATCCTGGAGACCTTCTCGCTTACAGCCGTGGCGCCCACCGTAAGGCTAGCCAGGAGGTACCAGATGGAGACCATGGCCGAGACGTTGATCTGCTGCGACGGGTGGCCTATGAACCAGAAATCAAGCCTGTAGACCTCGGCATCAAGGGTGGGCAACACACCTAACGCCCAGAAGAAGGCAGGAACGAAGGTTATGACGCCACCCATCAGGGTCACCAAGGCGATTATCGCCGCTGTCATGGCGCCAAAGGTGACCAGCGGCACTGAACCCTGATATGTCCCCTCTGCCCGGGCAACGATCAAACTCGCAAAGAAGAGGCCCACAGCTATTAGGGCCCCGACAGCAAACAGGATTACTCCCAAGTAAAAGAGAGGATCGGCCTTCAACGGAACATAGGCCGTGAACATGACGTCTGCGCCCCCCAGCAGGATGACGATATCCGCGAGGACAGCGCCCCCCACCATCAGCACAAATGCGACCCAAGCCAGCCACGATGCCGGAAGACGGCTGTTGAGTACCACCGGCCCTGCAAAGTAAAGGACAGCTACTTCGAAAAAGATGATCCAGAAGATCAAGGCATTCAGGCCATGGAAGGTAAGCGTGCGGTAGAAGAGTATGGGATCCAAGAGGTGTAAGGGCGGCCAACGGGTAAGGGCCACCAGCAAGGCCGCAGTCCCAGCAAGGGCCAGAAATATTACGGCCACCACGGCGTTTAGCTTGATCATGGTCTCAGCGGCCACGTGGACCCGCAGGCCAGTCGATGCACAGGTACGGTAAGGTACTGCCAACGTCGCCATTCAATCTACCTCCCCCAATCTTTCTTTGCGCCGGCCAAGGCTCACTCTACAAGGAGCTTTCCCGACATCAGATGATGTCCCAGGCCACAGAACTCGTTGCAAACTATCCCATACTCGCCAGCCTGTTGAGGGGTGATGTAAAGGATGTACTCGTAACCCGGTACTGCCATGAAGTTCATGTTCATCGGCTGGAGCGACAACCCGTGGGTAACGTCCGAGGAGGACACATGTAGTTTGTAAGTCTGACCTGCCTTCAGCTTAAGCACCGGATACCATTGGAAAGCTCTGGCCAGCAGATAGACATCGACGCCCGGCGGGGGTGCTACCACCGGCACACCGGCTTGCTCACCCACCTGGTACTGCTTGGCGAAAGCTATCACCTTGTCCATGTAAGCAGCCTTATCCACCCTGTAGGTCTGCATGGTCGGGTTCTGGTTGCCTGTAAAGTGCCAAATAGGCATCAGAGCAAAGGTGACCAGAGAAAAAAGCAGTGCCGCTCCGATATAAAGCTTCTCGTGACCGCTGATTGGCCTCCACCATACGCGTTCGGGGGGATGGATTACCATTCATCGACCTCCTCTTCGAGTGATGCGCGAACTTCTACTTGCCGATCAACACGGGTACGCTTCCTATGTCCAATAGTCCCCAGACCAAGTAACTCAAAAAGGGGATTAGGATACCCAGGGCCAACAGTAGAAACAGATCGTCTAGAAATGCCTGGCCCATCGGCACTCGCTCGGGCTGCCGTTCGGAACTTTCCCGATCGCTCATGGCCGAACCTCTGCGGTATAGTTATTTGTTCATGATTATATCATCTTTAATCCGCTGTAACTAGGGGGAGGGTGCCTGGAAGTGCCCCCAGCCATGAGGGTAAATCCCGAATCTCTCGTAGGGGAAACCTGTAAATCCTGCCCGGATCAGGTCTCGAGGTGTGCTGTCAAGACCTCGGCCGGCGATCCCTTGGTCACCAGGTCGGCCAAAGTCTTCGTCTTAAAGAACTCTGCGATCTGGTCGGAGATCGGTTTCCAGGCCGCATGGGCGGCACAAGGGGCATCATCTGAACAGAAGTGCTGACCCAACAGACAGTCTTTGGGAAACTCCACGTCTTCGAAAACGCTGACTACCTCGTATAGGGAGACCTTGTCAGCAGGTGCCGCTAGCCAGAAACCACCTCCTCGGCCCCGCACGGACCTTATCAGTCCACGCTTGGCCAATAGATGCAAGACCTTCGAAAGGTAGTTGGCAGGTATACCAGTAGCTTCAGCTATCTCCTGGCTGTACACCGGCCCGTCTCCGTGCAGTGCGATGTAAGCCAGAGCCTTAAGAGCATATCGCGATGCAGCCGAAAGCATTTAGCTATCCTGGTTACGACACTTAACTGTACAATTTTACCACCATCAGGTGATATTTTAGACCTCATCTCTCTTAGAGGCGCGAAGGCTATTCGTGGCACGAAGGTCTAGCGTCATGTCGTCACCAATGACTACTCCATAGTCCGCCGCTGCCCGCTCCCGGGTCACCAGGCCGTCCCTTACATCCCTGAGTACAGCCTCGGGATCCCGATGCCAGGGGTCAAAGAACCCTCCGCCACCTGGCAACTCCAGGGTAAACTCTGTTCCCGGCTGCAGGATGACCTGACGTTTCGCGTCCAACACTTGCCCGTCACTGGTCACAAAGCGGGCCGGTGCTCCGTCCCATCCCCCCGCGTAGCCCCGTGCAGGGAAGCGTTGCCTATCCATGCTGGTGCTGACCGCGAAGGGCGCATCGGTCTCCACCCTTACGGTTATCCTTTGACCCAACCCACCCCGGAATCTTCCAGGCCCACCAGAGTCCGTCCTCCAGATCTTTTCCCGGATGATCAATGGCGAGCCGTTTTCAATGACTTCCACAGGAGTCCCCATCAGACCGCTGGGGAACGAGGTAGTGGAGAGCCCGTCACGGTCAGGTCGAGCGCCCATACCACCGGCTGCAAAGAACACTGCGATGAAACGTTTGCCTCTCATGTCAGTACCGCGGACCTGGGTGAGCCATATGGTGCCTGCCCCCTCTGCCACCACCCTTTCTGGAACAATCTGTGATAGAGCAGCAAACACCGCACTGGGAAGGAAATGACCCACGACGTGTCTGGCGGCTACGGCCGCTGGGTACTTCGCGTTCAGGATGCACCCCTCGGGGGCTACCACATGGACTGGCCTGAAACTGCCCTCGTTGTTGGGGACATCGGGGCACAGTGCACATTTGATGGCATAGGTGGTGTAAGCGTGCGTGTAGTTCATCACAACGTTAATGCCGTAACGACTTTGAGGCGAGGAACCTGAGTAATCCACGAGGATGCTGTCACCCTTTACCGTTACTGCGCACCGAATGCGCACGGGCTCTTCAAGCCCATCGCTGTAGGTCTCGCCTTCGTAGGTACCCTCGGGCAACGATGCTATGGCCCTCCTCATCGCCATCTCGGAACGCGATATTATCTCGCGGGAAACCTCGTCCAAATCGTCGAGTCGGAACTCGTCCATGAACTCCAGCAGACGCCTGCCGCCTACTTCATTGCCCACTACCTGAGCATGGATATCGCCCAGTACTTCCCTGGGCGCCCGTACATTAGCTTCGATAATTTTCATCAGCGTCTGGTTAGGCTTGCCAGCCTCATACAGCTTCATTATGGGGATGAACAGCCCTTCCTCGAACACTTCAGTGCCGCTGGCAGAAAGACTGATGCCGCCGATGTCTATGGCGTGGCAAGTCGAGGCAAACCAGGCTACCAACTTCCCGGCCTTGAAGATCGGCGTTGCTATGGTCAGGTCATGGAGTTGTCCCGACGTCTTCCACGGATCGTTGGTTATCAGAACGTCGCCTGGTGTGAGTGCCTCGGCAGGGAAGGCTGCGACAAAGTGGCGCAGAGCTGTTGCCATGGAATTTATATGGCCCGGTGTCCCCGTGACGGCCTGGGCGATCATGTTACCCTGGGCATCGAACACTCCCGCTGAGAGATCCCCTGAATCCCTCACAATGGGGGTGAAGGAGGTCCGCATAAGGGCAGCCGCCTGCTCTTCTACGATGGATACCAGTCGGCTCCACACTATTTCCAGGGTTATCGGATCCAGCTTATTCATGCTTCAGTTCAATTCTAAGGATCCCCATGGCGTCCACCTCGACCCGGGCTGCAGGCCCCGCAACAAGGGTGGATTCTTCTTCCTCTACAATGAGAGGACCGGTTAGGACGCTTCCAGGTTTCAGAGCGTAACGGTTGTACACTGGTACCTCTTCGAATCCTCCTAACTCAAAAAAGTATGCCTTCCTATACCCCTTCAGAGGGGGACCATCGCTCACCCTGGGAACCCCAGGTTGAACGTCGTACGGGGGGCCTGCGGCAACTACACGCCACGAAAGTGTCTCCAGCTCCACCCCTTCCGCTAGTCTCCCGTACAGGTTTCGGTACACCTCGCGAAAAGCCTGCTCCAGCTCAGGAATGAGCTTGTTGGAGAGCCGGCCTTCGGGTACGGGCACCGTCACATGATATCCCTGACCCACGTATCGCATATCGGCCCACCTGTCGACCCTGACATCGTCCCTGTCGACCCCGGCGGACATCACCAAGGCGATAGCCTCCTCCTCCATCGAGGCCAGCACCTGGTTGACTTCCGACCACTGCAGATCGTTCAGTAAGCCCGGCAAACTACGCACAAGGTCAAAGGCAACCGGGGCAACCAGCAACCCTTGAGCTGAGGCCACTCCAGAGCCAGGCAGATACCATATTTCTTTTAGCCTCAGTATTTTGGCTACTCCGTGGGCATGAACGGGACCTGCACCGCCGAAGGCAACCAAGGGAAAGGCACGTACGTCCTTGCCGCGCTCGATAGCATGGATCCGGGCTGCGGCTGCCATGTTCTCGTTCACGAGCTGGTGGATGCCCCATGCCACCTCCGTGACCGTCATCCCCAAGGGTTCGGCAATCTTTTCTAGAGCCCTGTGCGCCCTACCTACATCAAGCTTCAGTCGGCCTCCAAGGAAGTAATCCGGATCAAGGTATCCGAGGACGAGGTCGGCGTCAGTTACCGTTGGGTCCTCGCCTCCCCAGGCGTAGCATGCCGGACCAGGATTAGCCCCCGCGCTCCGCGGGCCTACCCGCAACAAACCGAATTGGTCGATCCACGCAATACTTCCCCCTCCAGCCCCGATCTCGATCATGTCGATAACGGGCACCCTTACAGGCAAACCGCTGCCTTTTTTAAACCTCTGCAGGCGGGCAACCTCGTAGTCCGACGTAATAAGGGGCCTGCCGGCCTCGACGATACAGGCCTTGGCCGTAGTGCCCCCCATATCGAAGGAGAGCACCGAACCCTTGCCCTCCCGACGGCCGATGTAAGAAGCCATCAACGCGCCTGCCGCTGGCCCTGATTCGACGAGCCAAATGGGTAGGCGACGGGCTACCTCTACGGTGCAGGTTCCGCCATTGGACAGCATGATCAGCACACTTCCGCCGAAGCCAAGGTCCCTAAGTCGTCGCTCCAGTCGTGCCAGATACCGATCGACTACCGGCCGCACGTAAACGTTAGCCACTGTCGTAGAAAACCTTTCATACTCCCGAAGCTCGGGCACCACCTCTGACGAAAGCGAAACGTACACGTTAGGTGCCAAGTCCGCGATAATCTCTTTAAGGGCCAGCTCATGCGATGGATTGCGGTACGAGTGCAACAGACAGACAGCAATGGCCTGAACGCCAGCCTCTAGCAGTTCAGCTATCTGCTGCCTGGCCATCTCGACATCCAGGGGTTCGAGCACGCTGCCATCGGCTAGCACTCTCTCAGACACTTCACGACGTAGCCACCGTGGCACCAACGGTTCAGGAAGCTCTAGCTTAAGGTCGTAGAGATCGTACCGATGCTCGCGACCTATAGCGATCACATCCCTGAATCCCTTAGTGGTTACCATGCCAGTCAAAGCGCCCTTGCGCTCTATGAGTGCGTTGGTAACCAAGGTGGTACCGTGGACGATCTGACGTATCTCTGAAGGCAAGATGCCAGCGGCCCGACAGAGCTGCAGCAAGCCGATCTCTACCCCTTCGGAGGGGTCATCTGTTGTAGGTGTTTTGGCGATGGCTCTGAGGTCCCCCCGTGCGTCGGTGAGAAAGAGGTCCGTGAAGGTGCCGCCTATGTCGACACCCACCCTGATACCGCTGTCGTTCCTCAAATGGCGCTGCTCCGAGATCTGGCTAACTAATGATACCCGCCTTACTTGTCGGGGCGCACGAACCTGTAGCCCACCGCAGGTTCGGTGAGGATGTACCGCGGTTTGGCTGGATCGTCGCCTAGCTTCCTTCGAAGACGGTTCACGTAGACCCTGAGATATTCGGTCTCGTCCCTATATTCGGGACCCCACACCCTGTTTAAGAGCATTCCGTGGGTCATCACCTTTCCAGCATTGGCCACAAGCTGAGACAGGAGTTTGAACTCCGTAGGAGTCAGTTTCACCTCGGTGCCGTCGACGGTTACTTGGCGGGCAGCAAAGTCGATCCTGAGGCCCTGATGCTCGAAGGGCTTCATGGCGGGACCCGGCGGGTTGCGCGAGGACTCTCGACGCAGTACAGCCCTGACCCTAGCCAACAGCTCTTCCGCGTCGAAGGGTTTAGTCAGATAGTCATCTGCTCCCATGTCGAGGGCTTCTACCTTCGTCGGCGCTTCCTGGCGTGCGCTAACCACTATTACCGGTGGGCGCTCTGATGTCTGCCGAAGGCGCCTAAGCACCTCTAGGCCATCGATGTCGGGCAGCATCAAATCTAGGATAACGAGATCCATCTCATCCATCGCCAGCTGCTTCAATGCCTCGCTCCCCCTCGATGCCACAGCCACAACGTACCCGCGTGCTTCCAGATTTCTGCGAAGCACGGTCACCATGCGAGCATCGTCCTCAACTACCAGAACCTTAACGGCCCTCATGGAGGTTCACCTCCTTCAGGGGCAATCTCACAGTAAACTTCGATCCATATCCTGGACGGCTCTGTACCGTTATGAAACCGCCGTGGGCCTCGACCAGACCTTTACAGATGGATAGCCCGAGGCCCGTACCGCCACAGGAACTGCCCGCGCCGCGGTAGAACCGGTCGAACAGCCGTGGAATGTGCTCTGGCTCTATTCCAATGCCCATGTCTGTTACACTCATCTCCAGCCATTCCCCATCTGCCCTGGCAGAGACTGTGATGCGAGAACCCGGCGGCGAGAACTTCATGGCGTTGTCCACAAGGTTGTTTAAAACCTGGGCTACTCGCCTTTCGTCGACGAAAACCGCTGGAAGCCGCGACGGAACGTCCAGCCTGATGTCGTGGGTTCCCGCGGCCCGCCACCGCCTCCCAAGCCGCTTGATCAGGTCCTGCATGTTTACCCAGTCGCGGTCAAGCCTCAGCATGCCGGCTTCGATGGTGGACATGTCCAGCAGGTTGCTGACCAGCTCCGAAAGTTGGTCTACATCGACAACTATAGATGCCAGCATCTCTCTCCTCGTCTCCTCGTCCCAGTCGACATCTTGTTGCAGCAGACTGGTGACGGTGGCCTTTATACGTCCCAAGGGAGAACGGAGCTCGTGGGAGACCGTGGATAACAGCTCGGTCTTCAGTTTGTCCAGCTCTTTGAGGGCCTCCATTCTGGTTGCCTCGTCTCGTAGTCGAAGATTTTGGATCCCTATAGCTGCCTGAGTTGCCAAGGTCTCCAGCAACCTCAGCTGCTCAGGCGTGGTGCCAGGTTGCCGACGCCAGAAGACCGCGAGCCCGAGCTTCTGGTCTCCGCTGCCAATCAAAGGAAGTGCCAAAAGACTCCCGACAGGTGGCTGTCCGTCCAAGGTCTGCCAGCCTGGGATATCCACAATCCTGGGGATCTCTACCACCTTACCCCTCGCCACAAGGGCAGTAAGGGCTCTCCCATTGGCTTCGGCCAAAGCAGCCCAAACGTCCGGCGCTTCAGAGGCCATATGAAATCTAAGCTTCAGGGAGCCCTCTTCCGCATCGTAGAGATACCCGCTAGCAGCCGCCGAAGGCACCTCGTGGAGCCCAACTTCCAGCACCAACTCCCACAGAGTGTCCATATCGACAGTAGACCGTATGGCGAGGGTGAGCCCATGCAACAGGCGCGAGGTACCATCCCTTCCGCGCTTCGTCATCCCATGAGCCGTGACCAGCGCATAGCAAGCGGCCGTCGTGGCAGCCGTGAGACCGAGACTCCAGGGGGCAGGATCGGCAGACCATTGACCAGCAACCATAAAGAGGCCAATGATAGCCAAAGAAGATAGACCTCCCCAATACAAGCCTCCTTGGAGAGTGTGACCGAGCGATGCCATGGGCACCAGCACGGAGAAGACGCTGGACGGGCCTGCCACAGCAACAACTGCCATCACCACCAGCAGGTCCGCTAACAGAGAAGTAGCTAACGATGCCACGGGTGCTGGCACGACCTTGCCCGCAATGCCACACACCAGCGCATGTACGAAAGCTATCCCGACCACCAAGAGAGGAAACCATGCCCCCTCACCCCTACTGGCCGGGGACAGCTGCAGGACAGCCAGGACAACAGCAAATACGGCAACCCTGCCGATTGTCCATGTCCTATCCGGCACTACCATATTGTGTACCCCAACAGCTAACGCATCACTACCCCGCCGTCTACCGAAAGGACTTGACCTGTCACATAGGACGCCTCGTCAGAGGCCAGAAATACGGCTACCGAAGCGATCTCCTCAGGGGAACCGAGCCGCTTCATAGGCACCCTTGCCGCTAGCCGTGTCACTGTTTCATGGGGCATGGGATCAGGCTTGGAGTCTATTATGCCGGGCGCTATAGCGTTCACGCGAATTCGAGGGGCAAGTTCCCAGGCCAGCCTGTGAGTTAGCATGATTACACCTGCCTTCGATGCAGCATAGGGTACCGACACATCGTATCCAGGGTAGGGACTGAGGCCGCCGCCAGACGCCAGATTGAGTATTGTCCCCCCCTCCTTACGAATCATGACACGGGCAGCTTCCTGGCAACAGAAGAAAAGTCCCTTCAGGTTTGTATCCAGTATCATGTCCCAAAGTTCCTCTGTCACATTGTCCCAGGATACAGAACTAAAGACAGCCGCATTGTTGACCAGGACATCCAGCCGCCCGTACCGATCCGCAACAGCAGCAATAGCCCTCCGCACCTCATCGACCCGCGACACATCCGCCCTGATGGCCATCCCCTCCGCACCTTCCGATTTCATGTGCGCTAGGACCTCAGTGGCTCCTTTGTCGCTGTGAAGGTACGTTAAGGCGACCGTAGCACCTTCTCTGGCCATAGCCAACGCTATGGCTCTACCTATGCCTCTCCCACCCCCGGTCACAAGAGCTACCTTGCCACTCAGCTTTGCCTTCATCCTTGGCCTCCACCCAGGTCTTGCTCACCCTTGGCGCACCCTCAGGCTTCTGAGCCGGTTAACTACGGCCATGAAGTCAACCACACGCACTTCTGCCATATTTCCAGGATGAACTCCTTCTCCGAACCTCGAAAGCACATCCAGCCCCTTATGGGCAACTTCGTCCCTAAGCATCTCCGCTATGCTGCGCAATGGCAAATCGCCATCGAAGAGTTTCAGCCGCCACGCCCGTAGAAGCATGTTCGCGATAGTCTCGGCCTGACTGGCATCCACCAGCTGTTCCAGGAACCGCAGGTCAACGGTGTCCTGCCCGAAGATTATGGCGTTCAAACCCTTGGCCTCCACCCTGATCCTTTTACCGTAGGATGGATCTACGGAACGTGGCAAAGGGAACCGCCTCCTCAGGGAACCTATAGTGCCAGGCCCTTCCGGACGCCGACGCATGGGTCGGCGTTCCACCAGCTCCTTTGCCCTTTCGGTAACCACCCGGGGACGATACGAGTCCATCATGATCACAGTATCGGCAACTGCAAAGTATTCTCCTGACCCTCCCATGACGAGCACTGTAGAAACCCCGAACTCCCGGTAGATGTTACGTACTTGATCTATGAAAGGCGTTATCGGTTCCTTTTCTTTGGGCACGAGTTCCTGCATCAGCTCGTCGCGAATCATGAAGTTAGTAGCGCAGGTATCCTCGTCCATGAGCAGTACCTCTGCGCCCGCCTCAAGGGCTTCCACGATGTTGGCGGCTTGCGAAGTGCTGCCGCTGGCGTTTTCCGTGTGGAAGGAATGGGTATCTTCGCGGTTCGGCAAGTTGTCTATAAAAGGGCTGATATCCACCCCCTCCACCGATCGTCCATCTTCCGCCCTTATCTTCACAGCATTTTTGCGCGTAACTACGAGCTCCCTCCCGTCTCCGGGTATGTGGTTGTAGATCCCCATTTCAAGGGCCCTGAGGAGGGTAGACTTCCCATGATATCCTCCTCCTACTATAAGGGTGACCCCACCGGGGATACCCATCCCAACGACCTCGCCTCGATTGGGCACCTTCAAGGCCACAGCCAATTCTGGTGGGCTTTCGAAGGGAACCAGACGGGTACTGCGCAGAGGGCGGTCGCTTACGCCACTCTCGCGGGGCAACACCGAACCGTTCCCCACAAAGGCAACGAGCCCATGATGGCCCAATTGTTCCCGAAGGGCTTCCTGATCTTCTACCGTCTCCACAAAGCTTCTGGCCTGCCCTTCAGGCCAGTTCTCGAAAACCATGGCATCGGTCACCACTGCGGGCAGCTCTTCGAAAAACATCGCCCGCGCCTGGCGACCCAAGATTTCCCTCCCTGAAGAAGGCAGGCCAATGGCTAGCCGCACTTCGACCCGATCGTCAAACACGACACAGGATGTACGTCGCAAAACCTGCTGTCGGCCAGAATCCACATAAAACCGTCCCGAGTGCCCCGTGCCTCTCTCCCCTTTCACCATGCGCCTCACGGCATCAGCGAATCGCCTGCCAATGTAATCCTCCAGAGCCACCTTTCTTACCTCGGTAGCGTACAGCTCCGAAGGTACACGGGCGTACTGCAGTGGCATGGCCACCCTGAGAAGAGAGGGAGGAGCAAAAGGATCGGGTTGAACGTAGTCTATGTGGACTACAAAGGTTGAGAAATCGTAGCTACCCAAGAGGGCAGAATAGGCCTTGTAAGGCCTCCCATCGATCCGAAGCAAGAGATCTTCTAGCTGGCTGGCACGCTTCAAAGGTTGGTTCACACCCTCTCTCCGAAGAGATGACTAAACCGAATTGACCTCTACAATGGTAACGCCATCCCCACCTTCGTGGGGCGCACCGGGCCTTATCGAGGCTACCAACGGGTGGCGCCGCAGCATATTGCGTATGTGGTTCCTGAGGGCACCGCTCCCTACTCCATGGACAATACGCACCCTGGCGAGTCCAGCGATGCAGGCCCTGTTAAGGTACCGTTCGACTTCCACCTCCGCCTCCTCAGTGCGCATTCCCGTCACGAGAAGTTGTTCAGGAGGTGGGGAGGGACGCCCCCTAGAGACCCGCTGCAACGGTCCCTGTTTGGAGGCGGGCAACGGACTCAGACCAGCCGCATCAACCGATACAAGGAGATTGCCCACAGCCACCAGGACCTTCCCATCACCGATGTTCACCACCTCCCCATCCGCCTGCAGCTCCGGAACCCAGACCTTGTCACCTCGTGAAAGGCCCTTGGATTCCTGCACAGCTGGCGTTGCGGTACGTGTCTTTGACACAAGCTCTTCAGCCACCCGCGATGCCTCACTAATAGCCCTCCGATACCACTTCCGGGACGCTTCTTGAGCTTCCGCAGCTTTTAACAGGCTCTGGATTCGCTGTCTGAAGGCAGACAATTCCTCCGTCACAGCAGACACAGCCTGCTCCCGCGCCAAGTGAACCTCGTGCTCCATTTGCTTAAGGCGATCCTCCAGCTTTGCCTTGAGCATGCGAGCCTCCGATTCTTCCTCTTCCAGCCTGGCCCTGGTTTGCTCCAGTAGCCGGATCTCCCTCTCCAGGTCCTGCACAAGCCCTTCGAAGACCACCGTAGCAGGGGTTAAGAGGTTCTGTGCCTCGTCAACTATTTCATCAGGCAGACCAAGCCTTCTGGCAATGGTCAGCGCGTGGCTGGAGCCCGGGAGCCCTATTATCAACCGGTAGGTGGGGCGAAGTGTCGTCAGGTCAAATTCCACGCTGGCATTTTCTACACCGTCGGTGGCGTAGGCAAAAAGCTTCACATCTCTGTGATGGCTGGTAGCCAGTACTGTCGATCGTCGCTTCAACAGGTGCGACAGCAGAGCCCGAGCCAAGGCTGAACCCTCCTCGGGGTCGGTGCCGGCTCCCAGCTCATCCAGCAACACCAACGAACGGTCCGTGCACTCCTCAAGTATCCGTGAAATCCTGGACACATGGGAGGAAAAGGTGGATAAGTTCTGGGGTATGCTCTGATCATCGCCAATGTCAGCGAGGACGGCATCGACCGCTGGCACTTTGCAACCCGACTGGGCAGGGATGTGAAAGCCACACATCGCCATGACAGTAAGGAGCCCTACAGTCTTAAGGGTAGCAGTCTTACCGCCGGTGTTGGGGCCAGTGATTACCATAATCCTGAAGCCCCGCATCCAAACATCCACAGGGACAACACGATCGGCTGGTATGAGGGGATGCCGCGCCCTCCGTAGATCCAAGGGAACTTCACCTTCAGGATCCACCAATTCTGGCTCCGAGGCATCTAAGCTCTCACAGTACCGAGCCACTGCTTGTACCTTGTCTATCTCGCCCAACAGCCCTACATCTCTTTCCAGCTGTGCACCCGCGAGCGCAACCTGCCGCGACAGCTCATCGAGAACTCGGGCGACTTCGCGCTCTTCCTGGCGCTGAAAGGCCTTCCACCGGTTAGTGAGCTCAACGATCTCCAAAGGTTCCACGAAGAGCGTGGCACCACTCGCCGACTGATCGTGAACCAGACCCGGCAGTTGCGATCTCGCTTGCGCCTTTACCGGAATTACGTAGCGACCCTCGCGCTGCGTCACCACCTTGTCCTGTAGCACCGACTCGTATTGAGGCGACATTACTATCGCGTGAAGACGATCTAGCAGGCGCTTATGAGAATCTCTCAGGGAAGAGCGAACACGTGCCAGGCTGGGGCTTGCACTATCCAGGATCTGGCCGTCGTCGGCTACACACGCTTCGATCTTCGAGACCAGGCTGGGGCACGGATCGATCCCTTCGGCAATTTCCCACAGCCGAGGAAACTCCGTGGCAGCCCGGCTGCCAGCTAAGGTATCTCTCACCCTCTTCGCGACTAAGAGTGTGTCCCGTATGTCGAGTATCTCTTTAGCCTCTAATCGCCCTCCCCCGATGGCACGACGGACCAAAGGCCTGATGTCATGGACGCCGCCCAGAGAGAGATCCACGCCCTTTGCTATACACTTCCTTGCCTCAGCGACTACGCGTAGCCTCTTCTGAGCATCGCGGACATCATCTGCCGGCTGCAAAGCCAGTACTAACTCCCGTCCGAGAGCGAAGTAGGCAAACTTAGCGACCTGTTCCAGCACTAGTGGAAAATCGAGGAGTTCGGACGTGACCTTATCAAGCCTCATGGCCCCGGCGGCACCAAGAAGTCTGGGAGCGGACGGGATATCAGCGCAGCAAAGACCGCGCTTACCTTCGGCAGCATCGCAAGGAGAATCTGGGCTGTACGGGACTGATCGATGGACGCGAGTAGGAAAGGCAAACTACCCGGCGGAAACAGCCTGGCCAGGGGCGAGTAGTTCAAGAACGCCAAGACTGTAGCCATTACGCTAACTCCAAACATGATGCCCAGCAACGTAGACAGAAATCCCACCAACGCCCCCATCATCCGGTCGAGCAACATAGGCATGACAGGGATACCCAGGTTGGGAATAAACCTGAACACCACCCATGCCAGGAAGACGAAGGAAGTCAAGTAGGCGGCAATGAAGGCTACAGCTTCAAGGGTAGGCACATGGACTGAGGGCATGACCTTTGCGAAGATAGGCCATATCTCTGAATAAGCAAGATTGGCAATGAGGAAAGATACATAGAAGGACAGCATCAGCCCGATAAGCCGCCACAGACCGATGGCAAACCCAAAATAGGCAGATGCTCCGAGGATAAGTAGAATGGCTATGTCGAGCCAGTTGAAGTCGGCCGACGTCAAAGTACCCTCCCCCTGAGACAAGCTCATTGTACCTGGCACAGAACGCGTTAACAAAGCATGGGTCGAAAAAGGCCCGTCCGTTATAAGAGAATCCTCATCACCTCAGAAGCTGATGTATCCCCTCGGAGCGATACGGTCTCGACAAGTCAGCCAAATGCAGGTGGTTCGAATAGGCAAGTAACTTCCACGAGCGATCCAATCATGGCCCTCGGATCGCACACCTTGAGGCAAATCACCCCCATACTGGGCGTCCAGGGCCGTCCTGGCATATCCACTAAAAGGATCTCCTGCCGGACGGGCTGCCCTGTGAAAAGCTAATTCGTCGAACCCTCCAGGCCCTAGCTGGGCGTTTACATGGGCCGGTACACTAATGTATTATTGTGTGTTGTTGTCCCTGCTGGCCTTTGTATAGGCGGGTAGGGCTTACTCCAAAGGCGAGGTCCACGGATTTGTTGGTACAGATCCTTCTGAACGCGCTCCTTCTGGGTGGCGTTTACGCCATGATAGGCGTCGGCTTCTCTTTAGTGTGGGGCGTCATGAACGTTATAAATTTAGCCCACGGAGCGTTCATCGTACTGGGCGCCTATGTGACTTTTTGGCTCTTCACCTTGCTCGGCTTGGACCCCTTCCTTTCAGTTCCCATTTCTATGCTGGTCCTTTTCGCCATGGCCTACCCAATCCAGAGATTTCTTATAAACCTGGTGATTCGCACCGGTGTCTTTATGACACTGATCCTAACCTTTGGGCTTCAGCTGCTGATCGTCAACTTTCTATTGGTTGCCTTCAAGGCTGATTTCCGCTCAGTGACACCTACATATGCAGGTTCTGGGCTGGAGATAGGAGGGCTTGTGATCCCTTATGTGCGGCTGACAATCTTCGCAACAGCCGTAGTTGTCACCGCAGCTTTGTTCCTGTTTATGAACCGCACGCGGACTGGAAATGCCATCCGGGCAACTGCCCTCAACCGCACAGCAGCCCAGATCGTGGGCGTCAACATCGGCCATGTCTACGCCTTAACTTTCGGGATTAGCGCGGCTTTGGCAGGGGCAGCAGGCTCACTGATCAGCACCATATACAGCTTCTCGCCATCCCTTCAGGGTTCTCTCCTTGGGAAAGCGTTCATAATAGCAGTCCTTGGAGGACTGGGAAGCCCTGTTGGAGCCATAATAGGCGGTCTGGTGCTGGCAGTGGCCGAGGCCTTTGGGGGCGCACTTTTGGGTACGAGCTATCAGGACGCCCTAGGCTTCCTGATCCTTGTTCTGGTACTCATCGCTCGCCCTGAGGGAATAGCTGGGAAACGGTTCTTCGCAGAGGTGAAATGAGCAGTATAAAGTCAGCTATTAGAGGTGCAAGCATACCATCTCTGCCCATCTTGGCTGTTCTCCTGGGGGTGACACTGCTGTTGCTGTCCCTTCCGCTGGTGGTGCGAGGATACCCAGTTCGGCTGGCAACAACGATTCTCATGTATGCAGCCTTGGCCCAAGCCCTCAACATAATCGCAGGCTTCGCAGGCTATGCGGCCTTTGGCAACATAGTTTTTTTCGGTTTCGGGGCGTATGGTGCAGGAATCGGAATGGTGAAGGCTGGTCTTCCTTTCCACCTTGCCGCCTTGATTACAGCCCTGCTAGCAGCGCTCTACGCCGCCATCGTGGGAATACCCATACTTAGATTGCGGGGCCACTACTTCGCCATAGCTTCCCTGGGCATCAACGAGGCCACCAGAGAACTGGTTATCAATTGGTCCGATCTTACGGGTGGCGGCAAGGGCTTCGCCTTCCCCATCCTGAATCTCGGCGATGTGGCGGCTACCTTCGCCTTCTTCTACTACCACATGCTGGTGCTAGCTTTCGCTGCCGTAGCCATCACCTGGCTCATACGCCGAAGCCGCTTCGGTTACGCCCTGCGCACCATACGGGCCGACGAAGAAGCCGCTAGCGTGATGGGGGTGAACACTACGCTTTACAAAATACTGGCATGGAGCCTGAGTGCTTTCATCTCATCGTTGGTGGGCTCCGTCTACGCCTATTGGCACACCTTCATAGAAGCTCCCACTGTATTTGACGTAGTGATCGTGGTGGAGCTTTTCGTCATGATGCTGCTGGGAGGAGCCGGCACTGTACTGGGGCCTACTCTGGGGGCCACTGTGGTGAAAGCCCTCTCTGAATTCGCGTGGAGCAGTTTTCTGGAGTACCACTTGGCAGTACTGGGAATACTGATCATCGTAATAGTGGTGTTTCTGCCTAGAGGACTGTTAGCACTCCCAAGGTTTGGGCCTGACTGGCCGTACATCCGGCGGGTAATTACCACTGGGAGGCTATAGCTTGGCATTGCTGAGCATCCGCGGTGTCACGTTAAGGTTTGGAGGCCTTGTGGCTGTAGATCGTGTCAGCTTCGACGTGGAAAGACAGCAGATTGTAGGCCTCATCGGTCCCAACGGTGCAGGAAAGACAACCCTCCTTAACCTGATCAGCGGGGTCTATCGGCCCATGGAGGGCGAAATATGGTTCGATGGAAAGCGCATCGATGGCCTGCCTCCCCATAAGATCGCCAAGGTGGGCATCGGCCGAACCTTCCAGATAGTGAAGCCCTTTGTAGGGATGACAGTGCGGGAGAACGTGGCCGTTGGCTGCCTGTTCGGTAGAGCCGGCTCCCAGATGGATGCCGCCACGGCCCTCGAGGAGGCACAGCACATCCTAGACGAGCTCGGCATGTCCACCAAGGCCGATAGGGACACAGAAGAACTTACAGTAGCAGATCGTAAGCTCCTGGAACTAGCTAGGGCCCTGGCTATGAAACCGCAGTTGGTGCTTCTGGACGAGATAATGGCGGGACTCAGACCGAGCGAGGTCGACAGTGTCATGGAGGTCATCCTCACCCTTCGATCTCAGGGTCTAACCTTTCTCGTAATTGAGCACGTCATGCGAGCCATAATGCGCATATCGGACAAGGTTGTTGTAATGCACCATGGTGCCCGGATAGCGGAGGGCACCCCGCAAGAAGTCTCGAACGATCCAAAAGTGGTGGAGGCCTACCTTGGAAGACGCTACGCCCAGCGCAGGGGAGCCCAAGGAGACAGCATCTGATCTTCTAATAGCTGAACATTTGGACGTTGCCTACGGTATAGTCCAGGTTCTATGGGATGCATCCATCTCCATCAATCGAAGGGAGATTGTGGCCTTGGTGGGATCCAACGGGGCCGGAAAGACCACACTCCTTCGTACCATTTCCGGACTTCTCACGCCCGTGCGGGGCACCATACAGTGGGAGGGCAGAGACATAACCACCTTTCCGCCCGAAGACAGGGTAAGTTTGGGCATCGTCATGGTACCTGAAGGCCGCCAGCTGTTCCCAGGCATGACCGTCGAAGAGAACCTTCTTATGGGAGCCTTCCGCAGAAAGGATCGAGTTCGGATCCAGGCAGACCTCGACTGGGTCTATTTCCTCTTTCCGGTCCTCCGCGAGAGAAGGCGCCAGCTTGCAGGCACTTTGAGCGGCGGCGAGCAGCAAATGGTCGCCATAGGCCGAGGCCTTATGGCCGCCCCCAGGCTACTCATGATCGATGAGATGTCCCTGGGATTAGCTCCCCTCGTGGTGGACGAACTCGTGGACGTGGTCCTGCAGATCAGGTCCCACGGACAGCTATCGCTCCTTATCGTGGAACAAGATGTGGAGGTGGCTCTCGGCATTGCCGATAGGGGGTACGTGCTGGAGACAGGCCATATCGTCCTCAGCGGCCCCGCTTCGCAGCTGCTGGCCAACGAGATGGTACGCCGATCATACCTTGGGGTCTAGCCAAAATCAAAACTAAAGGGAGGTGCGATCCTATGAAACGAATGCTCTACATCTTACCCCTAGCTCTGGTGCTAGTTCTGGCCAGTTGCGTCCCTGCTGCTCAGCCTACGCCCACTGCTGGGCCGCAGGCTACGGCAGCTCAGCCGTCGCCCCAGGCAAGCCCTCAGCCTAAGGTACTCAAGATAGGCGCCGCTGTCTCTCTGACAGGCCGGCTGGCCCGTGAGGGCAAGATGGTGAAGGACGGCTACGATTATTGGATGGAATTCGTCAACCAGAAGGGCGGCATCAAGATAGGTAACGATACCTACAAGATCGAGATCAAGTACTACGACGACGAAAGCGACGCTCAAACGGGAGCTCGCCTCACTGAAAAGCTCATCACCGAAGACGGTGTGAAGCTGCTCCTGGGCCCCTACAGTAGCGGCATTACGCAAGCCACGGCTGCCATTGCTGAAAAGTACGGTGCCCTCACTGTAGCCTCCGAAGCCAACGCCGACTCCCTCTACGAGCGGGGATACAAGATGATCGTATCCGTACTGCCACCAGCCAGCAAGTACCTGTACGCAGTACTGGAGATGGGCACCCACTTGCAACCCAAGCCAACCACAGTAGCCATAATATCTGCCGATGATCTGTTCCCACTGGTAGCATGTGACGGAGCCAAAGCTAGCGCCGAAAAGTTCGGCTACCAGGTGGTCTCCTACGATAAGTTCCCTAAGGACGCCAAGGACCTGTCGACAATTCTTACTAAGCTCCGCACCAATACCCCGGACGTAATTCTGGAATGCGGCTACTTCGAAACCGCCGTGCTAACCACCAAGCAGAGCAAGGACCTAAAGGTGAGTCCGAAGATCATGGCCTTCACAGTGGGACCCGAGATACCCGATTTCGCTGCCAGCCTAGGGAAAGATGCAGAATACATGTACGGGAACGCTTGGTGGCTGCCAACTATGAACTGGAGCGGACCAGTCTTCGGCTCAGCCAAGGAGTTTGCCGCAGGCTTCCAGAAACGTTTCGGATACGAGCCGGGGTACCATGCTGCCAGCGGCACGGCCGCCGGTCTACTGCTTCAGCTCGCCCTTGAAAAGGCCGGCACCACTGACCCGGTGAAGGTACGCGAGGCTTTCGCCAACCTGGATGTAGAGACCTTCTGGGGCCCAATAGCTTGGGATCCCAACGGGAAGAACATCAAGGGCAGTTCGGGCGTTGTGCAGATCCAAAATGGAAAGATTACAGTGGTCTGGCCCGAAAAGATCCAGCAGGCCAAGCCGGCTTATCCGATGCCTGCTTGGGAAAACAGATAGAGGCCAACGGGTCTAAAAGCACGGAGGGGGTGTCTGCAGACACCCCCTCACTTGTCAGAACCGATGACTCCAGTAATTATTGCAAATCCCCAAACAGCCTAGAGCGCAGCCTGAGCCAGTATCTCCTCCACTGGCTTGCCGGTCTGCTGGCTGATATGGGCAGCTATATGCTGCATGCGGGTCCTATGCCAATCCATCAGCTCCTCCCACCGCTGTATCCGACGCCTCACCTTTTCAGCGGCAGCAAACTGGCTGCGGTTCATCTTGCGGGACTCTTTTTTGGCCGCTTTGGCCAGCAAACGCCTGATCCTTCTAATGGAATCCCTGTGACGATAGAGATCCTTCTCCAGGTTGTAAAGGGCCCTGTCAACCTGAGCCATACTTCCACCTCTTCGAAGGATGTCGTTCCATTATAGTCAGCTGAAGAAAAGGCCGAGCTTGCCTTATGAGCATGGCAACTTGGTACCTTTGGCCACCCGTACCCTCCAGCCTCCGGCCTACATGGGCTCACGGATACCGAGGTTAGTTGAGCTGCGAGCCAACCACGGCATCCCACGGCTAAGGATACTTTTGTACAAGCCGTCCATGCACTATAATGTTATAAACCGACTGGTCGGTCTGTATGGCACACTCGAGTTCAGCTAAAGATCCCGCCCGCACAAGGCAGCGCATACTCGATGCCGCCATCCGTGTCTTTTCCCAAAGGGGATACCACGACGCTGGGGTGGACGACATAGTGGAGCTTTCCCAGACCTCCAAGGGTGCATTTTACTTCCATTTCCCCAACAAACAGTCGCTGTATATCTCCCTGATGGAGCAGGCTACCGACCTGCTGGCGGACAAGATCCAGAGAGCCATCGAGGGAGAGCAGCATCCTGTAGCAAAGGTCGACGCAGCATTACGAGCCGTCATCGATGCCTTCTCGGAGCACCGCCTCCTGGCTCGCCTACTCCTGGTGGAGACTGGCGGCCTCGGGAAGTTGTTCGATCAGCGGGTCTTCGCTATCCACCGGCGCTTCGCTGACCTGATAAAAGCTCATCTTGACTCAGCGGTGCAGCAGGGTCTGGCTCCTCCTATGGATACAGAGCTCACTGCTTATATATGGCTAGGAGCAGCACTGGAACTGGTGGTTCTGTGGCTGCACAGGGATCAGCAGGGCAATTTGACCAGATCGCTGGCAGCTCTCCGCAGTGCTTTCCTTCGCAGCATTGAAATTCGGGAGCCGTGATGCCAAGGCAACGCACTCCGTTTTTGGACCTTCGGAGCTTCATCACGTATCTGGAGTGCCAGGGCGAACTGAAAAGGATCTCGCGACAGGTGGACCCCCATCTAGAAATCGCTGCCATTGCACGCAGAGCAGTAGCCGAAGATAAGCCAGCCTTACTGTTCGAACGGGTGAAGGGTTCCGATGTCCCTCTCGTGATCAATCTGCTGGCAAGCCACAAACGCATCGAAATGGCCTTAGGCAACGATCCCGACTCTATAGGCCAGACCCTCTACCGCTGGGCTTCGGCCGTCTTGCGCCCCACGATGCGGGCTCTCTGGAGGAACCGAGACGCCATTGTGACTCTCCTTCGTGCTAGGTTTCAGGTAGCCAGAGCACCCCTCTTCTATCCCGAACAACAGGTGGACCTCACATCGTTGCCGATACTACAGTGTTGGCCCATGGACGCGGGACGCTTCATCACTCTTCCAGTCGTCGTGACTAGAGACCCAGTAACGGGAAGCCTGAACATGGGCATCTACCGGATGCAGGTCCACAGCTCAGACACAACGGGAATGCATTGGCAGCTCCAGAAGGGCGGTGGTTTCCACTACTTTCGGGCAGAGGAAGCTGGCAAACCGCTGGAGGTGGCTGTTGCCATCGGCACGGACCCCATTACCCTTTTGGCCGCCGTTGCACCCCTTCCGGAGGACATATCCGAACTCGTCATCGCTGGCATGCTGAGAGGCATCCCCACCCCTGTCTGGCCGCTGGGTCCCGCAGGTCTACCCGTGCCGGCCACAGCGGAGATCGTGTTCGAAGGATATGTACCCCCTGGGGAGCGGCGCCTAGAAGGCCCCTTTGGCGACCACTTCGGCCACTATTCCCGCCAACTTCCCTTTCCTGTATTCCACATCCGAAGAATGTACAGGCGTCCTGGGACCTTCTACCTGGCCTCGGTGGTCGGCAAACCCCCACAGGAAGACAGGTTCCTGGGCGAGGCAGTTCAAGCCATCTTCAACCCTATTGTCAGGCTCCTGCACCCCGAGATCAGAGACCTCTGGGCTTACTACGAAGCTGGCTTTCACAACCTATTGGTAGTGTCCGTCGACACTCGCTATCCTAAGGAAGCCCTCAAGACAGCCCTGGGCCTCTTGGGGTTGGGTCAATTGAGCCTCACCAAAGTGACAGTGTTGGTGGACGCCGAGGTCAATCCAAGGGCATGGAGCCAGGTCGTCCAGGCCATCGAAGACCATTTCGATTCTGCAACGGACCTGCACCTGCTTCACCCTACCTCCTTGGATACGCTGGACTTCACGGGGCCCGCCTCCCATTGGGGCAGTCGCCTCATTATCGACGCAACCTCGCCCACTAAGGGCTTGTGGTCTGGACAGGTGCCGACTTCAGCCCCAAAGGAGGGAAACCAGGCCGACTGGGTAGCTCCCTTCATAAGCCAAGTATCGGAATATGTCTCCTTTGGGAAGGGAATGCTCGTCTTCAAGCCCAAAGGGACGGCTCGCAGCCTCATACGCGCTATGGTTAACGCTGCTACCTCGCCCTATCCCAAGCTTATGGTGGCCGTGAGCGACGACGTAGATCTCTCCAGCCAGACGGAACTGCTCTGGGGGATCTTCACCCGTTTCGATCCAGCCCGTGACATTCTTGCCAAGGCCAAGCACCAGGGCATCACAACTATGATCGCAGGACCCATCGGGATCGACGCTACATGGAAGCCTGGTTATCCGGCACCAGTAGAAGGCAGTCCGACCGTAGAAAACATGGTCTCCGCGCAGTGGGAGGAATTCTGGAAGTGAGGGTGGGTCTTCTTTTGGAGGCCATCAAATTCGAACACACCATTTTTGCCTTGCCCTTTGCCTATCTTGGAACCTTCTTGGCAGCCGAAGGAAGGCCATCCCTTTGGGTGATCATTTGGGTGACCCTGGCCATGACCGGCGCAAGAACCGCCGCTATGGCTGCCAACCGTTTGATCGACCGCTACATCGATGCTGCAAACCCTCGCACAGCGTCTAGGGCCCTGCCCAAGGGTCTCCTTCGACCACGACATATGGTGTTCCTGATAGCTGCTGGGGCCGCAACCCTGGTGATCTCAGCCGGCATGCTGAATCCTTTGTGCCTGTACCTTTCGCCGGCAGCTCTGGCCATAGTCACGCTGTATCCGTACACTAAACGCTTTACGTGGCTTTCCCATCTGTTCCTCGGTTTGGCCGACGGGGCTGCCCCAATGGGTGGATGGTTGGCAGTCCGTCCGTCTTTCGATCTCGTGGCCATTCTTCTTAGCCTAGCTGTAGCCCTATGGGTAGGCGGATTTGACCTCATCTACGCCTGCCAGGACGTAGATTTCGATAGGGCCTACGGCTTGCACTCCGTGCCCGCCCGATTTGGTATAGCCGTGGCTCTGTGGCTCTCCGCCATATCCCACGTAGTTACAGTGGTATTGCTTGGAGCTGTTGGAATCCTCACGAACCGAGGCCTTATCTACTGGGCTGGACTAATGTTAGCATCTGCTCTTTTGGCCTACGAGCACTCGATAGTTTCGCCGAAGGACCTGTCTCGTATTGATGTGGCCTTCTTCAACATGAATGGCTACGTGGCGGTGGCCGTGGGGGCAACCACCATGGCGGATCTCTACTGGCATATACCTATATACCTATCCTGAGGGATAACCTTATGCAACAAGTACCAGCCCCTCCAGAAATGGAAATGCTTAAGGAACTGGACCCCGAACTGGCCGATCTGGTACTTCGTATCCGACACAAAGCCCTCTACACCGACGGCGCTCTCTCGTCTGGCCTGAAGCTACTGATGGCAGCCACGCTGGACGCCGCTGCGGGAAACATATCAGGCTGTGCAATCCTGCTGCGGCGGGCCATGTCGCGAGGCATTTCGCCCCAACAGGTGGCAGAGGCCATGGCAACCTTGTATTCCGTTGGCGGACTTCGCCCACTCCTGGAATATCTGAAAGCTTACAGAGAATCGTTGGAGGCAAGTCGATGAGAAGGCGCTCCCTTTTAAGCGTGTCTGGCACCCTGCTAGCGCTTGTGATCCTGCTGGCATCTGCATGCTCCCCCCTGCAGTCAAGTCCCTCGGGAGGGGAGACATTGATCATCGGTGCCATTGCCCCTCTCACAGGCTCCAGCGGCACCATGGGAACCGGAGCCAAAATGGGTGCCAATCTTGCCGCAAAAGAGATAAATGCGGCTGGCGGCGTCCTGGGGAAGCGGCTGGAGATAGTCTTTCGCGACGATGAGGGAAACAGCAACAAGGCTGTTCAAGTGGCACAGGAGCTCCTAACGAACCAACGTGTGAAAGCCATCCTAGGCCCCATTAACACGCCCAATGCCCTCGCCATAGCGCCCATACTCAACAATGCACAGGTCATCAATCTTACCCTCAGCACGGGCACCGCCACCGTCGACCCTGCCAAATTCCCTTTCATCTTTCGTGCTCAGTACTATGCCCGTCAAGAAGCGGAGACAATGATACGCTACTTTGTCGACGTTAAGGGTATCAAGAAGCTGGCCATACTAGCCGATTCCACCGGATATGGTCAGGGCGGCGTGAACGAGTTGACGACGCAACTCAAGGCTAGGGGTCTCACGCCCCTGGGTGTAGAGAGCTATAACCCCGGCGATACCGACATGACAGGTCAGGTTGCCAGGATCCTTAACGCAGGGGCCGAAGGAATCCTGGCCTGGGGTCTCGGCCACGATCTAGCCCAAGCCGCTAAGGCTTTGGACAGGCTTGGATCCAAGGTGCCGATGATCGGCGCTTCGGGCATAACCATGGTAGGGTTCCGTACCTTGGGAGGAGATGCAGCAAAGAACCATTACGGCGTGTATGTGAGGCGATTCACCTACGCACCCGGAAGCCCAAAGGATCCCAAGGCCGTGGAGTTCGTTTCGAAACTAGACCGTGACTATGGGACGTCCTGGGATGCCCAGACTGTCGTCAGCGCTCCATGGTACGAGATGGTCTACCTCTACGCAGAGGCGGTAAAGCGGGCGGGAACCGACGATCCCCAAAAGGTGAAAGCTGAGCTAGAAAAGCTGAGCAACTACCCATCACAAGGTATATACACGACGTATTCCTTTTCCCCAGACAACCATAACGGGTTTAAGGGCGACGACCTGACCGTAGTATATGCCGCCCGCGAAGACCACGGCTTCTACGAGCGACCCGAAGATGCCCCCTAGTACTCATTTCCGGTGACCTGGCATGATCTGGCAGCTGATTGGGTCGGGCCTAGCTTTAGGCGGAATTTATGGTCTGGTGGCCATCGGATACAGCCTTACCTTCCTCCCAACAAGGATCGTCAACTTTGCCCATGGTGACCTTGTAGTGCTGGGCTCTCTGCTAGGATACTCTGCCCTAGTAGTGCTGGGTCTTCCACTACCGGCCGCCCTGATGCTCTCAGCCACAATAACGGCTCTCGCCACCTTAGCCACAGAGAAGTTGGCAGTGCAACGCTTTCTCCAACAACCCCACACTGCGACCTGGGTGATGAGCACCTTGGGCCTGAGCCTGGTGCTCCGGTACAGTTCGGTGGCTCTCTGGGGCAAATCGCCTATCGCTTTCCCCGACCCTCTCTCCGGCTACCGTTTTCAGGTGTTTGGCGCGGGACTATACTTTTCCGAAGTCTTATCGCTGGGCGTCGCCCTGGCACTGGCGCTGGTCCTGCAGTTGAGCCTTACCAAAACGCGGTTCGGTATGGCGTTGCGTTGCATCGCTCAGGACCCCTCGGCGGCAAAGTTGATGGGTGTGCCCACCGATCGAACCATACTGGCAGCCTTCGGCCTGAGCGGAGCCCTCACCGGGTTTGCTGGAGTGCTGGTCGCGCCCATTATCAATGTAAGCCCAGAAATGGGTGCCGTTCTGGGGCTCAAGGGTTTCGCCGCTGCTGCCCTGGGTGGCATCTCCACGCCTTTAGGTGCAGCATTGGGCGGTCTCCTCCTCGGTACCTCAGAAGTCGTCTTCGCAGGGCTACTGTGGCCTGGTTTCCACGACGTCTTTGCCTTTTTGGTGCTCTTGATAGTCCTCCTTCTGCGGCCACAGGGCATACTGAGCTTTCAGCAGGTACGAAAGGTATGAGGAAAGTCGTCCTCGGGGCAATAGGCCTTTCCCTCCTCCTGACGCCATGGTTGATCTCCAACGCGTTTCTACTCCTCATTCTCCAGACGGCGGCCATAAGCTATATAGCGGCTCTGGGCCTCAATTTGGTTCTGGGTTTCGCTGGGCAGGTATCCATTGGTCATGCCGCCCTCATGGGCATAGGGGGCTATACCACCGCCCTGCTTACCACTAGGCTTGGTGTGCCCTTCCCCCTCGACCTCCTCGCTGGCGGCATCCTGGCCGGAATCGCAGGAGCAATGCTAGGCGTCCCATCCCTTCGACTCAGTGGCGCCTACCTGGCCATGGCAACCATAGGTTTCAACCTCATCTGGCAGAAGATGGCTATCAATTGGGTTTCCTTTACGGGCGGAGCCGACGGCATACCCGGTATCCCATTTCCGTCCTTCGGTCCTGTCACGGTAGACCTCAGAACCAACTGGTACCTAGTGATTGCGACCGCGCTCGTCCTCCTTTGGACTGCCCGTAACTTTACATCTTCACGCTATGGCAGAGCGCTCCTGGCCCTCAAGCATGACGAAGCCATGGCAGCAGCCATGGGCGTAAACATCTTTAAAGCCAAGCTGCTGACCTTCTCCATGAGCGCTGTCTACGCGGGCTTCGCCGGATCCTTGCTGGCCCGCTTGAACCATCACGTAAGTCCCAGCGGCTTCGGGCTGGATACATCCTTGGAGCTTACGCTTATAGCAGTATTGGCGGGTCCCACCAGCTTGACGCTTCCAGCCGTCACTTCACTCTTTGTGACCGCTCTGCCATACCTGCCAGAACTTCAGGAACTTCAGGATTACCGACTTATTCCTTATGGCGCTGTCCTGCTGGCCGTGGTGACCCTGGCTCCCCGTGGCCTTCAGAGCCTGCTTTCACCTGTCTTTAACGGTTTTTCCCGTGGCTCCGCAGAGGCTCCATCAGCTAGACCTGCGGCCTTTCAGATCGAAGGTCTTGCCAAGCGCTTTGGAGGCATACAGGCGTTGAAGGGGGTCGATCTGTGTCTGAAACCCGGGAGTCTGACGGCCCTGATAGGTCTGAATGGTTCCGGCAAAACTACACTCGTAAACCTAGCCACAGGCCTAGACAGGCCCGATAGAGGGAAGATATACCTAGACGGCAGAGATATAACTACAACCCCGGTACACCGCCGAGCCGAACTCGGGATCCTCCGGACCTTCCAGACACCTCGCCTCATTCCCGAGCTCTCTGTGCTGGATAATGTGCTTCTCGGCTACCATGCCACAATGGTCGCACCGGCCTGGAGCATTATCCTCGGGACCAGGCGGGCCCTGCAAGAAGAGGGAAGGGCCCGCCTTTTGGCCCAGGCCGCAGCTCTGGAAGTAGGCCTGACGGCCGAGCAACTCGGGCGGGACATAAGCTCCCTTACCCAGAAAGACGTAAGGCTCTTGGAACTGGCTAGGGCGTTGGCGGCTCAACCGTCGGTTCTGATGTTAGACGAGCCTACGGCCGGGTTGAACGCCCAGGAAGCCAGGCACGTGGAGCATCTCCTCGCCTCTTTACGCAACAGAGGTATCGCGGTACTGCTCGTGGAGCACCGCCTCCAGATGGTCATGAACATAGCCGACCATGTAGTAGTTCTCCACGAAGGTAGGATAATAGCCTCAGGAGAAGCCCACAAAGTTCGCAGTCAGCCTGAGGTGCTGGCTGCCTATCTAGGCTCCGACATCGACTGACATACTCGAGCGTTCCGCTGCCTCTCAGCGCCGTATAATGGTGCTGGGAGATGATCCTGTGGATCCTGAAGCCGTTGGCTTTCCTCTATTCCTGGCCTTCACTGTGGTCTTCGTGACCTGGTACGGAGTAGGCTCCTACATCAACAGGCAACGGATCGGCCGAGCCGCCAACTGGGTCAGGGACGGCGTGCGGCCTTTCGCGGGGCAGGCCACCATCCGAACCATCGGCACCAACGCCTTCACGATATCGGTGCAAGACAGCACCCCCCCCTTTCGAGAGCTCCATGTCACTGTACTGCTTGAGAGCAGGGAAATGCCCTTCGTCTGGGCGTGGAACCGCATCCGTAAGCACACCGATCTGATCTACTTCAGGGCCGACCTTCAGAAGCTACCCTACCGATCCCTCGAGGTCTACCTGGATCGCAGCATCCTCGCCCCCGATAGCCGCAGGGCCCTCCGGGATGCCAACATCTCCCCAAGCCCCATCGAGGGAACGGGGCTCGTCTGTGGCGCCGCAGGGCGGGAAGGACTCCAGCTGATGCAACGGCTTCTCTCAATTCTCTCGAGCGATTTACCCTACCTGGAAAGACTGTCGGTCTCTCGGGCATCGCCGCAGTTGGCTCTGGGGTTGAGCTTGACACCCTACTTCGCAGGATCTCCCCATGTCCTATTCAACAAGTTGGTCCAGTTGGCAACGGCAGTCACCGTTAGGTCAGTAGAGTAGCCGACTCCCCGGCAGAGCTCCCCGATGGAAGCTCAGTTAACGGGCAAAGAGGAGCTCGGCTGCGCGGTTTAGCATCTCCAGTCCCCTTATCTCCGTTTCCAGAAGCGGAAGCACGCCTCTCACCATGCCGTCGAACTTATCCCAGATGACGTCCATATACTCTTCTTGCATGGAGATCCGGTTCTTTACGAACTCAGGGGCATCCTCCCCCACCTTATCCTTGTCGATGACCATATTGACGACCACACCACCTATGGGGATGCCGAACTCGTGGAACCAGTTAATGAACCGGGTTATCACGGCTATCGGCAGGGCTTCCGGAAGCGTTACAAAGAAGAAAGCTGTCTTATCTGCATCAGTGAGGAGCCGACGACCATGCTCCATCCGATCCCTAAAACTCAGGAGATAATCCATGAGGGGATCTTCTTCCTTTTGCTTTCGGAAGGACAGCATCTCCCTCAGGCTTCTGGCTTCCTGGCGGGACTTTATCATCTTGTTGACCCAGAGCGAATACACCTTCGACATGCCCAGAAGCCGTCGCGCGTTGGCTGTGGGAGCTGTGTCGAAGACATAGGCATCGTACTCGTCGGCGAACATGAGGTCGACCATATTCTCGAACATGGCCGACTCTTCGAAGGCGGGGTTCATGGTCGCCGATTCTACGAACTCGTCTGCCTTGGTGCTTATCTCGGCGTACTTAAGAAACCAGCGGATCTTCTCCTTTATATCCTGCTTTGACCGCTCGATGGTGTCCTTAGTATCTATCTCGTAGGCCCACAAGTTAGATACTCCAGCCACCGGGGTGTGGGCCCCAAATACGTTCTGGCCCAGGAGACCGGAGAGGCTGTGCACGGGGTTTGTAGAAGCCAATATGGTGCGCTTGCCCATTTTGGCCAGCTGCATGGCCGTAACGCCAGCCAGCACAGTCTTGCCAACTCCCCCCTTGCCTCCGAAGAAGAGGTACTTCAGCTTCGTGTGGCTATTCAGGTATTCCTTAAAGGAAAGTTCGATCTTTCGCGTTGCCTCGGTAACCATGTGTTCGCCTCAACCTTCAAACATGATCTTTGCCATCTTCTCGATCATCGGCAGACCCGTGATGTCCCTTTCCAGTTCGGGCACGTAGGCCAGTACCTTCTCGCCGAAGGTTTCCTCTATCTTCCCGAGATAGCGTCGCTGCATGGCTATTCGATGGCGCAAGTAGTCGGGAATGTGCTCGCCCAAAAGCTCAGTAGGGATCACTCGGTTCACCACGTAGCCAGCGATGGGCACGTCGTACCTGGAGAACAGCTCAGCAGCCTTCACCGTGTCTATAAGGATCATCTCTTCGGGCACTAGCACGAAGAAGAAGGCCGTCTTCTCCCGGTCGGTCAAAATTCTGGACGAAGTGCTGATCCTCCCTCTGATGTACTGGAGTTCGTTGAGAATCAAGTCCTCTTCCAGGGTCTTCTGTCGCCGCATCACCGAAGCTACCTTTTCGTACTCTCGCATCTCCTCCCTGAGCTTGGTGATGCGGCTTATCCACTCGTCATAGATCTTCGCCATGCTGAGGTAGTAAAGGGCGTGACCCAACGGTACCAGATCGTAAATGTAGTAGTCATACTCGCCCTGCACCACAATATCCACCACGGCATCGAAGATGGCGCTCTCCTCCATGGCAGGCTCAGCCGAGGCTGCCTGTATATAGTTCTCGATCTCTTCCGGCACCTGGTCGAACCCATACATGTCCAGGATCTTCTTCCTGATCTCGTCCTGATAGTCCTTAATGCGCCGATCCGCATCTATCTCCTGGGCCCATAGATTGGGCATAATCTCCACAGCACCCTTGCCAAAGATATCCCGCTGAAAGATGTCGGATAGACTCGCCTGCGGATCGACAGAAAACACCAGGACCCGATATCCTTGTTTGGCCAGCCAGTAGGCAGTGGCAGCCGAGAAGGTGGTCTTGCCTAGGCCACCTTTGCCTCCATACATGATGTAGCGTCTTTCGGGGTGCGCCTCGAAAACTTTTCGCAGTGACATGCGCTCCTCCTAGGATATGGCATCTGTAAGGTCTTTTTCACGCAGCATGCGGCGCTTCCAGGTAGAGATTTGGGGCACAACGTAGGGCATCAACCTCAGGGAATAGTATGGCGGAAGGATTGGCACCCCCAGCAGGTCGCCCATGGTTATCAGTATGAAGAGATGCTCCATGCTAGCCCGGGTCCGGATGGCATATCGGGTCATGTCGTGGGACGCCATCCCGTACAGGATCTCTGTAATGGTACGGAAAATGCCCTTGAGTCCACCTTCTCGACTTCCCACAGCTTCTCCCACAGATACAACCTCCCCGTTACATTTCGATAAGATCTAGCTCCTCGCTCTCGAGCACATCCTTCTCACGGAGGATCCGTTTCTTCCAGGCACTGATATTAGGCACCACGTAGGGTAGAAGCCGGAGCGAATAGTACGGCGGCAGTATCGGGAGACCCACCAAATCCCCGAAGAGGATCAAGGTGAAAACATCCTCCAGTTCAGCCCGAAGCCTCAGGGCCTGATGGGCAAATTCATATCCCGTCAGCCCAAAGAGAAACTCCCGGGCTGCCTCCACAAGCCGTCTGCCGTTCAGACGCATCGATCCCCCTGAGGATGCCAAAGGCGCGGCCAATTTACACTAATTTTATTACATGAGGAGAGGGGCTGCAGCAGAGCACTGCTGCAGCCCCCAAGCCTCAAGCTCCCGGAGCGGGAGCCGGCCGTTCCATGGGGCGTTGACGGTATCGGTTTATGGCAGTGAAGCCGTCATACCCGATAAAGATGGCTGCTACTATCAGGAGTACCGCCACGGCGACCATCAGCAGTCCACCCACCACAGGCACTTCCCTGCCAGCCTTGCCTAGGTTGGCAAGGAAGACTGTAACCCACAAATTGTAGGCAGTGACGGCTATCGCAAAGATGGTCGTCACGTACATGAAGACCATGGGGATGCCGGCGTACAGTGGGTTCCTTCGAGTCGAAACCAGCCACACAGTCACCACGAGGAGCGACAGAGAAGCCATCAGCTGGTTGGCACCGCCGAACAGCTGCCACAGGTAGATCCATGTCCCTGTCATCACCAGGATAGCCGTAAGAGCCATGGAAATGACTGTCGAGACATGGATGTTGCGGAACACCGGGTAGGTGTCTCCGAGCCCTTCGCCCAAGGTCACCCTCATGAGTCTGAAGACCAGCTGGGTCACTGTGATAACGATGACCACGAAAGTTGCAAGGCCAAAGGCCGTGCCCGACTGCACGGGAACACCGAAGATCGATAGAAAGTTCCCTATGCCGGCCGCGAAGGCCCCAGCACCCGCCCCCTTGCCAGCAACCGTTATGGCCAAGAGGGAAATAAGGGCCAAAGTGAACTCCGTGAACATAGCGCCGCCCCCCACAAACAGAGCATCGGTCTCGAACTCCAACTGCCGAGAGGTCCCTACCGATCCGAAGAGGGCGTGCCACCCCGATATAGCACCACAGGCTATGGTCACGAAGAGCATGGGCCATAGAGGTTGGATAGCTCCTGCGGCCGCAGGAGCCATAAATCCCGTGATAGCCGGCAACTTGAAACTGGCCACCTCTGGCTTCACAAATACGGCAAGGGCCGCTCCCAGGAAAGCGAAGAACATCGTCAGCCCGGTGATCCAGAAGCCTATATAGTTGACCGGCTGAGCATAACGCCAGATGGGCAGTACAGTACCAAGGTAGCAGAACAGGAAGATGAACAGCAGCCAGAATGCAAAGCTGGGCATAATCTTAACATCTACGCCCAAGGTATTGGTCTGGGGATTCATCTGCGTAGGGTCGAAGTAGACGACCAAGGGTTGGTTGCCAGTAAGGGCATTGATGCCATTGTTGATGGCCGTTACCGCACTCTGCACAGGAGCAGCCAACCCTACAAGCACGGCAGCAAGGGTGATCCCTACTGTAACTATAGTCACTAAGATGAGATCCGTCTTCCATCTGTAGAGCATTTGGCCCGCAAGAAGACCCATAAGCATCAGCATCACGATACCCAAGGGCACCTGCACATTGGCATTGAGTACCCCAGCCATGATGCCGCCAAAGGCTCCGGCCACTAAAAGAAGATAGAAGAAGATGAATAGTAGTAGGATGACCCGTGTCCTAGGGGCAATTAGCTTGTGGGCAATGGCGCTCAGGCTATTGCCATCGTTACGGACGGCCACCATGATGGCACTGTAATCGCTGGCCCAACCGATGAACACCACACCTAGCATCAACCACAGAAGGGACGGAAGCCAACCCCACAATACCGCCGCCGTGATTGATCCCACGATGGGCCCAGCGGCAGCTATGGACTTGAAGTGGTACCCGTAGAGTATGTTGCGACTGGTTGGAATGAAGTCAACGCCATCCATGTAGAGACGAGCAGGGGTCGCCTTTCTCGGGTCAGATTCGATAACTTTGCGGTCGATGTACTTTGCGTAGAGATGATAACCTATGATTATAGTAATGGCGCCTATGATAATGGCTATCAATGTATTCATCTACCCTCCTCCGCAAAAAGAAGCACATCCGTAGAACCGACCGTGGTCACATCCGATCTACCGTAATCTTGTTACATCACCTCCTTTCCACGGCTCCCGACAAACAACGGTCTATTAGTTCGGCGACCCTTTCCTCCTCTAACCCAATGACTTTGTCCCGCCCGTTAACTACAAAGGCTGGGAAGTGCCTGACCCTGTAGCGAAGGCTCTTGAGGAACCCTTCGACAGAAGCAGCGTCCACGAGGGTCACTCTGAGCCACGGACCATACTTCCGCTGAAGCCTTGCCGCCATGTCAGCTATCTTCATGTATTCTTCTCTGAGGTCGTCGGGGAAGGAATTGTCCCACTGCTCTTGATGTAAACGCTGTCCGATACCGACACCATCCCATACCAGTTCACAGTGGGCACAGTGGGTAAAGATGGTGGGAGCATAGGCTATTATTTCCAGCTTTACTGGAAGCATACAGCTACCTCCATCCCATCAACAGTATGCACCCGACCATAACTCCTGTCAAGAGATTAGCCAGCCTGTATTAAGCTTAAATTAGCAAGAAAAGGCACCGGCAACGTGTTCTACCAGGGGACACTGAGCGTGAAAGCAGTTTCCGAGGGGACAGCCCTTCTCCCAACTATATCGGTGGTTCTCCCAGCCCGCAACGAGAGGAGATTCCTTCCTAGGGCTCTCCGATCGCTAGTAGAACAAGACTATCCACTTTCCCTGGTGGAGGCCGTGGTAGTTGACAACGCCTCCACCGACCGAACAGCCCAGGTGGCACTGAACTTCGCCCACCAGCATCCAGAATTAAGGTTGCTTGTAGTCCGAGAACCTGTGCCGGGTGCCGCCCGGGCAAAAAACACTGGCGCTCTAGCAGCTTCTGGCCAGGTCCTGATGTTTCTGGACGCAGATTCTCGGCTCGAAAGGCACGCGCTGCGCACCGTGGCCCAAACCTACATGGCCGGCCACTCCGCGGGGTGTCTGTACATCGCCGCGGACTCCCAAGACCTGTTGGACAGGGCCTTTTTCTGGCTGGTCTCCCTTGGCCCACGCCTTTTCGGCATCAGGGCCAACATGTTCTACTGCGATCGGCAGCTCTTCCTAGATCTGGGCGGATTCCTGCCAGACCTTCAGCAGGCCGAAGATAAAGATTTCCTCCAACGAGCACGCCGGCGGCTAGCGTCCCAGGGGAAAGACGTCATATACATCCAGGAGGCCCGCATCTTCACATCGCCACGTCGCCTGCGTTACTTGCCCCTCAGGCTAGGCATGGTTACGACCTTTTGCCGATGGCTCTTGGCCAATTTCAACGTCGGTAGGCGATGGCCCTACCCGTCTGGAGGTGAGATATACACAAATGTCAAGGACGTACCCAGAGTACTGATAGGTCTCAATTACTGGCTCAATGGCCGTAAGGGTCATTCCCCGGCATATCCGCTTGGTACGCTTACCGCTTGGCGCCTCTGGGAGAAATTCACCGACTGGCGCGACAAACCTGTGCCTGTTCGAGAGGGATCCGTTCTCCGATATGCCCTCCAACACCACCAAGGACACGAAGTGAAACTCTCCGACGGAACAGTCGTAAGGAGGGGCGATCTCATAGCCGAACTGCATATCGCCAACGCCGCACTGTACCGCCGCTTGGCTCACGACGGCCGTACGGCTCCGTGGCGCCTTATGGCGGAAGCTCAGCGAGATCTGCTGCTTCTGGATGCTATCTTGCCTCCCGAGGTGGTAGCGTTGCACGGCCTGACATTGGTACACCCGGCCGCACGTCGCATCGGTTTCGATGTGTTCGCTGTTCCCCCAGGGCCCGGCACCCGGCTGGTCCGCTTCTTCATGATGGGCCTCCTAGCCCTCTACCACCCACGGGGTGTGGCCCGCGTTGAAACCATAACCGAGCGCGATCGACCTGCCGAAGTTTGGCTCAGCCGCAACAAGCTTCGTGAGCTAGCCGCCAGTAAACTTTCCTAAAGACCATATCTGGGAGGGTTGGCATGGAGAGACACACAGTATCCACTGGATCGAAATGGGAACCTATCGTTGGCTACTCGCGAGCTATCAAGGTCGGCCCGTACATCCACGTCTCTGGAACAACCGCAACAGACACTCAAGGGAACATAGTAGGGATAGGTGATCCCTACGCCCAAACTGTCCAGGCTATCAGAAATATAGAGGCCGCCTTAAAGGCCCTCGGTGCATCCCTTAAAGACGTCGTGCGCACACGGATGTACGTGGTCAATATAGACGATTGGGAGAAAATAGGACGCGCCCACGGCGAGTTCTTTGGCGACATACGGCCTACCACGAGCATGGTAGAGGTCAAACGCCTAATCTCTCCGGAGATACTGGTGGAGATCGAGGCCGAGGCTATAGTGAGAGAGGGAAGCTAGGATACTCAGCCTGTGAGGCCAGCGTCCTCAAGGACTCCCAGTGCTAGCGCCGACCAGTCGCAGTCGTAACGGCCTCTGGCTAGAGCTGAGAGCATGCGGTAGTGGAGCATGTCGGCGACCAACGTAGGCACTCCGATCTCGGCCCCCAACTGCTGCACCAGGGAGATGTCTTTTAAGCCTAGTTCCATGGCGAAGGCTGCAGGCCTGAAGGCCTCACGGAGGATGATATCGAAATAGCCTTGATAGATGGGGCAATCAAAGAGCGTCGTAGTAAACAAGGCGGCCGCTTGCTTGGCATCGACCCCATACTTTCGCCACAGAGCCACTGCCTCACCTATGGTCTGTATGGCTGAGGCTATAAGGAGATTGCCGGCCAACTTGACCACATTGGCGGCACCGGGATCCTCTCCGAAGTAGAATGTGCCCCGCCCGAGGCAGTCAAGCAACGGCCGCACCCGTTGCAGAGCCTCCGAAGGGCCAGCTGTCACTATCCACAGCCGGGCTGCTGCGGCGGCCTCTGGCCGCCCAAATACAGGTGCAGCCAGGTAGCTGACCCCAAAGCGGGCATGGAGTTCCGCCAGCCGGCGGGAAGTGCTGGGGGCAATGGTGCTCATGGAGATATGCACCCCTCCCGAACCAAGCCGCTGTAACAGCCCTTGGTCGCCAGCCACAGCCTCGACTGCCCTGTCGTCAGAAAGCATAGTTACCAGCACCCCTCCCGGTTCCACCACATCTGGCAGACTAGCAGCTACTTCAGCCCCCATTTCGCCAAGCTCACGCGCCTTTTCAGCGGTTCGGTTATATACCGCGACGCTATACCCGCCCCTCAACAAATTGATGGCCATGGGCCGACCCATCCGACCCAAGCCTACGAAACCAACCCGCCCGATCATAGTAGGGTCCTCAACTCTTTCGGTGAGACGGGGCCATATACTCCGGCCCTATGGGGGTATCGACGTGTCGTGCCACAAGGGCATCGATGGTCTCCATGTCAGCCTCTGTAAGCTGCCAACCAAGCATCCCTTCCAAGGGTTCCAACTGCTCCGGCTTACGCGCGCCCCACAAGGCAACGCTCACTCCAGGCCTGTCCAATACCCAGCGCATGGCCAGATGGACCACCCTCCGACCATATTTATCCTGAGCGAAGCGGTCCAGCTCGCCTACAGCAGCTAAATGCTTGCTAAAGTACGGTTCCCGGAACTTCGGATCGAGTTCCACCCGCACGTAGTCTTGAAAGCGAGTATCGCGGGAGTACTTGCCGCTCAATAGTCCCCTGCACAGGGGACTATATACCAGGGTGGCTATGCCATGCCTTAGACAGTATGGGAGTATATCCTTCTCGGCATCCCTCTCGAAGATGTTGTAGGGCGGCTGGGCAGTATGAAGAGGCGCAAACCGCCTGAATTCCTCCATTTGGGTCACCGAGTAGTTGCTCACACCAATAGCCCGGATCTTTCCCTGTCGAAGCAGCTGATAGAGCGCTTCGGCAGTCTCCTGCGCAGGTGTAAGCTCATCCGGCCAATGGACCTGGTAAATGTCGATATGGTCTGTCCCCAACCTCCGGAGGGAGTCCTCCACTTCCTCCAGTATCCGAGGCTTGCTGGCGTTGCGCCAGGCCCCACCTTCGCCCCATTCTAGGCCGCACTTTGTGGCCACCACGACTTGCTCCCTCCGCCCAAACTGAGCAAGGGCCTTCCCAACTATCTCCTCAGACCTACCAAACCCATATATCGGTGCGGTATCCACGAGGTTAATGCCCTTATCAAGGGCTGCCAATATCGTTGCAACGGCTGTCGCGTCATCGACCTCGCTCCACCAGCCTCCCCCCATGGACCATGTTCCCAACCCTATCCTCGATACGTCCAGGTCAAGGCCAGGGATCCGAGTGTACTCCAATGTCCACCTCCTGAAAGATAATCGTCACCATTAAAGGATACACCCTTCTGGTGTGCTTTCTCTCCCCTTTAGCCCTCTGTGTGGGCATCTTCCGCACCCTTCCTAACTTACAGAACAAAAGGCGCCTAGGGCATCTCTGGACAAAACTCGGCCAACATCATCTGTGGTAGAAAGTTATAGATGATCGTGTTTAGGCTCGAAGGATAGCGATGGAATACACTTCCAACATGCTCGGGATCGGAATTGGCCTAGTCCTACTCTTGGGCGGTTTAGTTAGTTGCCGGGCACCCTTTCAACCTACGGCATCACATCCGACGCTACCTTCCCGAGCCGCGGTATCCCCGGAGCCTTCACCTACAACCGCAGCAGAAGCAACTTCCAAAGCGGCACAAACATCGGCACCGTCGCCCCTACCCCAGAAACGCCTTCCCAGCGCCGTGGCAAGATCGGTGACAGGCTGGAAGCAGCTGGCACAGCCCTCGCAGTGAACGGGGTACGACGGGCCGATCGGCTCGCTGACTTTTCAGCCGCAACTGACAATGTCCTTCTGATCGTCGATGTCACCCTTGAAAATGTGTCCCGAGAGGAGTTGCCATACACTGGACCTTTGAACTTCAAGGTAAAGGATGAGGCTGGGGACACCTATATCAGTGTCCTCTTCCCTTCGCCTCCCCCGAACTACATCCAGATTGCCGGGTTTCTGGCTCGCGGCGAAAAAGTGCGAGGAGAAATCGCCTTCGAAGTCCCAGCTTCGGGCAAGGGCTTCGCGTTACACTTTAAGCAACTGGAGTCCTTGGCTGAACCTGAAGGACTGTTCGTTGTAGCCCTCGAATAGCCGCCCATACGCGCTCACCGTGAGACTGGGTCCATCTCTGCCCGCCGGCCCGTTATAGTCTCCCTACACGTAGAAATCGCCAGCGACCCAATGGTCCTGACCCACGGCGAAAGGTCAACTCTGGACTAAAAGGACCATCACCAAGCCCCGGGTGCCGCCCACCGGCCCGGCATCTGCCGAGCGCTGCACTGGCAGAGGCCTCCAGCACTGGCCACCTAAGGCTAAACCCGTTACATCGCCAACAACCTCCAAGAAACCTACCCACACTCCCACGGGCCACAACGCGCCAAAAGAAACCCTGACAACTCCGTCACAACCTCCATCTGACAGGGAGAGCTTTCTTCCCATGCGACCGGAACAATCTGGCTACAAAAAGCAAAGGAGGTTTCGAACAACCATGTTACAGCGGCTTTTGATTGTCGCTATGCTGTTCTTGGCCCTCGCACCCCCAAGCTTAGGCCCAGGAACAGATCTGCCTCCCCGAGACAGGCCACTGCATCTCGGGCCGCTTCCGCGAGTTCTGGGAGCAGAACGGGGGCCTGCCCATCTTCGGCTTCCCTATCACCGAACCCCGCATGGAAAAGAACCCCGACACCGGCCAGGAATACCTCACCCAGTGGTTCGAACGCAACCGCTTTGAGCTCCATCCAGAAAACGCCCCTCCCTACGATGTCCTCCTCGGCCGCCTGGGAGACGACAGGCTGAGACAGCTGGGTGAAGACTGGCATTCACGGCCCCGGGAGCAGGGACCACAGCCTGGGTGCCTCTGGTTCGAAGAGACCGGACACAACGTGTGCAGTAGCTTTAAGACCTACTGGGAATCCCACGGCCTAAAGGCCCCTGCCCTCGACCCCTTCAGACAAAGCCTGGCCCTCTTCGGTCTCCCCATAACGGAAGATCGGCTGGAAGTCAACCAAAGCGGTGACCAGGTGCTTACGCAGTGGTTCGAGAGGGCAAGGTTAGAGTGGCATCCCGATAAACCCCAGGAGTTCAGAGTACTCCTAGGCCTGCTGGGCAACGAGGTCAGCTCTGCTCCCCCAGCTTCCGGGGTAACCAAGGTCGTCGTATTGGACAACCACACAGGCTTCAGATTCGGCTCCTCCTTTGAAGTGGTAGGGCAGGTCCAGAACCAGACCGCTGGTCCCGTGCACTGGCCGACCATCAGGGCCAGCTTCTACGACAGTGCAGGTCACCTATTAGGCGTCGGGGATGGACAGGTGCTCCTCGCCGAACTGAAACCGGGGCAAAAGTCGTCTTTCCTCGTCGTCCTCTTTGACGCGCCGAAGGACATCTCCCGTTATGAGCTCCAGGTCCAGTGGGAAAGGGGCTGGTTCAAGTCAGAGCCCCTCTTCGATCAGTTCCAGGTCTCCCAGCTGAGTACCCGAGATGCAGCTATCAACGACGCAAAGTACATCATTGGGCAAGTTCGAAATGACACCGGGGGACCAATAAAGTCAGCCATTGTAGTTGCTACATTGTACGACGCCCAGGATCGCGTATTAAACGTGGAATTCACGTATCTGAACGACCTCCAGGCCGGATCCATGACCCCGTTCCAGATCTTAGCATGGCCATGGAGAGGTGCCACAAGATACGAGCTTCAGCTACAGGGTCGAAGGAGTTAGTACAGCCGAAAACCGGGCCTACGAGCCCGTGGGGAAAGGACTCAATTGAGCGAAAGGAGGAAACGATGAGGAGAATTGTCAAGGTAGCAGGGATCGCGATGGGCGTACTCTTGATCTTGGGCGGTGTGGTCATGTGCGCAGGACCAAGCAAGCCACCGGCATCACAACCCACGCCAGCTCCGCAGGCTCCAGCTGCCACAGGAGCACCGACCGCAAACCCCACTCAGACGCCCGCCGTATAGGTAAGGTTGGCGAACGTGTGGAGTCAGCAGGCACTGCCCTCACAGTCAATGGGGTAAAGCGGGCAGATCGCCTTAGTGATCTCTTCACCCCGAAGCCCGGCAACGTGTACGTGATGGTAGATGTCACCATAGAGAACGTATCCCGCGAGAAAGCGCCGTACAACCCGCTCTACTTTAAAGTGAAGGACGAGGCGGGATATGAATATGACACCACTTTCGCCGCTCCCGTAAATTCCTTAAAGTCCGGGGAGCTAGCAGCCGGGGAGAAAGTACGTGGAGTGGCGGCTTTCGAAGTTCCAAGTTCATCCAAAGGCCTTCTACTCAGCTACCAGCCCCTCGTGATACTGGGTGGCTACGAAGTGATCACAATCGCTCTCGAGTATAGACTTCAAGGCATCCCGAAATCGCGCCTAGGAGTACGGGTCTCGGGGGACAGCCTGGGGACGGAAATCGACTGAATGGAGCACGGATACTAAGGTACCAGAGCTTTACTCACGCCGATAACGGGTCTGACCAGGCTGTTCTCTACCCTTGACTGGAAGACTCCACGCGCAATCTTTCCTTCAGTAGGGGACAAAAAAGATACCGGAATCCGCCGCCAAAGCATCACTGCTTCCTGACGCCAAGGCGGCAGGCCCGAAGCAGCTATAACATGAAAGTGTGAGGCGAACTGCCATCACCGAACTGGCCTATACTGAGGGCAGAGATCCGGGTAAGCCGGTTACAAATGTATCAGCGTCCAGGCGCCTAACTGGAATAGGGGAAGGAGTCTGAACAACGATGACCCGCAGGCGGCCGTCACTCGCTGCGCTCTGCAGACTGCTTAAGGCGTTGAGAGGTCGCTTACTCGACACAATGCAACGCGTACATGCTCGCCCAGGGACCCTACAACGAGTTGCCGCATCGGCACACTACTGGCAGTTCTGCTTTCGATGGCCCTCGGTGCGGGCCGTATCCCTTGGATGTACAGCTAACTCCCCTAATACACCAACGGTTCCCGGTAGCGGCGCAGGCGCCACTAGCTACGTCCCAACTACATTCACGCCCCGGCCAACGGGCACCATGGCCACACCCACGCCGCGACAACCCGCAGCCGTAACCACCTTGGCCTCTCCAACAGCGTCCCCACAGAGAACAGCGCCTACCAGCTCCCAGGCTGCGAGCACGCAGCCCACCTCAACGGGGGGGCAGGCCGGGTGTCCCCTCCGTTGGCTGGAGCTGTCCCGAAGGCTACCCTATTAAGGGCAAACCTCAGCAACACGGGCGAAAAAATCTACCACGTCCCTGAAGGCGAGTTTTATAATCGCACCAACCCCGAAGTGTGTTTTGCGACTGAGGAGGATGCCCGGGCCGCCGGCTTCCGACGAAGCCTCAAGTAGACCGCGTAGTTAGCGTCGACAACCACCCATCCAGGGGATAGGAGCACGGCCTCGACAACCGGGAACATCCACGGAAGCTAGTGACTTAGTGGCGGCTCTGCGAGGGTTGGGACTTACGAGGCTATGATACCTGAAAAAGCCAAACGCCCTAAACTGTACAGGTTTCTGTGAAAGGGGCGTCTGGGTCGAGATACCAGTTGGGGTGCGTCCCGAAATACCGAACACCAGTGAATGCTGAAAATGAGCCCTTCGGCGCCCCAGGAGGGATTCGAACCCCCGACCCACTGCTTAGAAGGCAGTCGCTCTGTTCCTCTGAGCTACTGGGGCAGTACCGCTTCTATTATATCCATTGGCTTCTACCAATGCCCACCGATCTTTCATCCCGGTTCACGCGGCTATCCAGAAAAGCCCCGACATCTCCACAAAACAACACCAAGTTGCCTTGTCCTGCCTCAGAGGATCCAGAAGCTAGGTCGCAGCAGAATAGTTTGGCTCCGGTCGGGCCCCGAGGAAACGAGACCTATAGGCGTACCGAGCAGTGCAGATATGCGCTCCAGATACTTTCTAGCTTCCCGGGGAAGATCGTCGTAACTCCGCACGGAGCCCGTGGGAACCCGCCAGCCGGGGAGCTCCTCATAGATGGGCTCGGCCCTGGCCAATATCTCCGACGAGCCGGGAAAGCTTTCGGTCCTCTGGCCATCCACGTTATAGGCTACCGCAATCTTCACTGTATCTAGAGGATCGAGCACATCGAGGCGAGTGATGGCCAACAGATCCACGCTGTTCAGCCGCACTACGTACCTACCTGCTACAGCGTCAAACCAACCTACCCTCCGAGGTCTACCGGTGGTCGTTCCGAATTCCTGATGACCCTCTCCTCCCTGCCTGCGGATGAACTCCGCAAGGTCGCCGTGGATTTCGGTTGGAAGAGGGCCGGAGCCAACTCTGGTATTGTAAGCCTTGAACACCGCTACTACATAGCCGAGGGACTTGGGGGGTATACCAGCCCCCGCAAATCCGCCCCATGCCATGGGAGAGGACGACGTCACGAAGGGATAGGTCCCAAACTCCGGGTCGAGCAGAGCACCCTGCGCCCCTTCGAGCAGCACGCGCCGGTTTGAAGTTACAGCTTCGTTCACCAACTGTTCTGTGGATGCCACCCACCGGCGAATCCTCTCGGCGTAGGCACAGTACTCATCGTATACCTGTTGAAAGGGGAGTGGGTCTGCGTCAAATACCTCTGTTAGTAGCTTGTTCTTGATGGTGAGAACGTCCTCGAGACGCGCACGGAAGACGGCTCTGTCCATCATGTCGGCGACGCGTATACCCAACCTAGCATATTTGTCGGCGTAAGCCGGACCTATGCCTCGCCCAGTTGTGCCTATGGCCTTGGTTCCCCTCAGGGACTCCTCCAGGCGGTCCTGGATGCGATGGTAGGGCATAATGACATGGGCCTTATCGCTTATACGCAGCCCGCCGAGGTCCACATTCTTCGATGCCAAGTAGTCGGCCTCTTCTAGAAGCGCCTTGGGATCCACCACCGTGCCGTTGCCGATAACGCATATTGCCCTAGGGTTGAAGATGCCAGAAGGTATTAAGTGCATTCGGAAAGTGCCCAACTCGTTGACAACGGTGTGGCCAGCGTTGCTGCCCCCGCCGAACCGAACCACCATATCCGCCTGCTGTGCAAGCAGATCGACAATCTTTCCCTTACCTTCATCGCCCCATTGACCGCCGATTACTGCCGTGACGGGCATCTCTGCCTCCCCATAAGATATAGGCCCATGGCCCACAGAGAACTAGTTTACCTTACCTAAACGCCTACAGACCAAGGGCGTCCTTCATTTTGTCGATGAAACCCCTGTCCCCATCGCCGCTGGGAACTCTTCCGAGGGTACGGGCCAGCTCCCTGAAGAGATGTTTCTGCTCATCGGTGAGACTGGTCGGTATCTTCACGTTGATCCTCACTAACAGGTCGCCGCGCCCTCCACCGCGAAGATGGGGGAAGCCCTTCTCCCTAAAGCGGAATACCCTTCCATTCTGAGTCCCCGGAGGTATCTTCAACGTCAGCGTTTCGCCCATGCCCTGGATTTCTACCTCATCGCCCAGGGCAGCTTGCGCCACATTGATGTCGAGATCTAGAAGCAGATCATCGCCTTCCCGCTTGAAGAGGGGATGGGGCCGTACATGTACTGTTATGTAAAGGTTGCCGGAAGGCCCTCCCCGCAGGCCCGCTTCACCCTCTCCGCTGAGGCGGATCTGAGCCCCATCGTCCACCCCCGGGGGTATGCGGACGCTGAGGCGGTGAACCCGCCGCACAACGCCCGACCCGCCGCACTCATGGCAGGGGTCCACCAGTAGCCACCCTTCGCCACCACACTGGTCACAAGGGGTTACTGTTACAAATTGACCGAGGAACGATCTCTGGACCCGCCGGATCTCTCCTGTACCGTTGCAGGCCGTACATCGGGCCATTTGCGAGCCTGGCTCAGACCTCCTCCCTCTGCAACGAGGGCACGTTTCCAGCCGCGGCACCTCGATCTCTCGCTCGGTACCGTGATAGGCCTCCTCGAAAGATATGGTTAGGTCGAACCGAAGGTCGGCACCGCGCTGGGGGCCTGCCCGGGCTGTCCGTGGACCCATCCCGAAGAGGGTCTCGAAGAGGTCAAACCCCAGATCGGCGAACCCTCCAAAGGGCCCCGTACCAGCCTCCGTGCCGACCCCCACTCCAGCATGTCCGAACCTGTCATAAGCAGCCCGCTTCTCCGGATCGCTGAGGACCTCGTAGGCTTCGTTGATCTCCTTAAACCTCTCCTCAGCCTCTTTGCTCTTGTTTACGTCTGGATGGTACTGCCGGGCCAGCCTTCTGAAAGCTTTCTTAATCTCCTCTTGGGAGGCCCCCCGTGGTACCCCCAGCACCTCGTAGTAGTCTCGTCGGTTGTAAGCCATCCTCTTCCTAAAGCGAAACTGAACCGCTATGCGGCGCGAAATTCACTCACACTTCCCGGAACTCACCCTCAACAGTGCCATCCTCGGGACCCTCGCGGCCCGAACCGCTGGAACCGCTGCTCCCCGAGCCCGGCTGACCGTACATGGATGCGCCAACCCGAGAGATAGCTGACATCAATTCTTCTGTAGTCCTACGTATGTAGGCTATATCCTCCGTCGTCATAGCCGAACGCAGGGCCGCGATCTTGCTTTCGATCTCACTGCGTTGGTCCGCGCTCACCCGGTCGCCAAGATCTCTGAGGGTCTTCTCAGCAGTGTATATGGCTGAATCGGCGTTGTTCCTGACCTCCACTAGCTCCCGCCTACGGCGATCTTCCTCCGCATGGGCCTCGGCTTCCCGGATCATTCGCTCGATCTCCTCTTTCGTCAGACCGCTGGAAGGCTGGATGATCATCTTCTGCTCGCGCCCAGTAGCTAGATCCTTTGCCGATACGTTGAGGATGCCGTTGGCGTCGATATCGAACGTGACCTCTATCTGAGGCACACCCCTTGGGGCAGGAGGTATACCATCGAGGATGAACCGGCCCAAGGACTTATTCTCGGCCGCCATAGGCCTTTCCCCCTGTACTACGTGGATCTCGACACTGGTCTGGTTGTCAGCAGCAGTAGTGAATATCTGGCTCTTACGGGTAGGTATGGTAGTGTTCCGAGGTATGAGGGGTGTAGCGACTCCTCCCAGGGTCTCGATGCTTAGGGTCAGCGGTGTGACATCGAGCAGGAGCACGCTCCTAACCTCGCCACCCAACACACCGGCCTGGATGGCCGCCCCTAAGGCCACCACCTCGTCTGGATTTATGCCCTTGTGGGGCTCGCGTCCGAAGAACTGTCGTACTTTTTCTTGGATGGCAGGCATCCTGGTTTGACCACCCACGAGGATGACCTCGTCTATGTCGCTGGGCTTGAGCTTAGCGTCCTCTAAGGCCCTGATCATGGGCGGGATGGTCTTTTCGATGAGGTCAGCCACCAGCTGTTCCAGTTTGGCCCTGGTCAGGGTCATAGTGAGGTGCTTTGGACCCGAGGCATCTGCAGTTATGAACGGCAAGTTGATCTCTGTCTGCATAACCGACGACAGCTCGATCTTCGCCCTTTCTGCAGCCTCCTTCAGCCTCTGTAGTGCCATCCTGTCGTGGCGAAGATCGATGCCGTGTTCCTTCTTGAACTCCTCGGCGAGCCAGTTGATAATGCGCTGATCGAAGTCGTCGCCACCGAGGAAGGTGTCCCCGTTGGTCGAAAGGACCTCGAAGACTCCTTCGCCGATGCTCAGGATAGAGATGTCGTAGGTCCCCCCGCCCAGGTCGTAAACGGCTATCTGCTCGTCCCGTTTCTTGTCAAGGCCATAGGCCAGCGCCGAAGCCGTGGGTTCATTGATTATCCTCAATACTTCCAGGCCAGCAATGGCACCGGCATCCTTGGTTGCCTGCCGCTGTGCATCGTTGAAATAGGCGGGCACGGTGATTACCGCCTTATCGACTTTCTCTCCAAGGTAGGCTTCGGCGTCCTGCTTCAACTTCTGAAGGATCATGGCCGATATTTCCTGGGGATAGTAAGCCCGACCTCCCATCCACACCTGCACATCGCCGTTAGGTGCTTCGGTAACCTTGTAAGGTACCACCTTCATGGTACGCTGCACTTCCGGGTCGCTGAACTTCCGGCCCATAAACCGCTTTATGGAGAAAATGGTGTTCTCGGGGTTAGTTATTGCCTGCCGTTTGGCCACCTGCCCCACAAGCCGCTCCCCGGTCTTAGATATGGCTACCACCGAAGGGGTCAGGCGACTGCCCTCGGCATTGGGGATAACCACAGGTTCCCCGCCTTCGATAATGGCCATCACAGAGTTTGTCGTGCCAAGATCTATGCCAATTACCCGTCCCATGACCGCATCAACCCTCCTGTTTCTCCTTTGATGATGAGGACTCGCTTTCCGCAGATAAACTCCCGACCTTGACCAGGGCGGGCCTCAGGACCCTGTCGTGAAGCATGTAGCCTCTCTGCAGCTCGGCCACTACATGATCGGCCTTTCCTTCTGCTCCCGCCCCCTCGTCGTAGAGTATGGCCTCGTGATATTTGGGGTCGAAGGGCTTGCCTAAGGCCTCTATGGGCTTTACACCCTCCTGCTCCAAAACCGCCATCAACTTCCGATATATATACACGATTCCCTGGGCCCAAGTAAGAAGTTGTAACTCGTTGGGCATGGTCGCGAGGGCCCGTTCGAAGTCATCAACTACCGGTAGGAGCCTCTGAAGGAGCCTGCTGTTGGCCTGCTTGGAAAAGTCGGCCCTTTCCTGCTCCACTCTTCGCCTGTAGTTGCGTAGCTCTGCTTCAGCCCTCTGCCAATTCTCCAGGTACTCTTTGGCTTTGGCTCGCTCCTGCTCCAGTTCGCGACTGAGCTGATCTACACCAGTCCCAGCCGCCACCTGGGAGCCCGAAGCTTCTTCTCCAGCCGCCGGAGATGTCGTCTTGCCAGCAAGGTCTTCGTCCTGCATAACGCGCCCTCCTATCCCTCACGATAAGTTTGCAACGAGATAACTCATCAACTTAGCGACGTAGTCGACGGTGCCAAGGGTGCGCTCATATTGGAGCCTGAGGGGACCCAACACTCCCACCACACCTCCCAGATCTTCCCCTGCCCCATAGCGGGCAAGAACGGCGCTGTAGCCCTCAAAGCCTGGGTATGGCTCAGGGCCTATTATCACCTGCACCCCTTGGCTTCGCATCACCTGCCGCAAAATGCGAGACCAGAGACTGCGTTCCTCTAGCAGCTCCAGCAACCGTTCCACCTGGCCGACCTGGCGGAACTCGGGCTGCCGAAAAAGTTCTTTGAGCCCCTCGAAATAGACCTGCACTTCGCCCTCCAGTTCCAGATGGCGCAAGGCCCGGGCAACCGCATCTAGCAAGACCTTGGGTACGTGTTCCAGCATCTCCATGCGCCGCAAAGCCTGCCCGTGGTTCAGTCCCCTGAACCTGAAGTTGAGCTCCCTCGTGATAGCCTCCAACCTAGCCTCAGAGATGGGTTCGCCCAGTTCGACAACAACCTGCCTAATGGCTCCGTCCCTCGACACCACTATGAGCAAGGCCCTGCGTCCGTGGAGCGGCACAATGTCCAAATGGCCTAATCTAACCCTATGTGCTCTGGGAGGTGTGGCTAGGGCTGCCACACCCAAGGTCCGCGCCATAACAGCCGCCGCCAGGTGCACCCACTCGTCCATATCAGCCTGCACCTGGAAGAACTGATGGCGTATCCTCCGCATCTCCTCGGGGCTCAGACCCACAGGGTCCATTAGATGTTCCACGTAATACCGGTACCCTCGGCTTGTAGGTAACCTACCCGCCGAGGTATGTGGTTGAAATATCAGGCCCAAGTCCTCCAGCTCAGCCATGTCGTTACGGACAGTAGCAGGGCTGATGGCAAGCCGATAGGACCGCACCAACGCTTCTGATGCCACTGGAGCAGCCGTAGCAATGTGTTCTCGAACTATGAGCTTCAAGATCAGCGCTTTCCTTTCAGTAAGCAACTCTCGGCCCTCTCGCTTGGTTAGCACTCTCACATCGAGAGTGCTAACGGTTCTATTCTACACGAGGTCACCTAGGAAGTGCAAGGTGCCAGATCGCGAGCTCGCTTCCGACAAAGATCCCTGAGACACACTAAATCGGTCGGAATCCAGGGGAAAAAGGAGCGATGGCACTACAGGAGGATGGCATGACCCCGCTGACCCGGCCACCACAAAGCGCCAAGGGTTCATGGATTCTCTGCGGAAGTTCGAAGGGAAAAGGGCCGTGGAACGCTCGTCCAGAGGGCATTCCGTGGGATGGGGCACCAGCCCCCACCAAAGGTTACGGTTGGGCCGCAGGCCGCCATAGGGCCGACGCTGCTGCAGACAGATCCATTCTGCTCAGGCCATCGATGTAACTTTGGTCGTGTGCAGGCGCCTCTATACCCACTCCGCGGCTATCGATCCTGTCGACCCTCAAGGGCTGAGTCGCCGAAACGTGTCCTGCTGGTTTGATCGCTCTCGGCCTTTATCAGGCGGTCAAGAGGGCCAAGATATCCGATCTGTTGAGGACAATATAGTCTTTTCCCTCGAATTTCAGTTCCTGCCCAGCATATTTGCTGAAGAGTATGATATCCCCTTCCTTGATCTTGGAGCGCAGTTCCTCGTCGGTACCCACAGCCACCACCCTGCCCTGCTGTGGCTTCTCCTTTGCAGTGTCAGGAATTACCAACCCGGCCACTGAAGGTCCGTCATTTTCCAAAGGCACTACCAACACTCTGTCATCCATAGGTTGTATCCGCATCCCTTGCCTCCTAACCGCGCAATCCCAAAGCCTGGTTGAGCTTCACCCTATCGAAACCCACTACCAGTCGCCCATTGACGTCGATCACTGGTACCGCCATATGGCCCGACTTCCTCATAAGCTCCCTCGCTGCAGCAGAATCTCTGGAGACATCTACCTCTCGGAAATGGATACCCCTTTCCGATAAGTATCGCTTCGCTGCCTGGCAGTATCTACAAGTAGGTGTCGTATACACAACTACAGCCATACCTCACCTCCGCCGCCTATCGCAGCCACCTATTATACCACTACCGGGTATCGGTATATCCACGACACCCAAACCAGCTCGGGCCGGGATATACAGTCTTCAGAGGGAGGTTTCGCCGAGTCCTTCTTCGAGGGTAGTCCAGGCGAGGAGGGCACACTTGATGCGTACTGGATATTTGCGAACCCCCTGGAGGGCCTCCAGATCGCCCAAGTCCTCCCCTTCAAGGGTTTTCTCTCCTCGCATGAACTGCTTTACAAACTCCACCAGTGCCAGGGCCTCGTGCAAGGTCTTGCCTTTTATTATTTCGGTCATGATCGAAGCCGAAGCCTGGCTTATGGAACAGCCATGACCATCGAAGCCGACCTCAACTATACGGCCATCAGCTACTCTGAGGGTCAGGTTGATCTCATCACCGCAGAGGGGATTGGTGCCGTGAGCGGTTATATCCGCCGGATCCAGCAGCCCCTTGTTCCGGGGATTCTTGAAGTGTCCCAGTAGTATATCCCTATACAGCTCCTCAGATAAGGACACTGCCGAATATCTCCTTGGCCCGCTTCAGCGCCCTGACCAGAGCGTCGACCTCTTCTGGCAGATTATATATGTAGAAGCTGGCCCTGGCCGTAGCTGAGACCCCGAGTTTCCGCATTAGGGGTTGAGAGCAGTGGTGGCCAGCTCGAATCGCCACACCTTCACTGTCGAGGATCGTACCCAGGTCGTGTGGATGTATCTCGGCGAAGTTGAAGGCAATGACACCGCCCCTATCCTCGGCTCGCTGGGGACCGTAAATGGTTATCTCGTCGCCAAAGCCAGACAGCACTTCCAAAGCATATTTCGTAAGGTCGATCTCGTGCCGACGCACTTCGTCCATGCCAAGAGCGGAAAGGTAATCCACTGCGACCCCTAGGGCTATGGTATCGGCTATGTTGGGAGTCCCAGCTTCAAACTTGTAGGGTACTTGATTCCACGAAGCTCTGTCCAACCATACCTCGCGGATCATATCCCCGCCGCCCAGAAACGGCTCCATTCTCTCCAGGACCTCATACCTGCCGTAGAGCACCCCAATACCCGTGGGGCCCAGCATCTTGTGACCCGAGAAGGCCAGGAAGTCGCATCCCAGGTCCTGCACATCCACAGGGATGTGCGGAACACTCTGGGCACCGTCTACCACCATGATAGCACCGACCTGGTGGGCCTTCTCAGCTATCTCTTTGACAGGGTTTATGGTCCCCAAAACGTTGGACATCTGCGTCACCGAAACTATCCGGGTCCGATCGGTGAGGAGATCGTCGAGGTCATCGAGCACCAACTTGCCGGTAGAGACGTCAACGGGTATAAACCGCAGTCGAGCATCCCGCTCAGCAGCTATCAGCTGCCATGGAACCAGGTTGCTGTGATGTTCCATCTCCGTGAGGAGAATCTCGTCGCCTGGTCGCAGGTTCCAGTGGGCCCAACTGTAGGCTACCAAGTTGAGCGCCTCGGTAGCATTCCGTGTGAAAACAATGCACTCGGGGCTCGGTGCATTGATGAACCTGGCCACCTTCCTCCTGGCCTCTTCGTAAGCGTTAGTAGCTTCCTCGCTCAGGGCGTATACAGCCCTGTGAACGTTGGCGTTATAATGGCTGTAATACCGGACAAGAGCTTCTATCACCTGCTTGGGCTTTTGGGTAGTAGCTGCGTTGTCCAAATAGACCAACCGGGTTCCCCGTACTTCTCTCTCCAGTATGGGGAAGTCCTTTCTCACCGCCCTAACGTCCATAGCAACACCGCCTGAGGCTACTCTAGGGTGATTTTGACCTCATCGCCTTCAACCAACACGCTATAGGTCCTTAGGTCCTTGACAGCTGGAAGAGACAACACCCGACCCGTCCGGAGATCGAATCGCGCCCCATGTCTCGGACACTCTACTATACCATCGTAAACGTCTCCCTCAGACAGGGAGGCTTTCTCGTGGGTACATGTGTCGTCCACCGCAAGGAACTCGCCGCCCACATTGAACAGCGCGATCTCCCTTCCCTCCACCACTACCTTCCGGCCCCTACCAGGTCTGATGTCAGAGACCCTAGCCACTGTGATCCACCGCTGGGACATATGTCACAGGGCCTCCATCTTCCGGTCTATTATGGACGATACACGCCTGCGGACCTCTTGCAACGGGATCCGCTCGACTATCGGTTCGAAGAATCCTTCCACCACCAGGTGCTCAGCCGCCCTTGGAGGCAGACCCCGTGTCATGAGGTAGTACAGCTGGTCCTCGTCGATCCTGCTGACGGTAGCACCATGCGTACACCTCACATCGTTAGCCTGAATCTCCAAAGTGGGGATGGAATCGGCCCGGGCTCCAGGGTTGAGCAGGAGGTTACGGTTTGCCTGATAGGCGTCTGTACCCTGGGCGGAGCGCTCCACTCTGATGAGACCTGCATAGGTGGCCCGGCTCCTGTCCCTTAGCACACCCTTGTAAAGGAGGTCGCTGGTAGTGTGCGGTGCCACATGGTCCTGGAGGGTGTGGAAGTCAAAGACCTGGTCGTCATCTCCGAAGTAGAAGCCCGACAGTCGGGCGATCGATCCCGATCCGACCATGGAACCGTAGATGTTGGCCTTGCAGACCCTACCCCCCGCCGCCACTGCAACTAAGTCCAAGGTGCTGTCACGATGGCTGAGCGCCTTCTGATAGGTCAGATTCCAAGCCCCCCTTCCGAGGTCCTGAACGTACACGTAGGTCACTACAGAGGCAGGGAGAGCAACGATCTCCACAGTATGGCCGACATATCGGTCCCCATCTTCCGAATTGTGCTCCTCCACCACAGCGACCTGGCTGGCTTCCTCAGCCACGATCAAGGTATGCGGATAAAGGCCAGTCCGTTGCCCGTCGGCCCATAGTAGGCTGTGGAGAGGTAGTTCCACCGTGACCCCCTTGGGTACGTATACAAAGGTACCACCCGACCGCAATGCAGCCGCTATGGCCGTGAACTTGCTGGTATCGATAGGGATGGCAGAATAAAGGTGCTGTCTCACTAGGTCGGGGTGCTCCACCACAGCGCGGTCCAGGCTGGTGAAGATGACCCCCTTGGTTGCGAAATCCTCCCTGAGACGGGCAAACACGTTGGCGGAATTGTGTTGTATAAGGGTGCCGGCCTCGTCCTGAGACACAGCTCCCTGCAGCAGAGATGGCAGCTCCTTTGCCGTCTCGGCCCTGTAGCCAGGATCGGAGTACGGCGTGTAGGACCATGGGTCCAATCCGGTAATGTCGAGCCTCCGCCACTCTTCGTCCTGAGGAGAAGGCATGGGCATTCGCCGGGCCAATTCCCAGGCTTCCCTCCGTAGCTCCCCCAGCCATTGGGGCTCGCCTACCATTCGGCTGATTTCCTGCCATGTTTCCGAGGTGAGTGCTATGTGCTTCACAGCAAAACTCTCCGACATTGCTAAGGTGGACGGTAAGACGTAGCCGGCCTGTCGCTCCTAAAGGATGACCAGGCCGGCAGCCTACTTCAATGACTCTCAGCCAACCGAGCCTTCCATCTCGAGCTCTATGAGACGATTCAGTTCCAGGGCATACTCCATGGGTAGCTCCTTAGCGAACGGCTCGATAAACCCGTTGACGATCATCTTAGCAGCCTCGCCCTCAGGTATGCCACGGCTCCTGAGATAGAAGATCTGCTCATCGCCGATCTTGCTTACTGTGGCCTCGTGACCAATGACAACGTCGTCTTCTTCGACCTCTATATATGGATAAGTATCCGAGCGGGACTGCTCGTCCAGCAGCAAGGCATCACACCTCACATTGGACTTCACGTGGTGGGCACCGGGATAGACCTTGAGCAGGCCCCTGTAGCTGGTGCGTCCACCGGCTTTGCTGATGGACTTGGATATGATCGACGAGGAAGTGTACGGTGCGACATGTACAGCCTTTGCCCCAGCGTCCTGATGCTGCCCCCTGCCAGCAAAGGCCACCGATATAACCTCTCCTCTGGCTCCGGGCTCCATGAGGAATATCGACGGATATTTCATGGTCAGTTTGCTCCCCAGGTTGCCATCAACCCATTCCATAACGGCGTCCTGATAGGCCACCGCCCGCTTAGTAACCAGGTTGTACACGTTGTGGGACCAGTTCTGGATGGTGGTATAGCGGACACGAGCTCCCTTCTTCACTATGATCTCCACAACGGCGCTGTGAAGGGAGTCTGTTGAGTAAATTGGCGCTGTGCATCCTTCGATGTAGTGTACAAAGCTTCCCGGTTCGGCTATGATCAGGGTTCGCTCGAACTGGCCCATGTTCTGTGCGTTGATGCGGAAATAGGCCTGGAGAGGTATATCGACAGTCACGCCCTCAGGTACGTAGATGAAGCTACCTCCGCTCCACACGGCACTGTTCAAGGCAGCAAACTTGTTGTCTGCCGGTGGCACCACAGTGCCAAAGTACTGCCTAACCAGATCTGGGTATTCCCGAACCGCCGTATCGGTATCTACGAAGATAACGCCCCTCTTCTTGAGCTCCTCCCGAAGGCTGTGATATACCACCTCCGACTCGTACTGGGCAGTCACCCCTGCCAGGAACTTGCGCTCCGCCTCTGGAATGCCCAGTCGATCGAAGGTGTTTTTGATGTATTCGGGCACCTCTTCCCAGCTCTTACCCTGCTTTTCGGTGGGACGAATGTAGTAGTAGATCTCATCGAAATCGATCTCCGAGAGATCTCCACCCCATGTGGGCATGGGCTTCTTCAGGAAGACCTCCAATGCCCTCAGCCTGAAACGGCGCATCCAGTCGGGCTCGCCTTTAAGCCAAGAGATCTCCTCCACAAGCTCGCGGGACAGACCCTTCCGGGACTTAAAGACGTAGTTCTCCGGGTCCCTAAAGCCCCACTGGTACGTTTCACCCAGTTGCTCGAGATCGATAGTGCTAACCATGTCTAGCGAACCTCCTGTTCAGGATTAGGCCGCACTGCCGATGACCCAGTCGTAGCCCCGCTCCTCCAGCTGGTGAGCGAGATCAGGGCCACCGGACATGATGATGCGACCGTCGTAAAGGACGTGCACAAACTGTGGCTGCACGTAGTTGAGGATCCTTATGTAGTGGGTTATGATCAATACCCCCATGTCGGGGCCCAACAGGGAATTGATGCCCTCGGAAACTATGCGCAGGGCATCGATATCCAGCCCCGTATCGGTCTCATCTAGGACAGCCAACTCCGGCTGCAGCATGGCCATCTGCAAGATCTCAGCCCGCTTCCTCTCTCCCCCGGAGAAGCCATCGTTGACGTACCGGGTCGCGAAACTCTCGTCCATTCTGAGGCTGGCCATCTTCTCTCTGAGCAGCCTCCTGAACTCCCCGGCAGGCACATCCTGCCCCCTCACATACTTGAGGGCCATCCTCAAGAAGTTCATAATGGTAACCCCAGGGATGGCTATGGGGTGTTGGAAGGCCATAAACATGCCGCGGCGCGCCCGCTCATCGGGAGACAAATCCGTCACGTCTTCGCCTTTAAACCATATCCTTCCCCGGGTTATCTCGTACTTGGGATGACCCATCACGGCATTGGCCAGGGTGCTTTTGCCTGACCCATTGGGGCCCATGATGGCATGCACCTCTCCCCGGTTCACCTCCAGGGTAACCCCCTTGAGGATCTCCCTGCCTTCTACATTTACATGTAAGTCTTCGATGTAAACCAAAGCGTCCTTTCCCATTCGACCCCTCTACACAGAGTTTTCTTTACGCCTTTGACCGGTGAACATGAAAAACATTGGCACACTGTTGAGCTGCTCCCGACAGACGTCGGCCAGGGTGATGGAATCCAGCATGCGTAGCATAATGTCCATCACCCTCTGCCAAACAGGCTTGCTCAGACAGTATCCTTCACGATCGCACCTACCCGCTATGTAGTCCTCCGAAGCACACTCCACTAGCTCTACGGGCCCTTCCAGAACCCTGATTATCTTTCCCACCGTGATCTTTTCGGGCGATCGACTCAAGGCATAGCCCCCGTGCATACCCCTGGTACCCTCCACTAGGCCGGCCCTACGCAGGTGCGCCACAACCTGCTCCAAATAACCGGGCGAGAGCCTGTACCGGGCAGCAATGTCGGCCAGGGGCACAACCCTGCCTTCGCTGTAAGCCTGGGCCAGTTCTGTCATCACTATTAGGCCGTAATGGCCTTTCGTACTTACCCGCATCATGCTATAATTCCTATCGGCACACTAGGAATTATACGGCCCCCCGAACTGGCCGTCAAGCTTCAGGAGCCGCGGGTCGGAGGTCGGGGGTTTGATAAAGTTGTCCAGCGAGTTATATAATGCTAACACTTAAGGTTAGTGTGAGCTAATTGATTCAATTAGTCACGTATGTACAAAGGCACAATGCTCAACTCAATGTATCGGAGGATCTGCCATGCTCTACCCGTTCCTGGTAACCCTCAGGGAAGGTCTTGAAGCGGCTCTGATCATTGGCATCATATTGGCTCACCTGGCGAAGCTCCGCCATCCCAGCGGCAGCCGCATGGTCTGGTTGGGAGCGGGATTAGCCTTTGCCATAAGCCTAGGCGGCGGCACGCTCCTCTATTTCACAACCCTTGGTCATATGTCAGGCTCGATGCTAGAGGTTTTCGAAGGTTCGTCGATGCTGCTAGCGGTGGCCGTACTGACGTGGATGATCTTTTGGATGCGTAGCCACAGCCGCGCTCTGGCTGCACAGCTACGACACCAGGTGGATCAGGCAGTTTTGGCTGGGTCCTCGTTGGCCTTGCTCATCCTCTCCTTCACCGTAGTGATACGGGAGGGCCTAGAGACGGTCCTGTTTCTCTTCGCCGGATCCGTTATTGCCGACAGCCTGATCATCTACTACTTTGGCGCTGCACTCGGCCTCGCCATGGCCATCGTTCTAGGATACGGGGTCTACAAAGGAAGCTACCATCTTCCCCTCAGCCTATTCTTCAACCTCACCGCTGCGATGCTCATACTTCTGGCAGCTGGCATGGTATCCAATGGGCTCAAGGAATTTCATGAGGTGGGTATTGTCCCGCCCGTAGTGTCTCATGTGTGGGACCTCTCCCATCTGATCGGCGAAGAGAGCCTGCTAGGAAAGTACTTGGAAGCCCTCTTCGGCTATGACCCCAGTCCTTCACTGGTGCAGGCAGTAGCCTACTTTGCATATCTGATAATCGTCGCAAGCCTGTACTTCTACCAGCCCCTCGCACAAAAACTGGCAGGAGTAAAGGTGAGGTCATGACCATGACAAGGCATCGCTCTACAACCCGGTTTTCCGTGACTCTCTGGTTCCTTGCTGTCGTCTTGGTACTCTCAACCTTCGCCACAGCGTGTTCTTCGGCTGCCCAGAGCCAAACTCAAGCCCGCGAGATCGCCCTGGAAATAACTGACTCCGGGTTCCAGCCGTCCAAGGTTGAGGTGAAGGCCGGCGAGCGAGTAGTATTCGTACTGACCAACCGCGGTTCCAAAGATCACGAGTTCGAAAGCGACGAGCTCCACATAGAAGAAGTGGTGGTTCAGCCGGGAAAGTCTAAGCGGATAGAGTGGACAGCCCCCAGTCGTCCAGGTACCTTCGAAGCCGAGGACGACAAAAACGGTCTCGAGTTGGAAATCGAGGTAAAGTAACATCGAAGTTGGCCCTAACTCCCAAGGAGGTTCCCTGATTAGATGACGGTGTATTTCGGCATCAACTTGAACAACAGGGAACCTCTCTTGGCATCTCACTATACTCTTTCGGACCTGCTGGACCTCGCCCAGATTGCCGAGAACTACGGTTTCCACTCCGTCTGGGTAGGGGACAGCCTCTTCTCCAAACCAAGGTACGATCCCCTAATCCTTTTGGGAGCTATATCCCAGCTAACCAAGAGGATTGTCCTCGGCACGGCATGTCTGGTTACCGCAACGCGCAATCCGCTGTACCTTGCCATGCAGTGGGCTACTCTCGATCGACTGTCGGGAGGCAGGACCGTCATGGGAGCCTGCATGAGCAACCCCGAAGAAGGTGTGCGCCGCGAGTACCAGGCTCTGGGGCTCGACTATGGCCGTCGCGCAGAAATCTTCGAAGAGGGCCTGCAGATACTGCGTCAGCTGCTCACCACAGGCAAGGTCACCTTTAGAGGCACCCACTTCGTTTACGACAACATCGAGTTCTATTCGGGCACCGAGATAGAGCCTCTGACGCCGTTGCAGAAACCCCCACCCATATGGGTCGTCAGCAACCCAACTATACTTGGCCGCTCGGCTTCAGTCTCCAAGACCCAGGCTGTACTCAGCCGGGCAGCTCACCGCATAGCGCGTTTCGGGGATGGATGGCTAACCTGCTGTAGGGCCGCCCATCCCGAGGATTTCATCGCCCAACGGCAACTTGTAGTGAAGGCCCTCCAGGAGCATGGGCGCAATCCGGCCGGATTCCCCATGGCCTACCAAGTCACCCTGAACGTAGCGGAAGACCCTCACGAGGCCGAAAGGGACCTAGCCTCGTACATCGAGAACTATTATCCCGAACTGACCAGCAAGGGAGCTGTGGATCTGCGAGATTGGGGGCCAGTGGGCACCCCCGAACAAGTTGCGGGTTGGTTTCGGCTCTATGCCAATTTGGGTGCCAACTACTTCATCTGCCGCTTCGCCAGCATGGACCAGTTCGCGCAAGTCCGCCGGTTCGCTGAGATGGTACTGCCAGCCCTCAAAGGGCTAACCTCCTCCAGCAGTTAGCTACAGGGGTTTCTGACCCACGAGACATACGGTTTAGAATCATTGTGCCCCTGAATCCCTTGTGAGGAGACCTTCGATGAGGAAGGGAGTATATCTGCTAGCCAAAATGAGCGTCCATCAGGCCGTTCGGGCAGCCCAGGTAGCGGAGCATCTGGGCTATGACTACTGCATGGTGCCCGACGAGGCTTGTCAGCGAGATCCTTGGGTGGCCCTCTCGGCGATAGCTTCGGCCACTACCCGCATCGACCTTGGGGTGTGCGTCACCAACCCTTACACACGCCACCCCGTAGTCTCTGCCACCGCTGCCTGCACTCTGGCCGAATACTTGGGAAGGCCAGTCACCCTGGGTATCGGCGCTGGAGGTTCGGAAATCGAGGATTTCATGGGCTTTAGCCGGAGCAGCCCGGCTAAGGCTATTGGCGAAATGATAACCATAATCAGGGGCCTCGCCAGGGGCCAGACCCTCAACTTCCAAGGCAGACTGTTCCGCAGCTCCGGCGCCCGCCTAGAATTTGCTACTCCCTTACGCATCATGGTGGCAGGCCGAGGCCCCCGCGTTCTATCTACTGCAGCTGCCCTGGCCGACGAGGTGTTGCTACTTGGCATAGCCCACCATGACATTCCCGAAACGATATCGTTAATTGCGGATGCCGCAAGAAGATCGGCAAACCAGCCGCAGCTAACCTACGACGTCTTCTTAGCGACCAGTGACGCCGAGATGTTTGGCATACGACCCCACTTCGTCTACATGTTTCTCGATATGCCCCAACCTGCAAAGGAAAGACTCGGTCTGGACGAGGCTTTCGAGGCGGCCCTGCGCCGCACCTTCTACAACGAGGGCATACTGGCCGCAGCTGAAATGATACACCCAGACTTACTGGCGGACTACGTCATCGATGGGCGGCATCCCGACGCGCCGACCCTCCTGCGCGACATCCTCCGCCAGGGGTTCTCAGCCCTCCAGGTCACGGTCACGAGGGCCGAAGATATTGAAGCACATCTGGAACGGGCCCTAGATCTAGCTGCTCAGGCTGCAACCTAAGCCATAGTGAGGGCCATAAGTGCCTTCTGGACGTGCAACCGGTTCTCTGCCTGATCCCAAACTATGGAGTTGGGCCCATCTATAACGTCATCCGTTATCTCTTCGCCCCTATGAGCCGGTAGACAGTGCATTACGAGCACCCCGGGGCGAGCCATCTCCAAGAGCCGCGCGTTGACCTGGTAGGGACCGAAGACCCGCACTCGCTCTTCGCGCTCGTGTTCTCGACCCATGGATGCCCACACATCGGTATAAATTACGTCGGCCTCGCGGACATCTTCAGGATTGTTGGACAATTCGATATGGGCACCTGAGCGTCGAGCCAGCTCCTGCGCCCTGCGAACATACTCCTCTTTAGGTCTGTACTGTTCTGGAGTTATGACCAGCACGTTGACACCCATATTCGCCCCTTGAAGCATCAGGGACTGGGCTACATTGTTTCCATCACCTATGAATACCAGGTTGAGACCTTCCAGCCTTCGCAGCTTCTCCCACAAGGTAAAGAAATCCGAGGCTATCTGGCAAGGATGCAGATCGTCCGAAAGGCCATTGATCACTGGGACACCTGAATACTCCGCCAGCTCCACCACATCTCGGTGGCTGAATACCCGGGCCATGATGCCATCCACATACCTTCCGAGCACTCTCGCCGTATCCCGTATAGTCTCACCCCTCCCTAACTGCAGGTCGTTGGGCCCCAGATACATGGCGTGGCCACCTAGTTGAGCCATCCCGGCCTCGAAGCTGACCCTTGTACGTGTGGAGGGCTTTTGGAATATCATGGCCAGCTGCTTGCCCTTAAGCAACTCGTGAGGCTGCCTGAGGGCCAGACGGCGCTTCAGATCCTGAGCCGTGTGAAGGATTTGCCACATCTCCTCGGCTGTGAAGTCATCATCGTTGACAAAGCTCCTTCCCCTAAGATCCACTTCCGATCCTCCACCTCTTCAGTGCATTCCACGACAGCATTCTGCTGACAATTTACCCATTGTACCCAGCAATAAAAAGCTGTCAATGCCAGGCCGGTGCACTGCTCAGAGCTCCTATGCTTCAATGCCTCCTACTGGATACGCCCTCTTCCTTAACTTTCTTTAGGGTCGCGTAGGAATGTCAGAGCTCATAACAATTGCACGAGATCGGATTCCCCGATTGGTCGCTGCCCCACATGTTAGCCCCACAGGCCTGCATTCAGGCACCGCCTCTTTTGGCACCCTCGGCCACACTGCAAAACATTTACAGAACTTTTATGCCTCAGGCTGCATTTTTTATGGGGCTTTTACACCCGAAGGTTATAGTGGGATTACCCCCCAGGGGACGGGTCCGGTATCCGGGCCAGCCAAACCTGTAAGGAAGGAGGCGAGGGAGGTCCGGAGACCGAAAAACTGCGTTGCAGGAGACGACGCGCAGATCGCCAGGTTCATAGGGTTCCGATCTGAGCAGGAGAGGACGGGGCGCACGGGGAACCCGCCCCGCAGGTAAGGCGGCCCGCGCTGGTCCCGGATACCGGATCTAGTCCCGGCGGCGGCCGGGTTCCCCGGACGTCCCAGTTTTCGTCCTGGTTAGTGGGGGCTGGAGAGTAATAAAGTCCAGCCCCCACCCTATTCAATACCATGCTGCCAGGACTTATCGCCCATAGTCACGAGCCTGCCTTGTCAGCGACTGGAGCACCGCACACCGGTTACCCGCGATTTTTTCACCTAGGCCGCAGCCCCTGAGGGAGGATCGAAGCTTTTCTCAAGATCGTCCTTCCGCGAACCCTTCCACACCTTCCCGACGCATCAACGGCAGATGCCACGTGCCTTATACATGCTTATAAGGGCCTCACAGCCCAATCTGCTCAAGAAAGGTGCACTTTGGGATTATGTGGGAAACCCCATCGAAGCCAGATCGCCAGCTGCTGTAATCGGCTGAGGCCACCGACATGAAGGCTCCTGTAGGCCTTGCGGGAAAAGGCACCTAAGTGGCCTCATGGGCCGCGCAAGCCCATCGGGGTCTACCAGTAGCGCTCCTCTTTCCAAGGATCTCCGCGCATGTGATAGCCGTAGCTCTCCCAGAACCCTGGCCTATCGTGAGCCATTAGCTCGAAACCCCGGACCCATTTGGCACTTTTCCAGAAATAGAGATGAGGCACTACCAGCCTCAGGGGCCACCCGTGCTCAGGGGTCAAAGGCACGCCATCGTGGGCATAGGCTAGCAGCACGTCATCCCTAAGCACATCTTCCATGGAAAGGTTAGTGGTGAAGCCATGCTCGGCATGCACCATGACGTACTTGGCTTCCGGCAACGGCTTGGCCCTCTCAAGCACTGCCCTAACTGAAACGCCTTCAAACACGTTGTCCAGTTTGCTCCATCGGGTGACACAATGTATGTCGCAGCGCACGGAGACCTTGGGGAGCCGCAGTATATCCTCGTATCTCAGTTCGAGCGGCGCTTCCACCAGGCCCCACACCTTGAAGCTCCAACGTTGCAGGTCCACATTGGGCACATCGCCGTAATGGAGTACTGGCCACTTCTCTGTAACGTACTGACCTGGGGGAATCCTTCTGGCTTTGTTGATTGCCATCTCCTTACCTAGCTCAGTCTAGCCAACGAGATCTAAGAAATTATAGGGCTACTTCGTCAAGCCTGCCCAGCAGGGCACAGACCTGGCTTTGCTTCTGCAGGCAATGAATAAAGGGCAGGGGCTGTGTAGGCTTAGCCCCTGCCCCCCGAGTTCACTTTGCGATAAAGAACATGTCTTCCCGTAGCTTCTGGTCCGGGTTCAGCCAGATATCGGACTTAAGCAGGGTGCCGTACTCGCGGTTGTGCTTGAGCTGGGCCAGTATGGTGTCGATGTTGGCATCCGTGAGACCCCACATCACCTGCTTGGTCTCCTTCATCGCAAAAAGAACGTCGTCCTTAGGCAGCTGGGTAACGGCCATGATGGCCTGGGCTGCGACCTCGGGCTGGGTCGCCCAGATATCGGCAGCCTCCTTCTGAGCATCGTTGATGTCTTTGAGCAGTTCCGGGTACTGTTGGGCGATATCTGGACGCGTCAGGTAGACTACGTGGACTTCTAGATCCTTTTTGCCCGAGACCTTTTCCCAGAGCTCCTGTTGGGTCACCAAGTACTTGTATTTCCCCGTGCGAACCAGCTGGGCCGACGTAGGCAACCAGACGTTGATAGCATCCACGTCGCCCTTGATGAGTAAGTTAGCCAGATCGGGCGGCTGATTTGCAGTGATCAGAGTGGTATCCTTAGACAGATCCATGTTGTAAAGCTTTCTTATACTCGCATTCATGTCCTGGAAGGTCGTGCCCCCGACTATGGCTCCGAGTTTCTTGCCCTTAAGCTCTGTGACGTCTTTTATGGGAGAGTCCACCGGCACCACGATCGACCCCAACGTGCCCACAGCGGTCCCGAAGATCTTCAGTTTGTTCCCCTGCTCGTACATCTGGCCAGCTATTACGGCGCTCATGTCTATGATGTCCGCTTGGCCAGAAACAAAGGTGTTTACGAGGCCCGATATGGGGCCTACTGTGGAGAACTCCACTTTCCATCCGCGCTTCTCAAGTAGCTTCTGTTTATCGATGATCTCAGTAGCAGCCCATCCTAACGTGAGGTAAGCAAACTTAAAGGTCTTGTCCGACTTAAGCTTTGTGGTTGTAGGGCTTGCCTGAGCCGCGGGAGAGGGCTGGGCAGGCGGCGTGGTGGGTTTCGGTGCGCTGGTAGGAGTAGGTGACGCAGCGGGAGCACAGGCAGCCAGAAGTAGCGCCAACACTATTAAACCGAGATACATTGACCAACGACCTTTCATCGCACACCCCTGTGACTAATATTCAGCCCCATCCAGATGGAGGACTGTATACCGTATATTAGACGGTCGCGCCGTTTCCGTCAATACTTCGTGAGAAACCTCGTCGAACCCTCCGAGACTACCGCTTCGATCTATACCCCCTGAAAGCCCATATCGAAGCCGACCCCAACAGCGCTATGCAGCCGGTGAGGACAAATCCACCACTGTAGTGGCCAGTTAAATCCACGGCTAAGCCGAATAGATAGGGCATGGTGGCCGCCGCCACTGATGCTATGAAATTGAAGGCACCAGTGGTTGCCCCCATCTCCTCGGGAGGATCTGCCTGGAACGATAAGGCGAAGATGGAACTATAGGAATAAGCGCTGAACCATAGGGCAGATAAGATAAGCAGGACGGTCGCAGCCAGCGATGAGCCTAGACTCTCCATGAGGAGCGCCACACCTGCCACGCCCAGAGAGAAGGCAACCAATATCTTGGGCGCTAGACCCAGGGTCACGACACCACTCAGCACACGGGCTACCCCGCCCACAAAGATAATTCCTGAACTCAAATAACTGCCCATGTAGGGAGCCAGATGCAGTGCACCCGTTAGATATCCCACCAACCAACTCGCCAACACCGAAAACGTCCCAAACCCTGCCGTGTGCGCTAATCCCAAAGCCCATGCATTGCGTCTGGCGAGGGGTCTTACAAGATCGCGTAGCCTCAGCACCCCGGGCGATGCTGGCGCTACCTTAGCTTTCCACGAGAGGAGCACGGTCAGGAGAACCAATAGAAGCACAACTCCACAGGCATAGGCGCCTCTCCAACTGACAATCGCCATAGCCATGGGAGCTACAAGATTGCTCAGCGCTACTCCAAACAGCCCGCTTCCACCTACTACCCCCTGCCTCAGACGGTTGTCAGCTACAGCTACGGCATTGGCAGCGTAGACCGTTGCAAGCAGAAACAGGGACCCGGTTCCTAGCCCCATCAGCGCCCTGGTCAGTAGCAGGAGCGGAAATGCCATTGGAGCCATGGAAAGTGCAATGAGGCCCAATAGGAACCCTATGACAAGACTCATTATCGGCCTCGGGTCTCTCGAGGCCGCTAGTCTCGCCGCGGGGACTTGAATCGCCGAATGCACGAGCAGCGTGGAAGTTGAAAGTAGGCCAGCTGCCGCGAAGCTCACACCTTGCTCCGCTATAATGGCAGGGGTAGCGGCGCCCAGGCCGAAGAGTACTGCGGTACCTGCCGCCGATGCTAGACCACTGACCAATACGATGGCAACGCTCTCCCGCCGAGAGGGAATCCTAATGGCCATAAGCGAAGCTAAAATCAACCATCCCGTGCAACTTTTTGTGCGAACGGCCGGCACCCAAGGGCCGGCTGTGCTACTCCTCCATGGACTGGGGGCAAGCAGTCAAGTTTGGCAGGGTGTGTCACGCCTACTTGAAAGGCGATACCGCCTATTTATACCAGATCTCCGCGGCCACGGGCAAAGCCCAGCGCCCCCGAGCGGCTATCTTCCCGAGGACTACGCTGTAGACCTATTGGAGGTAATGGACAGGTTCCATCTCCCTTGGGCACACCTAGTGGGCCATTCCCTGGGAGCCTTGGTGGCTTCGACCTTTGCTGCTCTCTGGCCCGATCGAGTCGATAGGCTCGTCCTACTGGATCCAGGTCTGGGCACCTCGGGCCTACAGATGTTGGAGATCTTTAGGAAACTGATGTCGCTTAGGGAGAAGGGGGTTGGGGCACTTGTCGAGTATTTTAGACAGCTCCAACCCTGGGCTAGCAGGGCCACTTTGGAGCTGACGGCCCAACTCTGGCGGAAGGTAGCAGCTCAGGCAGTTGCTGAGATCCTAGATCACCCTGAGGCTTTTTTCCGCGTAGATGAGACGTACTTCGATCAGATATATGCTCCTACACTCATTGTGGGAGGTGATCCTGCCCATGGAGCTCTTCTCGACCAAGCTACAGGCGAAGTACTAGCTCAGCGCCTCCGCTACGGTAGGTTTGTCAGGATAGAAGGTGCCCCCCACGCAGTACACGCAGTGAAGCTGAAGGAGCTTGTAACCCTTGTTGACGCCTTCCTTGCGGATACTGAGCCGCTGGCCTCCACTTAGGGATCGGCCAGTATTATGCACAAATCGTTGACGTTGGTGCCGGTAGGCCCGGTAACCACCAGTTCCCCCAACTCCTTTAGCAGCGTGTAGCTGTCGTTGTCGGCTAGGTAGGCCAGTGGATCCAAGCCCAATCTGACGGCTCGAGTCACCGTGTCGCCGTCGATCAAGGCACCTGCGGCATCTGTGGGGCCATCGCCACCGTCGGTAGCTATGCAGAGCACCACAACGCCCTGCAGTCCATCTATCCCCAAGGCTGCGCTAAGGGCCATCTCCTGATTGCGGCCTCCTCTACCCTGGCCCCGCACAGTGACCGTCGTCTCACCACCTAGAACGACGCAGGCAGGTAGCTGAAGCCATCTGTTATCGTGATGCTTCAGCTCTTTGGCCATGCCAGCAATCAGCCGGCCCACCTCGCGGGCCTCACCTTCCAAGAAGCTCGTGACCAAGGCGGTGTGCCTGTCCATCCGCGCCTCGTCCATTGCAGCCAGGCAGGCCTCTCTTACATTTCCCACCACCGCATGATGCACGTGGCCGAAATCCAATGGCCGGCCTTCATCGGCCTCTATAGCACCGCGCACTGCATCTGTAATCCTGCTCCACAGTCCGTAACGTCTCAGCACCGAAATCGCCTCTCGAGGCCCCGTTGGTGATGGAAAGAAGGGTCCCGAGGCCACGGTAGCAAGATCGTCGCCGACCACGTCTGAAAGCACTAAGACCAGCACTCGAGCGGGATAGGCTACGTCGGCCAGGCGTCCCCCCTTCACCTGCGACAGGGCCCGGCGCACCGTGTTCACCTCGGAGATGGTCGCTCCGCTGGTCAACAAGAGCCTGGTGACGGCCCTTAGGTCCTCCAGCGTCAGTCCTGGCTTGGGGATCTCGAGCAGAGACGAGCCCCCACCAGACAAAACGGCGATAACCAGGTCCTCGGGCCCTGCGTCCCTTAGCAGTCCCACAATCGCCTCGCTACCCCTGACGCTTCGCTCGTCCGGTTCCGGGTGGGCTGCACTGTGAATGACAATGCGGGACGTAGGCACTTCGTACCCATCCTTCACGTTGACCCACCCATCGGTGACTCGAGACCCCAGAAGGTCCTCCACTGCAGCAGCCATGGCTCCGGAAGCCTTCCCGGCACCTACTATCAGCACCCTTTTGAAAGAGGCAAGATCATACTGCATACCATCACAGGTGAGTACGTTGTCCGATAACCTGAGATGACGCTGTACACATCGTCGAGGATCTGCGGCCGACAGCGCTGCAGCCGCTATGTCCAGTGCCCTCTTCCTGAGGCCCTCGGTGGGCCTCCCTGTTACCAGGGTCCCCGAATCCTTGAAAAAGCTGCCTACCATGCTCCCATCAATCGGAAAGCCACCCTCTTTGCACCAAGAGTCTCCTGCCCAAGTCTGTCACCTCGACCTCACGCTCCGGAGTCTCAGGATGGTATTCAAACCTGGCCCGCTCAAAGTACTGGACTGTGCGGCCTTCTTCTCTCATCTCCTCGCTTATGGGGTAACCGAAGATCCTGACTCCTCCCTTGTCGTTCCAGAACCTGAGGAAGGCCCCAGCCAACGAGTGCTCGGTCTCCTTAAAGAAGTACCTGTCGGGCTTGCTGGCGAAAAAGTCGATATTCAAGAAATAGCGGCCTCTGGTGAATTCGCGGCCGAGCTGGCCCAACTGAATAACATTAGGGGTGCTTGAGTATTCTGGATAGTATTCCAAGCGGGCCCGCTCGAAATACTGCACAGTCCGACCGTTCTCTTCAAACTCCTCCGTTAGGGGATAACCAAAGATCTCCAAGCCTCCGTTGGCCTTCCAGAAAGCCAGAAAGCCTCTGGCAATAGTGTGCCCTGTTTCCGGAAAGTAAGCCACTTCTCCGCTGGGCTCAGCCGGAGGCTGCACCGGATCGGTTGGTAACCCCTTCAACTTTGGCCGAGCAGGCGTAGGTTGCACAGCTACAGGCGGAGCCTCGACCTCTCCCAGAATGCGACCTGAACGCAGGGCCAGGAAAACCTTGAAACCCGACGATGCCGTGCTTCCCGAAGACAGTAGCCCTTGTTCTTCAACAGCCGATTCCTTCTGCCACCCTCCCGGTATCCTCAGATATATGCCCTTCGACGTCGCCATATACACCTTGCCACCGGAAAAGGTGATGCTACCCATCTGACTTTCGGGGAGAGGAGCATCCAACACCCATTCACCGCCGGGTCTCCCGTGGTATACTCCGCCATCGGTAACGGCCCAGGCATCGGTGTTGTTACATGCGAGGGAGCTGACCTCCGACAGGTCATCGGGAAGCCCCTGGCCGGCCGATCTCCATTCCAACCCATCGTCCGATGTGTAAAGAACTGTTCCACCGCCCTCGCTTCGCGCGCCCACCAAGAAGCTATTCCCTACTGCACAAGCCACAGTAGGGTAGGTTCCCTGCGGCAATTGGCTATTCGCCGCTTCCCAGGTGCGGCCGCCGTCCTGGGTTCGATATATGGCTGCCCAGGGACCTGCCACAGCTGCTATCAAAACAGCCCCATCTGCCCGCATCGCCAACCCCACAACTTTTCTGCCTGACAGACCTGCGGATATCCACGTCTGTCCTCCATCTTCACTGGCATATACCCCACCACCGTAAGTGCCTGCCAATACCTTAAGAAACTGCCGCTCATTGGTGGCCAGTGCCAACACCGTAGAAAAGGGCATGGCAGCGGCAGGCAACCAACTTTTACCACCGTCCCTCGATACAAACACCCCAGAAGCAGCTGTGCCCACGTACACGACATCTGGCTGAGACGAGGCCACAGCGATGGCGGTAACTGGGGCACTAGTGGGTACGTGCCCAAGTGAAGACCATGGGCTCAGGGCCCTTCCCGTCCCGATGGACAAGCCAACGACTACAACGGCAACCAGGACCGTAACACGGTAAAGCCTCAGAGACGCACCCATGGCCTTTCTAATTCGAGCCGCCTGAGGGATTGGCCATCGACACGGGCCAAGTCATCGATCATCTGGCCTATTGTCTTTCCCTCCCAGGACCACTCGGAATAAAGCTGCGCCAAAGGCACAAGAACAAAGAGACGCTCTGTCATCCTGGGATGGGGTACCTCCAACCCATCTTCGGCAATGATGTCGGCGTCGTACAGCAGAAGATCTATATCGATGTTCCGAGGACCCCATTTGATGCGCCTGACTCGACCCATCTTCTTTTCCGTATCGAGACACAGCTCCAGCACCTTCCGGGCTGTAAGCGAAGTACGGGCCTCGACCACAGCATTTACAAACCAGGGTTGATCGACGTAGCCTACAGGGGCTGTCTCGAACAAGTCCGATACCCTGGTCACCACGAAATAAGGATTTTCCATCAACAGGGTCACCGCCCTCGAAAGGTTACCGACACGATCCCCGAGGTTCGAACCGAGGCCGAGAAAAACCCTGTGTCCGGCCTGCACCTTCACTCTCGCCGCCCTCCTACTATCGCTTCGGCCATCCGAGCCACCTTGACCATAGACCTGACGTCGTGGACTCTAATTATCGATGCACCGTTGGCGATAGCCAGTGCTATCACCGCGGCCGTGCCCTCAAGTCGCTGGTCAACGGGAACATCGAGCACTTTCCCTATGAAGCTCTTCCGGGAAGGACCAATCAGTACGGGGAGTCCCATGGAGGTGAGCTCTCGAAGCCTGCGCAAGATCTCCAAATTGTGGTCAATGGTCTTGCCGAAGCCGATGCCCGGGTCTATGGCTATTCTCTCTCGCCCGATACCGCACCTAATGGCAAAATCCACCCTTTCGGCCAAGAAGATATAGATCTCATGCATTAGGTTGGCGTAGGAAGGATTGCTCTGCATCGTCCGTGGTTCCCCCAGCATGTGCATGAGGACTACCCCTGCCCGATACTCGGCGACAATCTCGGCCATACCTGGATGCCTTAGGGCAAAAACATCATTGACTATGTGCGCACCAGCCTTGAGACATACCTCTGCCACCTGAGGCTTGTAAGTGTCAATTGACAGTACGAGACGAGGGATCTTCGCCAGACGCTCTATGACCGGTATGACCCTTCTCATCTCTTCTTCGACCGATATAGGTTCAGCGCCAGGCCGCGTGCTTTCGCCACCCACGTCCACGATGTCGGCCCCTTCCTCTACCATTGCCTCTGCCCGTCCCACAGCCCGATCGGGGTCAGCAATCCCGTCCCCCGAAAAAGAGTCCGGGCTGAGGTTAAGTATTCCCATAACGAGGGTACGCTTCCCGAGGGGCAGGGATCGATCGTGGGCCAGCTCCCACCCGTGGCTTACGGGAGGCTGAAGCACCCCCTGTATGGCCGCAGCCACAGTCGGCCACTCATCTGCCATGATGCTCAGCTGGCCAAGGGCAAAGGCAAACTGCTGATGTGTGCCAATGGCCAACACGTCTTCTTTATTGACTCCAGAGAAAGCCACTAGACCGCATCCATGAAATATCGAAACGAGAGGTCCCACCATCTGGGGACGCAGTCCACTGAGACGTACTACAGCCTGCTGCGCAGACATCTCCACGCCAGCCGATACCCTGGCCGTGATGCCCAGAGAATCGAGCTCGCTGCGGATGTCGCGCGCCGCGGTAGAAATGAGGCGTGCCCTCGGAGTGTCTGTCTGGCTCATCTGCGTATCTGGCCTAGTATACAGTCCTCTCCCTGATGGCCGCAAAGCACCCAGCAGGGCCTCGAACCATATCTGCACCTACAGCCCTAGCACGATGGCTGCACCCCACAGCGGAAGGTGGGATCACCGGAATATCCTAACAGCGAGTGACTCCCCAGCAGACCATTCCCCCCCGCAAGAATTTAGCAAAGTAGATCTGCCTGTGCCACTACTGCTCTCAGCCGCTAGGCGGTAACCTGTCGCCCCACGCTTGCCTTACGCCACAGAGATCTAAAGGTAAAATTACCGAGAGACAATCCAACGGACGAAAGGAAAAGCCATGTCCATGCCTGATGCCTTCGGATCTCTTGCGACGCTACGGACATCTTCTGGCGAATTCACCATTTACAGCCTTGAGAAGCTCGAACGTGCCGGCCTAGGGAACATATCACAACTTCCATACACAATACGGATTCTTCTCGAGAACCTCCTGCGGCACTGCGATGGGGTCATAGTGTCTGAGGCCGATGTGGTGGAACTAGCCCATTGGGACGCACCGCGTCCTGCCGAGCGCGAGCTTCCCTTCATAGTGAGTCGGGTGATCATGCAAGACTTCACAGGTGTGCCAGGGGTAGCCGATCTTGCAGCTATGAGGGCTGCCGTGGCGAAACTGGGCAAGGACCCATCCAGCATCAACCCGGTAGTACCCGTAGATCTTGTTATCGATCACTCCGTTCAGGTAGACTACTTCGGCTCAACTCTAGCCTTTCGCTTGAATGTAGAGAAGGAATACGAGCGAAACCGCGAGCGGTACGAGTTTCTCAGGTGGGCACAACGAGCCTTCAGGAATTTCAGGGTTGTGCCCCCCGGTTCTGGAATAGTGCATCAAGTTAACCTTGAATACCTAGCCACAGTTGTTCACACCTCGGAGAGAGATGGCAGACAGATCGCCTGCCCGGACACTTTGGTGGGAACAGACTCCCATACCACTATGGTGAATGGCCTGGGCGTCCTGGGCTGGGGAGTGGGTGGAATCGAGGCAGAAGCGGCAATGCTAGGACAGCCCCTGCACATAGTTACACCGCAAGTGGTGGGCGTCAAGCTTAAAGGCCGCCTGCCCGAGGGGGTGATGGCTACCGATCTGGTGCTGACCATCACGGAAATCCTCAGAAAACGGAACGTCGTAGGCAAGTTTGTAGAGTTCTTCGGGCCAGGGGTGGCTTCGCTGAGTTTGGCTGACAGGGCCACAGTCGCCAACATGGCCCCAGAATACGGAGCAACATGTGGGTATTTCCCTGTGGATGAGGAGACACTGAATTATCTAAAGGGCACTGGCCGCAGTTCCCAACTGATCGAGCTGGTAGAGCATTACACCAAAGCCCAAGGACTGTTCCGAACAGAAGACAGCCCCGAACCAATCTATACCGAGCTAGTAGAACTAGACCTCTCCACCGTGGAGGCAAGCGTATCGGGACCCCGCAGGCCGCAGGACCGAGTACCCCTATCCCATCTGAAGCATGCCTTCAGGGAGATACTCCCTGCTTACATACCAAGCACCCGCACATGGGATGACGGGAACGGCCAGGGGAAGATATTTGAACGAAACGACGCTACCCTGGCGGTAAAGGCCGCCAATGGACGCAGCATCGAGATCACTGTTGACAGCACCAAAGCAACCATCACAGATGGAGCGGTGGCTATTGCAGCTATAACCAGCTGCACCAACACATCCAACCCCACCGTGATGCTGGGCGCTGGCCTTCTCGCAAAGAAAGCAGTCCAACGCGGGCTCTCCACTAAACCATGGGTGAAGACAAGCCTGGCTCCTGGCTCTGCGGTAGTTGTCGATTATCTGCAACGAGCTGGGCTCATGCCATATCTGGAGGCCCTCAGGTTTCATGTGGTGGGCTTCGGCTGCACCACTTGCATAGGAAACAGCGGACCTCTTCCCGAAGCTGTAGCCCAAGCCATTAAGGAGAAGGACCTAGTAGTAGCCTCGGTACTAAGCGGCAATCGGAACTTTGAAGGTCGCATCAATCCTCTCACCAAACTGGCGTATCTGGCATCGCCACCGCTGGTGGTAGCCTTCGCTCTTGCAGGCACTGTAGACATTGACTTGACATCGGAACCAATAGGCACTGATCCGACGGGCCAGCCGGTATTCCTCAGGGACATATGGCCTACCGCGGACGAGATACGAAAGGCTATGACGGACTCTTTGGATCCTGAAATGTTCCGAGCCAGATATGCAAGGATTTTCGACGGCGACGACCGGTGGCAGCAGTTACCCATCCCCGAGGGACAACTGTTCCAGTGGAATGAGACCTCCACTTATGTACAGGAACCGCCTTTCTTCCGAGATCTCGCTCTGGATCCGCCCCCTGTGGTCGACATTGTTGGCGCAAGAGTCCTAGCCATGCTGGGTGATACCATCACCACCGACCACATATCCCCTGCAGGGACCATCCCTGTAGACAGCCCCGCCGGCCGATACCTTATTGAACGTGGGGTTTCGCCCAGCGACTTTAACAGCTACGGCGCCAGAAGAGGCAATCACGAGGTCATGCTGCGCGGTACTTTCGCGAATATCAGGCTCAGAAACGAACTGGTACCCGGACGGGAAGGTGGGTGGACCATCCACTTTCCCAGTGGCAGAGAGATGACCATCTACGACGCTGCTATGGCGTACCGCCAAGAGGGCATCCCTCTGGTAGTTATTGCCGGTAAGGAGTACGGTGCAGGGAGTTCCCGGGACTGGGCAGCAAAAGGCACCATGCTGTTGGGGGTCAAGGCAGTGATCGCTGAGAGCTTCGAAAGAATCCACCGCAGCAATCTGGTGGGCATGGGTGTCCTTCCTCTCCAGTTTATGCCAGGGGAAGGCAGAAAAAGCCTTGGCCTCAGCGGTAGGGAAATCTTCTCCATCGAGGGTATAGCCGAAGGTCTCACGCCACAGAAGGTGCTTCTGGTAAGGGCACGGTCCGAAGATGGAACAGAACGCTCCTTTAGGGTTACTGCCCGCCTAGACACGCCTATAGAGGTGGAGTATTACCGTCACGGAGGTATCCTGCCCGCAGTCCTTCGAAACATGTTGAAGTCATAGGATGGCAGAGAGGAGGTGGGGGAGGTTCACGCCTCCTCCACCTCCCAGGTAACTTCCACTGGGCAGCTGGCCTTGAGCACAGCCATTGCCGAACAGTATTTTTCCTCCGACAACCTCACCGCCCGTTCCACCGCCTGTGGATCTAGGTTCTGACCCCTCAGCCTATAGTGCACCTTAACTAAGGTAAATATGTTTGGCGGTCTCTCCCTCTGTTTGCCGGCTATAGATACGGTAAGCCCCGTAAGCTTCTGGCGCTGTTTGCTAAGGATCTCAACTACATCCCAAGCTGTGCAGCCAGCCACCCCAATGAGTACGAGCTCCATAGGTTTGAAGCCAAACCGCCCTGCCACAGGCAGGGCGCACCCCGAAGGTGTCTGAGCAACGAATTCTCGTTCTTCAAGCCACTTTACATCGATAACGTGATCTAAATCCATGTGAGCCTACCACCCTCCACCTTTGCAATGTCCACCAGGTTGTCGTGGAAGGTGGCTCCCCCACCCATATCTGACAACCTGTCAGAGGTAGTGTAGTTAGCGTTGGTAGGATGCGAACTCAGTTTGTCCCACCAAATACTCGGATGGAACACTACACCTGGCGGCACCGAACACCCCACAGCGGCGATGGCATAGAAACATCCCCTGTCGTTGAAGATCCTTACGGTGTCTCCTGACTTAATGCCCCTTGGTTCCGCATCGAGAGGGTGAATCTCAAGGCGTGGCTGCCCCTCGAGCCTTCTCATCTTGGAGACATGACCAAAGCTAGAATTGAGGAAATGGTGCGCCGCAGCACTCACTAACCGCAGCGGATACCTAGCAGCCAGATCCGGATTGGCTTCCGGAGATTCTGCTGGCGGATCGTACCTAGGCAACGGATCGTACCCGTCTTTGGCCATCCTCTCCGAATAAAACTCCACCTTGCCGCTCGGCGTCGGAAACCCACCTTGTGCAAAGGGCAAAAAGGGGCGCTGTACTGGAAGTTTAACCCACCCACGCTCCCACAGCAGCTCCACGGTCTCTCTGCTCAATGATCTGTTGCCGGTTGTAAGGGCCTGGTTGATAAGCTCCTCATCGCTGTCACGGAAGCACTCTTCGTCGAAACCTATGGCCTGAGCAAGCAGACGGAATACCTCGGTGTTTGGCTTGGATTCCCCCAGGGGCTCTATCACCGGCCTGTTGAGCTGAAGGTAAAAGTGGCCGTACGATGTGTGTATGTCCAAGTGCTCCAGGGTGCTTGTGGCAGGCAAAACTATATCCGCTAGGTCGGCAGTTTCGGTCCAAACCAGATCGTGGACCACCGTAAAAAGGTCCTCCCGCCTCAGGCCCTCCAGCACCTTAGTTCGGTGGGGCGCCACAGCCGCTGGATTGCTGTTGTAAACGTACAAGGCATATATTGGGGGATCCGCTTCCAAGAGGGCTTCGCCCAACCTGTTCATGTTGATGGTCCTCGGATTGCCCGGAAGGAGGTCGGGCCGCTCCAAAGCGTAGGAGTTTACTGGAAATGCAGCACTAGTACTCAGCAGCAGTCCGCCTCCCGGATACTTCCAGGCACCCACCAGCGCTGGCAGACAAGCTATGGTGCGAACAGCCATACCTCCGTTCGTGTGCCTCTGGAGCCCGTAATTTATCCTTATGGCAGATGGCTGCACGGTACCGTAGAGTCGGCCCAGATGAACTATCTGTTCCTCACTTATACCTGTCATCTGGGATACCCTGTGAGGAGGATATTCGCTTACTCTGGATCGGAGCTGCTCGAAGCCTACGGTGTACTTTTCCACGTACTCTGCGTCGTACAGACCCTCGCGGATGATGATGTTCATCATGCCAAGGGCGAGAGCAGCATCTGTACCCGGCCTTATCTGAAGGTAAATTTGGCCCAGGTCGGCTGTAGCAGTCCGGTGAGGGTCTATAGTCACAATAGTGGCCCCTCTCTTCCTCGCCTCCTTAAGTATGGGGACCAAATGCACGTTGGTGCTAACAGTGTTGGTACCCCACTGCAATATAAGGCGCGATTCGACAATATCTTCAGGGTCGAGCCCAAGGGTAGTCCCCATGGTGTACTGCAAACCCTGCTTTCCGGCCACAGAGCAGATGGTTCTCGCCAGTATGCTGGCACCAAGGCGATAGAAGAACCGCCTGTCCATACTGCTGTAGTTGAGGAGGCCCATAGTGCCCGCATAACTGTAAGGCAGTATCGTCTCGGGACCGTACGTATCGACCAAATCCTTGAACTTGCTGGCTATGCTCTCTACAGCCTCCTCCCAGCTTATCCGCTTGAATTGCCTGGTCCCCTTGGGCCCCGTCCTTCGATGGGGATACAGTACCCTATCCGGGCTGTATACCCGATCCAGATAGTTGTTGACCTTTACGCACAGGAAACCTCGGGTGAAGGGATGTTCTCTGTTGCCTGCAATCTTAACAGCCCTACCGTCATTGACGGTGACCACTATGCTGCACGTATCAGGACAGTCGTGGGGGCATACGCAGACCTTGGTCTCTCCCAATACATCGGTCATCTGATTAAGGAACCTCCAGGAGCTTTTGCCGGTATCATAAATGATAACCTACTTTCCAAGGACCTTAGCGCTGTGAATAGAGGATGGCTGGTCGTAGCTATCACTAGCTTGGTGCTGGCAGGACACACGGTTATCGGATGCGCAGCAGAGCCCATGCCCCAGCCGTCGCCCTCTACAGTTTCACCACTTCCGAGTCCCACAACGTCCCTCACCCAGACGCCCAGCCCCCAGCCCCCGACTCCCACGCCAGCCCAACCGGCTCCCCTAGTGACACAGCAGCTTCAGGTCCCGCCCCAATGGAACGTGGCCCCCTTCAACGTTCCCCGAACTCTTCAGCTACCAGCTGACCTGAGGATCAACGTCTTCGCGGCAGGACTCGGACCTGCCAGGTTGATGGCCCTGAGCCCCTCGGGTGATCTGTATCTATCCCTGACCCAGGCAGGCAAAGTTGTAGTACTCCCGGACAGGGACCGCAACGGCGCTGCAGACCAGGTAATAACCTTCGCCGATGGCCTGGATCTTCCTCACGGCCTAGCGTTCTTCGAAAACTACCTATACCTGGCCGAGACCGGGCGCGTAATTCGCTTTCCTATGGCCGATAACAGACCCGCAGGTCCTCCAGAAACGGTGGTCCCTAACCTGCCCAGGGGAGCCGGTCATTTTACGCGTACAATCGGTTTCGGCCCCGATGGAAAACTCTACGTTTCCATAGGTTCTTCCTGCAACGTTTGCCTAGAATCCGATCCCAGACGGGCAGCAATAGTGCGGTACAATCCTGACGGAACGGGCGAAGAGATATTTGCCCGTGGGCTCCGCAACGCGGTTTCCTTCGCCTGGCGTCCTGGCACCGATGAGCTCTGGGCAACGGACATGGGCCGAGACTGGCTCGGCGACGATTTCCCGCCCGACGAGCTGGACCTTGTGATCCGGGGCATGGACTACGGATGGCCTTACTGTAACGGCGACAGGGTCCCAGACCCCGACTTCGGCTCACCTCAGCGCTGTGCAGCCACCCAGCCTCCCATGCTGGGCTTTCAGGCTCACTCGGCACCTATAGGCCTGCGGTTCTGCGACGGTTGTGCCCTCCCCCAAGCCTATAGGGGCGACCTCTTTGTTGCCTTCCACGGCAGCTGGAACCGATCCACGCCCACCGGCTACAAAGTGGTCGTTGTATCCTTTGAGGGTGGAAGACCGACAGGCTATTCGGACTTCGTGTCAGGGTGGCTGACCGGCAGCCAGGCATGGGGCCGCCCCGTAGACGCAATCTTCGGACCCGATGGTGCCCTCTACGTTTCCGACGACCGAGCTGGTGCTGTGTATCGCATAGCTCCCGCTGAGTAGCAACCATCAAGGATCTCCCCACCCTCCCTGAGGCTTCGGTTCTTGAGGGCCGCGGGTCGTTCCCCAAGTTGAATGGGTAACGTTCAGCTCATCATAGGCTGCCAGCGCAAGGTACCAGTAATTAGAGCATCGACACAACGACTGCTAAACAGACTAAGGAAATTTGCAACATCCATAGCTCCTTGATGGCTAAAGGGGTTCCGGGTAGAATCGGTTGCCACCCCACGGGGTTAATGGGGCGGCTAGATGACAACCGAGCGCGCCGAACTCCAAGGGAGGCGGGGGACCCAAGCTTAGCCCCGAAGGGCTTTGGGGTGAACCTGTCAGTTTGCCGACAGGGGGGCGAGAAGCTCTTTCCGCCCCAACCCGACAGCTAACCCCGCAGGCGCTTTGAAAGAGCTTGCTTAGAAAAGCAAGCTCTTTCGCTTTCGGGAGGTACACCATGACATTTACGAGTAGACCTCACCTTCCGAGGCGCCTCAAGCGCCCCATGGAGTTAGCAACAGGACTGTTGACCTGGGCCGTGGTCACGGCGCCTCTGTGGGCCGCCCTGTTCGGTCTTTCCCCGGCTACAGCTCTGGCCACGTTGGCCTTCGACGCCTTCTGGGTCTACAGGTCGGCCACCTTGGCCATCTACTCTCTTCTGGGATACCGACGGTTGAAAATGTGGCAGAAAGTCGACTGGTGGGCGGTAGCCAGACGTTTGCGCGGGCACGAGGGGATACACCATCTAGTGGTGATACCTATCTGTGGTGAAGCCCCTGAACTGGTCGCCGAGACCCTCGAACACCTCGTGGCACAAGTCATCCCCACCCACCAGCTGTCGGTTGTCTTGGCCTTCGAAGAACGCATCCCGGAAGCGCCTGCCCAGGCCGCGCAGCTCGTCGCGCGCTTCAAGGGATGCTTTGCGAATCTCTGGGTGACGTTCCACCCGGAATTTCCTGGCGAGATCAGGGGAAAGGCCGCCAACGTATCCTATGCCGTTAGACAGGTCTATTCAAAACTCGTCTACCATCTCAAAATATCGCCATCCCGCGTGTTAGTGACTGTGTGCGATGCTGACTCGCGGCTGCATCCCCAGTATCTGGCAGCCTTGACGGCGAAATTCCTTGGCGATCCCGACGGTCAGTGGCATCTGTATCAGCCGGCCATACTGTTCTACTCGAACATCTGGCGGCTAAATCCCCTGCTGCAGGTCGTCAATGCCCTCCACTCTGTGTGGCACCTAGCCAAGTTGGTGACAAAGTACAAGCTCATCACTTTTTCCACCTACAGTCTTTCACTGGAACTGATACATCGTGTGGGATACTGGGACGTGGACGTGATCCCCGAAGATTCCCACATGTTCTACAAGGCCTTCTACACCTTGGGCGCCAAGGTCAGGGTGGAGCCCATATTTTTGCCAGTATTTTCCGACGCAGCAGAGAGCCGAAACCTTTGGCGTACAGCCTTAAACCAGTACCGTCAGGAGCGCAGGTGGTCTTGGGGCGTTACGGACGTTCCCTTCATCCTTTACAATGCCTTGAAGTCGACCCATATACCTGTAGGGCGCCGCTTACACCTCGGGTTCAGGTACCTTTACGAACACTTGTCATGGGCATCTCACTGGTTCATTTTGGCGCTCTGGCCGGCCCTTCTGATCAATCTGGACCCAAGTTTCTCCTCGACACCTTTGGGGCAAAACTTGCCGTTCCTTTCCTCGTTACTGCTGGATTTGTCGATTCCCTTCGTAGTGGTCCTGATCTTGGTGGATGTCAAGCTTCGACCGCCAGCCTATCAGAAGATCCCCGTGCACCATCGTGCCCTTATGATCGTATCCTGGGGCTTACTGCCCATCCTGAGCTTCTTCCTTTCCGTGCTCCCAGCGTTGGAGGCCCACACAAGGATGCTCTTGGGCATGCGTCTAGAATACTGGGTCACCGAAAAAGTGGTGGCACCGCCCGGGCAGAAGGTCTATATCCTCCGTACCGAGGAGTAGAGCCGCTGCAACTCAGGAGCAACTTCCTCCATGAAGAGCCGTAGCGTCACATAGTCATAGGGCGCCCGTAAGCTCACGATCAGATGGCTTACTCCAGCTTCCACGTATGGCCACAGCTTTTCTACGGCCATCTCGGGTGTTCCAATCACTGAATAGTGCTCGTGAAGGTCTATGGAATAGTCCCTTTGATCGGCCACGGCCTCAGCCAAACCGCGGAGGTCCTTCTTATCTTTCCTCAGCCCCATAGGAAACGCCACCGACCTAGGAATCTCGGCGGCCTCCCTTCCAGCCTCCGAACAGAGCTGTTCGAAGCGCTTAACTTTTTCCCTGTAAACGCTCAAAGGCATCTGAAATACATTCCACCCATCGCACCGCCTAGCAATAACGGGGAGAGCGTATCGATCTCCCCATCCACCTATCCATATGCGCGGCCGGGGCCTTTGTATCGGTCTGGGAGCGCAGGTGGCTCCCTTCAGGGTATAGTAGCTGCCCTCAAAATCCACCAACTCCTCCGACCATAGTCGCTGTATTATCTGCACTGCCTCATCCAGCCGCTGAAGGCGCACCTTGGGAGGTTCAAAGGGGATCCCGAAGGCCCTGTACTCGTCTTCGAACCAACCAGCCCCAATGCCAAACTCGAGCCTCCCTGCCGAAACATTGTCGAGGGTCGCGGCCAACTTGGCTACGATGGCTGGATGCCTGTAGCCGTTGCCGAGAACCAGGAAGCCTCCGCGGATCCGCCTAGTCCGGCATAACAGCGCTGTCAGAGTCACGGTAGATTCCAGGCATCTCTCCCTTGGGTCAGTGTACAGCGGGAGAAAGTGGTCGAATATCCATACCGTTTCGTATCCTAGGGCCTCCGCCTCAACGGTGAAGCGTTCCAGTTCGGGATAATCGACCTTCTGGGGTGCAGGCTGAACCTCGAAGTGAAGTCTGTGGCGCATCGATCAGTCCTCCATAGCGAGATCGGGATCATCGGCCGAGACCTTTCCAGCTTCTAGAACGGTCCACCGGAACAAATAGCCGCCCACCAGGCTTAGGCACCATACTATGGCCCGAATCCCCTTGGGCATGTATCTGCCCGCCAGGGCGAAGGAGAAGAACGGCAGGAACACTCCGAGCCCCTCAGCACCCCCTCGGAATGCCAGGCCGCGGCGCCCCTCCTCTACATAGCGGCGACCTGGCCCCACAGAGCGCAACCCAAGCCTCAGGAGAAGGAGCTCCAACCCTGCAGCAAAGGCCTGAAGGGCATGGAGCTTGTACAAAGACTCCTCAGAGGCTTGCCGTATGCTGCCCAGACCCATAGCCGCGGCTGCACTGTTAGCAGAGGATGCTAAGAAAGTTGCACCGAGAAGGCGATTCCGGCGCCAAAAAGGTACGGCAGTGTTCGACAACAAGACTCCAGTGTAACTAGCTACGAAAAAGGCAGGGACCATACCCACTAGGCTTGTCAGGCGCCGAGGTATGGCACGGCCCAGCCGCGTAAATAGCCCACCAGGCGTCGAGCCATTTTCGGCCAACTGGCGCCACAGACTCAAAGTGCTGAATCCTCCCAGAACGGCCAGCATCCATGCTCCAACAGACATCGGCGACCGTGGATTAAACCTCCACAACATCCGATGAAACCTCTCCGGTCTGCCGAGATCCGCTATCAGGAGCAGGGGGCTAATAACAAGGCTTGCAAAGGAAAGCACTCGCCCCGTCCGCACCAAGGTACGATCGGAATCCCCCCCTAGCAGATCGGCGATGGCCGAAATGAAATAGCATCCTCCGGCGATACCTCCCAGGAAGAAGTATGTAACTACTTCCCAGCGCCAATGTGGCCTCTTCAAAACAGGTAGGCCGTAGTAGGTACTTCCCCTGGTCTCCAACCTACCGCCTCCTGAAGATCAGTGAGGCCACGATGCCAACAATGAGGGCGGCCAATATGCTAAGAAGGGAGCTAGGTAGCAGGTTATCCGTAGGCCTCTTCGGTTTGGGAGGAAGATTATATTGCTTTGGATCGCCCACGACTATAAAAAAGGCGTTCAGACCGCCCAAGGTGTGCTGACCGCCGTAAACCCTTGCGTCAACCCCCTGCATCCGCAAGTGGGCCACCCTTTCTTCAGCTCTCCTACGCAGATGCTCGACATCCCCAAACTGAATGGACGAGGTAGGACAGGCCCGTGCACAGGCTGGCTGTAATCCCTTCTGAAGCCGATCATAACACAGCGTACACTTGTGGGCGCGTCCATCGGCCGGATCAAGGGCAATGACTCCAAAGGGGCAGGAAGGAACGCAGTAGCCGCAACCGTTGCAGACGTCCTGCCTCACATACACACTCCCAAACTCGGTACGAACAATGGCGCCCGTAGGACAAGCCTCCAGACATCCAGCATATGTGCAGTGCTTGCAGACGTCGCTGAGCATCAGCCAGCGCCCGTCGTACCCCTCGCCGAAATCTTCCACGAATTTGACGTGGCGCCATGTGGTGGCCGAAAAGCCCGAGGTGTTGTCGTAGCTGTTCCCAGTCCACTCGAATCCGTCCGCTGGGAGGCGGTTCCATTCCTTGCAGGCTACCTCACATGCCTTACATCCTATGCACAGAGTTGCGTCTGTCAGGAACCCTTGAGCCATCGCACATCCTCCCTTGCAGTAAGTATAACTGTCCCTTGACCCTAGGGGCTCGGGTTATACTGAGAAGTGGGAATCCAAGCAACGGGTGACAGCTTTGGACACACAGGACATCTGGAGACCAATCGTTATCTTAGTAGTTCTGCTCCTGCTGGTTCCTATCCTGATGGGAGGGTTTATGATGATGCCTATGGGGCCATGGATGATGGGAGGCGGATGGAGCCCCTGGTGGGCCGCAATAATGCTCCTGCTGTGGGTGATCATCATTGCCGGCATCGGTGTGGCTCTGGTCGCAACTCTTCGCGCTTTGCCGTGGTCGCGGGGCCCCGCCCAGGAGACCCCTCTCGAAATCCTCAAGCGTCGCTACGCCAAGGGCGAGATCAGCCGCGAGGACTACGAACGGATGAAGCAGGAGCTTTCTTCGTGAACGTTGGCGCCGTTGCCCTTGACCCGGAGATAACATCGGCCAGTCGCGGATAGAGGAAAGCTACTGTAGCCACGCCGAAGATGCCCCCGGTCAGAATCCTCCAATACCATGTAGAGGCCCTCAGGCCCAAGGACTGAGTGATCACATCGGCAGCCATCGGAAGGCTGAGCAGCATATATGCCCAAAGGGGCAGTGGATGCCACCGGGCGCCTAACTGTGCGTATACCATACCGGCCGCAAACAATGCCCCGTATATGGCTACCATTCGCTGTTCCATGGCCATCTGATATCCAAAGATGAAGAAGGAGTGATCCGGCCTCTGCAGACAAAGCGCCCTGTAGGGCACGAAGACCATAGACCCGAGCCCAGTCAAGCCTAGCACCATCAGTAGGGGCGAGAGGAAGGTTCCCAGCAGTATGATCCCATTCAGCGAGTTCAGGGCGAATAGCCAGTGATCGGCTAAAGCCGTTGCCAGTTCCAACAGCATCCTCCGGAACCGCATGACCATCACTACTTCTCTGGAAGTATTTTGGATAACTGGCTTTCGATGGTCTGACGGTCCATCCCGCCCAAGTGGACAGCCCGGATCACGCTTTCGCGGTCCACAAAGAAGCTAGTGGGAAGCGCTGCCACTCGATATCTATCGGCCGCCTCTTCATAGGGATCGAGAGCGATCCTGTAGCTTATATTTATGTCTCGGAGAAAGCCCTTCACAGTGTCACCGTCTTCTCCGTAGTCGATTCCCAGCACCTCGACCCCTTTGTCCTTGTAGGCCTGGTAGACAGCGTCCAGAGCGGGTATCTCCGCCCTACAAGGCGGGCACCACGTTGCCCAGAAGTTTATTATGAGAGCCCTGCCCTTGAAGTCGGCAATGCTGAGCGCCTTACCATCAAGGTCGACCAAGCTGGCATTTGGTGCTTTCTCCCCAACCTTCGGTAATCCGCCTACAAAATCAGCAGGGCCCAACGTCGGCTGAGGGGCAGCTCCAGGCAGCACCGACCCACAGGCCACTACCAGAATGCTACCCAGCAACAGGAAAGCCACTTTAGATGTGACATTACGACGCAGCCTGTCCACATCACCCATCCTAGCACGCACTCCAGCAGGATTATACTTCCTATGATCCCAGCCCTCTCACCAGGGGTGAAGTGTTACAGGCAGCTCCTGCCCGCAGCGTCGAAAAGTTCACACCGGCGACCTGCCGGCGCAGGCATTTGCCCCGTCATGCCAGGCATCCATCCACCATCGGCCTCCACAGCGTGCCCACGATAACGATCACATTGCCCGGTAGCACCTATCAAGTAACGGAGGCAAACACATGGTAGTAAATAACTTACTATGTTGACACATGGCCCTAAAAAGGCCGAAAATATCTGATGGACGAGTGCGGGCGAACTCGTTGGCTTGGAGTTCCGACTATGGAGATGCCATCTACCCTCACTGGGGTGCTGCAGAGATGGCGGCTAGCGACCACAGGGAAGCCCGGGCGCGGTTTGAAGCAACTGCGCTGGATCACCATAGTTGTGCCCCTTCTTTTTCTCGGTGTGATTGACTTAGTGCGGCACTACGTCTGGCCAAGTCTGTTACACACCTGGTACGGTTATTCTGCAATACTGCTCCTGGTGGGGATTGGCGTCTACTTCTTCTCCAATGCCGTTTTCGACTACATCGAGGCCATGGAGAAGCAGTTAGTCGAGCAAAACGAGAATCTGACCAGGATCAACAACCTGGTCAACCAGCAGGCCAGACAGCTTAAGGCCCTCTACGAAGCTGGACTTGCCCTCTCCAGCGACCTTCGCCTTGAAGTGGTCCTACAGAGAGTGGTGGACCTAGCCAGGGAGTTGGTTGGGAGCCGCTACGGCTCTCTAAGCATACTGGATCCCGGCGGAAACGTGGTGCGCTTCCTCACCTCGGGTATATCCCATGACGAGATGGCTCGCATGGGAAACCCTCCCAGAGGACTAGGACTTCTGGGAGCCGTGGTCAAGGAACGGAGGCCTATCCGGGTGGACAACATATCGCAGGATCCCCGTTCTGTGGGCTTCCCTCCCTGGCATCCCACCATGACTAGCTTCATTGGCGTCCCCATCACCTTCGGTGAACGCGTCTTGGGCAGTCTGTATCTCACTGACAAGCTAGTGGACGGCCAGGTGGTCCCCTTCGACAGCCAGGACGAGGAAGTACTGAAATTGTTTGCCAACCAAGCCAGCGTGGCCATGGAGAATGCCCGCCTCCACGCGGAGATGGAGGGCCTAGCGGCCGTAGCGGAACGGGAACGCATCGCCCGTGAACTCCATGACAGCTTGGCCCAAGTTCTGGGATACATACGCCTCAGATCGGCAGTAGCCCTCGATGCGAACCAAAAATGCGAAATCGACGGCGTCCGCCAGGCCCTTGAAGACATTGCCAAGGCAGCAGAAGATGCCTATGCTGACATCCGCGAAGCAATTCTGGGGCTGCGTACGACAACCGGTCCCCACCGGAACCTCTTGTCGGCCCTTTCGAGCTACCTCGAATGGTATCAGCGACAGAGCGGCATCGATGTAAGATTTGCCGTCCAAGAGGGAGTAGACCGACTCCAGCTGGCTCCAGGGGCTGAGGCACAACTCCTCAGGATCATCCAAGAAGCGCTAACAAACGCCCGCAAACATTCGGGGGCCACCCAAGTGCAACTCCAACTGCAGTCGGTAACCCGGTCCACAGGCGTATACCTTCAGGCAACTGTCGCCGATAACGGTCGTGGTTTCGATCCGAACTTCATCCCTGATGGCGGACATTTTGGCCTCTCTACCATGCGGGAGAGGGCCGCCATGGCTGGAGGATCCCTGCGCATCGACTCAACACCCGGAAAAGGAACAAGAGTCACAGTCGAAGTGCCAGCCGAGGTTGCTGACCTGGCAGGCCTCGGACAGGAGACGTGAGGTGACGGCCCTCCGTGTGTTGATAGTAGACGACCATGCCCTCTTTCGCGCAGGGCTGAAAGAGCTGCTGTCCCGCCAGGGGCTCGAGGTAGTAGGTGAAGCCTCCAACGGTGAAGAAGCCCTAGCGTTAGCCGACAGCCTTATGCCCGATGTCGTCCTCATGGACCTACAGATGCCAGTTATGGCAGGACTGGAGGCCACCAGATTGCTCAAGGCCCGTCTTCCCGCACTGCCCGTAGTGATACTTACGGCATCGGAAGACGACAGCGACCTCTTCGAGGCCATAAAGAGTGGCGCTCAAGGATATCTGATGAAAGGCATGGACCCGACAACTGTTGTCAATATGGTTCAGGCAGCCGCCCGCGGTGAGCCAGCCCTGACTCCGCAGTTGGCTGCAAAGATCATGGCCGAGTTCGCCAAATCCCAGAAGATACCTCCAGCTGAGGCCAGCAGCCGAGAGCCCGGAGAACCGTTGACGATGAGAGAACGCGATGTGTTGGCCCTTCTCACGGCCGGCCTCACCAACAAAGAGATAGCCCAGCGACTTTCCTTAAGCGAGAATACCGTAAAATTCCACCTCAAGAACATTCTCCAGAAGCTCCACCTGCAAAACCGCTCTCAGGTCGTGGCCTATGCCCTGCGCCGCGGCCTTGTGCCACCAACCGAAACCCCTTGATTCACCTTACAGCCGAACCTACCCAATTGGGTAGGTCGCATTACTACCCAATTTCCACCCGACTGGGCAATACCGCTAGAGCCGTCTAGACCGTAGCATCGTATCGGAAAGAAGAGCGTCTCTAGGAGGTAATCGACATGGCTAGGAAATCTAGAGTCTTGGCGGCCGTCGCAGGGTTAGTGGCATTGGTGCTACTAGCGACAGCCTGCGCAGTTCCTGGAAGCCTTACGGTCTCTCAGCCCAACGTGGGAGAGACCCAAACATCCCAGGCTGCCAGCCAGCAACCGACGCCTCAGCCGATCCCACCCGGCACTGCCCGTCTGCCCTTGCCTCAAGTTGCCCCGCCCATTCAGCGCACCGAACCCACAACCGTAAAGGTTGAGATAGAGGCTAAAGAGGTTGTGGCACTTCTGGACGATGGCGTGGCCTTCACCTACTGGACCTTCAATGGTACCGTACCGGGGCCCATGATACGGGTAATGCAAGGTGATACCGTGGAGCTCACATTTAAGAACGCAGCCGACAGCCATGCTACCCATAGTATTGACCTCCACGCGGTGACAGGACCCGGAGGCGGTGCCAAAGTCACTCAGGTGGCACCTGGAAAGTCAGCTGCGTTCCGCTTCAAGGCTCTGAATCCAGGCGTCTACGTCTATCACTGCGCGACAGGTCCCGTCGCCCTCCACATAGCCAACGGAATGTACGGGCTCATCGTAGTGGAGCCACCCGGTGGGCTTCCGAAGGTTGACAGAGAATTCTACGTCATGCAAGGCGACATCTATCTCCAAGGCGACCGCAGCCTAAAGGGACTCCGCACCTACTCAATGGAGAAGCTTCTACGGGAAGAGCCAGACTACGTGGTCTTCAACGGAAGCGTGGGTAGCCTGACAGGACCCAACGCCCTGAAAGCCAAAGTTGGAGAGACAGTTCGCATCTTCTTCGGCGTTGGTGGCCCTAACCTCACGTCCAGCTTCCACGTTATCGGAGAGATCTTCGACAAGGTGTATCCCGAGGGTGCCTCAGAACCCCTTACGAACGTGCAGACCACCTTGGTGCCTGCAGGCGGGGCTACGATAGTGGAATTCAAGCTGCAGGTGCCAGGAACCTATACCCTGGTGGATCACAGCCTCAGCAGGCTGGATAAGGGTGGTGCAGCACAGATACAGGTGGAGGGCCCCGACAACCTGGAGGTCTTCAACCCCATAGCACCGGCCGCACCCGCCCCTGCTGATACGAGCCACTGATCCCTTCGGCCCGAGGCACCACACATGTAGTGCCTCGGGCATTCCTCACCCTATCTCGCCAATGCTATAGCTCACCAGAGCCATGACGGCCGTCAGCAGGGCCGCTGCCGCTAGCCAAGCTCGTCCCCTGGATGCAGGCGCGCGCAACAATACCAGCACGTAGAAAGCCAAAGCCACAACTGGCCCAGCCATGTGGATTTCAGCCAGTGGGCCATCGGCTGGTCGCAACCCGCGCAACCACAGGTCAGCACCCAAAGCTACTTGGACAACCAGTAACACAAAGCCGAGTAGCGACGCAATGCGCAGATGCCCCGCGTACTTCGATTGCCTCCCGAAGAACAGTACCAGGCCCGCGACCAAGTTCACCACAAGCACCAGGGTTCCGATATTGGCATGAAGATCCGTCATCTACAGTTCCTCCATTCCTATAAGTAGCCCGCCCAGCCACTGGATTTCGGTATCCAGATGAGCCAGTACATGTCCGAGAACCAACCGAGCCGGACTGCCCTCGGAGTGGACCCCAAGTGACAACGCCAGACGCTCTCTCATCTCCTTAAGACCATCCAAGCGAGCACGCAACAACTCCATTCGCTCCTCAGGTGGAAGTCTGTGGGAAAACAGAAGAGCTACATCTCCGGCAAGCACGGGCCGGCCAGGGACAGCAAGCTGGCGTCTCAGAAGGCTGAGGAACTTCTCCCTGCCCGCCTCGGTGATACGGTACACCTGCCTCTCTGGCCTTCGTCCTTGCCTTTCGGACTTGCGATCGACCAAGCCCTTACGATAAAGGCGATCCAGCATTCGATACGCACTTGCCTTGGTAAGCCCAGGAACGTACTGAAGCCTCCGTTCCAAGAACTCGTGTAGCTTGTATCCGTGCATGCCTTCCTGCTCCAATAGGCCTAAGAGCAGTAGCTCATGTTCTTCCAACTTTATCGCCCTACCGAAGATCTCGAAGACTGATACATAAGGGTGGAAGATGCCACCATGATGGCGGCCAGAGCAGCCGACACGGCGGCTCCCCAGTAAGGCAGTGCCATACCCATATCGAAGAGAGCACCGGCCACTATCGGGCCCGTGGCTCTGGCAGCCGCACTGAAAGATTGACCCATACCGAGGGTCCCACCCTGCTCATGGGCACTGCTCTCCAGGGACAGAAGGCTCGATAGCGTAGGCACAGAAAGCCCTTGCCCCACCGCCACAAAACCGAGCACGGCCAGGGTCGTTATCAGCGAGGGCATAAAGGGTACCAGACTGAATCCCACGGCCATCAGCGCCCCACCAGCTATTGCGACCCCCCTTTCACCTAACCGCGCGCTCAGGCGGCCCACCAGGCCGCCCTGAACTAACGCAATCAACAGCCCAGCTGCTGTGAAGATTATGCCCATGTCTCGGGCATCGAGACCAAACCTCCTCTGACCGAAAAGGGCGAAGGTCGCCTCCAGCGACACAAAGCCGAAGGTCACTAAGAAAGTGGCTAAGAGTATCCTGCCTACGCTAGGATTCCTTAGACCAGCCAGTATACTGCCCAGTGTCACAGGTACCCTTGAGGGATACCCTACCTTCTTGTAAGGTTCCCGGAGGAAAAGCAACCCCATACAGAAGTTGACGGTTGCGAGCCCCGCCGCTACGAAGGCGGCAGTGCTGAATCCGAAGGGGCTCAGCAATGCGCCGATGGCTGGTCCGAAGACGAAGCCCAAACCTATGGAGGCGCCCAATATACCCATGTACCGGGTCCTCTCCTCGGGCGCTGTAACGTCAGCTATGTATGCCTGCGCTGCCGAAATGCTCCCTCCGAATATCCCAGCCAAAGAGCGTCCTGCCAGCAGCACCATAAGGCCTTGGGCAAGACCCGTCACAACCATAGAAAGGGCCGAACCAGCAAGGCTTATCAGTATGATAGGGCGTCTACCATAGCGGTCTGATAGCCTTCCTAGCACGGGAGCACCAAGAAACTGAGCCGCCGAATAGGCGGTCAGCAGAGCTCCAACCCATACACCCGTCGCCCCAAAGCTCTCCGCATAGAAGGGTAGCGCCGGCAGTATGATGCCAAAGCCCAGTAGATCGAGAAACACCGTAAGGTAAACTATCACCAAGGAGCTGCGCCACATATTGGTCACATCCGTAATAGTATCAATGATACTATCACATCCCAGCCTTGCCGTCAAGGGAGGTGCGAGAGCGTTCCGACGCCAAACCGTCGGAAGCAGCTCCTAAGGCTCCAACTGCGAGCATCACCTGGTTTGGTGCCTGTTAGAGCTGGCAGCCCGTGCAGTCTCTGTCCGGAAACCGGGCTCTTCTCGCCGGAGGCCTACCTCGGCTACTGAATGGCTGTGTCCATCTTATCCAGGGAAGTCAGGCGTTTCAGGAGCTGACTGTGTAGTGATGCAGCCGTATGTTCTATAATGCCGATACCATCTTCCATGGTAGGCTGCCCCGAAGTCATCACCACTATGCTGTACCCCCTGCTTCTGTCCCCCGCAGAGATGATCCCTCCGCTGTTGACTACCCACCCATCGTCCCGCGGATACCAGCCGTTCTTGACCCCTACCGTGATCGCACCTTGCAGACGAGGCGGTATACCTGCAGTGACTCCCCATGCCTGGGAAGGATCCACGTTAGCCATAAGATCTAAGGACAGGTCTCGCAGAGGAGGATCAAGCACATCGCCCCTCGCCAACTTTGAAAGGAACAAGGCCAAATCTGCTGGAGAGAATCGGCTGTCACCCCAGAACCCGGCCGAGTCAAGCTCTGATTCCTTAATCCCCAGCGACTGCAGAAAGGCGCCGATGCCACATGAGCCTCCGGTTTTATTCCAGAGAATGTCAGCAGCATCGTTATCGCTCCACTCTACCATTTGATGCACCAGCGATAGTTCCTCAGGCGTGAGGCCTTGCCCTTCCTGCTCTGCCTGGGACATTGCCGCGGCCATAATTACGACCTTGATCAAGCTCGCTGTGTAGAACATGCTGTGCCCGTTCCAGCTGTACATCGAGCCCTCACCCGGGACCACGACTGCCACACCTACGTTACCCTCGAATTCCTGCAAGTACGCAGCCAGCTCTGGATCCAGCAAGTTCAAAGAAAGTTCCCGGAAGTGCTTAGGAAGGCCTCCACCTGGAGCCGGCGCAGTTTCGTCATGCATCGGCTCGGGAGAGGGTGTAGGTACGTCCTGTATGAGCTCCGACGCCGGTGCTGTAGAGGAGTAAAGCCCGGGAGAGGGATGAAAGGTCTGCCCTGCCGCGGCACCATTTTCCGGGGATGCCGGCCTCTGAACCGAGTAACTGTTGGGCAATGTACATCCCAGGTATATGGCCAATAGCATCGAAATTGTGCAGCCTACCATGCGATAACCTGACATGTGGACCTAATTTCCTCGAAAATATATCTGTGTTTAAAGACCAGTAGCCACAAATGAACTGGCCCTAACCCATGCGCACACTCCTAATAGAGATACTAATAGCATCGGGGAAGGTTTCAAGAGATGCTATGACTTCGCCAACGTGCTATGTGTACGTGTACTGAACAAATACCGGTGCTTTCCAAAATAGTTCACAAAAAGGTGGCCTGGAACCCACCGGCATGGGTCCCAGGCCCGGGACAGGGGGATCCCCGAAGTTCGGGGCTACTTTAGACAGCCACCTCCTCGGCTGGCTCTGTAGATATATATTCCTGAGCCCACTTGAGGAGGGGATATTCAAGACTGTCGAGCAGAGCGATCCAGCTAGCCTCCACCACGTTGGTCGAGCTGCCCACGGTACTCCAACTTCGTGAACCGTCCGTGGATTCTATGTTGACACGTACGCTGGCAGCTGTCGCCCGCTCGTTATCCAGAACTCGCACCTTATAGTCCGTCAGCCGAATGGCGCTCAGCCTCGGATAGAATTCCAATAGGGCCTTCCGGATGGCCGCATCTAGGGCATTGACGGGACCATTCCCCTCAGCCGCGGTGTGCAGTACCCGATCTCCAACCCTTACCTTCACCGTAGCTTCAGCCACCACCTGGCTGCCAGAGCGCTTCTCAGATATCACGAGGTAGTCGAGCACGTGGAACGGGGGCCTGTAATCCGGTTTAGAGCGCCTGACCAGCAACTCAAAGGAGGCCTCCGCGTTCTCGAAGGCGAAGCCCTGGTTTTCGAGGCGTTTCACCATATCGAGCATCTCTTTGACTTCGTCGGTGTCGTTCGACGTATCTATACCAAACTGCTGTAGTTTATAGAGCACGCTGCTTTTGCCTCCCAATTCCGAGATCAAGATCCGGCGCCGATTGCCCACCAGCTCGGGCGGTATGTGCTCGTAGGCCTCGTGGGCCTTGACCACAGCGTTGGCGTGCAGTCCACCTTTATGGGCAAAGGCGCTGGCTCCCACATAGGGTTGGTGGTTGTTGTGGCCCAGGTTGGCCACTTCCGCCACATACCGCGACACCTCGGTCAACATAGCCAATTTCTCAGGCGGCAGCAGATCGAAGCCCATCTTCAGCTGCAGGTTAGGGATTATGGAGCAGAGGTTCGCGTTGCCACACCTTTCCCCGTAGCCGTTGATGGTGCCCTGCACTTGTGTTGCGCCCGCTTGAACCGCAGCAAGGCTGTTCGCCACAGCCAATTCGCAGTCATTATGGGTGTGAATGCCCACCGAGGCCTCCGGAAACCGTGTACGTACCGCCTCGGTGGCCTCCCTTATCTCCCATGGCATCCGGCCCCCATTCGTGTCGCACAGGACCACCCAGTCGGCTCCGGCCTCCAAAGCCGCCTTCAGTGTAGCCAGCGCGTAGTCCCGATCGCTGAAAAAGCCATCGAAGAAGTGCTCGGCATCGTACACTACTTCCAGACCGCGCTCTTTGAAAAGCCTTACCGAGTCCGATATCATGGCTAGGTTCTCTTCGAGGCTGGTGCCCAATATACGTGTGACCTGAAACACAGAGCTCTTTCCCACCAAAGTGACGGTGGGGGTTTGCGCTTCGAGGAGAAGCCTCAGATTGGCATCCTCTTCTGCCCTGATCCGGGCGCGACGCGTAGAACCAAAGGCAGCTATCTTGGCATGCTTCAAACTAAGGTGTCGCGCTCTCCTGAAGAACTCCTCGTCCTTAGGGTTGGAACCTGGCCACCCGCCCTCGATGTAGTCGATCCCCAACTCATCAAGCCGGCGAGCTACCTTGAGCTTGTCCTCCACCGAAAAATTGACGCCCTCACCCTGGCTTCCATCCCTAAGGGTTGTATCGTAAAGCATTATCCTCCGCATGGCTGCCTCCTAGCCGGCTGCCTTGGCAGCCTCCAGTCTCTGTCTGGTATAGTTTATGAGTCCCCCAGCCCTTATAATCTGAAGCATAAACTCAGGATACGGCTTGGCCTGAAAGCGCTTGGCCTTAGTCTCGTTACATATCGTGCCCGTCCCTAGATCCACGCTGACCACATCGCCAGCATCTGTAGCCCGAACCGCCTCCTCACATTCCAAGATGGGCAGACCTATGTTGATGGCGTTGCGGTAGAAGATACGGGCGAAAGATTCCGCTATTACGCAAGACACCCCGCTCGCCTTGATGGCCAAAGGTGCGTGCTCCCTCGAGGAACCACATCCGAAATTGGTGGTAGCCATGATGATGTCGCCCGGTTCGACCTTGGACGCAAACTCTGGATCGATATCCTCCATGCAGTGCTTGGCCAGTTCGGCCGGATCGCTGGTGTTCAAGTATCTGGCCGGAATGATGACATCGGTGTCTACGTTGGCTCCGTACTTAAACACCTTACCCCTTAGCTGCATATCCATATCCTCCCTTCAGGCTACCGCGACAGCATCGAGCACCACTTGGGGATGCACGATCTTTCCAGCAACAGCTGAGGCAGCTGCTACTGCAGGATTTGTAAGGAATACCTCGGCCTTCGGATGCCCCATCCTGCCCACGAAATTGCGGTTCGTGGTGCTCACACAGCGTTCACCTGCTGCCAGCACCCCCATATGGCCTCCCAGGCAAGGCCCGCAGGTGGGCGTACTCACTGCCGCTCCCGCGTCCACGAACACCTCGATAAGGCCTTCCTTCAATGCCTGGAGGTACACGCTCTGACTTCCGGGGAACACCATACATCTCACTTTACGGTGTACCTTCTTGCCCCTCAGGATCTCAGCTACGATCCTAAGATCCTCTATCCTTCCATTGGTGCAAGAGCCGATGACAACTTGATCAATGGCTATGTCCCCCACGCGGCTAATAGGCCGGGTATTGGACGGGAGATGCGGAAAGGCCACTTGGGGCTCGATCTTGGATACGTCGAACTCGTAGACCTTAGCATAGGTTGCGCCAGGGTCCGACTCATAAACTTCAAAGGGCACCTGGGTCCGCTGCCGAACGTACTGGATAGTCTTCTCATCCACAGGACAAAGGCCTGCCTTGGCACCAGCCTCGATGGCCATATTGGCCATGGTGAGCCGACCTTCCACGCTAAGCGCCCCTATAGTCGAGCCAGTGAACTCCATGGTACAGTAACGGGCACCGTCCACACCGATGACCCCAATGGTGTACAGTATAAGGTCCTTGGCGGTGACCCAGGGTTGCAATTCGCCCTCATAGACGAACTTCAACGTTTCAGGCACCCGCATCCAGATACTCCCAGTGGCCATGGCCACTGCAATGTCGGTGCTGCCCATACCTGTTGCGAAGCAGCCAATGCCTCCGTAGGTGCAGGTGTGGGAATCTGCCCCCACGACTACCTCTCCGGGCCTGACCATACCCGTCTCCGGCAATACCACGTGCTCTATCCCGCCCCTGCCTATCTCCACATATTGAGCACCCTGCCACCAGGCGAACTGTCGCATTATCAGGGACTGTTCAGCTGACTTGATGTCCTTGTTCGGTGCAAAGTGGCTGGGCACGAATACTACTTTCTGGGGATCGAAGACACGTTCCACCCCAAGCTTCTGAAATTCCCTTATGGCCAGGGGCGCTGTGACGTCGTTGGCCATAACCAGATCGACCTGCACGTCTACTAGATCCCCCGGAGATACATGGGCATGCCCAGAGTGGGCTGCCAGGATCTTTTCCGTCATCGTCATGGGCTTGTTCATACCGTGGCACCCTCCCTGACTACCTTCTGACCGCCCTCGGCCTTGGCAGCTTCGTTTGCTGCATTGATCACAAGCAGGCGATTAAGGGCATTCACGTAGGCTTTGGCCGAAGCAGTGATGATGTCCGTAGAGGCTCCCCTGCCCGTTACCACCTCTCCGTTGCTTCGAACCTTCACAGTCACTTCCCCAACAGCATCGATTCCTGCAGTGACAGCTTGAACTGAGAAATCCACTAGTTCGGTGGTAAGTCCAACTATGCGGTTGATAGCCTTACAGACGGCATCTACCGGACCATCCCCCAGAGCCGCATCTGCTATACGGTCGCCCGACGGCGACACCATCTCTACGGCTGCAGTAGGGATGTTCTTATCCCCAGTGGTTACCTGGATCCGCTCCAAACGCCAAATCTCCGTAGGCACCCGGACCTCGTCGGCCACCAGAGCTTCCAGGTCCCTGTCGGTCACATATTTCTTCCTGTCAGCTAAAGCTTTGAAGGCCTCAAAGGCCCTATCGAGTTCCTCTTGGGTAAGGTTGTAGCCAAGCTCGGCCAGTCTCTGCCTAAGGGCATGGCGCCCGCTGTGCTTGCCCAGAATTATGGCACTGTCTGTCAACCCGATATCCTTAGGATCCATGATCTCGTAGGTAGACCTGTGCTTGAGCACGCCATCCTGGTGGATACCGGACTCGTGGGCGAAGGCATTGGCCCCTACTATCGCCTTGTTTGGCTGTACCACCATCCCGGTGTAGTTGCTCACCATGCGGCTGGTCTTGTAGATTTCCCTGGTGTTTACGTTGGTGTAGAAGCCGTAGAAATCCTGCCGTGTCCGCAGGGCCATGACGATCTCTTCTAAGGACGCGTTGCCGGCCCTCTCTCCTATGCCGTTGATAGTACACTCTACCTGTCTGGCCCCTGCCCTTATGGCTGCCAAACTGTTAGCAACTGCCAGGCCCAGATCGTCGTGACAGTGAGCTGAGATCACTACCTTGTCGGCCCCAGGAACGTTCTGCAGGATGCCCCTGATCAAGTCGTACATCTCCTCGGGGGTAGCGTATCCTACGGTGTCGGGGATATTTAGGGTGGTTGCCCCCGCTTCCACGGCTACGGCAAGCACATCGTACAGGAAGCTCCTTTCCGATCGTGTAGCATCCATGGGCGAAAACTCCACATCGGCACAGTAGCCCCTAGCCCTGGCGACCATGTCCCTGGTCATCTGGAGAGCTTCCTGTCGGCTCTTTCTAAATTGGTGCTGAAGATGAATGTCAGAAGTAGAGATAAAGACATGGATCCGGGGCCGATGGGCATCCTTCAGTGCTTCCCAAGCTCTATCTACATCCTGGGGGAGTGCCCTGGCAAGCCCTGCAATTATAGGCCCCTCCACCTCTTGCCCAATGCGCCGCACGGCCTCGAAATCGCCGGGCGAAGCGATAGGGAAGCCGGCCTCTATGACATCCACTCCCAATCTAGCAAGCTGCTTAGCTATGTCGATCTTCTCCTCTATGTTGAGCGTGGCTCCTGGCGACTGTTCGCCATCCCGAAGTGTGGTATCGAAGATTATTATCCGTTCCATAACCTATCTCCTGGAGTTACAGCTTCTTCTCTAGCCAGGGCATCATGGCCCTGAGCTGCCGTCCAACCTGCTCGATTTGGCTTTCTCTGGCTTTGCGCCGCATGGCATTGAAACTGGGCCTACCGGCCTGGTTCTCCAGGATCCACTGCCTGGCAAAGGTACCGTCCTGGATCTCCTTGAGGATCTGCTTCATAGACGCCCTCACATGGCCGTCTATGACCCGTGGGCCCGAAACGTAATCCCCGTATTCCGCCGTGTCGCTGACCGAGTACCTCATGAGGCTCAGCCCGCCCTGATAGATCAGATCGACGATAAGCTTCATTTCGTGCAGGCATTCAAAATACGCTATCTCAGGTTGATAGCCCGCCTCCACGAGGGTCTCAAATCCGGCCTGGATGAGGCTCGATATCCCACCGCAGAGCACTGTCTGCTCCCCGAAGAGATCGGTCTCTGTTTCTTCGGCGAAGGTGGTTTCTATGACACCAGCCTTCGTCGCCCCAATGCCCTTTGCATAGGCCAACGCCAAGTCCTTGGCACGGCCGGTGGCATCTTGATGCACGGCCAGAAGGGCAGGTACCCCTATACCTTCGGTGAAGAGCCTTCGGACGATGTGGCCGGGTCCCTTGGGGGCAATCATAGTTACATCCACATCCTGAGGTGGGACAATCTGGTTGAAATGGATGTTGAAACCATGGGCGAACATCAGCATCTTGCCTGGCCTAAGATAGGGCCTTATCTGGTCTTCATATACTTGCCTCTGCACCTGGTCGGGCAAGAGCACCATGATTATGTTCGCTGCATCCGCAACTTTGTCCACAGTATCGACGGTGAGACCGTGGCTCTCAGCTTCAGCCCAGCTCTTGCTGCCCCGGTACAGGCCGACCATCACCTTTAGGCCACTGTCCTTCAAATTCAGGGCATGGGCGTGCCCCTGACTTCCATATCCTATGACGCCTATCTGTTTGTCCTGGATAATGTCTAGGTCGGCGTCCTGATCGTAGTAGATGCGTGCCACAGTGTCCCTCCCTAGTCAGGCTCCCTTCCGTTTTCCGAGAACTTGATGACCGACGAGCCCCTGGACATGGCCACACGGCCCGATCTTGCGATCTCCTTCACCCCGAAACGGCGCATGAGCTGAATGAAGGAATCGATCTTGGTTTCAGGACCAGTGATTTCCACCACGGCGGAGTCCGGTGAGATGTCTATGATTCTGCCCTTGTAGATGTCGGCCAACTGCTTGACCTCGGGCAAAGTGCCGGCATTGGTGGTTACCTTGATGAGGGCAAGCTCCCTCATCAGGCCCATTTCCTCGGGTATCTCGCTCACCTTCAAGACGTCGATGAGCTTGTTCAGCTGCTTCTCCACCTGCTCCAGAATGGTGTTTGAGCCATCGACGGTGATAGTAAGCCTGGCTATGTCCTGTTGCTCCGTCCGGCCCACGGTGACACTGTCCAGATTGAAACCCCTCCTGCGAAACAGGCTGGTAATCCTGTTGAGGACACCCGGTCGGTCCTCGCAGTAGACCACCAACGTGTGTTTGGTCCTAAGCGGCATGGGCTACCTCCCTGACCGAGGGTCCTCGATGATGTTGGTATTGGGGCTTCCCGGCGGTATCATGGGATAAACGTTCTCGCCTCCTTCCACCATGAAGTCGATGAGCACAGGCCCGGGGTGCGCCACAGCTTCCCTAATGGCAGGAGCTACTTCTTCCCGCCGCTTCACCCTCATCGACTTGATACCAAAGGCCTCGCCGATCTTAACAAAGTCTGGGTTCCGAAGGGGACACTGAGAATAGTTGCCCTCGTAGAAGAGCTCCTGCCACTGACGTATCATACCGAGGTATCCGTTGTTTATGATGGCTATCTTCACAGGGATGTTGTATTCGGCTATGGTGCCCAGCTCCTGCATGGTCATTTGGAAGCCCCCATCGCCCACCACGGCCCACACACAGGCCTCTGGATCCGCTAGCTTGGCGCCCATAGCTGCAGGCACACCGAAACCCATTGCCCCCAGGCCTCCCGACGACATCCAGCCGTTGAGCCGATTGAACTGGTAGTGCTGAGCGGTCCACATCTGGTGTTGACCCACATCGGCCACTACCACGGCGTCGCCCTGGGTCTCTTCGCTGAGCACGCGCACCACAAATTGAGGCGGAAGTGGAGCATTGTCAGGTATCACCAACGAAGGGTGCTCCCTTTCCCACTCACGTATCTGCGCTATCCAATCGCTGTGGGTAGCTGGCTTCACCTCTTGATTGAGGACCCGGAGCACTGCCTTCACGTCGCCCACTATGGGCACAGCAGTGCGCACGTTCTTTCCTATTTCGGCCGGGTCTATATCTATGTGGATCACTCTGGCATGGGGAGCGAAAGCGCTTAGCTTGCCGGTAACCCTATCGTCAAAGCGCATTCCTATGGCAATTAGCAGGTCGGCATGGTTGATGGCCATGTTGGCGTGCACAAGACCATGCATGCCGGGAAAACCCATATAGAGCCGGTGGTTGGCCGGCAGAGAGCTGATCCCGTGAAGGGTACATATCACCGGCGTGTCCGTTGTCTCCGCCAGCTGGCGCAGCTCGTCAAAGGCCCTAGATATGATCACGCCGTGCCCCGCCAGTATCACCGGCCGTTCAGCTTCACCTATAAGTTGGGCGGCCTGCCTGATCTGCCTCACATTGCCTTGGACTGTGGGCTTATACCCGCGAATGCTCACAGTCTCCGGATATTCGAACACCGCCTCGTTCTGAAGCACATCTTTGGGAACATCTATCACTACCGGACCAGGTCGACCTGTGCCTGAAATGTAGAATGCCTTCTTCACGGTCTCGGCCAGTTCGCCCGTGTCGGTTACCAGGAAGCTGTGCTTGGTAATGGGCAACGTAATGCCAATAGTATCCGTCTCCTGGAAAGCATCCCGTCCTATGAGGCTTGTAGCTACTTGGCCGGTTATGGCCACCATGGGCACAGAGTCCATATGAGCGCAGGCGATGGGTGTGACAAGGTTGGTGGCGCCGGGGCCCGAAGTCACCAGGGCGACACCAGGCCTACCCGTAATCCTCGCGTATCCATCGGCGGCATGGCCAGCCCCCTGCTCATGGCGCACCAAAATGTGCCTCAAACTCGGATACTCCGGCAGCACATCGTAGAGGGGAAGCACCACTCCGCCAGGATACCCAAAGATGAGCTCAACCCCCTCCCGCACCAAAGCCTCACAGAGGATCCTAGCTCCGATAAGGCGTTTGCCTTCGGATGAGGTAGTCCCGACAGTTCGGGTCTGCGTTTTGCTTGCTGTGACCATGGCCTCCTCCCGAGAGAAGAAATCTGCTCTTAGAAATCATCAGGCGCCCTCATCCCAGGGACGAGAGCGCCTTTGCCCGCGGTACCACCCCGGTTGGCATGCCAGCCACTACTGCCAAGCACAAGGGCCAAAACCAACGTATAGCAAGAAGGGTCCGTCCCATAGGGACGGACCCTTCAACGATCCGCGGTACCACCCAAGTTGGCCTTGCCCTTTGGCATGCCCACTCTTGTGCTATAACGGGCACCACCCGTCTGGGCCTACACCCATCGATGGTTTTCAGCCCAGAGGCTCAGGGGCGAGTTCGTTCGGCGCATCCCACCGGCTCACACCATACCCGGCTCGCTGAGGGCCCTGCCTCCCTACTACTCCCCTTCTACGCCCTTGTTCAGTTGACGTAGTCAATTCATATACTACGCCCGCTCCCAACCTTTGTCAACCCCTGCGCCGGACTTTTTTAGTATATTCTTAACTTCCCCCTAACAGTCGGCCAGGCGGGCGTACTTACTCCTAAAAAATATAAGGGGGCATCCGTCGTTCAGCCCGAAGCTCTGCCCTTTGCCCACAAAGATGGTATGGTCCCCGGCCTCGAACGTGAGGTAGAGCTCACATTCCAGATACGCGAGGCACCCCTCCAGTAGCGGAAGCCCCATCTCGGACACCCTGTACGGCACGGTCTCCAGGCGCCGAGCCTCGTCCATCTCCTTGCTGGCAAACAGCCGTGAGAGGCTCTCCTGCTCCTGGTTAAGTATGTTTATCGCAAAGGCGCCCCTCCTGAGGATTATGTCATGGGTCCTTGCCGTTTTGTCGATGCACACCAACACGAGGGGAGGATCGAGGGAAACCGAGGACACAGCGTTGGCCGTCATACCTCGCTTTTCCTCTCCGAGGGCTGTAGTAATCACCGTCACTCCAGTAGCGAAGTTCGCCATGACCTTTCGGAGATCGTCTTTGCCTATGGCCACCTCTCTTACCTCCTTGGGGGAGCCTCAACCAGATGTACAGTTAGACGCAGCAAGCTGTCCCCTCTCAAGACCCCAAGTTCAGCGTTCTTCCCCACAGCTTCGGGGCCCAGCCACCTGTGAAGGTCGTCCACAGAGCTTACGGGCTTACCGTCGAAGCTCACTATCAAGTCCGCAGGGCGCAACCCCGCTCCATCTGCAGGGGAACCACCGTGGACTTCGACTACCTCAACACAGGTGGGGGCCAGCCCCCATCGTCTGGCGGCCGCCGATGGCGTACGTTGTACAGTTCCGGAGATGCCAAGATAGGCCCTACGTACCCTGCCTTCTTTGATGAGGAGGCCAGCAACCCATCGGGCAGTGTTTATGGGGATAGCAAAACAGATGCCTTGTGCAAACTGAATGATTGCTGTGTTGATGCCCACAACCTGGCCGGCCGTGTCTGCCAGAGGCCCCCCGGAATTGCCGGGATTAAGGGCAGCATCGGTCTGAATGACATTCTCAAGAAGCCATCCTGTCTGGGTCCGCAGGGCTCGTCCCAGCGAACTCACGACGCCTGTAGTTACCGAGGCCTGGAACCCGTAGGGATTCCCTATGGCCACTACTAGTTGGCCGACTCTCAGGGATGCGGAGTCCCCCATCTCAACTGTCGGCAACTTGTCGGCATCGATGTGCACCATAGCCAGATCAGTCTCGGGGTCTCGTCCGACCATGCGGGCTGCGTAGGTGACCTCCCCATCAGTCAAACTCACGACGATACGCTCAGCCCCTTCTACCACATGGTTGTTGGTAAGGATGTATCCGTCTGGCGCAATTACAAAGCCGGAGCCATCTCCTTCGGCTTCGGAGGGCCAACCGCGTGCCCGTATCCTCCGCGTGACACCAATGTTTACTACGGCTGGCCCCACCTTCTCTACGACCGATACGACCGCCCTGGAGAAGGGATCTAGCTCCTCTACACCACTCACAATCAAGCTCCCTACAAAGCGCCCATGTCAGATTGTACTTCACAGGCTCTGGTCTCCATGCCAAGGGTACAATAGGGCCAGAAAGAGGGCCCTTTATAGAAGATGACAAATCCCAAGGAAGACCTCACAGATGGACAGCTTGCTGCCAAGTACCTCCGCGGCGAAGAGTGGGCCTTCGAAGCCCTTGTAGATAGGTATATGAAGCCCCTCTTCAACTTCGCTTACCGATACTTAGGTGACTACGACGAGGCTTCAGACATTGTTCAGGAGACCTTCCTCCGTCTATACAAGCATCTCCCGAAGCTCAACCTCGATGAGCCGTTAAAGCCGTGGCTGTATCGGGCAGCCAGAAACTTGTGCCTCAACCGGATCCCCCAGCGCCTCCGTCACCAGCCGATAGACGACGCAATCCCGCATACAGCAACGGCTTCGCCCGAAGACCAGCTAGATCAGCGGGATCTCCAGGACTCAATTCAAAAAGCCGTGCAGCGTCTGCCAGCTATCTATAGAGATGTGGTGGCCCTATATTATTTCTCACAGCTGTCGGTGCAGGAAGTAGCCGACGTGCTGGGGATCCCAGAAGCTACCGTCAAGACTCGCCTACACAGGGCACGGGAGCAGCTGAGACGCGAGCTCGCTGCCCTTAAGGGAACCTAAGAGGCTTCTAAGAAATGTTACATTAGGGGAACAAGAGCGATGGACGAGTACACCGAGGCGCTGTTAAGAAACCTGCCCCAGGCGGAACCACCTGAGGATCTGAAGGAAAGGATCCTAAGCCGCATAGATGCCGAACGCGGGAGAAGCCTGCTTCGCTGGAGGATAGCATACATAATGACTGTGCTGGCGCTGGCCGGCCTCAGCTTCTGGCTGGGCGCAACCCTGGCCGATTCTTACCTTCCTGATCTCCTTCCGCTGTTGGTGCTGGACTGGCAGTATCTGTCGGATTTCCTAACGGAAATCCTTCCCTCCTTGATGGAGACCAGCCTGCTTATGCCATTGGCCGCAATCCTTATAGCTGGCGCTTTGATCGTACTGGAGGCCTCCAGGTCGGCACCCAGCCGGGTAAAGGCATGAAGAAATCTATGCTTATCGCTATCGCCCTAGTGGTACTTGTCGTTGCGAGCGCCGCGGGCTTCGTGTTGACCCGGAGTCGTTACCTTGCACCTTCAACTACTCTCTCAACCCCAGGTGTGACAACAGCTCAGCGCCAGGAGCCCGGATACTTCCGCTGGGGTCATCGTCGCGCAGTGGAAGGCAAGATCGTGGCGTGGGAGACCGGCCGCGCGCTGCTGGAAGCCCAGACCGCCACATATACCGTGTTCATCTCTCAACACACACGCGTTGTGCGCCGTACGCCGCAATATGTTGGCGCAAAAGCCATAGTTCTAGGGCGCAGTCAGGACGCAGCTATCAACGCCTTCATGGTAATACTGCTGCCCCCAGAACCCCGCCCAGCACAGTGATGGGCTGGCGAGTCTGGCCTCTCAGGTACCCTATAGGTAACCTGTAGCCGGGATGCGGGGCTCCTTTGCGAAGGCAGGGTCGCTTCAGGACTTTCCCCTTGGAAACGGACCTCTGCCTGTGGGATAATTTTCCTGATAGCGGGTTCACGTTATGGAGACTGAGAAGTTCTATTACGAGTGGGATCAGTTCAAGCGCGACGCCATAGCTCTGGCCGACGCGATCCTCTCAAGTGGTATGACCTTCGATGTGGTTCTAGCCATCACCAGGGGAGGGTTGATTCCAGCCTATTTCATAGCCAAGAAGCTAGGCACTTATCGTGTACTTACCCTTGGGGTAGAGCACTACTCCGATGACCACAGGCCTCTCGACAGACCTTATCTCCGCCAACCCATATTGGACCATCCAGACGAGCGTCTAGGACTCAAGGGAGCCAAAGTGCTAATCATCGACGAAGTCATCGACACCGGGAAGACGGCGCAATTGGCCGTGGACGAGGTATCCAAGTATACTTCCAAAGAGAATATAGCCTTCGCTACCATCCATATCAAACCAAGAAAGCTAGCCGTGCCCCTACCTGAAGGGGTGAGGTTCTTCTGGCTGAAGGAAACCAATGCGTGGATAGTGCACCCCTGGGAAATCGACGGATGAGTTGGCGTGTCCCATGACCGATGTGTCTCCCATCGATAGAATCCGTGCTCTAAAGCATGTCATTGAGCTGCTTCAGCGTTCTATCGAAACCGATGAAAGCGCTCTGGTGCAGGAGTGGGCCCGATACAGGCAGGATGTCACCCCTGTGCCCACCATACCAGTGGAGCTCTATCCTACCTACTCCAGACTGGAAGCTAAACGGAGATACCTTAAGAAACTCAGCAGGGAACTAAATGGGACCCTTCGGGAATGATTCTCATATTCCCCAAAAGGAGGACCCGGCCGTCCAGGTCCAGAGGGCGATCCTGATCAATCTGATCGGCGAGCTGGAGAGATCGTTGTGGTGGGATCGAGCTAGGCTCAAGGCCTCCCTCCTTGCGCAACACGTGCCCCTTCTGGCTCAGGTTACGGGCACCCAGGGCGACGTTGCTCAAGAAGCCAAATCGCTTATGCAGGAGATAGCAGGCAAGGAACGACTTTTGGCGGCCTACCGCGAGCAACTGGACAAGCTGACGAGACACTGAGCAACTTGTACACAAAGCCTGAAGGCCGCAGAATCATTAAATAGTACACCTATTTGGAGGCCGACCATGGCTCGATTTTTGGTTGAGAGCTCACGGCCATACCTCGAGTACCTCGACGGCTGGTTCGACAGGCTGCCGGCTGTCAGCCTCGAGTCCCTCATGAGGGACAGCGGTGCAGGCCCAGCAGATGTGGCCATCTTCGCTGTAGATGTCATCAACGGCTTCTGTCACAAGGGGCCCCTCTTCAGCCCCAGGGTAGAGAAGATATGCTCCCCCGTAGCTAACCTCTTTACCAGAGCTTGGCAGTTAGGCATCGACAAGTTCGTGCTTCCACAGGACAACCACACGCCGAACGCAGACGAATTTCGGAACTTTCCTCCCCACTGTCTAGCGGGCAGCGAGGAATCTCAGACAGTGCCGGAACTGGCTCAACTTCCCTTTTCCGCTAGATTCCACGTGGTGCCTAAAAACAGCATCAGTTCGGGCATCGGCACGGAGCTGGAAACGTGGCTCTCAGGGCATCCCAACCTGAAGCTGCTCATCGCCGTTGGGGATGTGACAGACATGTGCCTCTATCAGCTGGCTACCTATCTGAAGCTCCGTTCCAACGCTAGCAACCTTCACCAGGAGATCGTGGTGCCAGCAGACTGTGTGGAGACATACGACCTGCCGGTGGAAGAGGCTACGAAGGCCGGTATAGAGCCCCACCCAGGCGACCTCATTCACAGACTGTTCCTGCACCACATGCACTTGCTCGGGATAAGGGTTGTTAGGACTCTGGTGCCCGCCTAACAATTGAGGGGATATCGTCCAGGAGGACCACACCATTGCATGAACAGACATCTCGGAAGAAGAAGCGCTTCTACTGTGTGAGGTCGCCCCATGGCCCTGTTGACCTGGATGAGATAGCGCTGGCCAGGCTTCAAAACAGGCCAGTGAAGTGGAAGGCCCTCAAGGTAGACGAGTACGGCCAGATCTACTGGTGCGGCGGGGAACACGAGGGCGAATGTGAATGGGCGGAACAACCCGCATGATCATATCCTGGCTTCATTCCTCGCGAAGTAGCGACGCCTAGCCTGTCGGATCACCTCCAGGGCCTGGTCAAGGCCGTGCCAGCCCAGTACTTCCGTCTGAACACCTTCTAGGGCCTTGTAAGTAGCGAAGAAGGTCTCTATCTCCCTGAGCCAATGGGTGGGAAGGTCCTCCAGGCTGTAGATCTGTTCGAAGCGAGGGTCACCCGTAGGAACCGCCAATATCTTGTGGTCTATCCCCTTCTCGTCGCGCATATCCAGCGTCCCAATGGCTCGGGCCCTCACCAGACATCCTGGGAACGTAGGCTCCTCTACTACCACCAGCACGTCGAGGGGATCGCCGTCTTCGGCTACGGTCTCGGGAGCCATGCCATAGTCGGTAGGGTAATGGACCGACGAATAGAGGACCCTGTCAAGCCGTATTAGCTTCCTGTGGGGATCCCACTCATATTTGTTCCTGCAACCCCGCGGTATCTCGATCAGTACATCTAGCTCTCCCTCGTGAGCCTCCAAAGTCATACCTCACCTCAGTACTTGGAAACGTTTATCTCTTCCATGCGACCTGTGACTGTGAATACTACTCTCTCGCATATGTTGGTGACCCTATCAGCTATCCTCTCCAGGTTATGGGCTGCCCAAAGGAGATAGGTGGCTCTGGTGATAGTACGGGGGTCAGAGATCATATAGGTCAGCAGCTCCCGATACACCTGGTTGTAGAGAGCATCGACTTCGTCGTCCTCGTCAGCAATCCTTATGGCGGCATCGGCATCGCGGTTAATGAAGGCGTCCAAGGAGCCCCGCAGCATCTCGCGGCATTTATCGGCCATTCGAGGTATATCGATGAGGGGTTTAAGTAGCGGCTCCTCCCCGATCATGAGGTTAATCTTGGCGATTCCCTCGGCATGATCGCCCATCCGTTCCAGATCGGTAATGATGTTCATCACCGCGGCAATAAAGCGAAGGTCCGAAGCCATGGGCTGTTGGGTGGCGATCAGCTGGATGCACTTGTCCTCGATCTCCCAACGTTTCTGGTTGATCTTGAGGTCGTCCTCGATGATTCGGTGGGAAGCGTCGAAATCTCGATTTTTCAGCGCTTGCACCGCCTTCTCTATGGCTTGATCCACCATGCTGCCCAAAAGGAGCAAATCATCCTGCAGCTCCTTCAGGGCACGATCAAAGCTCTCCCTGGGCATGGCCCACCTCCTTGCCTACCGGCAGCCTGATATGGAACACGGAACCCTTTCCTAACTCACTTTCCGCCCAGATCTCACCACCGTGGGCTTTGACTATATGCTTGGCTATAGCCAGGCCCAGGCCAGTGCCACTCGAGGACCTGGAGCGGTCTGCCTTGTAGAGCCGCTCGAAGATCCTGGGCAGATCTTCGGGGGCGATCCCGATGCCCGTATCGGCCACCCACAGATGCACGGCCGACCCCTCCAGTGCCCCGCCTACAGTTATCCTGCCGCCAGAGGGCGTGAACTTTATGGCATTATGCACCAGATTTACCAATACCTGCTCGAGCCTCTGCCGGTCAGCCCGAAGGAGTGGAAGCACATCCTTCACGTCGGTCTCAAGAGATACCCCAGCCCTCCTGGCCTGGGCCGCCAACCTGGCTACTACCTCCTCCACAAGAACCACAACATCCAAGTCCCTCAGCTCTAAGGGAGCTTGGCCGGATTCTATCAGAGAAAGCTCCAGAAGTTCCCGCACAAGCTGGGACAGCCCATCCACTTCTACTTCCACACGGCGGAGAAACTCTTTAGCTACAGTGCTGTCGTCGATGGCCCCGTCCGACAGGGTCTCTACCAGCGCCCTAATGTTCGCGATAGGGGTCCTCAGTTCGTGAGAGATATTGGAAATGAGTTCCTGCCTGGATTTTTCCAGCCTCCTCATCTCCGATAGGTCACGGATGGTCAGTATGGCACCCTCTATACCTTGGGCCCTCACCACACGCACTGCCATGGTCCGCTTCGGCATCCCCATTTCGAACTCGCGTGCCTCGGACAGCGAGCCCTCCATAGCCTCCTTTACGCAACCGACCACCGCTGGATCCCTGAACAGGTCCACTAAGCTCTTGCCTGGTTTCACGCGATCCGCACCCAAAAGATCAGATGCCCGTAGGTTACCATACTTAAGCCTGGCATCAGCATCCACCCAGACGACCGCCTCATCTATAGCATCCAGCATAGCCGTGAGCTGAGTTTGAATAGTTCTGACCTGGCCTTCAAGGCCTAGCATACGGCGTCTCACGTCGCCCAGGATGACATAGAGATGCTGAGGCAGATCTACCCCTTCGCCTTTCAATGCCCTGTCGATCAGTTCCGGAAGAACTTCCCATGTTCGGCGATGCCGCCAATAGGCCCATAAGTAGCCGGCCAAAAGACCTAAGGCCAGGGCCAGGAGGACAACCAGAGGTTCCAAGCTACACCCTTGTAAAGAACTTGAGGAGGATGTACGGCGATGCTGCAAACCTATATTACATCATTCCCTGCAGCTTAGGGTCGTATCTTTTGCCCGAGCGCCATTTGGGATTGAGCCATACAGCTCAGCAAATCATGACAGGACAACGGGCAGGCAGATCACGATCACGGGGACCTATTATGGACCTACCCATAAGAAAGCAGACGGCGAAGGACAGCTTTTACCTGATCTAACTGGGGTACTACAGTCCTCTCCAGTAGGGGACTAAAAGGGATAGGCACATGCCTTGAACCGAGGCGCATCACCGGTGCCCGCAGCTGCTTGAATAGCCGCTCCTGAATCGAGGCTGCAACCTCTGCACCAAATCCGCCAAAGCGTGGAGCTTCGTGGAGCACCAATACCCTCCCCGTCCTCTCCGAGGAAGCCAGCACGCATTCCCAGTCCATAGGGTAAAGGGAACGCAGGTCGACCACTTCCACGGACCAGCCTTCTGGTTCCAGCTCCTCTGCAGCCCTCAGCGCAAGATAGGTCACCGCCGAATACGTCACTACCGTGGCGTGATCCCCTTGTCGCCGCACAACGGCCCGGCCCAAGGGCACGAGATGCTCCCCCTCGGGGACCTCACCCTTGAGCTTATACAGGGCCTTGTGCTCTAGGAATAACACTGGATCGGGGTCCCGTATGGCTGACTTAAGCAGCCCCTTGGCATCGGCCGGAGTCGACGGCGCCACAATTTTGAGCCCCGGCACATTCATGAACCATGCCTCGACGCTTTGTGAATGATGGGCTGCTGCAGAATTGATCACCCCGTCTGGCGCCCTAATCACTAGAGGAACCTCTAGCTGTCCCCCCGACATGTAACGTATCTTGGCCATCTGGTTCACCACTTCATCTCCCACAATGGCCATGAAGTCGGCGAAATGGATGTCCACCACGGGACGCATGCCTGTCAAGGCAGCACCCACCGCAAACCCCACTATGGCTGTCTCAGAAATTGGCGTATCCAGCACCCTGCGGTAACCGAATCTCGATGACAGGCCTTGGAACTGGCCAAATATTCCTCCCTGACGCGCAATGTCCTCCCCCATCAGAAACACGCGCGGATCGCGGGCCATCTCCTCTACCATGGCCTCCAATGTCGCTGCTGCAAAGGTTATCACTCTACCCGCCAAAGGCATCACCTTCCCACGGATACGTAGGTACCGGCGAGGCAAAGACATCCACAACCGCCTCTGTCGGATCGGGCCATGGGCTTGCCGCTGCAAAGTCTACGGCATCATCGAGCTCCTGCTGAACCTCCTGCCGAATGGTCTCCAAGGTGGAATCATCAGCATATCCACAGTCCTTAAGACGCCGCTCCCACCGACCAATGGGTTCCCCTTCCATAAACCTCGCCACCTCGGCCTTCTCCCTATATTTCTCCGGGTCCCCCACGTAGTGGCCTCGGAGACGGTAGGTTTGGCATTCCAGCAAGGCAGGTCCATACCCCTGTCTGGCTCGTTCTATAAGGAGGGCGCCAGCCGAATACACCTGCAACAAGTCATTGCCGTCGACGGTTATTCCCGGAATGCCATAGCCAGCGGCCCTGTCTGCAATTCGTTCCACAGAATGCACCGGCCATGGCTCCTCCGCACCGGGGCTGGCTACAAAGGGGGTAGTGGATGCCCATCCATTGTTTTCGCACAGGAGGATCAGGGGCAACTTCCATGCAGCGGCTAGGTTCAGACTCTCGTGGAAAGTGCCCCGATTGGCAGCTCCATCGCCGAATACCGCTACAGCGACTTGATCGGTACCCTTAAGCTTGGCAACCAAGGCCGCCCCACCTGCCAGAGCAAAACTCCCACCCACTATGCCATTGGCTCCCAGAATGCCGATTTCCGATGCCATAATGTGCATGCTACCGCCCTTCCCTCTGTTATAGCCCGTGCTTCGTCCGAATAGTTCGGCCATCATACGCCGCATATCGCCACCCTTGGCTATAACATGCCCATGGCCTCTGTGGGTGATGGCTATATAGTCATCCTTACGTAGCTGAGCGGTAAAACCTGCGGGCACTGCCTCCTGCCCGACGCTCAGGTGGATGAACCCCGGAAGTTTGCCAGCGAGGAATAGCCGTTCGGCCATGAGTTCAAAGGTCCGGATGCGTACCATAATACGGTAGAGGGTGAGGGCCTGCTCTTTTTCCATCTCAGCACCTCACTTGGCCATCATACTGGGTATCAATAACGATAGCTGTGGAATAGCGCTCACCATCGTCAACACCGCCACACTTACCGCTACAAAGGGCCATATAGCGCCAGCCACATCCTTCAAAGGTATCCGAGCTATACCTGTAGCGACGAAAAGGTTCACCCCCACGGGTGGGGTGAACTGGCCGATGGCAAGATTCATAGTCATGATCACACCGAAGTGTATAGGATCTATATTCAGTCGTTGTGCGACCGGAACAAGGATGGGGACCGTAATGTAGTAGATAGATACGGCATCAAGGAACATACCTGCTATCAGCAGGGCCAGGTTAGCCAAAAAGAGAAACATGGCAGGGGTCGTTGCGACCGAAATCAGTGCCTCCGACAGTTGAGCTGCCACACCCCTGACCACGATGATCCAGGCGAACAGCCCAGCCATGCCCACAACGAACATCACAACAGCAGAAGTGACAGCAGCATCCCTCGTCAGTCTAACCAGATCCCCTACAGACAGGCTCCTGTAGACCAGGAGGCCTACCGCCAGACCGTACACCACGGCAACCCCTGCTGCTTCGGTCGGCGTGAAGACCCCACCATATATGCCACCCAGGATAATTACGGGTGCCATTAGTCCCCAGAAGGCATCCCGGAAGGCTTTCCAGATCTCTTCGGGCGAACCCATTCTGTCCGTTGGATAGGAGTAGCGCCTGGCTTCGTACAAGCTCAGGCCGGCAAGCGCAATACCCATGGCCACGCCCGGGATGACACCGGCAAGAAATAGTTTGGATATGGAAACTTCTGCGAGCACCCCGTAAATTATGAAGCCGATGGACGGCGGCACTATGATGGCGATGGAGCCAACGCTCGAAAGCAGTCCTGCAGCGAAGGAGGGCCTATACTTGCGGGCAACCATGCTAGGTATGAGGATGGCGCCCAGGGCCGCCGTATCTGCCGGGCCGGAACCTGAAATGCCTGCAAAGATGATCCCTACGGCCACCGTCACCACCGCAAGGTTCCCAGGTATTGGCCCGAATATAAGGTTTGCCAATCTCACCAACCTCTCCGATATCCCGCACCGTTCCATAATTAGGCCGGCCAACACGAAGAGTGGTATAGCCAAAAGACCGAACTTCCCCGTGGAAGCATACACTACCTGCGCCATGGCCTGGATGGGAAGGCCAAAGGCAAAGAAGGCCACTAGGCTCGACACCGCCAGGGCTACAGCAATGGGCGCACCCAGAAACAACAGCACAAAGGAGGTTCCGAAGAGTACAACTATCGTCTCTATCATATCGGCTCGGTGTCCCTCTCTATGGTGCGATACCTACCTTTCAGGGAAAGCCATGTGGCTTGAAGAAGTCGCAAACCTATAAGAGCAGCGCCTACGGGAACCGCTGCGCTATATATCCACTCAGGGAGCCCCAGGGCCGGAGAAGTCTGCTGCGCCTGGATGACCAGCTGCACGGCAGCGACTCCCTCTTTCACGAGGAACGCCATGAAGGCGGCGCCAAGCAGGCTGGTTACAGCCCCTATGAGGCCCCTTATACCAATAGGAAGGGCATCGACCACTAAGGAAAGGCCTAGGTGGGCACCCCTGCGTACTCCAGCCGCCATCCCAAGGAAGCTCGACCACACAAAGGCGTTGATCATAATCTCTTCTGAGGGTCCAAAGGACGCTTCGAGAAAGTAGCGGCCAACGATATTGATGAAGTTCACCACAACTGTGACGCCCAGCAGCAACGCCGCCAGATACTCTTCCAATCTATCCAGGTACGAGAGTAGCCTCATAAATGAATCCTTGGGGTGGGGCGATAATAACACCCCACCCCGTGTACAGGACTGCGGTTACTTATTGATGGCCCTGAACTTGTCCAGAAGCTCCTTACCTATGATCGACTCATACTCCGTATATACGGGCTGAACTTTCTCTTTGAACGCAGCAACCTCCTGGGGAGTTAGCTCCACAACCTGCATGCCCTTCGCCTTCAGATCAGCAACTTGCGTCCGGGCAGCCTCTCTAGAGAGTTTTATCTGGTAGTCCGACGCCTCTTTGGCCGCCTTCCGCAATATGTCTTGATCCTCCTTGCTGAGCGACTCGAACAGGCTCTTATTCACTCCCAAGATGATTGCATCGTAGGAGTAATTCCACAAAGTGAGGTACTTTTGGACCTCGTAGAGCTTCGCGGAGACTATTACATCTATGGGGTTCTCCTGGCCGTCTATGGTACCTTGCTGAAGAGCACCAAAGACCTCGGGGAAGTTCATCACTGTCGGATTTGCCCCCAGGGCCTGGAATATGGAGGTGTACATCTTGATGCCAGGAATACGGATCTTCAGTCCCTTCATGTCATCGGGCATGTGCACGGCTCGCTTGTTGTTCGTAAGCTGACGGAAGCCGTTCTCACCGTAGGCCAGGCCAATTATGCCCTTATCCGGCAATATCTTGAGTAGCTCCTCTCCTAAGGGGCCAGTCATGAACTTGTCTACGTCCTGATATCCGTTGAAAATCCATGGCATGGAGACTACGTTGAAACGGGGGTCAACCAAGGTATAAAGGATGGTCGAATAGTAGAACATGTCGATAGCCCCACTCTGTACCAGCTCCCTTTCCTTCACCTGGTTGCCCCCGGCCAGCTGCGCGCCTGGAAAGACTTTAACGGTGATGCGACCGTTGGTGCTCTCCTTTACCAAATCAGCAAATTTCTGTGCACCCTTGTACCACGAAGAAGCCTCGCTAGTCACCACGCTGAACTTCAACTCTTTTGCCGCGCCCGCGGCTGTTGGTGATGCAGCCGGCGCTGTGGTCGCCCCCGCGGGGGCAGTACTGGGTGGCTTTGTGGGAGCCGCCGTCGGTGAAGCAGCGGGCGCACACGCTGCAAGCAGGGTTGCAAGACCGAAAACGATCGCCGCGAGTAAGACACCTCTTTTCATGATGGTACTCCTTCCAAAGATTAGAACGACCCCGCTTACCGCCTAAAAGCGGCCAGGATCCACAGCTAGGTGAGCCTATTATAATACCATTGTCAATAATGGCCCTCATGAACTCCCACTAAGGCTGAAGAGCCTATCGGTGGCATTCAGTGAATACGGGCGCTTGACATTTGCTGAGATCCCGTGTTATAAGAATTTTCGAGAGTTCAAACCCCGTGCAATGAGGCATCGAAAGGGTAAAGGGCTCCGAATTGTAGCCCAAAGGTCCGAAGGCGTAAGGCTAAACGCCACTTCTTTGTCGCTCCCGAACGAGGCAGTTCGCGTGCCACAGCTGGTCTAACTGTACTCCTCAGTAAGCTATCCGCCCACCGCAGGGCACCTCTCCGACGAATCGACTGCACCATTGGCCGCCAGCGCAGCTGACTGAGCCTTTGTGCCTTTACAGTATTGCCTGTAACGGCGCAAACGTTGTGTACCGTCGCCACAAAGAGTTCTAGTAATGCGCTTCCAGGAGGAAGACAATGTCGTATGACAAGCTTGAAGGCGTTCGAATCGTAGGACCAGTAGCCCATGAGCACAGGGCGATACTCTCTGACGAAGCTTTGGCCTTCGTAAGCTCCCTCCACCGGGAGTTCAACCCCCGCAGAAAGGAACTGCTACGTCTCAGGGCCGAGAGGCAGGCCGCCATAGATGCAGGCGTGCTGCCCGACTTTCTAGCATCCACCCAAGCAGTGCGCACAGCGGAGTGGACTGTAGCGCCTACGCCTCCAGATCTCCAGAAACGCTGGGTAGAGATCACTGGCCCTGTGGACCGGAAGATGATGATCAACGCCCTCAACTCTGGGGCCAATGTCTTCATGGCCGATTTCGAAGATGCTTTCTCCCCAGTTTGGTACAGCGTGCTTCAGGGTCAGGTCAATCTCATCGATGCTGTGCGCAAGCGCATCACGTACGTTAGCCCGGAAGGCAAAACCTACCGTCTGAACGAGCAAACGGCTGTACTTATGGTTCGTCCCAGGGGCTGGCACCTTGAAGAACGCCACGTTACAGTGGACGGAGATCCAATATCCGCTAGTCTTTTCGACTTTGGCCTCTACATGTTCCATAACGTCAACGAACTGCTGGCCAGAGGCACTGGGCCCTACTTCTACCTACCGAAGCTGGAAAGCCACCTTGAGGCCAGGCTCTGGAACGATGTCTTCGTCCTCGCCCAGGACCTCCTGGGCATACCTCGAGGTACCATCAGGGCCACGGTCCTCATCGAGACCATCTTGGCCGCCTTCGAGATGGAGGAAATACTCTACGAGCTGCGGGACCATTCGGCTGGTCTAAATGCCGGACGGTGGGACTACATCTTCAGTGTGATCAAAAAGTTCCGCCATCGGCCCGATTTCCTCCTGCCTGACAGAGCCCAGGTCACCATGACGGTCCCCTTCATGCGGGCCTACACCGAACTGTTAGTGAGGACATGCCACAAACGGGGTGCCCACGCCATTGGCGGAATGGCCGCCTTCATCCCCAGCCGCAAGGACCCACAGATCAACGAGGTTGCCTTAAGCAAAGTACGAGAAGACAAGATAAGGGAGGCAGGCGATGGCTTTGACGGTACTTGGGTGGCCCATCCTGATCTGGTGCCGGTAGCTCACGAGGTCTTCCACAGCTACCTCCAAGAGAAGGACCATCAGAAGCACAGGCTGAGGGAGGAGGTACAGGTAACACCCGCCGATCTCCTGAATATCCACGTCCCCGGCGGTAGGATCACCGAAACTGGCTTACGCAACAATGTCAGTGTGGCCCTCCAGTACCTCAATTCGTGGCTCCTGGGCAACGGAGCAGCCGCCATCTTCAACCTCATGGAGGATACAGCCACGGCTGAAATAGCCAGGGCGCAGCTGTGGCAGTGGGTCCACCATAAAGCATCCCTCGACGACGGACGCCCCATTACACCGGAACTGTACCAAACAGTACGCGACGAGGAGCTTTTGAAGCTGGGAGGTCCTTCTGAGGGTCGGTACCGCGAGGCTTCAGAAATCTTGGATCGTCTCGTGCTGGATCCGCAGTTCGTCGAGTTCCTCACCTTCATCGCCAACGATTACCTAGACCGGTCTAGAGAGGAGGCAACGTTATCATGAAAAACAACGTCGACCATGCGGCTGAAGCCGCCCGCAGATTGCAAGAGGAGTGGGAAACATCCCCTCGTTGGAAGGGAGTGGTGCGTCCTTACACCGCTGAAGAGGTGATACGCCTTAGGCCAAGCTTGCAAGTGGACTACACCCTTGCCCGTCGAGGCGCCGAGCGTCTGTGGGAGATGCTCAACTCAGAGCCTTTCGTAGCCACCTTCGGAGCCCTCACTGGCTCTCAGGCCGTACAGATGGTGAAAGCTGGTTTGAAAGCCATCTACGTGAGCGGATGGCAGACAGCCGCGGATGCCAATCTGGCCTACCATACCTACCCCGACCAGAGCCTGTATCCGTCCAACAGCGTCCCTACCCTGGTGCGCAGACTGAACAATGCCCTGATGAGGGCGGATCAGGTGCACCGATTGGAAGGCCTAACAGAAATTGACTGGTACGTGCCCATAGTAGCCGATGCCGAGGCCGGTTTCGGCGGCCCGCTTCACGCTTTCGAGCTTACCAAGGCGCTAGTAGAGGCTGGAGCAGCTGGCATCCACTTCGAGGACCAGCTGGCCTCGGAGAAGAAATGCGGCCATCTGGGTGGTAAGGTGCTAGTACCCACCTCGCAGTTTCTCCGCACCCTCACTGCAGCTCGTCTGGCGGCCGACACGCTGAATGTGCATACTGTCCTTATCGCGCGCACCGACGCCCTAGACGCTACCATGCTGACCAGCGACATCGACGACTACGACGTTCCTTTCGTGACCGGTGAACGTACTCCAGAAGGCTATTTTCTGGTGCGAAATGGCCTGGATGCCGCCATATCCCGTGCCCTGGCGTACGCGCCCTATGCCGATGTCCTCTGGTTCGAAACCTCTCGGCCGGCCCTGGACGAGGCCAGGCAGTTCGCCGATGCCATCCATGCTGCCTATCCTGGAAAAATCTTGGCCTACAACTGTTCGCCATCCTTCCACTGGAAACAACACCTGGATGCCACCACCATTTCTCGCTTCCAGGAGGAGCTCGGTGCCCTGGGCTACAAGTTCCAATTCATAACCCTGGCGGGATGGCACCTGATCAACTACTACACCTTCCAGCTCGCCTTGGATTACCGTCTGAGAGGCATGCCGGCCTACGTCGAACTACAGAACCTCGAGTTCGCAGCGGAAGCTCAGGGGTACACGGCCATAAAACATCAAAGAGAGGTCGGCGTACGGTATTTCGACGAGGTGCTTATCACCCTTTCGCGCGGGGCAGCGTCGACCACCGCTTCCTTTGCGTCGACGGAGGCCCAACAGTTTCAAGAAACCGAAAGCTGCCAGACCTAGTGCATGGAGGTGTGGGGCCGCAGCCCCATACCTCAGCCACATCAAAGCTCCAAAAGCTGTTGGGAAGTGGGACTGGCGAAATCCTTAAAACTTGTTATAATACAACTGTGATGACCAGATTACAAAAATGTTCCCGAATCGGGAGCACGGTCACAAGTGTGGGCCGTGGTTGGCAGGGGGGCGGGCAAATTCCCGCACCCCTTAAATTTGTCACGGGAACTGGGGCGTTCGTCTAGAGGCCCAGGACGTCACCCTTTCAAGGTGAAGATCACGGGTTCGAATCCCGTACGCCCCACCTTAGAGTAGATTCTAACGGAGCGACAGGGGTGATCGTGGAGTGATAGATCAGATAATGGAGCGGAAAGGCTACTACGAGGATGCTCTGGCTTGGCCCGATGGGGAGCCTACAGCCCTCGAGGAGGAAGAGCTAGACCTGGCCGAGATATCGGCCGTCGAGCACCAGACTGCCGATGATACGGTGAAAATGTATCTCAAGGAGATTGGTCTGGTACCCCTCCTCACCGCGGCCGAAGAGGTGGCCTTGGCCAAAGCTATAGAGCGCGGCAAGCTTGCCGCGGAAAGGCTGAACTCTGGCGTCGACCTGACAGCTGAAGAGGTGGAGCACCTCAAGGCTGAGATCGAGCGTGGTCAGGTAGCGCGCCAGAGGCTCATCGAGGCTAACCTGCGCCTGGTCGTGAGCATCGCCAAGAAACATATGGGCCGAGGTCTCTCTTTCCTCGATTTGATCGAGGAAGGCAACATAGGCCTTATGAAGGCAGTTGAGAAGTACGACTACCGCAGAGGCTTCAAGTTCAGCACCTACGCCACCTGGTGGATACGGCAGGCCATCAGCAGGGCCATAGCCGACCAGGCGCGTACCATAAGACTGCCTGCCCATATGGGCGATACAATTACCACTCTCCTCAAGGTATCGCGCCAGCTGGCTCAAAAGCTCGGCCATGACCCTTCCGTCGAGGAGATAGGTGAGGCCATGGGCATTCCAGCCGAAAGGGTACGCCACATTATGAAGGTCTCTCAGCTGCCTGTGTCCCTCGACTCGCCTGTAGGCGAGGATCAGGACAGCTTCCTCGGCGAGTTTATAGAGGACACCAGCGTCCCCGAGCCCATGGATGCTGCCTCGAGGGAGATGCTGAACATCCAGCTCAGGGAAGTGTTGAAGACCCTCCCCGAAAGGGAGAGAAAGGTTATAGAACTCCGTTATGGGCTGGTAGACGGCAGACCCAGGACACTGGAGGAAATCAGCCTTGAGTTCGGCGTCACCCGCGAAAGGATCCGGCAGATCGAGGCCGATGCACTCCGCAGGCTGAGGCACCCCAGCAGGGCCAAGCACTTGAAGGGCTACCTTGAAGAGTAAGCAGAAATCGGCTACAGGGTGGGGCGGGCTCGTTGTATGAGCCC
>DAOUBH010000003.1:0-4788 GCA_034432775.1 Chloroflexota bacterium
GCCCCTCGGCGCAGAAGCCGGCCTACGATCTGATCCTACAGGGCATGGGCGGCATTATGAGCGTAACGGGGCCCGTGGGTGGCCCTCCCACCAAGGTGGGAGTGGCCATAGCCGATACGGTGGCCGGTATGTTCGCGGCCTATGCCATTGCCCTAGCCCTCTACCACCGACAACGCACAGGCCAAGGCCAATATATAGATACATCGTTGCTGGACGGCATGGTGGCCATCCTTACATTCCAGGCGGCGAGGTACTTCGCCACCGGCACGCCGCCTTCCCCCGAGGGCAACCGCCATCCCAACATTACCCCCTACGAATCCCTCGCCACTGCCGATGGCTTCGTGAACGTGGCCGTGGGGAACGAGGCCCTGTGGAGCCGCTTCTGCAGGGCACTGGGCCTCCAAGACCTGGAGACCGATCCCCGCTTCGCCACCAACGCCGACAGGCTTCAGCACCACGAAGAGCTAATTGAACTTATAGAGACCCGCACCCGTCAGATGCCCGGCGCTGCTTTCCTTGGGCTCATGGAGGAAGCAGGCGTGCCAGCTGGCCCCATCCGCAACCTCAGGGAGGTGTTCGAAGATCCGCAGGTCGAACTCTTGGGCCACAAACAGAGGCTTCGACACCCCTCCGCCGGCGAGATCACCCTGACCGGCATACCCTACCGCCTCTCGGCCACACCCGGAAGCATCCGACGGCCTCCGCCGCGCCTCGGCGAACACACCGAGGAGATACTACAGGAACTGGGCTACTCGCCCGACGAGATCCGCTACCTGCGGGAACAGGGGGCCCTGTAACTTCCCATGCCGGCCGCCTGGGCCAGCCCCATGAAACCAAAAGGGCCCTACAGCCTCAGCAGCTGTAGGGCCCTTGCCCCATCTCCTCTAAAGACTAGGGAGAATAGGTGATGGTGGCCGATACAGGAACGGACCAGTTGAACCCCCAGTCCTGCAGCTGCACCCACACATACTTCTGACCAGCTCCCGACGCGAGGGACCAGTTCAGCACTTTGGGATCGTCGGGATTCAGGGTGCGCGACGACCAGGAGCTTGTGGGGCCGAAGGGATTGCCGTTGGCGATCCTGGCCCTGATAACCGGGTTGGTGTCGGTTATCACAAAGGTGACGTCTACTTTGCGGTCGCTGGTACTCGACGCACCTCCATTCAACAGCACCGTCACCTGTGGGATAACCGGGTCGGAGAAGCGGGCCGTGTTGGCCGCTATAGGCGATAGGTTGCCGGCCCAGTCCATGTATTGGACATACACCGTGCGCACCCCTGGCAGGCCAGGCTGTAGCCTCCAGGAGACGTTCCCGGAAGTGTAGCTGTTGTTGTAGGGCAGCCATCCTGTCCATCTGCCGCCAGCGTTGCGGAGCCGGAAGTACCTCACGGTAGGCAGCCCTGACTCGGGATAATTGTCCGAGGGGCTGAGATGCAAGGTCACCGTAGCCGTATTGGTCTCAGTCATGGGCGAAAGCTGGCTCGTATTTGGCGCGTCCCATATGGTCAGGCCACCGGAAGGCCTCACCGTATCCACTAAGCTGGGATCCAAGAAGATGCGTTTGGAGTATATCGGCGAGGTGTAGCCCGCATAGTCCATCAGCTGAACCTGTACTGTTCTGGAGCTGGCCTTAAAGGGACCAACCCTCCACTGGTAGCCTGTGGTGGCATAACTGTCGTCGTACCACATCCAGTCGGTCCACTGATCGCCCCCGTTCCGAAGGCGGAACTTGGCCACCTTCGGCTTGCCCAGGCTGTTGGCATAGCCTGCCGCATTGTCGAAGGCATCGATCTTGAGGGTGATGGTAGGAGTGTTTGTGCTGGTTATGCCACAGCTGCTGCCATCTTGACTGCAAAGGGTCAGAGTACCAGTGGGAGGCTTCCTATCGATGAAGATGCTGGCAGTGACCACATTGCTGCTGACATTGCCAGCCCTGTCCTCTACCCTGGCAGAGATAGTGCGGAGCACGTTGCTTCCCGATCCACCGTAGGCGAATAGGTCCCAGTTGTTCTCGATGGTCTGGGTACTGGTAGGGGGCTGGCTCTGTCCCCACCGGCGCCAAGGACCCCCACTGACAGGGTCCGAGCTCCCATGGGTAGCCCACACCCTGTAGAAGCCGCTCTGGTAGCCGTCCTTGACGACATCGTGATACGTAAGGGTCACCCGCACCTTGCTGTAACGCGTAGACACGTAAGTGCCGTCCTGGGCTAGCACGTCCCTCACGTTGGCCGAACTGCCAGTGCCCTTGGTTATAGTTAGGCCGTCCATCACGGGAGGTTGCGTGTCGAGATAGGCAGTGCGAGTCACCAGCAGCGTCGTGGGCGTGGTCACCGTGGCGAACTCCGCCACCACGGTGTGCGGGCCGTCGGAGCCGAGAGTGACGGTGTACGGGTTGGTCACATTCACCTGCGCGGACCATAGACCGTTGTCCACCTGGAACCTCATCTTCGTAGTGGGGTTGGGCGGCCCCCCACACCAGCTCACCGCAAGAGCGTTGTTGGGACCATGCTTAGTGTAGTTGTCGGCTCCAATGGCCCTCTCTTCCTCGAAAGTGAAGCTTCCTGCGGCTGTCAAGCACGAGGTCTGCCTGAAGGTGTACCAGACGTCGCTGTCCTTCATGGAGACTAGGTGAACACCGAACTCGCCCAGCCGGGGCCCGAAGGCAGCTACAGGGAACTCGCCCCTGCCTGACACCGTGACTGCAGGCTGATCCTCCTGCCAATTCCCCCCTTGAATATGCCCCCAGCTGACCCGCAGCTCCCGATTGTCAGTGTCGTTGTCCCAGGCCAGCCAGATCTTCTCCGAATGGTCCACAGCAATTACGCCCCTGTGGACCGTCCTGTTGCCCTGAGCCGCGTGGACGTTCTCGGCAATCCAACCCGACGAAGGGTCGTAGACGCTCACCGAGACATAGGACGCCGCCACACTGCTCTGACGCATGGCGCAGGCCACATAGATCTTGCCCGAAGGCGAAAGAGCCGAAGAGATGCCTGTACACCCCGTTACACCACCGGACAGGTCCTCGATCGTGGCCGAGTTGAAGCTGTTTTGATCGAAGGAGCTCTCGTCCACCACCTTCGCCTTCACCCGGCGGTTGCCGTCGCCCCAGGCGACCACAACCTTGCCGCCCACGGCCTGCACGGTTATGCCAGCGTAGCCTTGCACGTTGGTGGCAACGGTGATGGGCGAAGACCAGTTGTTTCCGCCATCGGTAGATCTAACTACGTAGCCATTGGGGCCGTTGTACTGCAGGTAGACAACGTAGATGTTGTTGTTGTCGGGATTCACCGCTATCTGGGCAAAACCGGCATGCAGGCAGGTGTTGGACGATAGCTGCTTTGGACCAAGGTCCTTGTGGGGCAGTCCGCCGGAATTCATGAGCCTAACGTACATGACAGCACTGGCATTGCAGTTGCCGCCGGACCTGGGGGAGACCACCACGTGTATCTTGCCGTTGGTGTCGGAGGCCTGGCGGGGCTGCCAGTAGCTCACGCCAGCGTAGACATCTTGAGCGCTGAGGTCTCCCCCCGAGCTCTGGAGCAACTGCATGACTTCCTGATCGGAGAGGAACTGGGCCTCCATGATGAGCTGACCAGGGCTCCAACTGTTCAGCCCCTGCCACACCTTGGCCCGCAGGGTAAGGTCGTTATAGTCGTTAGGGTTCTCGTTTTCGAGATACGTCACCACGGGGTAGGGCCAGGCGCTGGACGAGGATACCGCACCGTAGCGCGTCAATGTGCCAGAATTGGACACATTGGAGGGGGTCTCCCAACCGTTGACGTCCGCCATCACCCCGTTGCTGGCTACGGGCAGGAAGGACACAAGTAGGGCCAAGAGGCCCGCAAAGGTCAGATTTTTATGCCACAGTGCCATCGATATCACCTCCGTATCGTCAGACCACCGGATGGCAACCGCTGTCCGGCGGCTCTCTAGGTTCCCGTAAGTCTATCCCCCGACCATCCATGCGTCAAGTTCGGCGGAGAGTCTGGAGAGCCCGTGGGTCCCGTAGCAGCGGGGAAATCGGACATGAATCGACGCCCAAGGGTCCGGCCAGACGGCAGCTGGTCAGGCTTGACGCCCCTCAAGGTGGAGGACACAGCTTTCAGCAGCCATTCAAAGTAATGATCGGCTTCGTCTGAAGTTCCTGAAGTGCCTAACCGGATGGTCACCGTCATATTGATAACGTCGCTGCCCCTCCCTGCCTTGCGGGCTATTCAAAACCGCTCTCCAGACCAGTTTCTCCATCGTCCGGTCTGAAGCGGCGCAGGTTAGGTAGGGCGGATGGGCTGAGCATGAGAGATCCGAGGACTTTCCGGTCGAAGGGTGTCTGAGCGGCGACACCTCGCCAGGGTCCTGGGCCACGTCGGCTCCCCCATGTCTGCTCAGGGCCCTCAGCACCTTTCACGGGCCGATAAGGCGTGTTACCTCAGCCCCAACGCTGCATGTAATATATGGAAGGCCTGGCACCCGTAGCAAGGTCCGGGCATAGTCTTAGAAATCACGGACATTGTTTGTGGAAAGTTCAGCTCGCTTGGGCTTGGGAGGAAACTTGCAACTACGGCGATCCTTGATACCCAGACTAGCCGCTGCCTGTTGGTTCATAGCCCTCAGCCTAGCCGTGACCTGGCCTTTGGCCCTGCACCTGAAGACGCATTTCTTTGGCAACGAGGGTACAGCCGATCTATCCATCTTTCTTTGGAACCTATGGTGGGCGAAGGAGGCAGTGGTGAACAGCACCAACCCCCTCTGGACCCCCATGCTCTACTACCCCCAGGGCATCAGCCTCGC
>DAOUBH010000004.1:0-82687 GCA_034432775.1 Chloroflexota bacterium
GGCCGCACACGTTCACGTGTGCGGCCCCCGTGGAAGGTGTGGAAGCATCGCTTCCTATCCTTACTAACGCCCTTAGGTCCTCCTGGCTTACGGTACCCTCGGCGACGTTGCCAGCCCTTCTAGCCCGTAACTGGATGCGTTATGGTGGGACGAATAGGCCACGCCACATCGGAGGGCATGAGCAAGCATGCCACTCAGTTATAGACAGGCCATGCCGTCGATATTCCTTTGGACTGAGGTGGCCGAGGTTATGCTAGGTTTCCTTTAACCGCGGATACCTTATGAGGCACCCATGGCCTCTGCGCTGCCGGTTTGAGCCCAGGGCTTGCTGTCTTGGTGGCGGTCTACTAGCCCTTCATCTGTCTGTAAAGCCTATCTATTTTGGCTGCCATGATGAAGTCGCTTTCGCTGAGTCCGTCGATCTTGTGGGTCCACAGGTAGACGGTGACCCTACCCCAGGCTACATAGAGATCCGGATGATGTCCTTCCTGCTCGGCTACCTCGGTGATACGGTTCACGAAGTCCACGGCTTCTACGAAGTTCTTGAACTTAAAGGTCTTGACCAGCTTTTTGTCCTCGGGCACGTCCCAGCCTTCGATCTGGGCCAGCAGGGGTTCGAACTCTTGGCGTGACATGGGCGGAGTACCGCCCATGCAAGGCACGCACTTTCGGTCCGCAAGCTCCATAGGGCATACCTCCTTCTATGAGTTATAGCATGGAAACTCCATTTATGCCCTGAGGGAATGGGTCTCGGCAGCGGGAGGATGTGGTCCAGCCATCTCTGGCCTTGGCGTTACGTTGCCTGCTGTGTGAGCCCCTCTATATCAGGAGAATAGTGGGTGTACTTTCCGAGGCCGCCAGTGCCTTCAGCGACTGCTGGTCTCGGGAGGTGGGGTGCCGTAGTCCCTTATGAAGGCTTCCACCATCTCCCTGGCCTCGTCATCAGTATACTGGATGGGTGGAGATTTCATGAAGTAAGCCGATGGTCCTTCCAGTGCTCCGCTGAGGCCGTGGTCCAAGGCCAGCTTGCAGCAACGTATGGCATCTATGACGACGCCGGCCGAGTTGGGAGAATCCCAAACTTCGAGCTTCAGTTCCAGATTTATTGGCACGTTGCCAAAGGTGGTACCTTCCATGCGGATGTAGCACCACTTGCGGTCTCCCAGCCATGGCACGTAGTCGCTGGGTCCTACGTGGACGTTCTCTTCGGGCAGCTGATAGTCAAGCTGAGAGGTTACTGCGTTGGTCTTGGATATCTTCTTCGACTCGAGCCGCTCCCTTTCCAGCATGTTGTAGAAGTCGGTGTTGCCGCCGAAGTTGAGTTGATAGGTGCGCTCGAGGCGAACGCCTCGCTCTCGGAAAAGCCTTGTGAGGACCCTATGGGTGATGGTGGCTCCCACCTGGGACTTTACGTCATCTCCTATTACAGGTAGTCCACGCTCTTCGAAGCGCTTTTGCCAGTAGGCTTCCCTGGCGATGAAGACGGGAATGCAGTTGACGAAGCCGCAACCAGCATCTAGGATTTGCTCCACGTACCATTTGGTGGCCATCTCGCTGCCCACGGGCAGGAAGTTGACCACCACATGGGTTCCGGTATCTTTCAGGATGTTGACGATATCAGAGGTAGGGCCTGGGGCCTTTCTGATAACAGTAGAGAGGTATTTTCCGAGACCGTCGTGGGTCATGCCACGACTCACGGGCACGTTCAGGGGCGGTACGTCGCAGAACTTGTAGGTATTGTTTGGCGGGGTGAATATAGCCTCGGACAGGTCCTTGCCCACTTTGTTGACATCGATGTCGAAGGCGGCGGAGAACTCGATGTCACCCACGTGGTAGGGGCCAAGGCGGGGATGCATCAGTCCTGGGACGAAGCTATCGTCCGGAGCGTCCCTGTAGAAGTGAACGCCCTGAACCAGTGAAGACGCACAGTTGCCAACGCCTATGATGGCTACCCTAATCTTGCCCACAGACTACCTCCAGACTTATGCGAAACCAAGGGGAATTTTATGCTCCCTGGACGAAGGCGTCAAACGGCGTTGTTCTCGAGGTCGAGACGTAGGCGATTGAAGCGGTTCATTGCCGCGTCCAGGCCTAGCGAAAGTATAGTTTCCACGGCATCGGCTGCCGTCTCCAGTGCTTTGCGCAGCAGGGGCAATTCTTCGGGACGGAAGGGTGTAAGGACGTATTCGGCGGGATCGACTTTGGGGTCGCGCCCTATCCCGATTCTGACCCTGGGAAAGTGGGTGCTTCCTAAGCTGTCAATTATGGACTGAACTCCCCTGTGGCCACCGGAAGATCCCGAGGCGCGTATGCGGATCCGGCCGAGGGGGAGGTCCAGGTCATCGTATAAGACGAGCAGTCGGGTGGTATCGAGGTGGTAGTGGTGCATCAGCTGTGCCACTGCACTGCCGCTCAAGTTCATAAAGGTCTGGGGCTTGACCATAGCCACGCTATGACCAGCCATCGTGCCTTCGGCAATCAAGGAGGGGGAGGGGTGCTTCTTGAAGGTTAAACCGTGCCGGCGAGCCAGGAGGTCTATGCACATAAAGCCCACGTTGTGGCGATGTTGGGAGTAGGCCTTGCCGGGATTGCCGAGGCCTACCACGAGCATCTCCATCAGTATCCCAACGCCTTCCTATAGACTTCTACGGTCTGGCGAGCCGCTGCTTCCCAGGAGAAGGTCCCTGCTCTGACGATAGCTCTCTGCGAAAGAGATGTGCGGGCGGCCTCGTCGTGAAGGAGCCACTCTATGGCATCTGCCCAGGCTTCCACCTTGGTGGGTGGCAGGAGGATGCCTCCGTCGGCCACGATTTCGTTGAGGGCAGGCACGGAGCTTGCTAACACAGGTTTGCCGCAAGCCATGGCTTCCACGACGGGCAGCCCAAAACCCTCGTATAAGGAGGGCTGAGCCACCAACGTTGCCCGATTGTAGAGCCAGAGGAGCTCGTCTCGTGTGACTTCCCCGAGGAGGATGACGGGACTCGGTGTAGGGAGGTTTGTGAATGCGTTGTAGATCTCCTCATCGAGCCACCCGCGACCTCCCGCTATCCAGAGCTGGGGGCCCGTACCGTTGGAGCTTATCCTCGAAAAGGCGTGGAGGAGTGTAAGCAAGTTTTTCCTAGGTTCCAGGGTGGCCACAGCCAAGACGACAGGTGCATCGGTGCGGGGTACTCTTTGGAGATATCCGTGGGAACGCAGCTGGGTTTCCAGCCTGTTCAGCTCGGCTAATGTGAGCGGCCTGAAGACTGGGTCAGCGGCTTCGTAAATGACCTCGATGCGGTCAGGATCGGCACCTGTCAGGGAGATGAGGTCATCCCGGGTCGCCTTAGACACTGCGATGATTGCCTTGGCCTGCCTGACAGCGCGATGGATCTGGCCGTAGTAGCGGGCGGCGCCGGGGGCCAGGAGGTGAGGCCACCGGAGAAAGGCCAGATCGTGAACAGTGATAACCGATGGGAGCGGGCCTCTAGGCGGTATGAAGTCGGTGGAGTGGAGGAGATCGAGGTGCACGAGGGCAAGTTCCAAGGGCAGTATCCAGGGTTCCAAGGGGTGGTGGGGAGGTGTAAAGACGCGGACGCTTTCCACGCCTGGAGGGACCCACTGACCTGGATCCTTCCTGGCCAGCAGTGCCACAATCTGGAAAGACTGGGAGGTTGCAGCCATGGCAGTGATAAGTTGCTGGATGTAGGTGGTTATGCCACCTCGCCGATACCCTGCCAGGCGCGCATCGACAGCTATCCGCAAGGCTCTATGCCGCTAACGAGGCCTAGATCGGCCAGTGCTATCTGGAGGTTGACCTCTTCAGCCGTGGTTAGACGGAGCATGGGTCTTCGAGGATGGCCCGCCTGGAGGCCCATTAGGTTGAGGGCGGCCTTGGCGGGCGATACATATCCGGGGTCATATTCCAGGAAACGGTTCAGGGGTTGCATCTTCAGCTGGAGGCGCATGGCCTCCTGGACCTTGCCCGCCTGCCAGAGATCCCATATCTGTCGCATTTGTCGCGGTGCGACGGTGGCGGCAGTAGAGAATATGCCGTGTGCCCCCACCGAAAGGGCCGGCAGGAACTGGCTGTCTATGCCTGTCATTACTGAAACCTGGTCACCGCAGAGTCTGATGGTCTCAACCAATTGGCCCAGGTCGCTGTTGCTCTGTTTTATACCTATGATCCCTGGCAAGCTGGCGATTCTGGCCATGAGGTCTGGACTGAGGTTGTTGCCCGTGTAGAGGGGGGTGTTGTAGACGATGATGGGTATGTCAAGGTTCTCGCTCAGCTGAGCGTAATGGAAGAAGAGGGCGTCTTCAGGAAGATGGAAGTAGTAGGGAGGTGTCACCATGACGGCATCGGCGCCTGCCTCGGCTGCCTCCTTCGATAGGAGCATTGCCTCTCTGGTGCTGCAAGCGGAGGTACCAACTACGACGGGTATCCTTCCAGCTGCCTCTTCCACCACTATCCGTGTGACTCTCGCCTTCTCTTCTCGGAGGAGGTGCGGGAACTCGCCAGTGCCACCACAGCAGAGGATGCCGTGGCAGCCTCCGTCGATGACGTACTCTACCACCCGGCGCATGGCAGTTTCATCGACCTCTTCGTCGGCATCGAAGGGTGTAACTATGGCGGCGTACACACCTGACAGGGTGTGAGCATCGAGCATGTCCATCTCCTATGGAAGGATTTCATGCCCATTTTAGCAAGGTTGCTGAAGTCGGTTTTCGGTTTCAGTAACACGGTTACCGCTAATCCCTAGGCCGTGGGTTCCTTAGAACTTTCCCGGCACGCACAGAAATCCGCATATTAAGTGTTCCTCCGCCGACGTGGCGATTTCAGCCCCTTGCGGAGAGGCGTTTGGCCCTGGCTGATACCTCTGCCATGGCACGCTCTTCGTCTATGGTGAGCAGGTTGCCGTTGAGCATCAGGGGCCGGCCTGCTACGAAGACGTCAGAGACGTCGGCCGAACGAGCCGAATATACAAGGTTGGACATCAGCGAATGGATCGGAACCATATGGGGGCTGCTAAGGTGTAGCAGCAGGAAATCGGCCTGGTAGCCTGGCTTAAGGATCCCCGCGTCGTCGAAGCCAAGGGCCTGGGCTCCGGCCCAGGTGCCCAGCTTGAGGGCCAGGGGAGCAGGAATGATGGTTGCGTCTTGGTGTACCCCCTTATGTACGGTGGCCACGAGGTACACCTCCTCCAGCATATCGAGGTTATTGTTGCTGCCGGCGCCATCGGTCCCCAGGGCAACCTTCACGCCCTGGGAGAGCATTTTGGGGACAGGAGCTATGCCACTGCCTAGCTTGAGGTTACTGCCCATATTGTGCGCAACCCAGGCTCCGGTTCGAGCCAGCAGTTCGATCTCCTCCTCGGTGGCGTGGACACAATGGGCGGCCAGCACCGGTACATCAAAGAGGCCATTGCGGTGGGCAAGCAAGATGGGGGTCAGCCCATAGAGCTTGAGGCTGTCCTCCACCTCGCGACGCGTCTCAGAGAGGTGGATATGGACACCTAGGCCGGTCCGGGCAGCAACTCCAGCTACCTTCCGCAGGTATTCTGGAGGGCAAGTATAGGGGGCGTGGGGGCCGAGAATGACACGGATCCGCCCGTTCTCGGCGCCGTGCCAGTCCTTGGCCAGGGCTTCGGCTTCCGCGAGGGCTTTGTCGGCTTGGGGGAGGATGCCCAACAGGCCTGGAGAGAGGGCTACCCTCATGCCGGCGTCAGCTACGGCTCTGGCTACGTGCTCCATGTGGAAGTACATGTCGGCAAAGGCTACGGTGCCGCTTCTGAGCATCTCGGCAAGGGCCAATTGTGTGCCCCAGTAGATATCCTCGGGGCTCATCTGGGCCTCTACGGCCCAGACCTGGTTCAGCCAGTCCTGGAGGTTGAGGTCGTCCGCATAGCCCCTTACTATTGTCATGGCTGCATGGGTGTGGGCGTTGACTAAACCAGGTATGGCCACCTTGCCGCGGGCGAGGATGACATCGCCCTCAACGCCATCTCTGATGGGACCCACGTAGGTAAGGGTACCCCGTTGGGTATCTATCTCCAACTCCCCCTCGGGGATAAAGGGATTGGCTTCGTCCAAGGTAATGATGCTGCAGCCCCTGACTATCCTCACCATACTCTCCAGCCCCTTAGATAGTCTTTCTGGGCCTCAGTAAGAGTGTCGACGCCCAGGCCTTCGGAGGAAAGTTTGAGTTCCGCCACACGACGGTCTATCTCATCTGGCACTCTGTGAACGCCGGGGCGCATCTCGCGCCCATAGCGAAGGATGTGGATGGCCCCCATGGCCTGGAGGGCAAAGCTCATGTCCATGATCTCGGCCGGGTGGCCGTCGGCAGCCGCCAAATTGATTAAGCGTCCCTGGGCAATGAGGTAGAGGCGACGTCCGTCGGGCATGGTGAACTCATCTATGTTGTGTCTTATCTCCCGTCGCGCCACAGCCAGAGCCAAAAGGGCTGTCAAGTTGATCTCCACGTCAAAGTGACCAGCGTTTGCCAGTATGGCGCCGTCCTTCATCAGTTCTAAATGCTGGCGGTCGATGACGTCTCGGCATCCTGTACAGGTGACGAAGACGTCGCCCAGGGGCGCGGCCTCCAGCAGTGGCATTACATCGTATCCCTCCATGTGGGCCTCCAGGGCCCTGAAAGGATCGATCTCCGTTACAGTGACCTTTGCCCCCATGCCCCGGGCCCTGGAGGCTACCCCTTTGCCAACCCAGCCGAAGCCCACTACCACGAAGCGCTTGCCGGCTAGGAGCAGGTTGGTGGTTCGCATCAGGCCGTCCAGGGCAGACTGACCTGTGCCATAGCGGTTGTCGAAAAGGAACTTCGAGAGGGCGTCGTTGACGGCCAACATCGGTATCTTTAGGGCGCCCTCGGATTCCATGGCGCGGAGCCTTATAACCCCGGTAGTGGTCTCTTCGCACCCGCCCAAGACTTCTGGGAGGAGATCAGGACGCTCTGTGTGCAGCAAGGTGGTCAGGTCGGCGCCGTCGTCGATCAATATCTGTGGGCGGGTATCCAGCACCCGTCGGAGGAGCATTGTGTATTCTTCAGGAGTGACGCTGTGCCAGGCAAAGACCTCGACGCCCCGTTGGACCAAGGCAGCGCAGACGTCGTCTTGGGTGGAAAGGGGATTGCTGCCGGCTATGGCTACATCGGCGCCTGCCAGATGGAGGGTTTCAGCCAGGTAGGCGGTCTTGGCTTCGAGATGCAGGCAGATCCCAATGCGGACACCCTGGAGGGGCTTGGAGGTCTGGAAGTCCTGTCGAAGGGCATTTAGCACAGGCATGTGGCTGCCTGCCCAGTCTATCTTACGTTGTCCCTCAGGGGCCAGGGAGGGATCTTTTATGAGGCTCATGAGGTTGCCCCCTATGGTACTATCTTAAAAGTGTAACTCATGATACATGAAAGGGCGAGGGCGTAGGATGTCTATCAGGGTCCAGTGGCTCAAGGATTTGGGTGAACCCTCGGAGTATAACGTGCGGGAGTTCCTCATACAGAGAAGGGCGACCTCGCCCAGGCTGCTGGCCACAGTCGACGGGCCTGGGGACGAGAGGCTATATGCCTTGGGCCAGCTGGCCGAAGATGGCTTTGTTTTCTATCTGGAGTCGGCTCCCAAAGCCTTGCCTCTGGACAGTCACGCGCGATGGGAGCGCTTCATCGCCGAAGAGAGGCTCCGGCGGGTAAAGCTGTGGACCACCGTCCACAGCTTTTTGGCAGAGTTGGAGGCCGCTGCAGCTGCCTACTTTGGGGAGCCCGCGGCCTCCTCCGGTGCGTAAGAACGCTACCAGACCCTCTTGCCCACTACTGGCGATATCTGTGTGAGCAGCTGGATCACCATTGGTGCATAGGCTATGAACACCAGCACTATAGCCGTCACCAGCCATGGTGTCCAGCGATCCAAGGCGGGCATGCCTAGCTCTTCCTCACCTTGGCTCAGAGGTACCTCTACCCGAGCAGGCTCCCTGGATGCCAGTAGGGTGAGCACAACGTTCAAAAAGTAGAGGAGGCCGCTGATGAACAGCAGAGTGCCTCCCACTCCGACCATGGGCATGAGAAGGACATTGAACCAGTCCTGAGGCAGGTAGGGGGCCACTGATATGAAGGTACGCCGTAGCATGCCCAGAAGGCCCAGCCTGTGGAGGGTTTCGGAGAATATGGCCATCCCCACGAACCAGAGCCAGACCTGCGCCAAGGCGACCCTCCGGCTCCACAGGGCCCGGCCCGTAAGGTAGGGAAGGAGCCAGTAGGTTATGCCCATGAAGGAGAGGGTCACAGCTGTCCCTACTGTGAGGTGGAAGTGACCAACTACCCAGACAGTATTGTGCACGACCAGGTTGATGTTGTAGGAGGCGTTCACTAAACCGCTGATGCCCCCGAAGGCGAAAAGCACCATGGCCAGCAGCTGAGCTGCCACCGAGGGGTCCTTCCAGGGTAGACGGAAGATCCACCCTATGAGGCCTGTCCCTCCACGGGCCCTTCCACCGCGCTCGATGGTGGCCACCACGTTGAAGAAGGTGAGAAGACTGGGGAAGAAGACACCAAAGGTGAAGAAGGTATGTAGAAGCTTCCAGCCCTCAGATATTCCGGGGTCCGTATATTGGTGGTGAAAGCCCACAGGCGTGGAAAGTAGGAGGAACAGGATGAAAGATGCCCTGGCCATGGATGGGCTGAAGAGTGTGGTGCCCAGCTGTCTAGGCACCATGGTATACCAAGATACGTAAGCGGGCAACAGCCAGAAATAGACTATGGGATGACCCGTGAACCAGAAGAAGGTCCGGGCCAAGAGCGGATCAACGTCCTGCACAAGACCCAAGGACCATGGTATGAGCTGAAACACCATCTCCACAGCTACGCCGAAGGTGGCAAGGGTCCACATGGCGAAGGTGATAAGGGACATGAAGGCGGCAAGAGGCGTCGGGAGGCCAGGATTCGCCCTTCGCCAGTGTCGGTAGGTTAGAGCGAGGTTCAATGTAACGAGCCAGGTACCTGCAACGACCAAGGTGAGGCCTATATAGAAGGCCCAGTGGGCTTTCATGGGAGGGTAAAAGGTGAACATTACAGTGGCGTCGTTGGTGAGGATGGGCCACACCGCTAAGGCGGTTCCCACCACCATAAGCCAGAAAGTGGCCCATGCCAGACCCATACTGGCCAAAGGCCGCCTCAGGGCGTAGACTGTGGTGAAGCTGAGAAAGCCACAGATAAAGAAGGTGGTCCACAGGAGTACGTTCCCAGCTCCGTGGAGGGTAAGTCCCTGATAGTACGACTTGAAGAAGGGCTGGTCGAGATAGAGGTTGATCCCAGCATGATCTAGGGCCTGGAAGATGCTGGGGACGTTGGCCAATGCCAGGGCCACAAGGGCCACAGCTATGAAGGCCCCTGTGAGGCGGTGCACCGATCGCACGTCCTGATTGGAAGCTGCAGCCTGCATCACTGACCCTCCACGACAATCTTGCCATACATGGTCTGATGGCCAACGCCACAGTACTCGTGGCAGACAAAGGTGTACTCGCCTGGCTTGCTGAAGCTAGCCGTGAGCCTGCCTATACGCCCAGGTATAAGCATCATATTGACGTCAGCCCCGTTGAAGTAAAGCCCATGGATCACGTCTCGGCTGGTGGCTACTATCTCCACCTGGGAACCAACCGGAACGGTGAAGGTGGGCGGGGTCTGCACGTTGGGATCCGGGTTGAAACTCCAGGTACGGGCAACCAGAACCAGGCGGTAGCGGCCCGGAGCTATCTGGGTGAGACCTGGACGGTCAAAGGGCGGCGTCTGATCCACTGCGGCGGCGTTGACGGTTCCCACGTTGGTGGGAACGTGTATCTGCATGCCGAAGGCCGTGATTACTATTGCTACCAGCATGGCTACAGGAAGGGCGATGCTGGGAAGAATCCACGCCAGCTCGAAGATGGTCTGTCGGCTCACGGCTACCTCCTCAACCAGAGTTCGATATAGGCGCTGAGCCAGCCCAGGGTGAGGAGCAAAAGAAATACAACCATTAGCAGTAAAGCACCCTTCGGTGGCTCTTCAGGTGGGTGTTCTTTCGCCATAGATCTACCTCCTGAACGGAATTGAAACAGCGCTCAGTTGGCGGTGGGGGACTTGAGAACATTATAGAGAAACTTCGCAAGATTTCCAGTAACGCAGGTAAGATTAAAGATAAGGCATTAATCTGAACTTATCCCACTCGTTCCGGGAAGGGAGCAAGGGGCCCTTCGGATTGGGGATAGGCCCTTAAGGCAGCCCGGCATACCTGAAGTGGCAGCCTTCGATCTCGGTGCAGCAGGGCCCGGTGGAGGGCGGAAAGTCCTCCACCGGGCCACCAGCTATGGGATCACTGTCACGTTAGCTTGGTTCCGGAACACAGCGTTGTTGCGCACTAGATAGCTTTGTATCTGGCCCAGAGGCTTGTCTGGCAGGTCCGCTTGGTAGATGAGTATGCCAGTGGAAACCCAACCCTTGGAGGCATCCTGGGTATATATGTGGTCGGTCACCACGTTGCCCTCGATGCGGTCGAAACTGGCACCGAATCCTATCTGGATGCCGTTCTGAGCGATGGGGACGTGGGGCCCCGAGCCGGTGACGGTGTTGTTCAGTACGGTGCAGGATGCACCCGGTTCGTTGCAGGTGATGCCGTTCTTTTGGTAGCCGTGGATCCAGTTGCTGTCGACAGTTACGTGATGAGCCAAGTCGGCACCCCAGTTGTGAGTCACGACCACGCCATTGCCGTGTTGCACACCGCTAATGGGGCTGTCACTTATGTTGCGGACCTCGCTGTGCTTCAGGGATCCCGACGCGCCGTAGTAGACTACACCTGCCAGACCGCCATTGTTGTTGCCCACGTTCCGACCGTCAACAACAAAGCCGTCGATATTTACCGTCACCGTGCCAGTGACGAATACGACGGCCCGTATGTCACGCGGAAGGCTTTGCAGCCGGTCTGTAAGGGTATCGGGCGCTTCCACCACTGGGTTTTCGATGCCCTGCAAGGTGAGGTCCTTGTCGATATATAGCTCCTCCCCGTAGGTGCCGGGGCAGACGACTACTGACCCACCTGGGGTTACGTTATAGATGGCATTTTGAATAGACGTATAGGCGGCATCACTCCCGTTGCAGCTGTTGTTGGCCACATCTACTGTGCCGTCGTGGTCGACCCATACCTTGGTTGGTGGGGAGGGTTCGAAGTCGTAGGTGGTGTCTGACCCGTTCACGCCTATGGTGAGGGCATCGACGTTGCCGTCGAAGTTGCTCCATCCGCTTCCGGCCTTCAGTATCACGGCACCGAAGACGGAGTGGATCCCGGCGTTGGGGAAGTGGCTCAGGACCTGGGCCCAGGTACACGGATTCAATTGGGAGCATGTAGCGTTCATAGGGGGACGCGTGAACCACCACTTGCCCTGGGTCATGGGGTCCCAGGTCTGCCAGGTGCCCGTGAGGACTGTCTCGGTGTAGTAGGGCTCGAAGACCAGGCGCCCCTTCCAAGCGTTGTCGTTGTCCGTGACGTCGTTATCTATTTCGAACTGAAGGGAAATGGCTTGGGCGGTGCCACCTGAGGTCCTGTAGGTGCTGTACCGAAGCTTTGTTATTTGGTCTAGGCGTACACCGTTGTAGCCTGGCGTGAACAGAGCGATTCCGTCGGAGGAACTGGGTGCGGTGAGACGAGCGCTGCCCAGCCCCATGGGCGGGCTGCCGGGGCCCGGGACCATGCTACCTGTACCTGAGCCGCTCTCGCTCAAAAACCCCACCCGTGCATGTTCCCTGGCGAGACCACTACGATAGTGCTGTCGGCTAGGGCGACGCCGGGAATGAGGGCGATGCCGATGGTGAGAAACACAGCGAGGAGGGAACTTGTCAGCTTCATGTCCGACCTCCTATGCCACAAAGTACGACACGGACCTCCGGTGCTGGGGTGGGCGGTGCCCTTTCGCGGCTCCCGAGACGCCGGTTTCGCCGGTCCATCGGTGCCATAATGCCTCTCAGAGTTGTCTGGAATCATTTATAGGTCATACATGTTGATGGGTCAATAGTTCTTTCTAGAAGCAGGACGAAATTGCTACACTCGTCTGTATAAAAGCCAAGGATATGGCAGAGCCCGAATACTGTCTGACATTGGTAAAAAATTCCATAGAAAGCTATTGTCCTGACGGCGCTCAGTGACGTTACCGATGATCCCGTCGAGGTCGAAACTTATCTTCGTGCATACTGCCGAAAAGTGGGGGTACAACGGCAGTTGTGGTTCGGGTCGGGATCCGGCTGCTGGCCCCGGTAGGCGGGTTGGAGAAGTGGGCTCTACAGCCTGAGGTTGTATTGCCCCTGGATGTTATACTGTATCTGGCCGAAGGCCGTACTGTCTTCTATGAGAGGCGCTGGAGGAGCTAATGTACCGGAAGATACTTGTTCCGCTGGACGGTTCAGACGTCGCCGAGGAGGTGCTCCCTGAGGTTGCGAAGCTTGCAAGGGGCTGTGGTGCCGCAATTTTGCTCTACCATGTCCTTCCGCATCCGCACGAGGTGTCGGACGAGGTTCTGATCGCGGCCAAGAACGAGGCGACAGGCTACTTGGAGAAGGTTCGAGAGCAGTTGACCAAGGAGGGGCTCAAGGCTGACTGGGAGATCGACTACGGGGATGCTGCTGAAAAGATAGTCGAGAGGGCCAGTGTCCTCTTCGGTGACATCGACATCATCGGCATGTCCACCCACGGTCGGTCGGGGCTGGCCAGGGTGCTGATAGGTAGCGTTTTCGGTACTGTGCTCCGCCGTACTGACAAGCCCTTCCTGGTGAAGCGGGCCACAAAGCTCAAGGAGTGAACTTTCTCCTAGGTTGCAGATCTGGAACCTCTGGAGAGGCTTTTCATTCGAGGTAGTAGCGCGGGACGCGGCCACATGGGCTAGGGCCGGTGTTCTCCACACGCCCCATGGCCCAGTGGAGACGCCTGTCTTCATGCCCGTGGGTACCCGGGCCAGTGTGAAGGCTGTATCTCCCCGCGATCTGCAAGAGATAGGTGCCCAGATAGTCCTAGCCAACACATACCATCTGTATCTGCGGCCGGGCCACCAACTTATTGCAGCGCTGGGTGGGCTCCACAGGTTTATGGGTTGGCCCGGACCCATCCTCACTGACAGCGGCGGATTCCAGGTGTTTAGCTTGGGGATGGGGAGAGAGAGGCGGCGTCAGATCCTGGGACGCAATGCCGAGGCGGGTCGAGAGGGAAGCCTGGTTGCCATAGGGGACGATGGTGTCACCTTTACATCGTACATAGACGGGAGCAGCCACTTCTTCAGCCCCGAAAAAGCCATCGAGGTACAGGAAGCCCTGGGAGCCGACATTATCATGGCCTTTGACGAGTGTGCACCCAGCGACGAAGACTACACCTACGCGAGACAAGCGGCCCAGCGGACCCTACGCTGGGCCGAGCGCTGCCGACAGAAGTGGTTGGAACTTGAGGCCCTGAAAGGGGAACGGCTTCCACAGGCCCTTTTTGGCATTGTACAGGGAGGCAACTTCAGGGACCTTCGGCGAGAAAGTACCCAGGCGATACTGGAGCTGGACCTGCCTGGCATAGCCTTCGGCGGCGAATCCATCGGGTACGACAAGGCGATGACCATGGCTATTCTGGAATGGGTGCACGACCTCCTCCCGGAGGGAAAGCCGCGATATACCATGGGGGTGGGCGAGCCCGACGACTTCTTTTCCGTGGTAGAGAGAGGAGTGGACATGTTCGACTGCGTTCTCCCGACGCGTCTGGCCCGGAACGGGTCGCTCCTTACGCCCCATGGCCGGATGAACATAAATAACGCCCGTTTCCGGGACGATCCCTTGCCCCCTGTGGAGGGCTGTGGCTGCTACACCTGCAAAAACTTCTCCAGGGCTTATCTCAGGTACCTGTTTAAATCGCAGGAACTGCTGGGCTACTATCTGGCCACTGTCCACAATCTCTACTTTGCAGTGGACCTTGCGAGACAGATCCGTCAAAGCATAGTGGAAGGGCGCTTCGCGGCCCTTCGAGACGAGTTTCTGGCTGGTTGGCAAAGGGAAGCTTCCGATGGCCCCCACTAAGATAATCCTCACTGGTCGGCCTGGCGTAGGGAAGACCACCCTCATAAGACGGCTCGCGGAGCTGTTGGGCGAAAGAGCGGCAGGCTTCTACACTGCGGAGGTACGTAGCTACGGCGAGCGCATAGGCTTCGACATCACGACCCTCTCTGGAGGCCACGGAGTGCTGGCCAGGGTCGATTGGCCTGGGCCGCCGAGAGTGGGTCGGTATGGTGTGAGGCTAGCAGATCTGGAGCAGGTCGCCGTAAGTGAGATCTACAGAGGCATCGAGACGGGCAAGGTACTGCTCATAGATGAGATCGGGAAGATGGAGCTGGCCTCTGAAGCTTTTCGAAGGGCCGTGGAAGCGGCCTTTCGGGCATCCAACGCTCTGGTGGCTACGGCAAAGTCGGGTGCTGACCCGTTCCTAGATGGCCTTAAGGCACAACCCGGGGTGGTGGTATTGGAAGTAACGGTCAGCAACCGACAAAGCCTTCTTGGTCACGTTCTGGAACTTCTGGGCGTAGAGGGCTAGACTGGCCAGCGCTCCTGTCGGTAACCCATATCCCAAAACATCCACTCGTAGCGGCTTGTCGTGACGAAATGCTGCTTTGTGCCGATGACCTGGGCCTCAGTAAGGTCTTGACCCAGGCTATCTGTCAGGTCCAACACCGCCTTCACCACGGCACCGAACTCTTCCCCGCCGTAGGTATCGATCCAACGTTGGTAGAGGTGTTTGGGCGAGCCTTTGGCCAGGAGATGTTTGCCCACCTCCCAATAGATCCAGTAACAAGGCAGTACGGCTCCCAAGGCCTCGTAGAAGGGCGAGGAGTAGCAGACCCGGAGCAGATAGCTGGTATAGGCCAGGTTGGTGGGAGCCATGGGGGTCGAGTAGACCTGTGCTGGTGCCAGACCCCAGTGACGGAAGAAACTTTCATGGAGCATCTTTTCGGTCTTTATGGCGCCTGCTGCATGCTCAGAGAACATGGCCACCGCCTCTTCGGATGGCGATCGGGCTGCAAGCAGCGCCAGGGCCCTGGAGAAATCTACTAGGTAGAGGGCGTCTTGGACCACATAGAAGCGGAAGCTATCCTCGGGGAGGGAGCCATCGGTGAGCCCTGTAATGAAGGGATGCGCCAGTATCTGATTGTAGATACCGTCGATGGATTGCCATAGGACCTTGGTGATCGAGGGACTATCTGCCATGGCTGCCTCCTGGTAGACCGTCGGAAAGATTATACGCCAAAGCTATTGACACCCCTTGGCAGGGATGCTATATTGCCTGTGAAAGGTTTCAATACATAGAGCGAGGGGAGGGGTGCTGGGGGAGCCCACCATCAAAGACGTTGCTCGTCTGGCTGGTGTCTCGGTGGGCACCGTGTCCAACGTTCTCAACAGACCGAGGCGGGTGAGTCCCCAGACCAGGGCCAAGGTGGAGTGGGCCATCGCGCAGTTGGGGTTCAGGCCCAACAAGGTGGCTAGGGCGCTCATCAGCCAGAGGACCAACACCGTCGGAATGATAGTGCCCGATGCCGCAAATCCCTTCTTTGCCGAACTGCTCAGAGGTGTAGAGGACGTACTCGGCGAAAGGGACTACGCTGTGATCTTTGGCAATTCCGACAACAGCGCCTCCAAGGAACGTCGGTACATTACAGCCCTCAGGGAGAGGCGTGTGGACGGTATGATAGCTGTCACTGCCACCGATGCCGATGCCGAAGAGATCCGAGCCCTTGGCGAAGAGATCCCCATGGTCATCGTGGACAGGCAGATCTCGGGTTGGGAGGGCGACTGCGTACTGAGCGACAATCGCCTGGGGATGACCCTTGCCGTAGATCATCTGGTGTCTCTCGGCCACAGGCGGATAGCCCTCATAGACGGCGATCTGCGGCTCTTCACGGCCCGGGAGCGGTATGCGGGCTTCCTGGACGGCCTAGCCCGGCATGGTTTAGAGCCCGCTGTGGTCTCCTTCGGTTCCTTCACCTTCGATAGCGGCTACAGTCAGATGGCTGCTCTGCTTAGAGGCGATCCCTTGCCCACGGCTGTGTGTGCAGCCAACGATCTTCTAGCCCTCGGCGCCATAGCAGCAATACTGGATGCAGGCCTCAGGGTTCCCCAACAGATAAGCATTGTGGGTTACGACGACATCATCTTCGCTCGCGTATCGTCGCCGGGGCTCACCACAGTTCGGCAGAACGCCAGGGCCATGGGGGCCGAAGCTGCCAGGCTGATGCTGGAGAGGCTAGAGGGCAGGCGATCCGGACCGAAGCGGGTGATCCTGGAGCCCGAGCTGGTAGTGCGTCAGTCCACAGCGTCCCCCGGAGGCTGAAGATGGGTACCGTGGTAGTGGTTGGTTCCGTGAATGTGGATCTAGTGGTGAAGGTTCCGAAGTTGCCCTCTCCGGGGGAAACTGTGATCGGTGGCACCTTTAGTGTCAGCCACGGGGGGAAGGGAGCCAACCAAGCCGTTGCAGCTGCAAGGTTGGGAGCAACTACCTACATGGTGGGGGCTGTGGGTAACGATAGTTTCGGCCGCGAGGCCAGGGATGCTTTGGTACAGGAGAAGGTAGACGTTACCTGGCTCTTTGTGAAAGATGGTCCCACGGGAGTGGCTGAGATCATGGTGGACACCAAGGGCGAAAATCTGATAGCCGTAGCCTCAGGAGCCAATGGGGAGCTTACGGCAGAGGACGTCAGGGCTGCCCTGGACGCACTGCTGGAGCCAGGCTGCGTTGTGCTCTCGAACCTGGAGATTCCAGACGGTGCGGTCCTTCAGGCAGCAGAAGTAGCCAGGGAGCGGAGCTGTCTCTTCGTGCTGAACCCAGCCCCTGCCCGTCCTCTTCCCAAACGACTCATGGAGCTGTGCGATGTGCTTACGCCCAACGAGCACGAGGCCTGTGCTCTAGGCCTGACCACGCCCGCGAGCCTTTCGGCCTCGGGGGTGGGGGCGGTAGTAGTAACCCGTGGGGCTGAGGGGGCTGACCTTCTCCTGCCAGGTCGGCCCGTTATCCATCAGGCTGCCTTCCCCGTCGACGTGGTGGATACCACCGGAGCGGGGGATGCCTTCACCGGCACCTTGGCCTGGGCCCTGGCCGAGGGACAGCCGCTGGAGGAGGCCCTCGTCCTTGCTGCAGCAGCCGGGGCGCTGGCTACCACCAAACTGGGAGCTAGGGCGGGCATGGCCTCCAGGGACGACGTGGAGCTGCTGGCTGGACTGCGCCGGACCCGCCGGAGCTGAGCGGTATGGATCAGAGGACCATGTCTCTCATCATAGATACAGATGCGGGTGTGGACGATGCCATGGCGATACTGATGGCCCTGGCGAAGCCCGACTGTGAGGTGGTGGCCATCACCACGGTAAGCGGGAATGTCCATGTGGACAGGGTTCTGAGCAATGTCGGCATAGTGCTCGATGTAGCACGGGCGCAGGAGATACCCTTCTACCGCGGGGCTGACCGCCCTTTGGTCGGTCGCCCTATAGATGCTGTGGGCGTCCATGGGAGGGATGGCCTCGGGGACGTGGGATTTCCGGAAAGCAGACGGGCTCCTCAAGGGATGCATGCTGCAGTGGCCCTTGTTGAGATTGCCAGGCGCATGGAGGGCCAATGCACCCTTGTGGCTCTGGGCCCTCTGACTAATCTTGCTTTGGCGGTGCAATTGGAGCCCGACCTCCCGCGGCTCCTTAGGGGGACCGTCATAATGGGCGGAGCCTTCAAGGGAAGGGGCAATGTCACGCCCGTTGCGGAGTTCAATGTCTTCTGCGATCCAGAGGCTGCCCGGGTTGTCTTTTCCAGCGGCTTCCGTCCCGTGGTTGTCTCTTGGGACGTGGCCCTTGACACCCCTGTGCCCTGGGACGAGTGGGATGCTCTTCTGGCCAAGGGCGAGATCGGCAAACGCTTCGTGGGGCCGATATCTGCTAGGCTCCGTTCCCTCTTGGCTGAACGAGGCCTCGACGGCATGCTGGTGCCAGATCCATTGGCAATGGTGGCTGCCCTGGAACCAGGGGCCGTGTCTCTGAGCGATGCCTGGGTAGACGTGGAGGCTCGGGGAGAGGTCGGTCGTGGCTTAACCGTCATGGGCGAAAGGCTCTTGGCGCAGAGGGCTCCAAATGCCCGAGTGGCCCTGCGAGTGGATGGTCATGCTCTGTCGGCCTTGCTGGAGAGGGCCTTGGAAAGAGAAGCTTACCTGGCCTGAGGCGGGACAGAACCCGGGCTGCCCGCTCGAGGGCTAGAGAAGCTGAAATTAGCAAATTCTGTGGAAAGGAGGAGAGAGGTGAAGAACAAGTTAGTGTTTGCGGTGTCCCTTTTGGCCGTGGTGGCTCTGATAGCCTCTGCATGCGCCGCCCCCTCACCAACGCCACCTGCTGGTCAGGCGACCCAGCCAGCCGCTACCCAGCCTGGTGGCGCAGCTACTCAGCCGGCTAAGGCGCCCCTTAAGGTGGTTTTGGTCATCAATGGCGTGTTGGGCGACAAGTCCTTCTTCGATTCGGCTCAGCGGGGTATCGACCGTGCCAAGAGCGAGCTGGGAGTTCAGGCAGAAACCATAGAACTGGGCATCGATCCGTCCAAGTGGCAGTCGGGCCTGGAGGACGTGGCGGCTAACAAGCAGTACGACATCCTCATAGCCGGAACGTTCCAGATGGCCGACTTCATGGCTGCTGTCGCACCCAAGTATCCTAACAAGAAGTTCGTCATCTTCGACGTTTCGGTGCCCTACGACAAGTGTCCCAACAAATGTGAGAACGTATACTCCATCCTTTACAAGCAGAACGAGGGCTCCTACCTGGCTGGCCTATATGCAGGACTGATGGTCCAGAAGGATCTCCCGGGTATCCTGAAGGATAAGAAGATCATCGGAGCTGTGGGCGGCCAGGACATTCCCGTCATCAACGACTTCATTGTCGGTTACAAGCAGGGTGCCAAGGATGCCGGGCTCGATCCGAACACCCAGGTGCTGATACAGTACGCCGGAGGCTGGAACGATCCGGCCAAGGGCAAGGAGATCACCAAGGCTATGTACCAGCAGGGCGCGTCTATAGTCTTCAACATAGCCGGTGGTACTGGCCTGGGCATCTTTGAGGCTGCCGCAGAAGATGGGCGCTGGGCCATAGGCGTGGATAGCGACCAGTGGCTGATCCTCAAGGACCAGAAGCCGGAGATGGCTGCCCGCATCATGACCTCCATGATGAAGAACGTTGACAACTCCCTCTTCAGGGCACTGAAGCTGGCGCTGGAGAACAAGGTTCCTTGGGGCAAGGCAGAGTCTCTGGGTATAGCTGAGGGTGGTGTTGGTCTTGCCAAGAACGACAACTACAACAAACTTACCCCCGATGACGTCAAAGCCAAGATAGAGCAGGCCGAGAAGGACATTCTGGCTGGCAAGATCAAGGTAGACACTGTCTTCAAGTGATCTCGAACCGGTAAATCCGGGGTAGTGGCGCCGTCAGCGCCACTACCCCGCAGGAGGAAGGTATGGTGCCCCTGGTAGAGATGAAGGGCATAACCAAGATTTACCCTAACGGGGTAGTGGCCAACTACCAAGTTGACTTCTCGGTGGAACCTGGCACAGTGCATGCCCTCGTGGGGGAGAACGGGGCTGGCAAGACCACCCTCATGAAGATCCTCTACGGCCTGGAGCAACCCAACGAAGGAGAGATATTCCTAAGAGGTCAGAAGGTCCACATCCGAAATCCCTTGGTGGCCATACGTCTTGGCATCGGCATGGTGCATCAGAACTTCATGCTGGTGCCTGGCTTTACTGTGGCTGAGAACCTAGTATTGGGCCAAGAACCTCAGAGGCGCGGCTTTGTCGATAACCAAAGGGCTGTAGATATCACGGAGGCCTTCTCCAAGCAGTACGGACTGCCAGTAGATCCCAGGGCGCCGGTAGACGTGATTTCGGTAGGTATGCGCCAGCGGGTGGAGATCCTCAAGGCCCTCTACAGGGGTGCCGAGCTGCTGATCTTGGATGAGCCTACGGCCGTGCTGACCCCTCAGGAGACCCAGGAGCTCTTCAAGGCTATCCGTACCCTGGTGGCACAGGGCAAGACCGTGATCTTCATCACCCACAAGCTGAGGGAAGTCAAAGCTATATCTGACAGGGTAACGGTGCTGAGGAACGGAAGACTGATCGGAACTTTGCCGACCGCCGAGGCTACCGAAGAGGGCCTGGCCCAGATGATGGTGGGACGCAAAGTGTTCCTCGTCATAGAGAAGCCGCCGGCTCGACGTGGTGACATGGTACTCTCCGTACGGAACCTGAGCTACGTATCTGAGACGGGGCACTGGGCCTTGCGGGGTGTGTCCTTCAACCTTTACGCGGGAGAGATCCTCGGCATAGCAGGGGTGGAAGGGAACGGTCAAACGGAGTTGGTGGAGATCCTGACTGGCCTCCGTCAGGCCACTTCTGGGGAAGTTACGGTAGATGGAAAGGCGGTCCTCAATCTGTCGCCCAGGGAGATCCGGGAGGCAGGTACTGCCCACATCCCTGAGGACAGGCTGAAGAACGGAGTAGCTACGCTGGCCACAGTGGGCGAGAACCTAGTGGTGGACCGCTATTACAAGCCGCCCTTCACCAAGGGTGGCCTGTGGCTCGAAAAGAGGGAAGTGGATCGTCATGCCGACAAGCTGATGCTGCAGTTCGATATCAGGGCTCCAGACCCTGAGGTGCCGGTAGCATCGCTCTCAGGCGGCAACATGCAGAAGGTAGTAGTGGCCAGGGAACTGTCCAGCAATCCGAGACTTCTGGTGGCCGCTCAACCTACCAGGGGTATCGACGTAGGCTCTACCGAGTTTGTGAGACAGCAGTTGGTCAGACAGAGGGATCAAGGTCTGGCGGTGCTGCTGGTTTCAGCTGATCTGGCCGAGGTCATGAACCTGTCGGACAGACTGGCGGTCATGTACAACGGTGAAATAGTTGCCGTTTTCGACGAGCCGGAGAAGGTTTCCGAGGAAGAGGTAGGGCTATACATGCTTGGAGTGAAGCGGCAGGAGAAGGCCGAACTGGAGAGGCGCCTATGAGGCTCGAAGTGGTAGCCGATCAGAGGGTTCAGGAAAGGGCACGTTTCTTAAGGGAGCGCCGGCGGCAATTTCTCCTGGAGGTGGCTAGGATTGTTGCCACCGTAGCGGTGGCCTTGGCCATAGGCTTCGTTATAACCCTCCTGGTTGCCAAGAATCCTGTGCAGGCCTATACAGCATTGCTTACCGGGCCCCTCACAGGGATCAACCGCATGGGCAACTGGATTGAAGATGCCACCACACTGACGCTGCTCGGTCTGGCCATTGCCCTGGTGTTCAAAGCACAGCAGTTTAGCCTTTTGGCCGAAGGCCAGCTCTATCTCGGGGCGTTGGTGTCGGGTATCGTGGCCCTGTATTTTCATGCCCCCTTTGGGATAGCGGTGGTGACAGCTTTGGGGGCAGCTGCCTTGGTAGGCTTCCTGTTTGGGCTTATTCCTGGCTATCTGAAGGCCTACTTTGGCGCCAGTGAACTGGTGGCCTCCCTCATGTTGAACGTGGTGGCTCAGCGGTTTTACGAGCTGTTGCTCACCTATTGGTTGAAGCCTCCCACAGCGGGCTATACCTGGTCGGATCCTTTTCCCCCCACGGGGATATTGGCCTGGCTCGTGCCTGGCACTAGGATCAATGCAGCTCTGTTCATAGCCATCGGGGCGGTGGTTTTGACCTGGGTACTCATGTATCGCACCCCCTTCGGCTATGAGCTTCGGATGGTGGGTGCCAACATCAACTTCGCTAAGTATGGCGGCATCAACACCAAACGGGTTATCCTTCTTTCCATGGCCATCAGCGGCATCCTAGCTGGATTGGCTGGGGCTCATCTGGCCATGGGCATCCACCAGCGGCTGATACTGAATATTTCGGTGGGTCTTGCTTTCGAAGGCATAGTGGTAGCGCTTCTGGCCCGCAACAATCCCCTGGCAGTGCCCATAGCTGCCCTGTTTTATTCCTATCTGCGGATCGGCGGCGATATTATGGAGCGCACCTCCGCTGTCAGCTCCGACATAGTGCGGGTAGTCCAGGCCACCATAATCCTCTTTTTGACGGCGGAAGCCCTGGTAGCATTCCTGCAGAAGCGCCGGGCCATGAGAGAGCAAGCAGCAGGGGAATTGGCCAAGGAGGCTGGGGATGTCGTTCCTTGATGTGCTGAATGCCATTTTTACTACGGCCTTTGCGGCCAGCATTCTCAGGGTAACCACGCCGATCTTACTCCCTGCCCTTGGGGGCCTCATTTCTGAACTGGGAGGTGTCATCAACATAGCCCTCGAGGGCACCATGCTTACGGCCGCCTTCGTGGGTGTTGTGGTGAGCGCCTATACTCGCAATGCGTGGCTTGGCATGCTGGCTGCCCTGATAGCCAGCCTTATTTTCTCGTTGGTTCTTGCATTCTTCCACATCAACCTCAAGGCCGACATAATTTTGGCTGGCCTGGCCATGAATATTCTGGCTTCGGGAGGCACCGCTTTCACCCTGTTTGTGCTCACAGGTGACAAAGGCAGCTCATCGAAACTGGCGAGCCTTACTATGCCCTATGTGGATATTCCCATCCTGGGCGATGTGCCTATCGTGGGGCCCATAGTCAACAACCAGAACGTGATGGTCTATATAGCGTTCCTTATGGTGCCTGTAGTGTGGGTGTTCCTTTACAGGACTGTGCTCGGCAAGCACATCAGGGCTGTCGGGGCCAACCCCGAAGCTGCTGCTACCGTGGGGATCGACGTGCGCCGGGTGCGGTATATAGCACTTTTGCTCAGCGGCCTATTAGCAGGGTTGGGCGGAGTGCATATGGGTATGGGCTACCTCCAGCTGTTCCAGCGAGATATGATAGCAGGCCGAGGATTCATTGCTCTGGCTGCGGTGTTTATGGGGGCCCGCAATCCCATTGGCACCATGATTGCAGCGCTGATCTTCGGCACGGCCGATGCTGTGGCCAATCAGCTTGGTTCCCTCAAGATACCACCGCAGTGGGTCCAGATGATCCCCTACGCGGCCACTGTAGTGGCTCTGGCCGTATATGCCGTGGCCCAGGCTAGGGCGGCTGTAGCCCGACAGCGCAAGTTCCAAGAGCAAGCCCAGCAGGGCGGCAGGACGTCATGAACCGTTATGACCGCATCTTGGGCGGTCTGCTGGGACAGGCCCTTGGCGATGCGTGGGGCATGCCCGCGTTGCTCAATCCTAGGGCAACGTGGGAACACTTCGGCGGGTGGGTGGAGGAGCTGTTACCCGCACCTGAGCACCATCCCGTCCACAAGGGCCTGCCGGCCGGCCGGGTAACCGATGACACCGAGCAAGCCTTCGCTTTAGCTTATGCAGTACTGCGTTATGGGCGCGTCACCGTCGAAGGCGTTGCCGAGGCTATCGTGGCCTGGTACGATGCGGCGGGCGGGGAACAGTGCCCCTTTGTAGGCCCTAGCACTCGCAGGGCAGTGCGTAAGCTAAAGGAAGGCATGAGCCCTTACGAAACTGGCCAGGGCGGTGACACTAACGGTGGAGCCATGAGGGCCAGTGTGTTCGGGCTTTTGCATCCTGCCGACCCTGAAGCTGCGGCCAGAGACGGTGCCCTACAGTGCGTACCCACCCATAACACTGACGTGGCCATGTCTGGGGCGGCGGCTGTGGCTGCCGCTGTGGCCGAGGCCCTCTGTCCCTCTGCTTCCCTTAGTGACGTCATTGCTGCTGGTCTGCGGGGAGCTGAGATAGGCAGAAAGATAGGGCCCACTTGGATGGGCGCCTCCGTTGCTCGGCGCATAGAGCTGGCCGTGGAGATTGCCAGTCGGGAACGGTCTCCGTGGGAGAGACTAAATGACCTATATGATCTGGTGGGGAGTACTTTGGCCACCACTGAGGCAGTGCCTTCGGCCTTCGGTGTGCTGGCCATGGCCAAAGGTGAGCCGGTGCGAGCAGCAATATACGCCACCGCCTTGTCTGGGGATGCCGACACTGTGGGTGCTATAGCCTGCGCCATTGCGGGTGCTTGGAAGGGGGCGAGCGCTTTCCCCGAGGAAATAGTGGGTAAACTGATGCGGGCCAACCCCCATCTGGATTTCGAGGGTCTTGCCAGAAGCTTGGATGCTTTTTCGAAGGACCTGTAGGCACACCGTTCCCTTGCGCCAATTCAGTAGAGGTGGGCATCTGTGGATCTCCTCGTGAGAGACGTCACAGTGGTTGACCCCGATCTAGCAGGTCTGAAAGTGCTTGAACATCACGATATAGCTGTATCGGGAAACACCATAGAATCGGTCAGCCCCACGGGCAGCGCCGATCCGACTCAGGCTCAGAAGGTTATCGAAGGTACAGGCTTGGTTGCTCTCCCCGGTCTCATAAACGTGCACGCCCATGCGGCCATGGTTCTCTTCAGGGGAGCGGCGGAAGATGTGACGGTAGAACAGTGGTTTAACGAGTACATCTGGCCCATGGAGTCAAACCTTACCGGTGACGATGTCTATTTCGGTGCCCTGCTGGCTGCCGCCGAGATGATCTGCGGGGGGGTTACCACTGTTGCAGACCACTACTTCCACATGGATAGAGTTGCCCAGGCTTTCTCGGAAGTAGGTATAAGGGCCCATTTGGCTTGGACGGTCTTTGGAGCTGATCCGGCGGCTGAACTGGAGCTTTCGGAGCGTTTTGCTACTCAGTGGCACAGAGGAAAGACACGGGTCTGGCTGGGGCCCCATGCTCCCTACACTTGCTCGCCTGACTTCCTTAGAGAGGTAGCGGTCCTTGCCCGTCGGCTGGGCCTTGGGTGCCACATCCACGTCTCGGAAACAGCGCAGCAGGTGGAGGCTAGCCTGACCAGCCATGGGGTTACCCCTATCGGTCTCCTGGAACAGGTAGGGATGCTGGAAGGGCCTACGATATTGGCCCATGCAGCCCATGCCACCGGCGACGATCTAGAGCTGCTGTCTGGCAGACGTGTAGGTGTTGCCCATTGTCCCAAGACTTTCCTAAAGTTGGCTGCTGGCATAGCCCCTGTGGTGGAGATGAGGCAGCGGGGTATCGCTGTGGGATTAGGTACAGATGGGGCTGCAAGCAACAATACCCTAGACATTTTGGAACAGATGCGCCTTGCAGCCATGATGCAGAAGCACAGGTTGGGAGACCCCACCGTGCTTACGGTGCAGGAGGCGATATCCATGGCCACTGCCGAAGGTGCACGGGTCCTGGGCGAAGAGCAGAGGTTAGGTCGCTTGGCTCCCGGCTACTTGGCAGACATCGTCCTTCTGAGGCTAGGCGGCCCGCACATACAACCTGTCCACGACCTTGCAGCGGCGCTGGTCTATTCCGCTAGGGCTTCGGATGTGGAGGTCACTTTAGTGGATGGCCGCGTGGTCATGGAAAAAGGACGCCTGCTGACCATTGATTTGGAAGGGGTGCTGCGGGAGGTAGCTTCTAGGCTGGAGCGGCTGTCGCAGCGGAGCCCTGGACGGCGCATACAGACCTACAACCCTTGAGGCTGGCCATGGGTCGCGTTGTGGTTCAGATATACGGTATAACCGATGTGGTCACAGCCGTCGAGGTTGCCCGGCTGGGGGCAGACCACGTGGGCTTTGTAGCTGGTGTCTATGGTCTAGTGCCCTGTGAGGTCGATTGGACGACGGCCAAGGCCATTGTGAACGCCCTGCCTGCTGGGGTTCGTGCCTCGGCCCTTACGATGGCCACCGATTTGAAGGAAATTGAGCGTATGGTATCCACGGTGCGGCCTCATATCGTGCACATATCCACCGACCCGTTCGATGTTGGGCCGGAAGCCATGGCTGAACTTCGGCAGCGTCTTCCGCCAGGGGTGATGGTCATGAAGGCCATTCCAGTTACAACCCTGGAAGACACTCTAGAGCTGGTCCATCTCTTCGAGCCCTACACCGATATCTTTCTTCTCGACACCAAGGTAGAGGGCTTGCCGGGAGTGGGGGCCACCGGCCGGACTCACGACTGGCAGGTGAGCCGGCGGGTGGTGGAGCTCGCCCGCCGCCCTGTTGTCTTGGCTGGCGGTTTGGGACCGCAAAATGTGGCCGAGGCGATTCGGACCGTTCGACCCTGGGGCGTGGACTCCTTCTCGGCTACCAATGTGCCAGGTAGCTGTATCAAGGACCTGCAGCGGGTGCGAGCCTTCTTGGGAGCTGTGAGGATAGCGGAGGCCCAGCTGCCTTGAATATGGTTGATGTCATTGCCGTTGGGGATATAGCTGTCGACCTTCTGCTGGAGATGGAAGGGTATCCTGCTCCTGGCAGTGAGGTGGTAGGCTATGATGCGCACCTTCGAGCTGGTGGGTCGCCCTCAAATACTGCCGTAGCCGCTTCAGCTCTGGGCCTGAGGGCGGCAGTGGTGGGAGCCGTAGGCGACGATCCCTTGGGCGATATGCTCATAGCCGAGTTGCGTGCCTGCTCGGTAGATGTGAACAGTGTGGTAAGGATCCCAGATCGAATGACTACCTTGGTTGTCACCGTGGTGACCCCCGATGGCCAACGGACTATGTTTGGCTACCAGGGTGCCAGTTCCTGGTTAGAGTCTTCCATGGTGCCCTACCAATTAGTTTCCTCGGCTCAGATCGTGCATATCTCGGGCTACGGGCTGATTAAACGTCCGCTGAGGGATGCCACGGAAGCCGTGGTGCGGTTCTGCAGGGAGGCCGGTGTTCGCATATCCCTTGATCCCAGTGCTGAGGCCTGTTGTAGGGTGCCGGAGGCAGTAGAGGCCCTGCTGCCCTCTGTCGACATGGTTCTCCTGAGCAGGGCCGAGGCAAAATGCCTGCTAGGCACCGATGAGCCTGCCCGCGTGGCGGCTGAGGTCCTGGCTCGTGGTGCGGATTTGGTTGCGATAAAGATGGGATCCGACGGTTGCTGGCTTTCCAGCAGAACCGAGACAACGGGTAGAGTTCCGGCCTTCCAGGTGGAGGTGGTAGACACAACAGGCGCTGGGGATGCATTCAATGCGGGAGTTATCTTTGGGTATCTGAAAGGCTGTGGCCTCGGAGCTTCGGCTGTGCTGGGAAACGCTATGGGTGGCCTGGCCACTACAGTGTGGGGGGTGGGCAGGTCTCTCCCTGGGAGGGATGCTGTCGTTGCCCTCCTCCGCCGGAACGCAGCAAGGGCCGAATGGGCTCCCTGCGCTTCAGCCATCACTGAGGCCCTGCGTGCCCTTGTGGGTGGAAGTTGAGGTATGACCTATCGGGTAGTGTGCATCGGGGATCTGGTGGCCGACATTGTGATGGAGGTTCCGAAGCTGCCGATAGGCCCAGGTCAGGTAGTAGAAGCCAGGTCAGCCCAGCTGGAGCCGGGGGGAGGAGGGAATTTCCTCATAGCAGGGGCCAGGCTCGGCATGTCTATGGTGGCCCTGGGTGCTCTGGGGGCCGATGCTCTTGGATGTCAAGTGGCTAGGATGTTAGAAGCCGAGGGGGTGGATGTCAGCAATGTTGTTTTTGGGGAGGGCTCGACCACTACAACTGTGACCGTCTTTATAGACGATGCTGGTGCCCACGCCTTCGTGGGAGCCTACGGCTACGGTCCTACAGTGACGCTAACCCCCGCATGGGATGCGGCTATAGCTGAGGCCCATGCAATCTTTGCTTCCGGATACTCCTTCCTCGAGGGTCGGATGTCTAAGGCGGCTCTTAGCTGCATGGAAAGGGCCATTGCTTGGCGAAAGCCTTTCTTTTTCGACCCGGGCCCCAGTGCAGGTTCTATGCCCGAGGGGGTGCGGGCCCGCGTATTGGCTGCTGCACAGGTGCTCCTGCTCACGGAAGACGAAATTCCCCTTATGGGTGGTCAGGACCCGACTGCCCTATTGGCAGCCGGGCCAAGTCTGGTAGTGGTGAAAAAGGGGCCGTTGGGATGCGCATTGTGGACTGGGCAGACCGTGGTCGATGTGCCGGCGTTCCCCGTGGAGGTAGTGGATACTTCAGGGGCGGGCGACTGTTTCGATGCCGCCTTCATCTACGGATACCTTCAAGGGAAAGGGCTCGAGAGGGCTGCTGTCATAGCGAATGCCATGGGCGCTGCCATGGCATCTAGGCGGGGTACTGGTAGCAAAGGTCCTACCGCTAAAGACGTGAAGGAACTGCTGAGTCGATATAGACCCGACATAGAGCTGTGAGAGACCCTGGTTCGGTGATCACATCAAGACCTAAGAGGTGTAGCTATGGAGAGCGCTCGAGACATCGATAGGTCTGTCGGAGGTTCCTTGGGATCGGTTGGTGGAGCCATGGAGGTCATCTATGATACAGATCCTGGCATAGACGACACCATGGCCCTCTTGCTGGCTTTGAGGAGCCCTGAGCTGCGGCTTCTGGGTGTAACTACGGTGTTTGGCAACGCTGATGTAGACAAGTGCACGCTCAACGCGCTAAATGTCCTTCGCCTTGCAGGCAGGACTGACATACCAGTGGCTAGGGGTGCTAGGGTCCCCTTGGCCCGCCCCTATGGTGGACCAGCCCCTCACGTCCACGGTGAGGATGGTTTGGGAAACCTGAAATTGCCGGAACCTGATCTGAAGCCTCTGCCTGTCCATGCAGCCCAGTTTATAGTCGAGACGGTGATGGCCAAACCGGGCAAGATCACACTGTTGGCCGTGGGGCCTTTGACCAATTTGGCCTTGGCCTTGCACCTGGAACCTCGCATCGTGTCAGCGGTGAAGCAGGTTATCATCATGGGCGGTGCTGCCTTCGCACCTGGCAACGTATCCCCCGTCGCCGAAGCGAACATCCACAACGATCCCGAAGCAGCCCACCAGGTATTGACGGCAAAGTGGCCAGTGGTGATGGTTGGGCTAGATGCCACTACGAGGGTACTTATGTCCCGCGGCTACCTGGAAGAGATCGGCAGGTCAGGAGATCCCTTTGCTCAGTTCGTAGGCAGACTAGTACCTGTTTACTTGGAATTCCACAAGCTCACCTATGGCATCGATGCGATCCATACCCATGATCCGTCGGCAGTGGCCTACGCCGTTGATCCCACGCTGTTCCGCACCGAGGAATACCCGGTGACAGTAGCCTGTGAGGGTCCTGCCACTGGCCAGGTGATAGTGGATCGGGAGAGACGTTTCTACGACTCTCCTCCCATAGCCGTATGCGTGGACGTAGATGCCCCGCGGATGCTGGAACTCTTCAGATCCCGGATAACGGCCCATAGCTGAAGGCTCCTTTGGCATCAAGGCCCATAATCAATCCAGGAGGGTGCACCCATGATGAAGATGCTGATAGACACAGACACCGCTTCGGACGACGCTGTGGCCATTCTGATGGCCCTGAGATCTCCCGACGTGCAGGTGGACGCTATAACCGTAGTGGCTGGCAACGTGCCGGTGGAGATGGGTTCGAAGAACGCTGGCTACACTGCCGAACTGTGTGGGAAGGACGTTCCAGTGTACATCGGAGCCCACAAGCCCCTAACCCGGGAGCCCTACTGGGCGTACTACTTCCATGGACCTGACGGCATGGGAGGTATGAACTACCCGGCCCCGCGCCGTGGGCCGGAGCCTGACCATGCTGTGGACGTGCTTATAGACCTAATCCGCAGGCATCCCGGCGAATACACCCTGGTTACTCTCGGTCCTCTTACCAATATCGCTCTGGCCTTACATAGGGCGCCAGGCATAGCCCAGAAGGTCAAACAATGCTACGTTATGGGTGGGGCCGCCTGCACTGTGGGCAACATAACGCCAGCAGCAGAATTCAATATCTGGGTGGACCCCGAGGCGGCACGTATAGTTTTCCACTCGGGAATGCCTATTCTGATGGTGGGCTGGGAGCACTGTACTGGACCAGCGGCCCTCACCGACGAAGAGATGTCCTTCATGCGCAGCATAAACACTGTTTGGGCGCACTTTGTCCTCGACTGTAATCGGTCCGCCCTCCAGGCCAGCAGGGAGCTGCACGGCGAGGCAGGTCTCGAGCTCCCAGATCCGGTCACTATGGCCATAGCACTGGATCCCTCGGTGTGTACCCGGAGGAGCTGGCACTATGTGGATATCGAGACCCATAGCGAACTCACCAGGGGTATGACCGTCGTGGACCGGCTCAATGTAACCAAGCGGCATCCCAACGTGGAAGTCTGCTGGCAAATAGATTATGGACGCTGGAAGCAGATACTCTACGACCGGGTGAGGTAGCGCACGGGAGGTGCGGATGAGGATGACCTCTGACAATGTGGGCGTAAACAGCGGTATGGTCATGACGGTGAAGGGGCCGATCCCCGTGGAAGAGATGGGGATAACCCTCATGCACGAACACCTTCTGACCGATGCATCTACCTGGTGGAGAGAACCAGTGGAGGCCAGCCGCAAGGGCCTGGCCTATCGTCCTGTAAGTATAGAGATCCTTGGAGAACTTCGCCTGGATCCCTTCCTCAACTTGGACAATTGCCGGCTTCTAGACGTGGACGTAGCTGTAGAGGAAGTAAGCAAGTTCCGAGACCTTGGCGGGAGAACAGTGGTAGACACTACCAGCATTGGAACGGGTAGGGATCCCTTGGCGCTTTTGCAGATCAGCAACCGGACGGGCCTCAACATCGTGATGGGGTGCGGTTATTACTTGGAAGGGTCCCATCCGCCCTATGTCCGTGACATGACGGTCGACGACCTTACTGACGAGATGGTGCGTGATCTCACCGAAGGGGTGCACGATACCGGGATCAGGGCGGGGATTATCGGAGAGATAGGAGTAAGCAAGGACTTCACTGGCGAGGAGCAGAAGGTCCTGAAAGCGGCGGCCAGGGCACAAGCGCGCACCCGAGTGCCCCTTACGATCCATCTCCCAGGTTGGGAGAGGTTGGGACATAAGGTGCTGGACTTGGTTGAGGAAGAAGGTGGCGATGTTGCCCACACCGTCTTGGACCATATGAACCCAAGCTTCGAAGACTTCGAGTATCAGGTCTCCCTGGCCGATCGGGGGGCTTTCATCGAGTACGATATGATCGGCATGGATTACTTCTATGCCGACCAGCAAGCTCAGTCGCCTTGTGACGAGGAAAACGCCAGGGCGATAAAGCGCCTGATCGGAGCAGGGTATCTGCGCCACATACTGATATCTCAGGACGTCTTCCTCAAAATTATGCTCACTCGCTACGGTGGCTGGGGTTACGGCCATATCTTGACGAACTTTGTTCCCCGTCTCCGTAGGCATGGAGTCACTGAAGAGCAGATACAAGCTCTTCTGGTGGACAATCCCCGCAGGGTTTTTTCGGCTAAGTATCGTGCTTTGGATTAGATGTGATGGAGGGTCGTGACATGGGCCAGCTCGATAGACGCATCAAAGTGCTTCTCGCTGGTGAGAGCTGGGTCACCAGTGCCACCCACTACAAGGGTTGGGATCAGTTTGGCAGCGTGACCTACCATCTGGGAGCGGAATACCTGGTCTCGGCCCTCGCGGACAGTCCCTTTGAGCTAGATTACATGCCATCCCATCTGGCCGCCAGGGACTTTCCCCAAAGCTTAGAAGAGCTTCAGCGGTACAGCGTGGTGATCCTCAGCGATATCGGCTCCAACACTCTCTTGCTACATCCGGATACCTGGCTGTATGGCAGACCCACACCGAACAGGTTGAAGCTACTGAGGGAGTATGTGGCTGCAGGGGGAGCTCTGGCCATGATGGGTGGTTATTACAGCTATCAGGGGATAAACTCGGGAGCTCGGTATAAGGGTACTCCGGTCGAGGAGGTGCTGCCGGTATCCTTGCTGCCCTACGATGATAGGGTGGAGGTACCTGAAGGCTTCAAGCCAGAAATAGTGGGCCCTAGGGACCATCCCATATTGGCTGGGCTCGGCGAAGAATGGCCCATCCTGCTGGGATATAACGAGGTGAGGCTTAAAGAGGGGGACCAAGTGGAACTTCTTGCAAAGGTGCCCGATGATGCTGGTGGCCATCCGCTCTTGGCTATCGGCCGATACGGCCTCGGGCGCACTTTAGCGTGGACCTCAGACATAGGACCCCACTGGCTGCCCGAGGAATTCGCCAAATGGGCTGGTTTTGGGCGCCTTTGGCGGCAGGCCCTAAGCTGGCTCGCAGGTCTTGGCGGATGAGATTGCAATTGTGGCGGAGGATGCAGCCATCCTCCGCCACATCCTCAAGGCAACTACTTGACTGTGACTTTGCCTACCATGCCGAGTTCTTTGTGGCCGGGTTCCTCGCACACAAGTTGGTATGTGCCCGGCTTATCGGCCTTCAGGGTTAGGGTGCCCGATTTCCCAGGATCCAGCTTTAAGGTCACCTTGCCACCTGGCCAGTCTGGGACAGTGAAGTCATGCACCAAGCTGCCCTTGTTGGTTACGTTGATGGTATAGGTAGTGCCTGAGTTAAGGGTGAGCTCTGCAGGTTCGAACTTGTAATCGACCATGGTTACGTTGATGGTGGTTCCGCCCGATGGCTGGCTTGCACCTCCGCCGCCTGCGCATGCGGCCGCCAGGAGGGCCAACATCGAGACCAGGGACACCGCTATGACCACTTTGCGCATCTAACCCCAACCTCCTGTGAAGTTCTTCACGATTATACCTATAAGTACCGCACTTGGCTAGGGTTTGACAAGCCTTGCTGGTGCTGCTATATTGACTTCGTGTCGAAGCTATACATTATGGCACTGAAGGCTTCCCTGACCCAGAGCCCCTTACCCGGGGGAGCCGTATTGTCTGGAGCTTGCCCCCTGTACCCTTACATAATTTGGCGATGCTTTCCATGTGAGGTGAGGCTATGGATTTCGAGTTGAGCGAAGAGCACAAGCTTGTTCAGAAGATGGTGCGGGACTTTGCCGAGAAGGAAATCATGCCCGTGGCCCAGGAAAACGATGCCAAGGGCTATTTCGATCGCAGTATTGTGGATAAGATGGCTAAGCTGGGGCTTTTGGGGGGACCGATCCCCGAGAAGTACGGCGGTGCCGGCCAGGACTACCTGAGCTTCGCCATCACATGTGAGGAGATTGAGAGGGCTGAGACCGCTTTCCGGGTGGTGCTCAGCGTGCATACCGCCCTTAACAGTCTCACATTGCTCCAATGGGGCACCGAGGAGCAGAAGCAGAAGTATCTCGTTCCTCAGGCACGAGGAGAGAAGTTGGCTACCTTCGGCCTGACGGAGCCAGGTTGCGGTTCTGATGCCGGCGCCTTGCAAACTACTGCAGTGAAGGATGGAAACTATTACATACTTAATGGCAGCAAGATCTGGATATCATTGGCCGATGTTGCCGACCATTTCTTGATATTCGCCACTTTGGATAAAAGCCTTAAGCATAAAGGCATATGTGCCTTTATTGTAGAACGCAGCTTCCCAGGGGTCACCACTGGCACCATCCATGGCAAATTGGGTGTCCGGGCCGGCAATACTGGCATGATATACCTGCAGGACGTCCGAGTGCCAAAGGAGAATCTGGTGGGAATGGAGGGTGAAGGCTTCACCATCGCGATGTCGGCCATCGATCAGGGGAGGTTGACCGTAGCAGCCGGTGCAGTGGGTCTGGCCCAAGCCTGTCTGGATGCCAGTGTTAAGTATGCCAACGAGCGGTACGCCTTCGGGCAGCCCATAGGTAAGTTCCAGCTGGTTCAACAGATGATCGCGAACATGGTGGCTGGAATCGAGAGCGCTCGGCTGTTGGTGTATAGGGCTGCTTGGCTCAAGAACAAAGGGGTCAGGAATACCCGGGAGACATCCCTGGCCAAGTGGTACGCTTGTGATGTAGCCATGCGGTGCGCTGCCGATGCCGTGCAGATCCATGGGGCCTATGGTTACTCCAACGAGTATCCGGTGGAACGATATTTCCGTAATGCTAAAGGCGCCATGATCTACGAGGGCACTGCTCAGATACATACTATCCTTCAGGCTGAGTACGCCCTCGGTTATAGGAAGGATAAACCCCTCAGATGCCCACCTCCCACGCCTCAGGGATTTAGCAGTTAGTCCACCACAACAGGAGATGGAGATATGCCACTGATTCCCCATAGAGGTATCTATCCTAGGGTCGCGGAGGACGTCTTCATAGCTGACGGAGCCATGATAATAGGGGATGTTACCATTGGGGCTGGGTCTACAGTAGGACACAACGTCGTAGTAAGGGGCGATATGGGAACTGTGTCCCTCGGTGAACGGGTTGCCCTGGGCGACAACTCCTTTGTCGATTCTGCCCCTGGGATGGTGACAAGCCTTGGCAACAATGTAAATGTCGGAACTGGGGCGGTAATCCACGGGGCCCAGATAGGGGATACAGTGCTCATCGGGGAAAACTGTGTCATACTTGCGGGTGCCAGAATAGGTAGCAATAGCATGGTGGGAGCCCATTCCGTCATTCCTGAAGGGAGGCGTATTCCGTCAGGATCGGTGGTGGCAGGGGAGCCCGCCAGGGTGGTTCGCCCCATAACCGATCAGGAGATGGCGTGGATACGGGGGCTAGCGCTTGAGAGTGCGAGGCGGGTCCAGCTCTATATGGTAGGAATGGGCGACGAATTGGAGACCGGATGAGTTGGGTGCCAGCCCCAACGGCTCCGGAAGGTCCCCTGGGTGGTGCTCAACTACGTGTGGCGCTCGGTGGTGAATCTGTAGATATACGTGAGCTCGTCTATCTTGGATATTCCTGCCTTTTTTGCGGCTATGGCTATCTGCTGGAGGGGATCATCGATCCCCTCCAGCCCGGGTAGCAACAGGCCTGCCAGATGGCCTCTGACTACCACCACCCCATAGATCTGGGGATCTAGCTCTTCCCAGTTCTCGACTGGCTCCAGGGGGGAGAGGACATCGACTTTGTAGACGAAATGTGGTAGCTCCTCAGGTGCAGCCGGCGGAAATCGGGGATCCCTAGTGGCTGCCCCGATGGCGTTGACGATCACCTCCGAGGCCAGGTTGACCTGGGTCGGGAAGATGGTGCCAATGCAGCCCCGCAACCTATTTCCAGAGTGGATGCTGACAAAGGCACCGGCGCGGCGCTCCATACCAGGGGGAAGGGGCTCGGGCGGTTTCAGCCTCTCACCCCTTAGCACGAAGCCCTCCACAGCCTGGCGCGCCAGAATCACATAGGGGTCCATTGGGATTTCCAACAAAGGACGTTAGAGGTTCGCCTGCTATCAGTGTAACGCACCCGGAAAGCCGCAGCAAGGTGTGTATCTGGGGGGTCGCCGCATGGAGCTCCGATGGGGCAGGTCGCGTCTGGCAGTTTGGCCCTCGGTTTAGCTTCCTAGTGCAGGGAAAAGAAAAAGGCCACACCTGCCATGATGTAGAGGCCTAGTAGCATCACTCCCTCTAACCAGTTGGATTCTCCATCGAGGCATATGAAAGAGAAGATAGCAACGCTTCCCACCAACACGGCGATCTCCAGCGGATGAAAGAGGAGAGTCAGCGGTTGCCCGATAACCAGGCCTCCCAATACCAATGCTGGTGCCACAAAGAGGGCGATTTGGGTGGATGAGCCAGCGGCTATCGCCAAGGTTACGTCCAGCTTGCCCCTGTGGGCGAATTGCACTGCACTGAAATGCTCGGCTACGTTGCCCAAAAGCGGGATCAGCATTACGCCCACGAAGAGTTCGCTGAGGGAGAGCTGATGGATTATGGCCTCGACCCTCGATACGAGCAATTCACTGAACAGGACGGTGAGAGCGGTGCTTAAGCACAATGCCAAGACAGCAGTCCGCAGGGGCCATTGGCTCGGAGCAGCACCGTTGTGGGCTTGGGGCAGACGCTCGGTGAGAATAAAGAGCAGATAGGCCGCATATGCGGCAAGAAGCACCAAGGCCAGCAGATCCGATAGGGGTTCAAGGCTGGCTCCGGGATTTGTGAAGGCAAAGACAGCTGGGAACAACAGTGCGGCTACTGCCAGGAGCATCAAGGCTGAGTGGCGTCCAGCCTCGCGAGGATCGAAGCTGAGGGTACGCCAGCGGAGGCCACCGGTTATCAGCGATATTCCCAAGATCAAGAGGCTGTTGCCTATGATGGAACCGGTTATGGAGGCCTTAACTAGTGTAGGTAGTCCCTCGCGGAGGGCAGCGAAGGCTATTATGAGCTCGGCGGCGTTGCCGAAAGTGGCGTTGAGAAGCCCTCCAAGGCGTGGTCCCATGTAGTGGGTCAGCTCCTCTGTTGCCCTGCCTATGAGGGCAGCCATAGGTACAAGTCCCAGGCCGGCCAAGCCAGCAATCAACAGGTCTGGAAGGGCCAGTGCAGCAAACAGGGGCGAAGAGAGCCCTGCCAGGGTCAGTACCGTCCAGCCTATTGGAAGCCGGGATGTGATGGGCTTCACACGGACCACCGCTGCACTTTCAATTGGCCCGTGTAGAGGGCGCGACCCACTATAGCTGCCTGACAGCCCAGGCTTGCCAGCTTCTCCAGGTGTTCCCATTGGCTGATGCCTCCTGAAGCGATGACCCTGAGCCTTCCCAAGGACACCAGCCTGTGGATGGAGCTAAAGTTCGGCTCGGTAAGGGTTCCGTCGCGGTCTACGTCGGTGTGGATAACCCAGGTGAGGCCCAAATCGGCAAGTTGCTGAGCCACTTCGGTTATCTGGACGTCTGTGACGCGCTGCCAACCACGCACAGCCACGCGGCCTTCCTTGGTGTCGATGCTGACTGCTAGGCGCTCGGGTCCATATGTTTGCAGAGCTGAGGCCACCACTTCGGGTCTCTCGATAACAGCCGTAGATAGGACGAGGCGATGGGCTCCGGCAGCCAGAGCCAACTCGATAGCCTCCATGTCTCTAAGGCCACCTCCCCACTGAATGGGGATCGGTATGTTGTTGGCTAGTTCCCTGAGGATATGTAGCTGCTTAGGGACACCCGTTCGGGCCCCGTCAAGATCTACCAGATGAAGCATGGGCGCCCCAGCATCGGACCACATGCGGGCCACCGATAAGGGATCGTTTGAAAACACCGTCTGCTGGTCAAAGTCGCCCTTTATGAGGCGGACGCATTTCCCTCCCAAGAGGTCTATAGCAGGGATGACGATCATGACCTTAGGACGATGTCGGCGAAGTTGCGGTAGAGCTTTAAGCCCCAACGTCCGCTACGCTCCGGATGGAACTGTACGGCCATGAGATTGCCCATCATGAGGGCGCTGGGGAACACAACGCCGTATTCCGTTTCTGCCAGAACGTAGGCAGGGTTCTCGGGCTCAGCGTAGTAGGAGTGTACGAAGTAGAAGTAGGTGCCCTCGGGGATACCAGCGAAGAGCCCATGTCCGCGGAGGGGGAATACCTGGTTCCAGCCAATGTGGGGCACCTTTACTGTACTGGGGAGACGGCGCACGTAGCCGGGAACGATGTTCAGACACTGGCTGTAGCCAGCCTCCTCGCTGTAAGTGAGGAGCACTTGCAGGCCAATGCATACTCCCAGGAAGGGCTTGCCCTGTAGGACTGTCTCGACGATAGCCTGGTCAAGGCCGCGGGTGCGAAGGCCTTGCATGGTATCTGCAGCAGCCCCCACGCCCGGCAGGAGCACCGCTGGTGCTCGGCTCACGACTTCAGGATCGTTGGTGACCTGCCATTCCGCCCCGACAGCTTCCAAGGCATTGACTACACTGCGAATGTTGCCAGCCCCATAGTCCACTACAGCGATCACTCAGGTCCTCTCAAGAGAATGGATAATCCTGACGTCTTCAATTATAGGCTCTGCGTCGTCGTCCCTGGTGCGCCCGACGGGTTGACCAGCCGGGTCGGCAGGAGAAGGTTCGCCCATGACGCCAAGTACGGTAGCGGAGACGGCAGCGCCCAAAACCTGCAAGCTGTATCCGCCCTCCAAGACGAGGACGATCCTGCCGGCGCAGATTTCCTGAGCTATCTCCATGGCCTTAGCGCCCATCATCCAGAAACCTGGCACCGTTACCATCATGTTGGCCAACGGGTCGGTCCAATGGGCGTCGTATCCAGCCGATATTAGGAGCAGCTCGGGTCGGAAACGCCGGGCCATCGGCATTACTATCCTGTCGAAGGCCAATCCGTAACCGAGATCACCTACCCCCGGGGGCAGGGGAATATTGACTGTGGTGCCCATCCCTCCCCCTTCCCCTATCTCGTCGACAAACCCGGTGCCTGGGTAGAGGGGAAACTGATGCAGCGATACGAACAGGACCCTGGGATCGGCATAGAAAGCGGCCTGTGTGCCATTGCCATGATGGACGTCCCAGTCGAGGATCATTACTCTCTTCAGGCCATAACTTTGAATGGCATAGGCCGCTGCGATGGCCACGTTGTTGAACAGGCAGAAGCCCATTGCTCTCGTGGGGGTGGCGTGGTGACCAGGTGGTCGCACTAGGGCCAGGGCAACGGTGGTCTCATAGTTGAGGACGGAGTCTACCGCTGCTATAGCTGCCCCTGCGGCCAGAAGAGCTGCCTCGTAACTGTGGTGATTGACGTATGTGTCGGGATCCAGGTAGGCAGGGGAATTGGAGCACGCCGCTTTCACCTTTCGGATGTGCCCATGGTTGTGGATCAGGGACAGCTGTTCCTCGTTGGCAGGACGAGGCTCTCGCCAGGTGATGCTGTTTCCAAGCTGACCGAGGGTGTCACGGATTGCTACTAGTCGGTATTTGTTCTCAGGATGGTCTTCCCTGTGGTGGAGTAGGAAACAGGGATGGGTGAAGGCGTGCATATCTCAGTGGCCGATGAAACGGGCGTAAAGGCTCTGGGCCAACGCTTCGTCCTCTGTGCCCTTGACGATGGCCCTGCCGTCGGAGAAGAGAGTTAGCTCGTAGCCGTTTACCAGGAAACGGAGCAGATGCTGGTTGTACGAGACCTTCCCCAAGGTTCGCAATCTCGACGCAAGGGCCTCAAAGTCAGGGCTGAAGGGTTGCCCAGGAAGTACCTGCACGGCATTCCGGCCGCAGAGGGACGCGGTCCTACCCGTGAGGGAAGCCTCCAGAAACTCGAAGCGCCGTTGAGCGCAGGCTGGACAGTTTGGCGAGGGGGAGAGTTCGCTGAGCATGTCCACCCTGCTGTTCCATAGATCGACGTAGATTATCCCCTTGTTGCGAGTACCTCCTTGGACCAGCAGTTTTATGGTCTCTGCGGCCTGCCATGAGGCTATCACACCCACCGCGGGGCCCAATACTCCTGCCGTCTCGCACGTGGGGACTGTTCCCGGCTGTGGAGGGGCCGGGAAGATGCACCGGAGGCACGGACCGTCGCCAGGCACAAAGGTGATCGATAGGCCGTAGCTGCCTATAACGCCTCCGTATATCCAAGGGACACCGTATTTGACTGAATAGTCGTTGATGAGATATCTGGTCTGGAAGTTGTCGGTAGCGTCGACAACCACGTGACAGTCGGCCAGGAGGCGCTGGGCATTAGTGGGGTTTAGGTCAGCCACTACTGGTTCGACCGTCACTTGGGAATTGGCGGCAGAGAGCTTGCTGGCCGCCGCAAGTGCTTTGGGATGCATGGCCTTGGCATCGGCTTCATCGAAAAGCACCTGACGCTGGAGGTTGTTGAGTTCTACGTAATCCCGATCTATGATCCGTAGGTATCCCACTCCTGCCCTGGAGAGGTATGTGGCGATGAGGGTTCCCAAGGCTCCTACCCCTACCAAGGCCACTCTGGACTCCATGAGTCTCCGCTGGCCGACTTCGCCTATTCCAGGCAAGATCATCTGTCGAGAGTAACGTTCCTTCTCCAAGGGCATGTTATCTCTCCTAGATGATTTTACTCCTGGACCATCCCTCTCCTAAAGTAGAATTGGCGGATATGCCATTGGAGTGTGGAGGAATCTATGAGAGCCGTTGCTATCATACCGGGGGTGGCAGGTAGTGCGAGGATGGTGGATGTGCCGCCGCCGTCCCCAGGGCCCGAAGAGGTACTTGTGAGGGTCCTCGAAGTAGGTGTGGATCGTATCGACCGTCACCTCTCCGAAGGGGTGCACGGGCAGGCGCCTGCAGGGGAAGAGTTCCTAATTCTCGGTCACAGTATGGTAGGGATGGTAACGTCCGTGGGCCCGTTGGCTCGGGGACTGAAGGTGGGCGATCTGGTAGTGGCAACGGTGCGCCGCCCCGATGGCTGCCCTAGTTGTGCTGCTGGGGAACCCGACATGTGTCAGTGGGGCGCTTATAAGGAGAGAGGTATCAGGGGAGCCCACGGTTTCATGGCCGAATGGTTTGTCGACAAGCCGGAGTTTCTGGTAAAGGTACCTCGGGACGTGGTTCCGCTGGCGTTGCTCACATATCCCCTGGCTGTCGTGCAGAAGGCCATCGGACAGAGCCTTTACATTCAGGGAAGACTTCGAGGCAGGCCCGAGAGGGCTGTGGTGTTTGGGGCGGGCCTTACCGGTCTTGCCGCTACATTCCTGTTGAGGCTCCACGGTATCGCTGTCTGGACTGTCGAGCGGGCACATGATCCCGCACGGGCCGCCCTGATGGAGCGGATCGGAGCGGGCTATGCTGCCGTTGCGGAGGAAGGTATAACTGCTCTAGCCAACCGCATCGGCCCTGCAGAACTTGTTGTGGAGGCCAGTGGCAACCCTGAAGTGTTCTCTTCTACACTGCGCTTCATGGGCCGCAATAGTCTGCTGTGCATGGTGGGATTGCCCCACGAGGGGCTAAGTGAAAGCATGGACATAGCCGCGATTGGTCGCAGACTGGTTACCCACAACCAAGTGATTGTCGGATCGGTCAGTGCTAACAGGCGGCACTTTGAGGAGGCGTTGAAGTCTTTAGCTCGGGTTAGGGAGCTGTGGCCCGGGGTTGTGGAGGAACTGGTTGCCCACCGACTGCCCTTCGAGGGCGGTTGGAGGGAGGCCCTGGCTCCTGCGCAGGGGAGGCTTCTGGTAGCACTGGAAGTCTCCCGTGAGTAGGAAGCTGGCGTATAATCACCTAGGCGGGAGCAGGCGGTAGTGAGGGTAACGGTACGGCTCTTTGCTCAGCTCAGAGAGTTGGCTGGGACGCGGGAAGTCCTGCTGGAGTTGCCGGAGGGTGCCACGGTGGCTTACGGTCTTGCGGCGCTCGGGGAGCTTTATCCCAGGCTTCCCCTGGATGGGGGCAGAGTGGCTGTGGCTGTGAACCAAAACTACGTGCCATCAGATCACGTCCTCGCAGATGGTGATGAGATCGCCCTTATACCTCCTGTGAGCGGAGGCTAGCTGCAGGTGCCTCAGAAACCCAACTTCCTTGTGACGTCTTCGCCCCTAACCCTGGAGGGCATGGTGGAGCTGGTGAGGGCGGACAAAGATGGAGCCGTGGATCTCTTTGTGGGAGTGGTGAGGGATCATTCCGCGGGCAGGAGGGTGCTCTTCTTAGATTACGAGGCCTATCCTGAGATGGCAGAGAAAGTCTTCAGGCAGATAGCCCTGGAGATTCAGGAAAGGTGGGGCACCGATCGGGTGGCCATCCATCACCGCATTGGTCGGCTTCAGATTGGCGAGATTAGCGTAGTGATAGCTGTGGCAGCTCCCCACAGAGCACAGGCATTCGAGGCATGCCGCTACGCTATAGAGCGCATCAAGCAGGTAGCACCCATCTGGAAGAAGGAGCACTTCGAGGACGGGGCCGTATGGGTCGAGGGACCTTCCGCCGAGGCTACCCTCTGAGGCCCTCCATCAGAAGCGCCAGCTCTTCCTTCCAACTCTGAGGGTGTGCGGGCAAGTACTCCAACAGGCCGTCAAGATAGCGCAGGCGCCCTGGGAGCCCTTGAGGATAGTTTCGGAGACGTTGGATCTCCAGCTGTAGATGGCCGTTGGTATTGCGTATGCTGCGGACACCGGTTTCTGCCGATAGTATCTTGAGCTTCATGAGGTAGATGAGATTTTCGGCTGGTGCTGGAAGGGCGCCGAACCTGTCGACCAATTCGTCCCTAAAGGCGGCGAGCTCCTCCAGGGACCGTAGACCGGCAAGCCTCCTGTAAAGGTTTACGCGCAACAGGTCGGATTCGATATAGTCGGTGGGCAGATATGCGGCGACAGGCAGATCGATGGATACCGATGGCTCGGACCTGGTAGGCATCTCGCCCTTCAGTTCAGCCACTGCCTCTGCCAGCATCTGGGAGTACAGGGAGAAGCCGACAGCAGCCAGATGCCCGTGCTGTTCGGCGCCTAAGAGGTTGCCAGCGCCTCTGATCTCCAGGTCCATCATGGCAAGGTGGAAGCCGGAGCCTAACTCCGTCGCCTCCAGGATAGCCTGGAGCCGTTCGGCGCCCCTGCCTGCCAAGGGTCTGCAGGGATCGTAGAAAAGGTAGGCATAGGCTCGTTGTGAACCGCGGCCGACGCGCCCTCTCAACTGGTAGAGTTGCGCAAGGCCGAACCTATCGGCATCTTCGATGATGATCGTGTTCACACGGGGCATATCCAATCCAGCCTCAATGATGGTCGTGCAGACTAGCACGTCGTAACGGCCAGCCACGAAGTCGACCATCACCTTGTCTAGTTCATCTTCGGGTAGCTGGCCATGGGCTATGGCTATCCGGGCCTCTGGGACAAGCTGGAGTACCCTATCGGCGGCCTGGTGGATAGTCTGCACTCGGTTGTGGACATAGAAGACTTGGCCGCCCCTTTGAAGTTCTCTGTGGATAGCTCCACGTACGGTCTCCTCGTCGTAGCGCAGTACGTAAGTTTTGATGGGTTGCCTGCCGGGGAGTGGGGTGGTGATCAGGCTCATGTCTCGTACCCCGACGAGGGACATGTAGAGGGTACGGGGGATAGGTGTGGCGGCCAGGGTCAAGACGTCTACTTCTAGCCTTAGCCACTTCAGTTTCTCCTTGTGGCGCACGCCAAACCGTTGTTCCTCATCTACGATGAGGAGTCCTAAGTCTCGAAAGCGGACATCAGGCTGCAGGAGCCGGTGGGTACCAATGACTATGTCTACAGATCCCCGGGCCAGATCTTCTAGCACTTTCTTTTGCTCCCTCTGGCTACGGAACCTCGACAGCACCTCGATGCGTACAGGAAAGGGGCCCAGCCTGTCCTTGAAGGTGTGGTAATGCTGCTGAGCGAGTATAGTGGTGGGGACCAATATGGCCACCTGCTTTCCATAGCTCACAGCCTTAAAGGCAGCTCTCACAGCCACCTCGGTCTTGCCGTAACCTACGTCGCCACAGACCAGTCTGTCCATGGGGAAGGGTTTCTGCATGTCGCTGAGCACTTCCTCGATGGCTCGTTGCTGGTCTGGGGTTTCAACGAAGGGAAAGCTTTCAGCCAATTCCCTCTCCCACGGCATGTCGGGTCCGTAGGCGAAGCCTTCGGCCAGCTGTCTGGCCGCGTACAGCTGCACCAGCTCTCGGGCAAGGTCTTGCACGGCATGCTTGACGCGCTGAGTGGTGCGCGCCCACTCGGTAGAACCCAGCTGCGTTAGGGTGGGTGTCGATCCCTCCGGGCCCAAGTAGCGGCTTACCTGGTGTGACTGGTCTGTGGGCACGTAGAGCCTGTCGCCTTCGGCATACTCGAGGACAAGGTATTCTCTGGGCGAGCCGTTGCTTTCCATGACGGTCAAACCCGCGAAACGGGCTATACCATGGTCCACGTGCACCACGTAGTCTCCGGGGACAAGCTCGTCGATCCAAGGCTCCTTCCCATGGCTTCCACGTCGGGTCGCTCGGGTGTTGCGAAGGCTTTCCCCGAGAATCTCTCTGTCGGTGAGGACCAGCAGTCCAGCCATGGGGCTGGTCCACCCTGCCCTCAGGGGCGTCGACGTCACGTAGACATGACCAGCAGCGGCCGGTGGGAGATGTCCCTTAGCCAGCACTGCTTCAATGCCGCTTTCGTGCAAAATTTCGGTTATACGCTGGGCATGTTGAGATGCCACTACTGCAGTGAAACCGGAGGTCACAGCGGAATCCAGTTCCCTGGTAAGTGCCTGCCAGCTCTGGCCTATGGTAGGCGCTGGCTGTAGTTCCCCAGGCTCGAGCCTGACTGAAAGATCCGGCTTCAGTGCTTCCCAGCCGCCAATGGCTACGGAGAACCTGGTTGCAATTCCCTTGAGCCACTTCTCCATGGAGACTATGGGGAGGGTCAGGCCTCCGGGCAGTTCTCCTTCCCGCAGCAGCATCTGATGCCTGTCGGTGGCCTGGGTCTGTATGTGCTGCGCCACCATGTAACACTGCTGGGCCTTATCGAGGAGGATGACTGTGTTTGCAGGAAGGTATTCCAAGAGGCTGGCGAAGCTGCCCATGATTGCGAAGCGCAGTGAGGGTTCGAGGGTACCGAGGTCGCCTTCCAGGATTCGCTGGATCGAAGCCGTCCATTCGTCTCTAACCTCCGGGCGGCAGCGAGACAGATCGAGCATGCGGAGGCGTTCCTGCAGGTGGAGCATGGCTGGAGCCTCGGAGGCCGGGGTGAAGACCACATCTTGGATCCTTTGCACCGAACGCTGGGTATCGGGGTCGAAGGTCCTGATCTCCTCGATTTCATCTCCTAAAAACTCCAGGCGCACGGGTAGGGTGAGGTTTGGAGGGAATACATCTACGATGCCTCCGCGGACGGCCATGGTGCCCGGCGATTCAACCTGGTGGACCGGGCGGTAGCCAGCTTCGAGCAGTTGCTCCATGAGGAAGCGGGGTGGTATGTGGTCTGCTACCTGTAGCCGCAATAGATAGCGGGAGAGTTGCTCACGACTTAGAGTGGGGTCCATCAAAGCCTTGACCGAAGTGACTATAACGTTGCGACCTGGCTTCTCCAGAGTACCGAGGATTACGTCAAGGCGCTGTTGAACGAGCTGGGAGTCCGGAGCCATGGGATCAAAGGGCAATATGTCCCATGCTGGGAACAGGCTGTTTTCGGTGAACTGAGAGAGTTCGGCATGAAGGTCCGAAGCCCTGTCGGGGGTCGGGCTGATCACCAAGATGGGCTTCACTTCCTGGGCTAGGACCGCTATCCACCAGGGCACTGCCTCTGAAACCAGCCCGAGGAGGTGCAGGTGTTGTGCCGCGGATAGGGCCTGAACGACCCGCTTCAGCGATGGAAGATTTCGGCCTGTGTTAAGGAGAGATTGCAGGGCACCCATGGACTTTCCCAAACGCCTCTAGGGCCGATCCGCCAGGATCGGCCCTAGCTTTACATTATATTGGATAAGTTGGTCGCATTTGGGATTGACACTGTTAACCTTAGGCTCCATAATGGGACCCATGCAGGCAGATCAGTGGGCCTGTTTGCGGGGCACAGTTCTGCCCCAGCAACCTCAAGGAGAATGCTTCGATGTCGCCTGGATCGGGTTTGCTTTGGATGCGATGGTTGCTGGTCGGTCTGTTGGTGGCGCAAGTGTTGGCTGTAGCCTGTGGACAATAGGTCCCCACAGCTACACCGGCCGCGACTGCTAGCTCTGCGGGGACGCCGTCGGGTGGAACGCCTGGCCCATTGGCGAGTCCCACCGCGGAATCCCGGTCGGTCGAGCGAACCCTCGAGGTGAGTGCCCTCTACTATACGATCGATCCTCGGGAAGGGCCCACGGGTGGGGTCAGTGCGGTTAAGGTTACGGCTGGACCGAACCCGGGTGGCGAGTTCAGGGTGGGCTTCTTCGAGAGCGAGGTGGGTGGATCCGGTCCCATGTGGCGCGCTTCGGGATGGATGGCCGTGGCCATGGCCGTGCTTCTCACAGGGATAGATCCTTCTTCTGTAAGGTTTTCTTTCGATATAGCTGGTCGAATAGATGGCCCAAGTGCTGGTGCGCTCATGACCGTTGCTACTTTGGCGGCTTTGAGAGGTGATACCGTTCGCAAGGACGCTGCCACCGGCACTATCAATCCCGATGGCAGTATCGGGCCGGTAGGCGGCATTCCGCAGAAACTGGAGGGAACGGCCAAAGCCGGAAAGAAACTCGTGCTGGTTCCATCGGGGCAGCGATTCGAGGTGGATGGGAAGACCGGTCAGCAGGTAGACGTGGTGGACTTCGGTCGTAGACTGGGGCTTGAAGTGAAGGAGGTACCGGACATATACGCCGCTTACGAGGAACTTACCGGAAAGAGCCTGGCTAAGCCCACGGCGGTAGGCAGGAGGCCTGAGGTTACGGGCACCGCCTTCGATCGCATGAAGGCCAAGGCTCAGGAATGGTTGGCCAGATACAAGGAGGCTCGAGGCGAATACGATTCCTTGCCGGAGGTCGTGAAGATAGAGGCTACGGAAGGCCTTGTATCCGAAGCCGATGCTATGGCATCGCGGGCCGAGAGGTTGATGTCCCAGGGATTGATGGGTGGGGCCTACAGCGCGGCCTTCAATGCTGCCTTGAGGGCGGCCATGGCCGCTCAAGTTGGCAGGTACATCGAGCTCTATAGCAGCCAGGGGCTAGGCGCTGCCATAAGCAAGCTTTCCTCTAGCTTCGCTGTAGAAACCAAGGTCAAGGCTTTAGCCGACAGATTGAAGGCGGAGCAACCGCGCACACTTTCGGATGCCAATGCCCTCATGCAGGCCTACAGTGGCCTCATCAATGCTCTAGGCCTTTCGATCATCGCCAGCAACATCTTGAAGGGACAACCCCAAAGCGAGGAAGAGGCCGTAGGCATGATAGTGGGCTCCTCCATTTACTATACTGTGGCCAACATGATGGTGGAATCCGCCAAAGATGCCTGGGATGTGGGTAGCAACCTGGGGAATCCTGTAAAGGTAGATGCGGCAGTGGTACCGAAGATGGCCGAATTCTTCCGGAGGGCTGCGGAGGCTAACCTGAACCTCTTTGAGACCGTCATAGTGGATGAGTTGGTGGCCAAGCCTCAGGGTATGAATCTCGAAGTCGCAAAAAGGCTTCTGATGAATCAAGATCTAAGCTACGCCATAGCTAGGGGTGACGTCGATGTGCTGCCCGCGCTGGACAGGTACTTCGGAGGTGGCACACCTTCCAGTTACGCTGCTCTAGGGGGTGCCCTGTCAGCATATAGTATGTCTACAGCCCTGTTGGCGAAGTACTACTCGCTGGAAGCGCAACTGGACGAAAACATGACGCCCGTGGCCTTCGGGCGCGAAAAGGCTATGTTGAACATGGTGAACCTGGCCGATCAGCAGGCTCAGCAGGCCATCAATCATCTGCAACAGAAGGGGGCAGATCCGGCGCTGCTGACGATAGGTTACGAGATGGCCCGTGTGGGTCGCGAAGGGGAGGCTGTGGATAAGCTCGATGCCCTTTCCACCCTATGGGAAGTCTTCGTCCAGGGACGCATTCTGGCTGCTCTGGGAGGCTTTGCCAAAGATTAGCTTGCGGTCTGCGGTATGGCCCCATTGTTTCCTTGCATTGTGTACTAAGCTAGAAAAGGGAACAAAAGTTATTGTCTCGAGGTCCGAGCACTGCCGTTTTTGACTGTTGTAAGAGTCGGGTTACAATTTCGTTAGGGCCAGGTCAGGAAGAGGATGGGGTAGACGAATGATGTTAGCTAAGAAAACTGCAGACCTACAAAGCACGCGCCGTCAGATTCTGGAGGTTCTGAAGAAGCGGGGCCAGGCAACCTTGAGGGAACTGGTGGCTGAGATTGGGCTGTCTCCTGTTACCCTCAGGTCTCACATAATGGTGCTGGAGCGGGATGGGTATGTGAGGGCCAAGGAGGGGAGAGGCCCCATAGGTAGGCCTTTCTATGTATATTACCTGACCAGCAAGGCGCAGAACCTGTTTCCGCAGGCCTACGATTTCCTGTGCTCCCTTACCTTCGATGCCCTTAAGGCCACGGCGGACGACGAGACCCTCGAGCTTTTCCTCCGCAACATGGCTAAGGCATGGGCCGACAACTATAGGGGCAGGCTCGAAGGTAAGTCTTTGGAGCAAAGGGTAGCCGAGGCGGCCCGCATAAGGGACGAAGAGGGAGCGATGGCCTCGTGGGAACGGGTGGAGGGCGGCTACCTGATCCGACTGCAGCACTGTCCCTTGTACTGTGTTGCCCGGGACCATCGGGAGACCTGTAGCGTCGAATTGATGTCGCTGCAGGAGATGGTAGGTGCATCTCTGGAGCGTGTGGAATGGCTTCAGGAAGGAGGCCAGGGATGTACCTACTTCGTTGCTGCTCCCTAGCCTGCGGCGGTGTCCTAAAGTTGCCCGACGTCAGGCCCTGCTAAGTTCGTATTCGACGATGGATTCGTCCAGCTTCCTGAAGAGGGCTTCAGGTTCCCGAAGGGGATGACCGGGAGGCACCCTAAGGGGCTGCCACCGGTGACGTTGAATGTCGTCATCGAAACCCAGCATAGAGTGGAGTCGGCTCGACGAGAAGGGAAGATAGGGAGCTAACAGTACGTGTAAGCCGGCTATCGCCTGCAAGGCCGTGTAGAGGGTGGTACCAGCCTCCTGGCGGTCGATTTTGATCGTCTTCCACGGTGCCTTCTCTTCCAGATACCGGTTGGCTTCCTGTGCCACGGCCATGCTCTCACGGATGCCATCGCGGAAGTGGCAGTTGGCTATCAGCTTGCCTACACCTTCGAAGGCCAGGTCTACCCTCTCTAGAAGCTGCTGGTCGCGAGGAGACAGGTTGCCCGGTTCGGGGACGCGGCCATCGAAGTTGCGGTAGGTGAAGGTGAGCACCCTGTGGACGAGGTTGCCGTAGGTTGCTACCAACTCATCGTTGTTGCGCCGTACGAAATCAGCCCAGGAAAAGTTGGTGTCCTTAGTTTCGGGCATGTTGACAGAAAGGTAGTACCTGAGGGGATCTGGCTCGTATCGTTCGAGGAAGTCTGGCAGCCATATAGCGTATCCTCGGCTGGTGGATAGCTTTTCGCCTTCCATAGTTAGATACTCGTTGGCGGGGACGTCGTAGGGAAGGTTAAGGCCACCATAGCCCATTAGGATAGCAGGCCAGATGATGGTGTGAAAGGGGATGTTGTCCTTCCCTATGAAATAGTAGGCTCTGCTAGGGGGCTCGCCTTGTGGCCCGACGATCCACCACTCCCTCCATGCGTCGGGATCACCGCGGCGCTTGGCCCACTCTACGCTGGCGCTGTAGTAGCCGATAACTGCGTCGAACCAAACGTAGATGCGCTTGTCCTCGAAACCCGGAACGGGAACCGGAATGCCCCACTCTATGTCCCTGGTGATGGCCCTGGGTTTGAGACCCTCTCGAAGCCAATTGAGGGTGAAATTCAGGACGTTTGGCCGCCAGTAGGTCTTATCGGAGAGCCAGTCTTTGAGCTGTTGTTCGAATTTGGGAAGGTCGAAGAAGAAATGTTCCGTGGGCCGGAATTCCGGTGGATTGCCGCAGAGCCGACATCTCGCTGACAGAAGGTTAGTGGGGTCCAGGGGAGTGCCACAGTTATCGCACTGGTCGCCCCTGGCGTTGGTATACCCGCACACGGGGCAGGTACCCTCCACATAGCGGTCTGGAAGGAACCGCCTGTCCACAGGACAGTAGGGGGATATCATGGTGTCCTTAAAGAGGTAGCCCTTTTCCAACAGTTTGAGGAATATTTCCTGCACGATGCGGTAGTGGTTCTCTGTGGTGGTCTCGGTGTACAGATCGAAGCTGATCCCGAGTTTCTGGAAGGATTCGGCAATGAGCCTGTGGTTGCGAGCCACCAGCTCCCTGGGCGAGATGCCTTCTTTTTCGGCGGCTATAGTGATGGGTGTACCATGCTCGTCGCTTCCCGATACCATAAGTACCTGGTTACCGGCCATACGGTGGTATCGGGCGAATATATCTGCAGGTAAGTAGGCACCTGCCACATGCCCTAGGTGCCGTGGACCGCTGGCGTAGGGCCACGCTACACCAATGAAGATCCTCTCTCCCATGCTCCGGGCCCTTTCTCTGGGAAGTCTCAAAGAGGATTATATCGCTTCTGGGCCCTTTCGGTGGGGTGCTCCGCGTCCACACTGCACCCTTCTGTGACAGGAGATCAGAAGCTCATCGCGAAGTTCCTGGAGGCTGGTATGGAAGGCGTACGACGTGCGGAGGAGTTGGCGATAGAGCTCCTCGGGGTCTTCGGGTTGGACGCGCATGGAGGCGAGCCAGCAGTCCAGGCTCAGCTGGAAGAGGATTTGCGACATGAGCTGCACTTGCTGTCTTGCCGATGTGGCCAGTCTTTCCAGTTGTATATAGACCTGTGGATCCGTCTAGCCGAAGCGTCCCGTTATGTAATCCTTTGTGCGGGGGTCCTGGGGCTGGGTGAAGAACCTTGCGGTGGGGCCATATTCCACGAGCTCACCGACCCGGTCGGGGCCTGCCAACATGAAGGCTGTGTAGTCGGATATCCGGGCCGCTTGCTGCATATTGTGGGTGACTATCACAATGGTGTAGCGCCGCTTAAGCTCTACGATAACTTCTTCCAGTTTCATGGTGGCGATGGGATCGAGGGCTGAGGCTGGTTCGTCCAGTCCGCCGGAAAGGGCTGTTCCGGAGACGTGAAGCTTGTCCTTAACTTCATCCCAGAGGACCGCCTGGCGTAAAGCCTGCTCTACAACCTGGTCGAGTTGGGACAGGGACATCTTGGTGGCGAGGCGAAGCCCTGCGGCGACGTTATCGTACACCGACATGTTGGGGAATGGGTTGGGTTTCTGAAAGACCATACCTATCCTGCGGCGGACCGACACAGGGTCGCTGTCGGAGCTATAGATATCGGCACCGTCCAACAGGACTTGGCCGCTGACTCTAGCCCCGGCCTGAAGTTCATGAAGGCGATTGAGGCACCGTATGAGGGTTGACTTGCCACAGCCTGAGGGGCCGATGACGGGGGTGAAAGCATGGGCGACCACAGGCAGATCCACATCGCGCAGAGCTCGCGTGCTTCCATACCAGGCGCTGAGATTTCGGGCCTCGATCTTCATGGGCACCTCTGGGGAGTAGGATCGGAAGGGCTGCGCATCGACTCGCCCTCTGTTGAGTTTGAGCATAGTGCTACAGATACTTCCTCCGTCGCGTAGCGTACCGGGTAGCCAGGCTGAGGATGCCAATGACCGCGACCAAAATCAGCGAGGCCCCCCAGGCCTTTATATGCCAGTCTTCGTAAGGGCCCACGGCGTAGACGTAGATCTGGAGTGGGAGTGCGGCCACGGGCTCGAGGAGATTAAAGTTGAAGAACTGGTTGCCCAGGGTAGTCAACAGCAGGGGCGCGGTCTCTCCGCCGGCCCTTGCCACCGAGAGAAGCACACCCGTAGCGATGCCGTTGGAGGCCGTGGGAAGCACTACCCTGAGGATCGTTTTCCACTTGGGTATGCCCAAAGCTAAGGAAGCCTCTCTCAGGGAATCTGGAACCATACGAAGTATCTCCTCGACCGTGCGGGAGATGATGGGGATCATGATGAGGGCGAGGGCAACAGCGCCGGCTATGCCAGCATACTGGCCCACTACGTGGCGTACCAACAGGGCCCATACGAATACCCCTATCACAATGGACGGAAGACCGGCGATCATGTCGACAGAGAACCTTACGATTCTTGGCAGCTTGCCGGTGCCAAACTCGGCGAGATATATCGCCGTGCCCACCCCTACGGGAATGCCGATAAGACTTGCCAGAAGCAGGAGGTAGAGGCTGCCTACTATGGCCTGGGCTATCCCTCCTCCCTCTTCGCCGTAAGGTTTGGGTGTCTGGGTAAAGAAGTCCAGGTTTATGGCCCGGTAGCCGTTTACGACGATGTCAAAAAAGATGAGGAGGAGAAGGATCACACCCATGGCTGCGAAGAGGGCGGCCATCAGTCTCATGAAAACATCAACTAGCTTGCGGCGGAGAGGCGCGCCTGTCATCGGATCTTCCCCACCATAGCGGTGGCTCTCCCTAGCCTTGCTACCATAACCCGGGCAACGATATTGATAACGGCTGCTACCAGAAGAAGCACCAAGGCAAGCCCTACCAGAGCGCTGAAGTAGATCTCTTTGTCTGCTTCAGTGAACTGGTTGGCGATGGCGCTGGCAAGAGTATATCCAGGTGTGAAGAGGGAGGGTCTGATCTCTGTGGTGCTGTTTCCCACCACCATGGTAACGGCCATGGTCTCTCCGAAGGCCCGGGCCAGGCCCAGCAGTGAGGCCCCCAGAAGGCCGGATCGGGCATAAGGGAGCACTACGTGCCAGATGGTCTCCCACTTAGTGGCACCGAGGGCTAGCATAGCCTCCCGCTGATCCTGGGGCACCACCCGAATGACCTCGCGGGAAACAGACATGATTATGGGAAGTATCATGATGGCCAAGATAACACCCCCGGTAAGGAGATCCTTGCCCAAGGGCGTGCCTGTTACCAACAGACCTACCAACGGTAGCGGACCCAGTATGCTCTGGAGGGCAGGCTCCACCAGGTCTCGCATGACGGGTGCCAATACGAAGAATCCCCAAAGGCCGTAGATGATGCTAGGTATGGCAGCTAACATCTCTACCGTGAAGGATATAGGCTCCTTAAGCCACGAAGGAGCATATTCCACCACGAAGACGGCAGCCCCAATGGCGACGGGCACTGCCAGTATAAGGGCTATGGCCGATGTGACAACAGTACCGTAGACGAAGGGGAGGGCACCGAAATCTTCAAAGACAGGATCCCACGTTGTCCCAAAAAGGAAACCCAGCCCGAACCTGGCGATAGCCTGCCTCGAATCGTAGGCCAGAAGGGCGAAGATGGCAGCGAGGGTAACCACTCCTCCGAGACCCAAGAGGACTGTAACCCAGCGAAATATCCTGTCGCCTAAATTTCTGTCCAACGAATAGCGTATCGTCGGCGGGGCTTCCTCGATTACTTCGAAAGGTACCTCTGTAGCCATAGAACATCTCCCAATAGAGGCCTCTCCCGGCTATTTTCCGGGAAAGGCCTTCTGACCGTTGACAGTTATGGATTCCACCTTGGATTCGGCCAACTTGATTATCTCCAGGGGCAACGGTCCATAGGCTAAAGCCGCGTTGTATTGCTGGGCATCGTGGATTGCCCACCACATCATGCGGGTGAGAGCTATGGCCTTCGCTTTGTCTGTCTGCTCCTTGTAGACGAGGAAGTAAGTGAAGCCACTGATGGGGTACGAATTGTCGCCTTCGGCGTCCACTATAGACACCCTCAGGTCGGCTGGAATGCGGCTAGCTACCCCTGCTGCGGCGGCTGTGACGGAGTCTAAAGTGGGTTCTATGAACTTGCCTGCCTTGTTCTTGACCCAGCCCACGGGCAATTTATTCTGGATAGCGTAGATGAGCTCCACGTAGCCGATGGAGTTGGGGTTCTGTCGCACCTCCCCGGCCACCCCTTCGTTGCCCTTCCCGCCGATCCCAACAGGCCAGTTGACGGAGGTACCCTTGCCGACCTTTTCCTTCCATTCAGGGCAGACGGTGGTGAGGTAGTCTGTCCATATGTAGGTAGTGCCGCTGCCGTCGGACCGGTGGACCACCACTATATCTTTGTCGGGGAGCTGGATGTCGGGATTGTCGGCCTTTAGTGCCGGATCATTCCACTTTTTGATCTTGCCCATGAATATTGCACAGAGGGTCTCGGGGGTGAACTTTATGGGTTTTGGCAGGTTCGGTATGTTGTAGGTGGGAACAACTGCCCCAAGGGCCGTGGGAATATGGAGGATCTCTCCCTTGGCGGCCTTAACCTGCTCGTCTGTCATGGGTGCATCGCTGGCACCAAAGTCTACCGTGCGGTCGGTGATGGATTTGATCCCACCCCCTGAGCCGATGGATTGGTAGTTTACCTTCACGCCAGTTACTTTTTCGTACTCGCTGAACCATTTGCTGTAGAGGGCCGCAGGAAAGGTGGCCCCGGCCCCGGTCAACTGCTTTGCCTCTCCCTCGTAAGGTCCCTTGATGACACCAGAGCCCGGGATAGCTGGTGTTGTTGGTGCTGGAAGCGGCGTGGCAGCCGTTGTGGGAGATGCCTGGGGTGTAGAGCTTGGTCCGCAGGCTGCTAGGGTAACGGCCAGCACCAAACTGGCTGCAGCATAACCGAGCCCCTTGATTGCTGACGCCATGCAGTTTTCCCTCCTTGTCGGTTTTTCGCCACGTTCATGATATCCAGGGTTTGTTAAAGGGTTGTTAACGGGCTGTCAACAATTGTTATCGACATGTAAAATTATCTGCCGTGGAGCTTACAGAGCTAAACGCACAGATAGTGGATTGCCGAATGTGCCCGAGGCTAGTGGAGTATCGGGAACGGGTCGTTCTGCAACGACCCGCGAGGTTCCGGGATTGGGAGTATTGGGGCAGGCCTCTGCCGGGTTTCGGCGATATAACAGGAAGGCTGCTGATAGTGGGACTGGCTCCGGCGGCCCACGGGGGGACCCGCACGGGACGGATGTTCACCGGTGATGGATCGGCTGATTTCCTAATTTCGGCCCTTTACCGGTTTGGCTTTGCTTCCCAACCGACCAGCAGGCATAGGAACGATGGCCTTGGCCTGCTGGACTGTTATATGACAGCGGTGGTGCGCTGTTCTCCTCCCAAGAATATGCCTATTTCTCAGGAGATAGCTAACTGCAGGCAGTACTTGATTGGGGAGCTCGGCTTGCTGAGGAACGTAAGGGCTGTGTTGGCGCTTGGTCGAGTGGCTTTCTCGGGTTACCTGGCAGTTCTCAAACAGCTGGGTTATCGTGTCAAAGCCGTCGCCTTTGCCCATGGTGCCGAGTATCCCCTGGGGCCTGGCCTTCCCCGGTTGTTCTGCTCGTACCACCCGAGCCGTCAGAACACCCAAACAGGCAGACTGACAGCCGACATGCTAGACAGTGTTTTGCTTTCCATAAGGCGATTCCTAGATAGCGGCCTGTGAAATATTTGCTGGTTCTGCTGTGCGTGGCCTGCATCGCTCTGTGGGTACGGTTGTTGACCGAGGATGCCCCAGGGATGAGATTCGCAGCACCTTCTGGTACTACAGTGGCCTTGGTTTCCGGACCACGGGGCCGCATCCTGGTGTCGGGCGGTCATGATCCGCCGGCGATGACTACCTGGCTCGGGAAGAATTTGCCCTTCCATGTACGCGAAATAGATGCGTTAATAGTGACCGATTTCGGGAGGACCTTTAGTGGTTCTGTGCCCGAAATATTGCGGCGATACCGCGTTGGCTGGTTGATGGTACCCAGCACCATTAGGCGTACAGCTTTGTCGCAGCAGGTGAGAGCACTGGCGCGGCAACTAGGAGCCCGGGTGGCAGCCGTAACATCCCCCTTAGAACTGGAGGATGGTCTGCACCGGTTGCAGCTGCTGCCAGTGCTGGGCGAGGATAGACTGCTGGTGTTAATAGATGGCCCGGCAGGCCGATTAGTTGTGGCCCATGTAGAGGATGCCACCGATGCCACCCGCTTCCAACCTTCGATCTTGGTCTTCAGGCAGTTGCCAGCGGGTCCTATCTCGTATAAGGCGGGGATCGTGGCAATGCCGGGTCCGGGGACCGAATATCCCCAGGCTTTGGATTTCTCTCGGCAGGATCTGTGGCTACCGTGAGATCTTGCGAAAGGGTCCCAAGGGTCTAACCCTTCCTGTTGGCTGGTCAGCAACGGGAGTATCAGGCGTATTTCGGCACCCAGAGTAGCGGCCAGTCCCCGAAGCGTCCATAAAGGTGTTAGTTCGCGGTTTGCTTAACAGGCTGGTCTGGGACGGCCCGGTTAAGGGGGTTGCTGAGAGCAGCCCAGGATAACTTGCACTTTCGGTGGTGTTACCACAACCGAGCATCTTTGACCGGCCAGTCGCCTGCGGGTATAATGCTGCGTCCAGGCTCTGGAGGCCGATCATGACGTGGGTAGGTCGCGACCTTATATCGACGGTTTCTCTAACCAGGGATGATATAGAAGAGATCCTAAGGACGGCCCGGCGCATGGAACGTGAGGTTGGCGAGGTTAGAAAGCTGGCCTACGCTACCGGGCGTACCCTGGTCACCTTTTTCTATGAGCCGAGCACCCGGACCAGGTTGTCCTTCGAAGCGGCCATGCAGAGGCTTGGGGGCGACGTGCTCAGCGTAGCCGATGCATCGGTCTCTTCTGTGGCTAAAGGCGAGACCCTCGAGGATACTGCCAGGACAGTGGAGGGGTATGCTGATGTCATTGTGGTGCGGCATCCACAGGTAGGGGCTGCAGCCCGCATGGCAGAGGCGGCATCGATACCCGTCATCAATGCAGGCGACGGTGCAGGTCAACATCCCACCCAGGCCCTCCTCGACCTGTATACCCTCACCAAGGAGAAGGGCAGAATAGATGGGCTGCGCATAGCCCTGATCGGCGACCTCAAGTTCGGGCGTACCGTGCACTCGCTTGGCTATGTACTGGCCCATTACGATGTGGAGCTCACTCTGGTTTCGCCGGCACCTCTGGCTATGCCGCGGGAGATCGTCGGTCAGCTTAGGGAAAAGGGCGTCGGGGTAAGGGAGACGTCGGAGCTCATCGAAGCTGTGCGGACTTGCGATGTGCTCTACGTCACAAGGATTCAGAAGGAGCGGTTCGCAGATCCCGCCGAGTATGAGGCGCTGAAGGGCTCGTACGTCCTGACCAAAGAGCTTCTGGCCCAGTCGAAGGAGGGCCAGATCGTAATGCACCCGTTGCCGCGAGTAGATGAGATCAGCCCTGAGGTCGACAGCTTGCCCGGGGCTGCCTACTTTCGTCAGGCCCACAACGGTGTTGTCGTGAGGATGGCTATCCTGGGGATGGTACTGGGGGTTGTAAGTTGAGCTTCGATCTTCTGGTGCGCGGTGGTACGGTGGTAACGTCGGCTGGAATGTCCTGTGCCGATGTTGCCGTGGTGGACGGCGAGGTGGTAGGCGTCGGCGATTATTCGGACGCGCCCGCGGGCCAGGTGGTGGAGGCTGTGGGGCGCTTCGTGATGCCTGGCTTTATCGATGTCCACGTCCACCCCGTGTACCTGGACGACTTTGCCACCTGTTCAGAGATCGGTCTGAGGGGTGGGGTTACTACGGTACTGTATATGATCTTTGCCCCTAAGGGGCAGAGTCTTATTTCAGTGCTCCGGGAACAGAGGGCTTTGGCCGCAGCCCAGTCGGCCTCTGATTTCGGTTTCCACGGCTGTGTCTTCGACGTGCCGCGGCAGATAACTGAGGTATCCGAAGCCGTGGCCATGGGGGTCTCCAGCTTCAAGATGTTCATGGCCTACGGCCGTGTCGGGTGGGCTGTGAGCGATGACCACCTGTTCATGATGTTTGAAGTATTGGCCAAGAACAACGCCCTGGCACTGGTGCATGCTGAGAATGGTTCAGTGGTTGACTATCTGGAGCGCAAGTACGCGCAGGAAGGACTTGTCGGCCCCGAGCACTACAGGCCGACCCATCCGGAGGAGGTAGAGGCAGAGGGCGTGTGCACGGCCATACATTTAGCTAAGTTGGCTGGGTGCAGCCTCTACCTGGTTCACATGAGTTGTCGAGAATCCCTTGCTCCCATCCGTGCTGCCAAAGCCAGTGGGCAGCGGGTCTATGCTGAAGCTTGTGCCCACCACCTCACCCTAACAGATAGCGAGATGCTCCGTTGGGGTGCCTACGCCAAAGTGGGCCCTCCCCTGCGGGATAGGGAGGACGTAGAAGCCCTGTGGGGAGCATTAGCAGACGGCACGCTGGACGTAATCTCTTCGGATCACGCGCCGAAGAACAAAGGAATAGAGGTGGGTAAGCCCATCCACGAGGTGAGCTTCGGCTTGCCAGGGCTGGAGACCCTTGTTCCCGTAACCTTCGACGAGGCCATGGGTCGCGGAAGGCTACCCCTTACCCGCTTGGTGGCTCTACTGAGCGAGAACCCGGCCCGGATCTTTGGGCTTTATCCTACCAAAGGGACCCTACAGCCTGGCTCCGATGCGGACATAGTGGTGTATAACCCTCACCACCGATGGACCATCAGGGCATCGGACCTTCACTCGAAAGCTGGCTACACGCTCTACGAGGGTCGCACTGTCCTTGGGTGGCCCGAGATAGTGATAAGTCGTGGAGAGGTGGTGGTAAAGGACGGACAACTACAAGCCAAACAGGGTAGGGGCCGGTTCTTGGCTAGGGGTGCCATCTACGATACTGCCGTGCAACTTGCGGGGAGGCCATGAGGGCCCTTCTCGTTCTTGCTGCATCCGCAGTGATACTGAGCTCCTGTTCGGGCCCGCAGAGCCCGACGCCCACCCAGCCCAGGGTCGAAGTGCGTACCCCGACACCTGCCGGCACCAGGGTCGTATTTTCTGGGTCTCCAACGGTCCTTCCGGGACAGACACCGCGGCCGACGGAGAGCTCCCCCTCGGAACGGTTCTATGGTGTGGTCACCGCGGATCTGCTTAATGTGCGCAGTGAGCCGTCCACTGATGGGGCTGTGCTTGATCAATTTCGACTGGGAGCTATCCTCACCTTAGTGGGTCGGGAGAAAGATTCTACGGGCCGCACCTGGTATCGGGTAGCCGAGGGCGGATGGGTGGCTGGAGAATTTGTGCAGACCTTCCCCTCCAGCGATGAGGCGGTTAAGGCGGCCGCTGAGCTCTTATCGAGGGCCACCCCCTCGCCCACTGCTACGACGGTGCGACCATCTCCCACTGCTGTGCCTCCCACGTCTACGGCGGTTGCAACGTCCCCTACACCGACGGGGCCTACGGCTACCCCTACAGTGGGCCCTACCCCCACCCCGACGCCACCGCCCTCGGAATACTCCATAGTGGCTTGGGTAAAGACTGACCGCCCAGCTGTGGGCAGCGACCAGACGGTGTTCGTCCAGGTCCTCAAGGCGAATAGGCCTGTGTCTGGAGCGCCCATGTACGTAGTCGTCCACTTCCCGACGGGAGATGTACGCTACAATGGCAGCAACACAGCCGAGAACGGTATTGCCTCTGTTACCTTCAACACCGGGAATGCTCCCAGCGGGCAGACCGTAAACGTGGACGTCTTCGTTACTGTGGAGGGAACCACCCTCATCACCAGCACCAGGTTTACGCCGTCCTGACAGCTGTGGGGCGAGCATCGGCGACTACCTATCAGCTGGTCATATAATTTATGGTGGACTGGCAAAGACGCCAAAGGGAGGCTGCCACAATGAGGCGCTTCACAATATATGGGCACAAGAGGGTCAAAAGCCACAGCGATATGGGACACGGGGGATTGAAGAGATGACGCAGAGTTTCAAGACAGGCCTTGAAGATGTAGTTGCGGGTGTTTCTTCTATCTGTTTCATCGATGGACGCGAGGGTAGGCTAGTATATCGGGGATACGATATCAACGATCTGGCCAGATACTCGACCTTCGAGGAGACAGCTTACCTGCTATGGCACGGCAGATTGCCGAATCGTACGGAGCTTGAGGCTCTTAAGAAGGATCTGGTAGCGGCCAGAGACCTACCTCCCGAGGTCTGGAGAATCTTTCACGACCTCCCAAAAGACACTTCTCCCATGGACGTGCTCCGTACTGCGGTTTCGGCCCTCGGTTCTTTTGACCCCGAGGCCGGGGACAACTCGGCCGAGGCCAACCTCAGGAAGAGTGTGAGGCTGACAGCTCAGTTCGCTACCATCGTGGCGGGATGGGAGCGGGTGCGCAAAGGGCTGGATCCAGTGCCTCAAGACCCTCAACTATCCCATGCGGCGAACTTCTTGTATATGTTGAAGGCCCAGCGTCCGGACGATGATACCGCTCGAGCCATGGATGTGGCCCTCATACTTCATGCCGACCACGAGCTGAATGCTTCTACCTTCACCGCTAGGGTGATAGCCTCGACGTTAGCTGACATGCACTCGGCGATAACGGGAGCCGTGGGAGCCCTGAAGGGTCCCCTGCACGGTGGCGCCAACGCGAATGTCATGCGGATGCTGCTTGAGATAGGTGACCCCGATAGTGCCGTAGAGTGGGTCCATAGGGCCCTGGCAGAGAAGCGGCGGATCCCTGGCTTTGGCCACAGGGTCTACAAGACCTACGACCCACGGGCGCTTATCCTAAGGGAACTTTCTAAGCACATGGGCGAAAAAGCCGGCGACCTCCGCTGGTTCGAGATATCCAGGGTACTGGAAGAGATCGTCATTAGGGAACGAGGCATCTACCCGAATGTGGACTTCTTCTCAGGCTCTATGTACCATTCTATGGGCATACCCATCGACCTTTATACGCCCATCTTTGCTGTAAGCCGTGTCTCGGGGTGGACAGCGCATGTCCTCGAGCAGCTGGCAGACAACAGGCTGATACGCCCCAGGGCCGAGTACGTGGGGCTTGAACGCCTGGAGTACGTGCCCATCGACAGCAGACCTTAGGACATAGATACCTTGTAGTACTGGCCGCCACACCGGGGATATCGGTCGGGTTTGACGGCTTCTGCATGCTGCCCTTCTGGCTGTGCGGGGATGGAAGGTGGATAGCCAGCTGCCCGCAAGAGGCTGCACCCTGATCCAGGATTCCCTAAGGCCGCCTGGCGTTGTATTATAGACACGGTTCGTGGTTGGGGTTATCGATGCTGGTGGACCTTGCTGCGGATATCCTCGCCAGGATGCAGGCACGGGGTCTGACTTTGGCTATAGCTGAGGCCTCTACGGGCGGACTTGCCTGTCACGCCATTACAGAAGTTCCCGGCGCATCTAAGACACTGGTGGGAGCTGTCATACCCTACGATAATCGCGTTAAGGTGGAACTCCTTGGTGTGGACCTAGGCCTGTTGGTTGCCTATGGAGCTGTAAGCGCTGAAGTGGCAATGGCCATGGCCGAGGGAGTTGCGGCTCGCCTGGGGGCTGACGTTGGACTGGCGATAACAGGGATATTGGGCCCTGGGGGAGGTACGGCCGACAAGCCAGTAGGGCTGAGCTTTGCCGCCGTATGGCAAGGTGGAAAGTCCGAGGTTCGAAGGGATGTCTTCCGAGGGAGTCGCTCGGAAATAAAGGAGGCTGCGGTCGCTGCGGGGTTCGAACTCCTTTTGGGGAGGTTGGGGTAGCATATGGAGCATAGGGTAAAACTCGTGGGTCACTACTGGGGAAGCCTCAATTCTGACGGAAAAGGTTCAGAGACCTTCGTATTCGGTCTGGTGGACGGTTCGGGTAGGCTGTTCAGGTGTTATGCCTATGGGTACATCGCTTCTCAGTTGGCCAAGCACGGTGAAGCGGGGCAGGAGATGGTAGTCACAGGGCAGATCACCCCCTTCGGCATCGTAGTCGACCGAGTCTTCAGGCTCCTTCTGGCAGGGTCTGGGGTTCAGAGCTCCCAAAGAGGGCAGCATGGTAGCGGGAACGTGTATCGGCAACCCTGAGAATGGTGGCAGGATCCATGAGACCCCGTTCGCCAATGGTTCCTGTCACCAAGGTGGGAGGGACCCTCTCAAAGTAGTAATTCCATATCTCCAGGTCCGACGGGGCTTCGGGAAGCACCTCGTCCCTGGGATGGACCTCCATGAGGGATGGGCACCACGCCACGATTGACGGGGCTATCTTGCTGGTGTCGGCTACTGCCAGGTAAGGAATGCCTGCATCCTTTGCTGCTAGGGCCATTAGGTAGCTACCCACCTTGGTGACTATAGAACCATCGGGCAGTACCGCATCGGCACCCACCACTGCCATGTGACACTTTTCGGCACAAAGACGCAGTTGGGCCTCGGTTATTAGGGTTACTCGGATCCCGGTGCGCACCAATTCCATGGCCAGAGTAACGCCTTCTCTAAGGGGTCGGCCCTCCGCCACATATACCCGTTCGAGGGCCGGTGCCATCTTCAGAGCCTGGACCAGGGTGCCCGAGTAGCTTATGGTCAAAACGCTTCCCTTCAACTGTCTTATTGCCCGAAGGGTTGTGAGCCGTCGTCTCGCAGCGTTGCGGCGGAGCACCCTTCGTACCGCTTCGCCCAGTAAGAGGGCAGGATGGTGCCTAGATCTATGCAGCCATTGGCAGAATAGGGCATAGGCTTCGCAGATACTGTTGGCGATAGCCACCATAGACGACCTAGCTGCCGCTAATTTAAGAGCCCATGCCTTGGTGTGGCTGACGAACTCATCGGGAGCCATAGTGGGAGCGTACCAACTAAGGTCACCGAGCAACTGGAGGGCGAAATCGGCCAGATAGCTTGAACCGTGAACCGAGTCGGTCCTCAGGCGCTCAAGCCCAGCAAGGAGTCTATCGTCCGCCATGTTGTCTTGCTTTAAAAACCGACCATGCCGCCGTGAAGGCAGCTTTAAGCCCCGGCACGGTTTCGAAGCTGTCGAACTCTTTGGGATCTATCCATCGGGCTTCGGTATGTTCCCAGTCTAAGACAGGCTCGCTGGGTGGCAGAAGCTCGAAGATGAAGGGATAAACGAGCCACTGGAGGTTTCCGTCTGCTACTGACAAGGGCTCGGCCTGAGCCATGAGGCGCACATGGGAAGGTGCAATGCCTGCCTCCTCCTGTATCTCTTGGAGGGCCTGCTGGAGGGGCTGCGTACCCGGTTCCAAATAGCCGCTTATCCCTGCCCAGCGTCCCTGGTAGGTCCCGACCTGCTGGCTTCTACGGAGTATCAGAACCTTGGGGTTGTCCTTGTCACGAATTAAGAAGGCTGTGACCACTTGCCTAGGGTCAGTAGGCATAGATAGGTCTTCCTCCGAACGGAGAGGAATTCCGCGCTGTGCCAAAAGCCGAGCGGTGACACCCATCCCCGGGGTGAGTCCGATGTCGCCGGTGGGCAGCTTTCGCCAGATGAAATGGATACCACAGGAGGGGCTGCGCTCTTTGAGTATAGCTTCCTGGGCTTGGACTAAGTCAGCTATCTTTAGCACCTCGTGGGCTCCCCTCAGGAAGTTTTCGGTCACGTCGGTGCCGAACTCATCTACTACGAGGAGGGGATCCTCTGAGGCGATATGAGCCTCAGGCCGTGGTGTTGGCATGCCACCTAGTTGCTCCGGGCAAACGGGGATGGCGGCCCCTGAGCGCACCAACTGTACAATGTAGGGGTGGGCCTTGTTGCCTCCATCGTGGCGACAGTTTACTCCGGCCAAGCAAGCTGATACTATTATCTTCCCCATGGGGCCTCTCCTAATGCTGCCGACTGCTGCTTCGGACCAGTAGCTTCATCGCGATATGGGTGCTTTAGATCGATGATCTCTGCCCTTTCGAGGGCAGCGGAGACAAGGGCAGGTACGTCAAGAGCCATTTCAGCTTCTTCAGCTTGGTAGGGTGTGGTCTTCGTGGCAGGTTGTCGCGGTATGAAAAGGGTGCAGCAGTCCTGGTCAGGCACGATGGATATCTCATAGGTACCGATAGCTCGCGCTTGGTCGGTTATTTCTTGCTTGTCCATACCTATGAGGGGTTGTAGGATAGGAAGGTCGACGGCGCTCTCTATGGTAGCCAAGTTGGCGAGGGTTTGGGAGGCCACCTGGCCAAGACTCTCGCCAGTGACTAAGGCTGTGGCACGCTCCCTGTGGGCGATCTGTTCTGCGATCCTCACCATAAAGCGCCGATAGAGGATGACCCTGTAGGCTGCAGGGGTCGCGGCCACAACCTGTTGCTGCAGCTCCCCTATAGGTACGATATATAGCCGCGATAGGGCCTGATGGCGGGTGAGGAGAGCCACCAGCTCCTTCGCCTTGCGGATTGATACATCGCTCAGGAAGGGGAAACTGTGGAAGTGGACGAAGGTCACCTCGCAGCCACGCTTCATCATGCGATAGGCTGCCACAGGAGAATCGATGCCGCCAGAAAGGAGAGCCACTACCCGTCCGCTGATGCCTACAGGCAGGCCACCGGGCCCAGGGAGCTTCTCCGTATACAGGTATATCGCCTTTGGGAGGATTTCGACATAGAAAGTTACTTCTGGCTCCTTGAGCTGTACCCGCGAGCCCGTGCGGCCCTTAATGAAGGCACCTAACTGGCGGTTTACGTCTTCCGAGGCTAGAGGAAACGATTTGTCGGTCCTATGGGCTGTGACTCGGAAGGAGCTGAAGTTCATAGAGGGTAGCAACGATGCAACAGCCTCCTCAAGGGCAGTGTAGTCTCTGGGCAGACGCCACGCGGGCGAGTAGTTGGCGATGCCAAAGACCCATGCAAGGCGTCTGATTGCCTCCGGGAGGGCACGCTCGTCCTTGAGGGGAATGACGATCCGACCAAAGTCATCGTAGATGCGCCCAAGGGGAAGGCCCTCGAAAGTGGCCCTGATGTTCCGGGCTAGTCTTCCAACGAAGAGAGGCCGATTTTTTCCCTTTAGGGCTATCTCATGATAGTGCGCCAGGAGTATCCGTTCCATGCCCTTAACGACCGGCAGATGTTGCCTCCCTTCTATATTAAGCCTAGCAAGAGGATGGCACAATTAGCGTTGGCTTTTGGCGTGAAACCTAGGAAACCCCTTGACTCCTAAGCAGATACAGGGTATAAAGCAAATTGGGCGTCGTAACAGGCAGAACGACGCCTGAGGCTCCGATACTGGAAAACTGCAAGGAGGTTGAGCCATGGGTAAGACAGAGTTGGTGGCGGAGGTAGCCAAGCGTGCTGGTGTGAGTAAGGTGGAAGCGGGGCGCGTGGTGAACGCCGTTCTGGAGGCTATCACTGATGCTGTCCAGAAGGGAGAGAATGTCACCATCACCGGCTTTGGCACATTCCGCGTTCGGGAGAGGAAGGCTCGGGAGGGACGGAACCCCCGCACGGGCCAAAAGATAAACATTCCAGCTACCCGCACGGTCAGTTTCGCGGTAGGTTCGCAGCTGGCCAAGGCAGTGAAGGGCAAGTAAGCTACCTAGCCTGCAAGGGACAACGAGGGGGCTAACACGTGTTAGCCCCCTCGAACTTTTAAATGCCTTTGCTAATGGATCAAGAAGCCTGCTTGATGGCTTCCAGCTCGATGTTGACGCGAACTTCGTGGCCCACCAGGATTCCGCCGCTTTCGAGGGGGACGTTCCAATGGAGGCCGAACTCCCTGCGGTCCAACTTGGTTGTTGCGGTCAGGCCGATGCGTTCATTGCCCCAGGGATCTGTGGCCTTGCCCTCGAAGGTGGCTTCAAGGACGACGGGCCGAGTCACGTCCTTTATGGTTAGGTCGCCATGGACGCGCAGATGGCTGTCGTCCAGGACCTCCACTCGGGTGCTCTTGAAAACGATATGGGGGTACTTCTCTACATCGAGAAAGTCGGCCGATCGGAGATGGTTGTCCCTCTGTGGTTCCCGCGTGTCGATGCTGGCGGCATCGATGGTGACTTCAACCGAGGAACGGGATGGTTCTTGCCAATCGACAGCGAGTGTCCCATCGAAGGAGGAGAACCTGCCCTTGACGGTGGCTACCATCATGTGTCTAACGGCAAATTCGACCAGGGAATGGGAGGTGTCCACTTTGTAAAAGGTCGTGCCAGGCTGAGCTTGTACGGTCATGATCGCTACCTCCTTTTATGTTTTCATATATTCGGAAACAACAAATAAACTGACGGCAAGAGCTACCTCTTCCCCTTCGACGGCTAGTCCTAAGGCCCTAACAGGGCCGGAGCGAAATGAGCCAACCTGTCCCGTTTGACCCGGAAATAATGGTAGGGACCTTCGGCCCTTACATCTATGAGCCTGCACTCTTGCAGGATCCTTGTGTGGTGCGACAGTGCGGGGGCACTGAGATTGCAGGCCTGGGCTAGATCGGCGCATCCAACCTCGTCGTGTTGGAGGAGAAGGGCTATTATCCTCAGGCGTGCCGGATGGCCCAAAGCTTTGTACACCTTCACTGCCTCCTGCTCCCCTTCCTTCAGCTGTCCCAAGGTCAAAGGCACTGGCCAATCCTTAAATATTTTTGAAAGTGTTTGACGCACCAGTATACTGCCTCTGTGCGGACTTTGTAAAATGGGTGTCGCCCTTTCGGGAGGAGCAGTGGCTACCGTCGATGACTTTGCCAAGTTGGATATCCGTGTAGGAAGAGTAGTGGCGGCTGAGGTATTCCCAGAAGCACGAAAGCCAGCTTACAAGCTTTCGATCGACTTCGGGCCTCTGGGGATTCGCACCTCCAGTGCCCAGATTACGAAGCTCTATTCACCCCAGGATCTGCTGGGCAGGCTAGTAGTAGCAGTGGTGAACTTTCCGCCCAAGCGGATAGGGCCTTTCCTTTCGGAGGTTCTGGTGCTCGGGGTGATGCTCCCAGAAGGAGAAGTGGTGCTCCTGATGCCGGACCGCGATGTGCCGGTGGGCTCCAAGATCGGTTAGCCCAGAGGAGTATGAGGCCTGGTATCACCGGCCACCTGGCGTCTGGGCAGCCAGGTTGGAAGCCCAGGTGTTGATGGATTTGGCGGGACAAGTGCGCGGCCGCACGGTGCTCGATGCCGGTTGTGGCACGGGGTATTTCACCAGGGTGCTTCAAAGGGCGGGGGCTAATGTCTGGGGCGCAGATAACGATCTGCAACGTGTGCTCAAGGCTTGCGAGGTTGCACGACAGCTCTCGTTGCCGAGTTCCTATCTGTGCGCCGACATCTCTTGTCTTCCTTTCAGGGACTCTAGCTTCGATCTGGTCATCATGGTCACGGTTCTGGAGTTCTTAAGCGATCGGGACGCTGTGCTGGCTGAGGTGTGTAGAGTGCTGCGTGTGGGAGGTAAGCTTGTAGTGGTGTCGTTGCTGCCTGGGGGGCTATGGTATTTGGGAAGGCGGCTACGACCGAGAGCTCCCTACGACCGGGTGACGTTTCCCACGGAAGATTCCCTGAGGGAGATGCTTGGGGCGATGGGTACGGTCAGGACGGTGAAGTTCCTGTATGCCCCTCCGTGGCCCTTTCTGTCTGAGGACGTTTTCTTCTCCATGGATGCCTTGATCGGTAAGCTGTGTCCGGGACTCGCCTCCATGGTGGGGGCTGCTGTTCAGAAAGACTAAAGCTTCATGAACCTGAGGCGCGGCACTAGGAGCAGTGCCTCGAGGATTATTCCCGAACCCAATTTGCTTTTCCCTGCCCTGCGCTCGACGAAAGTAATGGGGACCTCAGCGATGCGGAAGCCTTGACGAAAAAGTCTATAAGTTACTTCTATTTGGAAGGCATAACCATTAGACCTGATGGCATTCAGATCCAATGCCCGTAGTGCCTCGGCCCTAAAGCACTTGAAGCCGCCGGTAGGGTCGGAAACTGGCATGCCCAGGAGGAGTCGGGTGTAGAGTGCCCCCATGCGGCTCAGGAGTAGCCTGTGGACTGGCCAATCCTTTATGCCGCCACCGGCGATGTACCTGCTCCCGAGGACCAGATGGGCTCTTTGTGCGGCCTCCAAGAGGCGTGGCAGATCCAGGGGGTTATGGGAGCCGTCGGCATCCATCTCGAAGGCGAAGTCGTACCCCTTTTGAAGTGCGAACCAAAAGCCCGAGACGTAGGCCGTGCCCAGGCCCTGTTTGCCACTACGGTGGATGACGTGTACCCGCTGCGGATCTCTTGTTGCGAAGTCTTCGGCGATATCTCCCGTGCCATCTGGAGAGTTATCGTCGATCACCAGGACGCTGAAGGTATTCCCCAGGCTTAGTACTGCCTCGAGGATCGAGGGAAGATTTTCGGCCTCGTTATAGGTGGGAAGAATGACGAGCGCTTTCTCAGATGTTCCGTGGTCCATCACCGTATTTTAGCAGATGCATTGCAGTCTCTATAACGGCTGAGGCCTGTATTTTAGTGAGGCAGGAGCGATCGGCACAGCCGAAGCGGAGGCCAACGCGGTGGCCTCTGTAGAGACATGGACTGCAGGGAAGGCCCTGGACTTGCACCACCCGAGCCGTGGGGTTTCGGAAAGGTCCCCAGGCCCTGACGTTGGAGGGGCCAAATATGGCTACAGATGGGGTGCCCACGGCAAAGGCCATCTGGGTTGCGCCGCTGTCGTTCCCCACGTAGAGATGGCAGAGGGATAGGAGGGCTGCCAGCTGTGGCAACGAGGTACGGCCTGTGAGGTCCAGGCATTGTCCTGGCGGAAGACGGGAGGCCAGCTGAGCTCCCAGGGGTCGTTCGGCGGCTGACCCTATCACCACTACCGATCCTTTGAGCTCGTCTGACACCCATCTGGCCACTTCTATAAAGCCCTGCAGGGGCCATCGCCTTGCGGGGGCGAAGGAGCCGGTACCTGGGGCTATGCACACCAAGGGAGGCTTCCTTAAGGACCGAAGGAGCCCATCCACATGGTCGAGATCTTCTCTTCTCCAGCCCAATCTGGGTCGGCCTTGGTGCGGGTTGCCACCTAGCTTTGAGGCTAAGGCGAGCCAGTATTCGGCTTCATGCCTAACGCCGAAGCCTTGGTCTTCCTCGCGGAGGTTGAGGAACCACCAGCCTCGCCCGTTGTCGAGTCCTATCCTCAGGGGGGCTCCGATAGCCAGGGTGATTAGGCCGTGTTTCACGGTTCCTAGGTAGGTGGTGAGGTGGTGGAACAGAATAACGGCGTCGTACCGTCCCCGCAGAAGTGCCACGGTCCTGGCTACATAGGCCAGGTCGGCCGGCTTTGGCTGGCATGCCAGGACATCGAGCCGTCGCCGGTCTAAGGTGTAAATTTCGTCCACTAGATCGCTGTAGCGCAAGAGGTCGGCCGTCCAGGGCGTGACCAGGGCATCGATGCGGGCGCGGGGCAATGCGGCCCTGAGGCTGTCGAGGGCCGGGGTGGTAAGCACGACATCGCCGATGTCTGCCAGCTTGATGGCCAGGACGGCTTCCGGCATTTCTATTCCTCCCGTGCCTCCCTGAGGACCTGGAGCGTCTGTGCGGCAGCGTTGGTCCATGAGAACTGGGCAGCTCGCGCCAGGCCCCTTGCGCGAAGTCGGTCGGCCAGTTCGTCATCGGCGATAACCGTCACCATGGCAGAGACAAGGCTGTCCACCGAGGTTGGATCCACAAGGATGCCGGCGTTGCCCAGAAGTTCGGGCAAAGCCCCTGCCTTGGCGGCCACTACGGGAGTGCCGCAGGCCATGGCCTCCAGAGCAGGCATGCCGAAGCCCTCATAGAGCGACGGCATGAGCAAAGCATCGGCGCCGCAATAAAGGGGGGGCAACAGAGCGTCGGGAACGTATCCTAGCCACAGACATCGGTCCGCCAAGTGGGGATCCTCGAGGGCCTGCCGAATGCCATCGAAAAGCCAGCCTGGCTTTCCAACCAACACCAAACGGTGGGGCAAGCCGGTCTCTACCAAGCACTGAAAGGCCTGCAGGAGGCGAAACAAGTTCTTCCGAGGTTGCAGCGTTCCCACGTACAGCAGGTAGGGTCGTTGCAGGCGTAGGCTGCGCAGGGCGGCATCCACAACCTCTTCCGGCAAGGGTCTGAAGGCTGCTGAGACCCCATGGGGTACTATTCGTATCTTGCTGGCGTCGGTGCCGTAGTGGCGTATTAGGTCCCGCATAGTGGCGTGGGAGGGGACGATGATGCGGCGTGCCGCGCGGGCGCTGAACAGGGTGGACCAGTGGAGGTACCACCGCTGCCATCTGGTGTGCTCGGACGGGTGGTAGAGATAGCCGAGATCGTGCAAGGTCACTACCGTAGCCCGCGGGTGAACTAGAGGCACTACGTGGGCAGGTACAAAGAGGACGTCCGGAGGGTTTCGAAGCATCTCTCGGCTGAGGCCCAGGTGTGTCCACAGCCGCTTAGGAGCCACTATCTTTTGACGGAAATTGTTGGGAAGACCTTGCAGGGTTCCACTTCGGGTGTAAAGGATGAACTGGTCGTCATCGTCGATCTCTGCTATGGAGCGGATGATGTTCAAGGAGTAGTTCTCGGTGCCCGTGCGCTGCGTGGCTATGGCCCTGCTAGCATCAATGCCTATGAGCACCTGTGGCCTCCACAAGGTCGCGGATATGGTCCATCACATCGATGGCCTTTATGGCCAGCATACACGGTCCTCCTTCAGGGCCTGGTCGTGCAAAGTCGAGCTTGCCGCAGGGATGGCAAGGGAATGGGGACTGGACAACTCGATGACGTTGTGGGTCGCCCCAGGGCCCGTGCACCATGGGGTCTGTGGGGCCATAGAGCTGTACTGTGGGCGTCCCAAGCGCTACAGCAAGATGCATAGGGCCGGAGTCGACCCCGACTGCCAAGGTGGCATGGCGGAGGAGATGTGCCATTTGGCGCAGCGAGGTTGTGCCGGCTAGTACCCTTGGGGCGACGCCGCTGGCTTCGGCTACGGCGTTGGTAAGTTCCCTCTCGGAGGCCGAACCAGTGACCACAACCTCTATGCCGAGCTCGATGGTTAGGCCCCTGCAGATCTCTCCGAAACCGTCCACACTCCAATGCTTGATGGTGGCTCCTGCGCCCGGATGTAGCACTGCGTAGGGCTGGCCCACAGGGGCAGGGTCGGAACCGGGAAGGCGATGGGGTTGTACCTCGAGGGGGTGATCGCGCCAGTCCAGGAGCCTGGGGACAGGTGGCCTGCGGTGGGGTTGAAAGTCCTCGCAACAGGGACAGTACACAAGATCAGTGACTTTAGGCTCTGGAGGCTTGGGCAAAGTGGGTAAGGCTTCCACCAACTGTAGCACCAGGAGGGCAGCCAGTTCTACCTGGTGCAAGTACAGCGGGCCATCAAGGCCGTGGGTAATAAAGGGGGCCATCTCGGGATAGCGGTACCCAGCGACTACGGGAATGCCTGCAAGGCGTGCTACCAAGGCTCCCCACCAATGGTCAGGGCGGAAAAGTATGGCAGCGTCGTAATAACCCCTGAGCCGGCCTGCCAATCGGATGGCGTCCGCATAAGGGGCCAGGAGGCCGCCTTTCTTCTGGCGTTGGAAGCCGGGGAAGGAGAAACTAAAGATCCGGTCAATGTAGGGCATGGCCTGGGCGAGCTCGTAGCTCCACGGTCCCACAGCCAGATCCAACGTGGCGTTTGTGAAATGTCCTCTCAGTAAGCGCAGGGCGGGTACCGTGAAGAGGAGATCGCCCAGATGATCGGGTCTGAGGGCCAGGAAACGGCTCGGTGGCCATGGGTTTTGACTGGGCCTGGGCAGCGTCACTGCTGCCCATCTAAGCATCAGGCGTCGAAGGAGCTGTCTCAGCTGCATGTAGCATCTCCAGGCATGCCTGCCACACTTCCTGCAGAGTGGGGAAGACTGGGGGCGGTGGGGTTTGTCGTCGGAGGTCCCCATCCCACGCGACGCCACCCAAGGTACGCACCATGGGGCCCCGGGGTGCATACCTTGCGGGGTTCGTGGGACCGAAGATGGCAATGGTAGGTGCGCCAACAGCAGCGGCCATATGGGATGCTCCCGTATCGTTCCCCACGTATAGGGCGGCATGGGCCGCTAGGGCCGCCAGCTGGGCCAGGCTGATGCTTCCGGAAAGATCCAAGGGTTTGCATGCTGTAGCCGAGGTGACCGCCCGATTCAGCTCGACATCGGAAGGTCCTCCTGCCAGCAGCACCTTAAGCCCCTGGGTCGACAGCATATCCGCCAGGGCTGCGAAGTTGCTGGCTGGCCATCGTTTCGACGTTATTTCTGAGCCAGGATTTTCACCGCCCCCTGGATGTAGGATGGCAATCGCCTTTGGGGCCAGCCCGTGGATTCTCAGAAAGTGCTCGCTCCAAGCCTTGCTTTGGCTGTCGGGCATGTAAGTCGGCATGGTGACATCGGCCTTAAGTCCGACGGCTCTTGCCAAATCCAGGTATAGGTGCATCTCATGCCGTGCCGAAGATGCGGGGATGCGCACATTGCAGGCGAAGGCACGGCCTCCAGCATCCAAGCCCACGCGCACTGGAATACGGGCTAGGAGAGCAGCCAACCCCAAGAGAGGCGATCTATCGGGCACGAAACACCAATCGAAGCCATGGGACATGAGGGAGCGAGCCAGGGCGGGCAGCGTCTTAGGGGTGGGCACATCGTGCTCAAGGGTCAGGACCATGTCCACGTGAGGATTGTTCAGCAGTACTGGGGTCGACCATGGACCCGTGGCGAAGGTGATGTGGGTGGATGGCAGGGCCTGGCGCACGGCGGCAGCCAAAGCAGTGGCCAGTACCACATCGCCCAGGCAACAAGGCTTAAGGATGAGGACCCTTCGAGGTGGAGAGGGAGGGCCTGTGAGCTGGTTGAACGTCCTAGCCAAGAGCGGGTACAGGGCACCTGACACCTACAGCCTCACCGGGCGGGTGGATCGCCTATAGCGAAGAGGAACTCGCCCTTGGCCACAATTTTCCCGTCGACCGTGGCCACGCCGTTGCCTCGACCAATGTTACCCCGCATCTGCTGGAGGGCGACTTCCAGGTGAAGGACTTCTCCCGGAAACACGGGGGCCTTGAAGCGGAAGCCGTCTATGCCGGCGAAGTAGGCTATCTTGCCCGAGAATTCCGGTTGGCTGAGGATGGCCACAGCCCCCACCTGAGCCAGAGCCTCCACTATGAGGACGCCTGGCATGATAGGCGTGCCAGGAAAATGGCCCTGGAAATAGGGTTCGTTGGCACTCACTAACTTAATGCCAACTGCCCTCTTGCCGGCCTCGAGCTCCACGATACGGTCTACCAAAAGGAACGGATAGCGATGCGGGATAATCTTGAGGATGTCACTAGTGCTGAGCATAGGCCTCCACAGGGGGTTTTATGCCGATTATACCCCTCAGACAGTCCACACCATGATTTTGCCCTCGACCACCTTTACCTCGATAGGCCACAGGTTGGGAAGGGGCAGTTTGTAGCTTTCCGGCACCATTTCGCCATTGGCCCTAAATATAGCTCCGTGGCATGGGCAGTAGAATTCGCCTTCTTCCTGCTCCCATTCGAGGAGACAGCCCATGTGGGTGCACACGGCTGAGAGGGCGTATATCTTACCATCGCGGTTGAGCAAATAGCCCTGGATGGGCCCGGCCTGAAAGCGCATGCTGCTGTTGGGTGGCAACTGGTCCAGGGTAGCTACCTGCACCCATTTTCCGCCCTGTCCCACAAGCTTCCACGTTCTCCATTCCTCCTGGGAGGCCTGCGGGCGCGACAGGAGTTTGTCCAGACCGATACCTGCCAGAATCCCGGCAGCCAAGCTACCAAGAGCCGACACGATGAGCTGGCGACGACCGAGGCCCGGGTGGCGGGGCTTGTGGGCAGAGAGCCTAGTGCGGAGCTCTTGGAGGAACTCCGGCCTAGGGGTGGCAGAGCCCTCTCGGAGAGCCTTAAGTCTGGCTGCCATCTGGAAGGTCGCCAGTTCGTCCTGGCTCTCCGCCCGGAGGTCTGTGGGACTTCTTTCCTCTAGGAGACGGTCTATGAACTCGTTCAGCCTGTCGGTTTCATCCTTCATCCGGCACCATCCAACTTTGCGGCCATGCGCAAGGCCCTGTGTTGTAGCACCTTGGCGTTGCTCTCCGAGATCCCCAAGCGCTGTGCAGTTTCCTTAACAGAAAGGCCTTCGAGGAAACGGAGCTCCAGCACCTTCCTGTAGTTCTCGGGGAGCCTTGCCAATATACTTCTGGCCCTCTCGACATCTTCGCCGTGGGGAGCATCGTACGGACTGTGGTTATCGGCCTGATCGTCGGCCAGGTCAGTGACCGGAAGTTTATAGAACTGGCGCCAGTAATCGGCTATGGTGGTACTGGCTGTCTGGTACAGCCACCGGGCTATACTGGGCTCTGGCCTGCTTAGATCCAACGACTTGAGGGCCTTGAGGAACACCTGCGATGTGATGTCTTCGGCGTCTTCGCGGTTTCCCACGTGGCTGTAGATGAAACGGTAAACAGCTTCCACGTAGGTTTCGTACACCTCCTGGAAGGTGAGAGCTTTCCTTCCCTGGGGGCCTTGGTCCACGGCAGGGTACCCCTTCGTGGGATTATTGCTACAGGGAAAGTATAACGTTGTCCTTGCTCTCCTGTTAGCCTGCAAGCCGTCGCCTCCAACACCGAGGGCGCTGGTCTCGGCAATGGGTGATCGTCCTCTAAAGGGAATTACGGAGGGGCGATACAGGATGTGGCCTTTCAGAGAGGGTTTATATTAAAGATAAATGATCGCGCAGGGGGTTAGCTATGGCCCTGAACAGGGTGTTGGTGATTGGTGCAGGTGTTATGGGAAGCAGCATCGCCTTCAACTTGGCTCGGATGGGGGCTGGGGAGGTGGTGGTGCTGGAAAAGAAGCATGTGGCCGCTGGTAACACGGCGAAGTCCAGCGGTCTAGTGAGGCTGCATTACACTAACGAGCCGGAAGCCCGCTTGGCCTACTTCAGCTACCTCTGGTTCCGCCACTGGGGCGATATGGTAGGGGGCCACTGCGGTTTCGTTTCTACGGGTTTCTTGAGGATCGTCCATCCTGCCGACATAGAACGGCTGAAGGCCAACGTTGCTATGCTCCAGAGGATAGGCATCGATACCTACCTGGTCGGCCCTCAAGAGATAGCGGAGTTAGAGCCGCGATTCGCCAACAGAGACATTGAGCTGGCGGCCTATGAGCCTGATTCTGGCTATGCCGATCCGCCGGCAACCGCCTACTCTTTCATGACCGCGGCCAGGGAGCTGGGTGCACAGCTAAGGCAGGGAGTGACGGTGCATCGGATAGTGCTACGCGAGAACCGGGCGGTAGGCGTAGAGACAGACCAGGGCCTGCTTGAGGGCGACGCCGTAGTTGTCGCTACCAATGCTTGGACTCCGAGGCTTTTGGAAGCCAGTGGGCTAAAGCTAGACCTAACTATCGTGCCTGAGCGACACAGGGTGGGGGTAGTAGGCTGGCCAGAACCCATGGGCAAGCCCCACCTGACGTGCATCGACGGAGTGCAAAACATGTATTTCAGGCCAGAGACAGGCGACCTCACCTTGGTGGGTACCGGCGCAGCACAGCCGGGCGTAGATCCAGACAACCACGACGAGGGTGTGGAGCCATCGTTCATGGAAGAGGTGGCAGAGAAGATCTCGTATCGGTTGCCCAAGCTCGTGGAAGGCCAAGCACGTCGGGGTATAGCTGGCGTCTACGACATGAGTCCCGATTCTAAGCCGCTGCTGGGTCCCATGCCGGGCATAGAGGGCCTGTATATGGCGGCTGGTTTCTCCGGCACCGGCTTCAAGCTCTCCCCGGCCGTTGGTGTGGCCATGGCCGAACTTGTGGTCACCGGCAAGGCCCAGACCGTCGATATATACCCCTTCAGATTGACCCGCTTTGCTGAAGGCAAGCCGCTGGTGGGAGAGCACGAGTACAAAGGGGGAACAGCCGAGGAGAAGGACGCCTGGCTGACGTGACACGTCTGTGAGCGTTTCCCCAGAGCTCCTGCCCATACTGCTAGGCCGCTCGCTGGTGAGGATGGCTGCTGCCTTCGTGCTTGCCCTTGCCTTTTCCCTGACCTACGGCATCGCAGCAGCCTCGGGACGCAGGGCGGAGCTGATCATGATTCCCCTGCTGGATGTGCTGGAATCTGTCCCCATATTGGGTTTCTTCCCCGTGGTGCTGTTGCTTCTTGTGCCTGCGGGGAGCGGCTTGGGGGCCGAAATGGCCTCTGTGTTTCTTATATTCACGAGTCAGGCCTGGAATATGGCTTTCTCCGTGTACGAGTCAGTAAAGCTGATACCCAACGATCTTTGGACAGCCGTGAGGGCCTTCGGCCTAGCAAGAACACAGGTGCTACTGAAGCTGGTTGTCCCTGCTACTATCCCTAAACTCGTCTACAGCAGCATGATGAGTTGGGCAGGAGGCTGGTACTTCCTCATCGCCTCGGAAATAATTACTTTAGGTAGCACGAGGGTCGAGCTCCCTGGCATTGGGAGCTTCCTGATGGATACGGCAAGCCGGGGCTTGCTTGGGCTGACCGCCCTGGGGCTGACCGGTTTGGTAGGCCTCATTGTGCTTATGGATGTTGTCCTCTGGAGACCCGCACAGGCCTGGGCCCTGCGCTTCGCATACGACGTGGGACCCTCGGCAGCTGCGAGGCATCCCCGCCATTGGAAACAGCTGGAGTGGCTTCCCAGGATATCGTGGCGGCGCCTGGGGACCTTGTGGAGGAGAGTTGTAGGCAGGCTAACATCGATGCAACCGCTAGCAACAGCAGCTGTCAGGGGGGTTGGCCTACTGGTTGCTGGGCTGCTCTCGTACCTTACGGCCAGGCTGGTCCTCGACCTAGGAGTGCTGTTGATGCCGCCTTGGCCACAAGAAGCAATGCGGATTCCTTTAGCCATACTTGCTTCCTTCGCGAGACTTTTGGTGGCCTATGCTCTGTCACTGTCCTGGACACTACCCCTAGCCCTCTGGGCTACGGGCTCTGAGCGGCGTCTTGGGTTCGTGCTTCCCATTCTGGAGGTGGGCGCTTCCGTGCCCGCGACTGCCCTGTTCCCTTTCCTGGTGCTCATAGTCCTCAAGTTAGGGGGTGGCCCCGACATACCTGCTGTGCTGCTCATCATGACTGGTATGCAGTGGTATCTGGCCTTTAACATCCTGGGCGGTCTGAGGGCCATACCGGCGGACCTGCAGGAGGCTGTGACGTCCTTCGGAGTGAAGGGATTGCTGAAGTTGCGGAGCTTCACCCTGCCTGCGATACTTCCCTCTCTTATAACTGGATCCATCACGGGCTGGGGAGGCGGATGGAACAGTCTTGTGGTGGCCGAGTACATAGACTTCTCGGGGGCTACCTATGAGGCCTTTGGAATAGGGTCTCTGCTGTCGGAGGCCACCTATGCAGGTGAAGGAAAGCTGATGGCCCTCTCTTTGCTGGCCATGGTATCGGTGGTGGTTGGGCTCAATTTGGCAGTGTGGCAGCGGCTGTATCGTTGGGCAGCCGGAAGGTTCAGTATGGCGGCTTAGACGTGGCGTCATTGTTGGAACTTCAGGAAGTTGGCAAGGCCTATGAGATGGAGGGCAGGCTTCAGCCCGTACTGGTGGGCGTGACCATGCACGTGGCCGAGGGAGAGTTCGTGGCGGTAGTAGGCCCTTCCGGCTGCGGTAAAAGCACGTTGCTGCGCATAATCATGGGCCTCGAAAGACCCTCCACGGGAAAGGTGCTCTATAGTGGCCAGGAGCTGACGGGACTGAACCTCAGGGCCTCCATGGCCTTTCAGACCTTCGCCCTTATACCATGGCTTACAGTGAAGGAGAACGTTGCTTTAGGTTTGGAGGCCCGGAAGGTAGAGCCAGATGAAATAGAGCGCCGCGTGGCTCGTTACATCGGTCTCATGGATCTACAGGGTTTCGAAGACGCCTATCCCCGCGAGCTTTCCGGCGGCATGAAGCAACGGGTGGGGTTGGCCAGGGCCCTGGCTGTGGAGCCTGAACTGCTCTGTTTAGACGAACCTTTCTCTGCCCTGGATGCCCTCACGGCCCAGACTCTCAGGGACGAGTTTCTGGATATCTGGCTTGCTAAGAAGACGGGCCTGAAGGCGATTCTGATGATCACCCACTTGATCGAAGAAGCGGTCTACATGGCTGACAGGGTGCTAGTTATGAGCCGCAGACCTGGGAAGATCTTGGCCGACTTACCTTTGACCCTTCCCAGACCTCGCAATCGGCGTTCAGAAGAGTTCGAGAACATGTGCGATGCCATATACGCGAGGATCCTCTGAGGTGCTGCCATGAAATCCAAGGTGCCGGCGGCCGGTCCCAGTGCGGTGCTATCCTTCCTTAAACTGATTGCTGAACACGGTGGGCGATGCTCCCTGACCCACGTTGGCCGTTCCATCCATTTTGGGCTGAAGCAACTCCTTCCCCTAGTGGACACGGCACAACTGCTAGGACTTGCCAGAGTAGAGCACGACGAAGTCGAGCTCTCAGAACTTGGCAGACGCTTCGTGGGGGCAACAGCAGAGGAGAGGCGACAGATGGAAGCAGAACTACTGAGGGGTCTGGACGTGGTTCAGGCTATATTGCGAAGCCTGGAAGCCAGCTCAGGCATGGTAGAGATCGACACGGTCGCCCAGGCGCTTGGTGAGGCAGGCGCAGACCTGTTGCCCCTGGTGGCGTGGGGACGCTCGGCAGGGCTATGGCGCTACGACAGCCACCACCACACCTTCCTCAAGGCTAAGACCCGCTAGCCGGCCGCGAATTGCTCTCCCTACCTGACTTCCAATAGTAGGTACGACCTAAATATGTTTGTAGACACATAGACAGATATATGTTGTATCATGGCATACAATATGCCATTGTTTATGGGAGATGGCCGTGAACCGGATATCGCTGGTGGAAATGCTGGCTAAGTTAGGTCTTTCGGTGGCTGAGCGAAGGGATCTGGCAGGCCGGGATGCAGTGTTCTCTGAAATACCAGATTGCCTCAGCCCCTTGTTGAGAAGACAACTCAGCAGTAGGTTCGGCGATCAAATCTATTGCCATCAGGCCCTTGCCATCGAATCGGCTGTAGCCGGTCGGTCGCTATGTCTGGCCACAGGGATGGCGTCGGGTAAGAGCCTAGTCTTCATGGCGGTGGCTGCCCACACACTGCTGGAAGACGCGTCGGCTCGGGTGCTTGCTCTCTACCCTGCTAAGGCCCTAATTAGGGATCAGATGTCCAAGTGGGCAGAGATCTTGTCTGCCACTGGCATCGACTTCGGTTACATCGATGGCGATGTTCCCATGGACAAGAGGCTCAGGCTGCTAAGGACATGCAGGTTGATATTGGCCACCCCCGACGTGGCCCATGCTTGGTTGCTGGCATCCCCCGATAAGCCTGCCGTGCGCGATTTCCTCAAGCACTTACGCCTGTTGATACTCGATGAAGCCCATGTTTACGAGGGTGTGTTCGGTTCCAACATGGCCTACTTCCTGCGACGCCTGAGGGCTGTAGCGGGTCTGGAGCAGTGTATCTGCAGCACTGCAACCCTAGCAGAACCCGTAGAGTTCATGCGCCTCCTGACCGGTTTGGACTGTCTGGTCATCGATAGCGAGTTAGACGGTTCCCCTCAGTCCCCTAAGACCGTGATGCTTGTGCGGGCTATGGAACGTCGACCATCGAACGAGTTCAGGGATGTGGTGGAACTTATAGCCGAAGTTTCTAGGACAGCCTGGACACCCTTCCTGGCCTTTGCCGATTCCAGGCTTATGGTGGAAAGGATCGTAGCGCTCCTGGCTAGGGCCGGAAGGCCCGGCCCAGATGAGGATGAACCTTCGGACGATAGAGAACCTGCCGCGGAGGCTCGAGAGGTTCTGCCCTACAGGGCCGGCTACGAAGCGGTGGACAGGGAAGGGATACAGCAGGCTCTCACAGAGGGCTCGCTTAAGGGTGTCGTTTCCACCAGTGCCCTCGAGTTAGGCCTCGATATAGGGGAGATCGACCTGGTGATAATGGTGACCCCGCCGGCCACGGTGAAGACATTTTGGCAGAGGCTCGGTCGGGCGGGCAGGGTGAACCATGGTACATGCCTGCTCTTAGACCTTCAGGACGATCTGGGAGATGAGGGCCTTTCCCGCTACATGGACAGGCCTGTGGAGCCCAACAGACTGTATCTCGGCAATCGATACCTGCAATACGTCAATGCGCTATGTGCTGCGGCGGAGGTCTCGGCTTTCTCTGTGGGTTCACCTCCAGAAGCCTTTAACGATCTGTCAGGGGAATTCATGCGCTGGCTCCGTAATGAGCTAGATCCCCAGGAACCTGTGCCGCCGGATCTGTATCCCCTGAAGCAGAAGGCTCAGGAAAGACCTCATCTGGAATTTCCTATAAGGACAGGCCTTGACCGCGAGTTTCAAGTCGTAGCCGGCGAGCGTCCCCTAGGAACGGTTAGCTTGTCTCAGATGCTCAAGGAGGCTTACCCGGGAGCTGTCTATTACTATCTGGGACGGCCATACAGGGTAGTAAAACATCAAATATGGAGGGATCGCATCGAGGCCCGCAGGGAGCGGTACTACACTACCGATCCGGTGCTCCAGCAGATGGCCTTCCCAAGGTGGACGGAGGGTGTGCTAGCCCTGAGAAAAGGACCTGATGGCCAATTTGTGATGGAGGCGGAGATGCAGGTAAGCGAGCGTTGCACGGGATTCGTCGAGAAGCGGGGGCCGACTCGGGAACGGCACGACTATGGTCCCGACTCCCCCTACGCCCAGAAACCTATTTACCGCTTCGTGCAGACTACAGGCGTGCTCTGGTGGTTCCCGGGTCTGAAGGTCGATGAAAGTGTCGCCCGGCGCATCTTGACCGTATTCTGCAGGGAGGCGGGAATCCACGAGGCCGATGTGGACCTGGGGCAGTACCACGTGCAGTTACCGTGGCTCGGTACACAAAGGCTTCACGACTGGTGTGTATACGACAGAGCATGGGGCGGGCTCAGGCTCACGGCTGACCTTGTACCCAACTTCCATGATGTCGTCGCCATAGCCTTGGGGGCTAAGGATCTCACGGGCGAGGAGGAAGCTCAGCTACGAATGCTGTACGAGGCCTCGGAGGGCCTCTCTGAAGCAGCTGTGGAGAGCACCGCTGGTCTCTCGCAGGAAGACCTGTCAGGGGATGATAACTGGGTAAAGGTGATCGCCAGAGGTCAACGGGCCCTTTTGCGCCGCGTGGACCTCATGGAAGAGGTAGTAGTAAAGGATTTCCGCTACACGCCGAAGGGTATCGTCTACGAGCTGGTGCACAGTGATCCTGAGATCAAATGGACCGTTCCCGAGAGCTCGTTGGTGCCCATTCCCGGCGAAACCAAGCTGGTGCTGTGGAACTTGATCAGCAATGAGGAGAAACCAATCGATTGAAGCAGGGGGTTGGGTCCAGACGTCCCACAACCCCCTGCTGCGGAGCTCAACTCACTGTACGGCTTTGTAGGCGTTGATGCGGCCCCATTTCCAGTACTTGCCCGTCCCGGGGATGGGGTCGGCTTTGGTCTCGATCTTGCTGCGGACGCAGCTGTTGGTACTGCAGCTCCCCCTGGCCCACACCAGGGCTGCCAGGCCTGCCACGTGGGGAGTCGCCATGGATGTGCCGCTTAGAGAATCGTAGCCAGTATGGAAGCCGTACTGGGTATTGAGGTAGAAGCCAGCCGTCTGCGGGAGGGTGGAGAGGATGTGCACGCCTGGTGCTGCCACATCTACCCACTTGGCACCGAAGTTGCTGAAGGATGCCTTGGTGTCGGTCTCGTCCGTGGCAGCTACGGCTATACAGTTGGGGTAGGCTGCTGGGTAGGTTTTGGCGGCTGACCCGCTGTTGCCGGCTGCGCAGGCCAGAACGGCACCCTTGTTCCAGGCATAGTCCACGGCAGCCTTTAGGGTTGAAGACGCAAAGCTGCCTCCCAAGCTGAGGTTGATGGCCTTGGCACCGTTGTCCGCTGCCCAGACGATGCCGTTGGCCACGGAAGCATAGGTGCCAGATCCCGTGCGGTCAAGGACCTTGGCTGCCATGAGGCCCACGTTCCAATTTAGGCCAGCCACGCCCTTACTGTTGTTGGTGAGGGCTCCTATGGTGCCGGCCACGTGGGTTCCGTGACCGTTGTCATCGTCTGCGCTGTTGTCGTTGTTGACGAAATCCTTCTGCGCTACGAGGGTGGGCAGGTCCTCGTGGGAGTTAGCTACGCCCGTGTCCACGATAGCAACGCGGATGGAGCCGGTTCCGGTGAGTATATCCCAGGCCTGGTAGGCCTGTATCACGGACCAGGCCCATTGTGAGACCGCACCGTCGTGGGAGCTGTTGTAGGGGTTAGACACATAGGGATCGTTGGGCGTCACGAAGGCTTCTACGGTGCCGTTAGGTTCGGCAAACTCCACTGTTGGGTCGGAGCTGTAATTTTGAACGGCTTCTTGCTCGCGGCCCAGCTGTACCTGCACGACCTGTACATCTATGCCTGGTATAGTGGCCTTGCGTATGCCGCCCTTGGTCCTGTGTACCCTGTCCGCGTCGGTCCTGGACGTGCCGTCTTTGAATTTGACGAGGATCTCGCCCGATCTGTAGTTCTTGCCGCCTTCACCGGCTGCTGTCACCAGGGGAGCCAAGGCCAGAAGAGCTATGGCCAACACCAGTGCCAGGGTCCACGCCGTCTTCGCCTTCATGGCTTGATACCTCCGCGGAGGAGAGATTCGCTATCTGAGCCCTCCGAGCCACGGAGTCCCAAGGCACTGGCATCAGCGTGGGCCGAAAGCCGTTCCCCTACCTACAGGCGAACGATGGCGTTGGAGAGCCCTTCGGCTAATGGATTGTAGCCCTGTCGGTGGATAGCGTCAAGTACAGGCCCTCCATGATGAGGAATGCGCCAAGCGGATCGGTGGCCGTTTAGAAGCGTAGGCTGCCAGATCCATGGTCGGCCTGCTGGGACGTGCCATTGCTGCCAGTGCCTGGGGTAGCTGTGGGTGGTCCGCTGGAGCGCCGGTACCTGGTGATAGCCTGCCGTTGCCCATGGCAGGGAGTTCGGAGATCTCAGGGGCCGCAGGCCGGGTCGTGGGTATCCGTCCATCAGGTCCTGCAGCCTGATGCGCCAGGAGAACCGTCGGGGCCCTGATGGGATGTGCCGTTGGTGCCGTTGGGGCTGCCGCTGCCGCCAGAGCCTGCGATAGCGGTGGATGGGCCGCCTTCGCCCCCTGAGCCGGGACTTTCCACGGTACAGCCCCCGCTGCCCCCGTCACCGCCGCTGCCGGAGGTGGCGTTGCCCCCTGATGCCCCGTTACCGGTGCCGCCGTTGCCTCCCAGGGCAGTGCTATAGCCGCCAGTGCCTCCGTCAGCACCATTGGTACCGATGCCGCCGCTGCCCCCATTGCCACCGTTGCCGGAGGTGGCATTGCCTCCCTTGCCTCCCGGGGCAATGGAGCCAGTTCCGTTGCCCCCACTGCCGCCCACTGCCCGAGAGTATCCGCCGTGGCCTCCGACTTGCCCACTGCCGGCGTTGCCTCCGTTGCCGCCGTTGCCCCCATTCCCGCCCTGGGCCAGGGAATATCCGGCGTTGCTGGAGCCTGAGCTGCCGCCGTTGCTGGAGATGGCCATTCCCCCGTCGCCTCCGGGGCCTAGAGAGGCGTCGCCTCCGTTGCCACCGACGGCCACCGAAAAGTCGGCGTGACCCGAAGCGGAGCTGCCGCCGTTGCCGGACCTGGCGTTGCCCCCGTTGCCTCCTCTGAGGGCGCCTTCGCCTCCACTTCCGCCCACAGCTAAGGAATAGCCACCGCTCCCCGAGCCGGTGTCCGAGGTGCCGTTGGCGGAGGCGGCGTTGCCGCCCCCTCCCCCGCGGGCCCAACCTGCGCCGCCGTAACCGCCCGCCGCTGCGTGGTTTCTTCCAGCCTTATCGCCTGAAGCCCCTACCTGAGACCACTGGCTCCTGGGGGC
>DAOUBH010000005.1:0-20673 GCA_034432775.1 Chloroflexota bacterium
CGAGCTGTAGACGCTGAGCAGCCGCCAGGAAAGAGTCCAAAAACTCCTCGTAAACTGGTTCGACTACCATGATGTTGGAAACAGCGAAGCAACGCTCCCCAACGTGGCCGAAGCAGGAGCTTACAAGATTCCTTACTGTTTCCTGCAGCACTGCATCTTCCATGACCAGGGCGTGGTTCTTTGCACCCCCCTGTACCTGAGCCCTCTTGCCCAAGGAACAAGCCTTGCGGTACACCTCAAGGCCCACCTTCGACGAACCTACAAAACTCACGCCCGCAATGTCGGGGTGCTCCAACAGGTATCCACCTATAGCCTCGCCGTCTCCGTGGACCAGGTTTATCACTCCCGGCGGAAAACCACACCTCTCTGCCAACTCTACGATCTTCACAGAAGTTACGGGACAGATATTGCTAGGTTTAATTACCACGGTGTCGCCAGCAGCAACAGCCCACGCGAAGTAACTCGGGATCATGGCCGGGAAGTTGAAGGGAGGCAGGACGAGAAACACCCCGAGAGGTTCCCGAACAAAATACTCGTCCACACCGTGAGCTATATCACCCGAAAAAGCCCCCTTCATAAGCTGCGGAATAGCACAAGCGTCCTCTATGTATTGGAGGGTCCTGGTCATCTCGTCGTGCGCTTCCCGGAGGGTTTTACCGTGCTCCAAGGTTATACTCGCCGCCAGTTCATCCCTGTGCCTGGTCATCTCCTCCTTGAGCCGGAACATCAACTCGGCTCTTTCCGGCACAGGTGTCGACCTCCACGACCAGTAAGCCCCTTTCGCCGCTGCCACGGCCTTGTCGGCTTCCTCCCGGGTGGACAGTGGACATAGGGCTATGACCTCGTCGGTGGCGGGATTCCTGACCTCCGTATAATTGCCGCTATCGGTTTCAGCCCAGGAGCCACCTATGAAGTTCATTAGTTTCATGGTGCCCGACATACATCCTCCCCACGGCTTTTTCAGAACCAGACACAGCCTGAACCGCTGGATCCAACGCAGGTGACGAAGGCATTACCTCAGACCTGCTACGGGGCATATAATGGAGGCCAGCCGCACTAGGTGGGATGGTGCAGTTAGCCTAGTGAAAATATACTATACCGCTCAAGGCGGGTCAAGAGATGTCTGACAAGCAGTGGGTCTCGGCAGCCGCCCGGTGAATGACATTGCACCTTCGGGCTACACATAGTAGAATCTTGCCAACCGCGGCCCCGGTAATTCTGGGAACCCAGGGTGGTGGTCATGGAGCTAAAGGTTGTCAGGATCGACAAGCCCGCTGACGTGAACTGCATTATCGGCATGTCCCACTTCATTAAAACGGTGGAAGATATCCACGAAGCCATGGTGACAACCGTACCGGGCATTAAGTTTGGTCTCGGCTTCTGTGAATCCTCTGGCAAGGCCTTGGTACGTTGGACCGGCACCGACGAGGCCATGATCGAGTTAGCCAAGAAGAATGCCATGGCCATTTCCGCCGGACATGCCTTTGTAATCTTTCTGGCTCCAGGCTTTTACCCAGTGAATGTGCTCAATTCTATCAAAACGGTGCCTGAGGTATGCCGCATATTCTGTGCTACTGCTAACCCTGTGGAGGTTATTGTTGCCGAGACGGAACAGGGAAGGGGTATCCTTGGGGTAATAGATGGCGTAAAGACTACCGGTGTGGAAGGCCCCGACGACATCCAGTGGAGGAAGGACTTTCTTAGGCAGATAGGATACAAACTGTGAGCGCAGGACCCGCCCTCTCTCCCGAGATAATGGAAGGCGTGCGTGTTATAAACCACGCCTTGGCCGAGCATTCCCTAACCTACTTGCGTGACAAGAGTACTGGACCCGAACAATACCGGCACCACTCGCGCATCGTAAGCCAGATTGTGGCTGCCGAGATCACCCGTGACCTTCCGCTGGTAACCACCGAAGTGGACACTCCCTTGGAACGTACTTCTGGCAAGGTGCTAGCTACGCCGGTTGTCCTGGTACCAGTGCTTCGGGCTGGTCTTGCCATGCTCTTCGCCATGCTGGACTTTCTGCCCAGCAGCCAAGTGGGGATGCTAGGCCTCGAGCGGGATGAAGCTACAGCCATAGCTCACGCGTACTATGAAAAGCAGCCAGCCAGCTACCAAGGCACGAAGACAATACTCCTTGATCCCATGCTGGCCACAGGCGGATCGGCCCTAGCGGCCCTCGATCGCTTGAAAGCAAAGGGTGCCGAAGATATCCGCATTGCCTGCATAGTCAGCTGCCCAGAAGGCCTCACAGCCGTTCGCAGTCGTCACCCCGACGTAGTGATCTACACGTGCGTCATCGACCGACAGCTCAATTCGCAGGCCTATATACTGCCAGGATTAGGTGATTTCGGCGACAGATACTTCGGTACCCTCTGAAGACTACTCGCCCATGACCTTGATTATGACGCGCTTGGGTCTCTGGCCATCGAACTCGCCGTAGTATATCTGCTGCCACGGTCCTAAATCTAAGCGCCCTGCCGTAACAGGCATGATGACTTGATGATGCATCAGAAGGTTCTTTAGATGGGCATCGCCGTTGTCTTCTCCTGTACGGTGATGCTTGTAATCGGAACGGTAAGGTGCGAGTTTCTCCAGCCATTCGTCGATATCTTGCAATAAACCCTCTTCGGCATCGTTGACAAACACCGACGCCGTAATATGCATGGCGCTAACTAGAACCATCCCTTCCTGAATGCCGGCTTCGCGTACAGCTGCCTCCACCTCACGAGTTATGTTGATATATTCTCGGTGGTGCCTCGTGTTAAACGTGAGATACTTCGTGTGGAACTTCACCTGCCCCTCCTTACCCGTTCCATAAAGTTGAGCTCATATCGACCTGGATCCTAGCTATCAGCACCATCATCGTTCGGTCACTAGGCTAGCCATGGGCCAGACCGCAGCGTTGGAGCCAGTCGTGCAATATATTTGCTAAGGTAGGAGACGAAATCTCTTCCAACTCGTAGCGAACCCGCACTACGGGTACTTTCAGCCTGTTAAAAAGCCGTGAGAGATCTACAGGCGTTGCTGCGAGAACCAGATCACAAGGCACGCGTTCCACAGTGGCCTCCAACTCGGCTATCTGGTCCTGGCCGTAACCCAAGGCTGGAAGGACCTCTTTCATGTGCCCGTATTCAGCGTAGGCCCCTGCAATCGATCCCACTACGTAAGGACGCGGATCCACTGGTGTAGCACCAGCCCGCAACGCTGCCATATAAGCCGCACCGTAACCCATTTCACCGTGGGTAACAGTAGGGCCATCCTCGATGGCCAAAACCCTCTTGCCTGCCAAAGACACTTCTGGACTGAGAGATATCCTGAGCACCGCATCTATCACGATGGCCCTGGGATTGAGCCGCCTTACGTTTTCCTTTACTATCGCGATAGCTTCGGGGGAGGCTACATCCTGCTTGTTCACTATCACCACATCGGCCATACGAAGGTTGGCCTCGCCTGGATGATAGCGCAGCTCGTGGCCAGCCCGAAGAGGATCGGCAACCACCACGTGAAGATCCGGCCAAAAGAAAGGCAGATCATTGTTGCCCCCATCCCACACGATTACGTCGGATTCCGATTCTGCCGTCTCCAAAATAGCCGCGTAGTCGACGCCTGCCATCACGGTCACGCCGCGCTCCAAGTGCGGTTCATATTCCTCCCTCTCTTCTATCGTACAGCCGAAGCGATCCAGGTCCTGGAAGCTGGAGAACTTCTGGACCCTCTGAAGGCGGAGATCTCCGTAAGGCATGGGATGCCGGACCACCGAGACCCTGTAACCCCAATTCTTCAGGGTCCAAGCTATGCGGCGCGAGGCGGGGCTCTTACCAGCTCCCGTCCTGACGGCCCCTACCGAGACAACCGGCACCCGAGCCTTGAGGCAGGTGCTCTTAGGGCCGAGAAGCATGAAATCTGCTCCCGCCGCCAATGCCTCCGAAGCCTTGTGCATCACGTGTTCGTGGGAGACATCGCTGTAGGCAAAGACAACCAGATCTACCGATCTCTGTGCTATCAACCGAGTTAACTCCTCTTCGGGGAAAATGGGGATTCCTTCCGGGTAAAGATTGCCCGCCAGTTCGGGCGGGTAAAGCCTGCCGTGGATGTTAGGTATCTGGGTGGCCGTGAAGGCCACTACCTGGTAGGAGGGATCGTTCCGAAACACCACATTGAAGTTGTGGAAGTCGCGACCAGCCGCCCCCAATATTACGACCCGTCTCACGCCCAAGGGACCTGACCCCCTAAGTTTTGTTCCAGCATACACCGAATCAGTATAATGATGTCGGAGACTGCTCAGGGGGTGGTAAAGGTACGCTGTCGTCCAAGGATTTGGCTAGACACATAGCACAGACCGCATCAGACAAAAAGGCCAGCGATGTGGTCCTCCTCGAGATAGGGAGGATGACCGTCATCGCTGATTATTTTGTGATCTGCACTGGAACATCCGAGCGGCAGATAAGCGCCATCACCAAGGCTATCGTCGAAGACCTGGGTCAGGAAGGGGTGTGGCCCCATCACCAGGAAGGCACAGCTGACACAGGATGGGTGCTCCTCGATTACGGGGACGTCATCGTCCACATCTTCGGTCCAACGGAAAGGGACTACTATCGGCTGGATCGTATCTGGGCCGATGCGCCCAAAGTGCTGGTACTGCAGTAGCCGCCGGACCCTCAAGGGGTCCAGAAGCGATTAACTCGGGAGGCTTCTGAGTGGAATCCAGATACCTGAAGGGAACTTACTTTTTCGCCCTAGGGATGGCGGTGGGAAGCGTCATCGGCCTACTGATCGCTTACCTGTCCCTAGCGAGACTAACTAAAGATCCTGTAACTTGGCTCATTCAGACCCTAAAGCAACTGCTCGGGCGTGAAGACAGGCTTCGCCTTGATCTGCTGCTACAGTAGGTCGCTATCGGGCTCAGTGCCCTCCGCCTCCTCAGCAGCTTCGCCCGCCAGGACCTTGTTCGGGTCTTCGCCAGCCTCGATGCGATCTATAGCCTCGTCGAACTCAGGGCCCATGTCCTCACCGATCTCCTTTGACATGCGCCGCATCCACCTGGCGACACTTTTAGGATCGTTCTCGTCGAGATCCGAAAGCAGAGATGAGGGGTCGGTAAGCTCCTCCAGCCTGGTCTCTTCTGACTTCATCACAGCAACGCGGGATATAAGACGAGAGACCTCAAGTGATCCACACCGCGGACAGGGGCCAACGGTTGGACCATCGGGGCTTCGAACGAAAAGACTAAATTTTCGCCCACAGTCGCGGCAGCGATACTCGTATACCGGCATCGTCAACAGCCTTCTTAGCCTTCTATTATACCGCTGCGGGCCGGCGCAGCGCACCGTACCACAGTAGAGCAAGCACCACAGTCCCTAAAAGGGCAAGAGCCACCAGCTTTGTGAGTCCCGTGGGAAGGAAGATAGCTAGGGCTCCGAAGCCGGCCGAGAGCGTGCAATAGAGCAGCACCACCTGCCGCTGACTCAGTCCCATGTCGAGCAGTCTATGATGTAGGTGGGTCCGATCTGGCGTCATGGGAGACCTTCTATGCATAATGCGGTGGATGATCACCCAGGCCACATCGATTATAGGCACACCCAACGTTAATAGCGCTGTTCCGATCTTGGCTCCGCCGATTATAGATATGGCAGCAAGGCTGAACCCCAGGAACATGGCCCCGCTGTCGCCCATCATTATGCTGGCTGGATAGACGTTGTAGAGCAGGAAGCCAAGGCAGCTGGCAGCCAAGACGAGGGGCAGCAGGGCAATAGTCCACTGTCCCAGCAGCCAGGTGTGCACGAAGAGAATAAGACTTGCAACTATGGTCACTCCTCCTGCCAAGCCATCCAACCCATCGAGCCAATTCAGCGTATTCATCATCCCTACAAACCACACTATGGTCACCGCAATGCCAACCTCTAAGGGAAAGAACAGCGTACCACCGAAAGGCCATGATACCGAGCCTATATAAAGGGCCGACGTCCTTCCAAGAAAGGTGGGCCAAGCGACTATCAGAGCGACAGCAATTTGAATGGCCAGCTTCGGGAAGGGCCGAAGGCCCCTGAGATCGTCGAAGAGCATAGCGACAACCAAAACAACGGCAGCCAATCCAAGTACGGATAGACGCTCTATTTCTTCAGGAAAGCGCTCCACACCCATCATGACGGTTACGGAAAAACCTGCGGCAGAACCCGCCACTATGGCCAGCCCCCCCAGTCGCGGCTTGGGTTTTAGATGGACCTTGCGAGGATCCGGCATGTCTAGCAGACCTCGGCGGGTCGCCTCGCGCCGTATGAGGGGTGTTAACACCGCGGCAACCACGAAGGACGTTATAGCAGAAACAACAGCTACAAGAAAGTAGGGCAACCTTCCCACCTGAACTTTTGGCATATTATCGGTCGGCCCAATCTATGAGTGCAAGCCGCAATGTCTGCGACGGAATATAATGCAACGATGTCGTCTACTATGCCACTGGGCTACAGCCCAAACTAAACGGACTAGCGATGGTACTTTTAGGGGTACTTTCCATCGAAGCACAGTGATGCAACAAACAGTTACGGGACGCAGCCGCCTACTGTCTACCTTCAGGTCCTTGGCTTATCCCGACTATCTGACCTTCTGGATCGGGGGCCTGATATCCAACACAGGCGGATGGATCCAGACGGTAGCTCAAGGGTGGCTAGTCCTTACCCTAACCAACTCACCCTTCTACCTTGGTCTTGTCAGCTTCGCTGGCATGATTCCCAATCTCCTGTTCAGCTTAGCCGGTGGCCTGCTGGCCGATAGGTACAGTAGGAGATCGATACTCGTAAGCATGCAGCTACTTTCCATGCTTGCCGCTGGACTACTTGCCCTTCTTACGGCTGCCGGCATCGTCGACATTTGGCAGATAGTCGCTTTGGCCCTCGTCAGTGGATTAGCCATGGCCCTCAGCTTCCCAAGCTGGCAATCTGTGGTATCGGATCTAGTGGAAGAGAAGGATCTCATAAATGCTGTCGCCCTGAACTCAGCGCAGTTCAACCTTACCCGCATCCTCGGTCCGACCATCGGCGGTTTCCTCATCGGTTGGATAGGGGTGGTTGGATGCTTCCTGGCCAACGCAATAAGTTACGTCGCTGTCATAGCGGCAGTGGCGAAGATACGGATACCATCCCGCCAGGTTGTTGCGCGAGGGGACGGTGTGCTGCATGGCCTGCAGGAGGGTTTCGCTTTCGTCCGATCCAGCCGCCCATTGCAGCAGCTCTTGCTTGTCGCAGCAACCTTTACCCTGTTAGAAATGCCCTACTTGACCTTTATGCCTGTATTTGCCCGTGACATACTTCGGGCTGGCGCCGGAGGACTTGGCATGCTTATGGCAGCAGCGGGCGTCGGTGCCTTCCTCGGCTCACTCCTTGTAGCTGGGCAACAGGAGACGCACCGTGCCACGTACATCGCGGCCTTTTCTCCTCTGGTTATGGCCACAGGTCTCACTGTCTTCGCTCTCTCGGCAAATTTCTGGCTATCCTTGGCAGTACTAGTGACGGTAGGCATGGCCATGACAGCCTTCATGTCATCCGCCAGCACCTTGGTCCAGCTGTGGGCACCGCCTTCCCTGAGGGGCAGAGTCCTGAGCATCTATAACACCATTGTCTTCGGCCTTATGCCTGTGGGCAGCCTTCAGGCCGGGGCTGTGGCAAGTCTTATAGGTGTTCCCCAGACCCTGCTTGCCGGCGCAATCCTCTCTGCAGCAATAGTCGCACTGCTAGCAACGGGGAGGGTATCGAAGGAACGAAACTAGCCGCGTCGGGTCGCCAGCGCGCGAACGCGTTCACCGGCAGTCTAACTGCCGGCACGTACCACACCGGCCTCAGCCAGATCGTTCCATACTTCTTGCCGGGCAATCAAGCCATCCTGGAGTTCAAACCTGTCGATAAAGCGAATCCCCTCAAAGTGTGTCCCGTCCAGGGCTTCTCCCCATAGCGTGCCCAGGCAATAAACGACTGCTTTCCCACGGTTACCTATCAGGAGGTCCCACCTTTCAATGGTCTTCCTAACCCACCTATACCGATGTCGGGCTCCTTCAGCTACCTCCTCGGGATGCGAGTAGACTTTGCCCCCTGGAAAGACCAGCACGGCTCCAGGGGCCAGGCAGCCCGCGGCCGCCTGTAAATCGCGGTTCTCCAAGGAAGTTAGGTATCTCTCCACCAATCTGAGGTATTCTTCCCCATTCATAGCACAACCCCCTCAGCCAAGAGACAGAGGACGAGTTAAGAAGCGGCCCTCGGGTTCCCCGTGGATCCCCTCGGGATCGAGAACCGCCTTACCTCTGAGGATCGTGTGGGTGACCTTGCCCCTCATTTCCATTCCCTCGAAAGGCGAAAAATCCTGAGCCGACCCCAAGGCCTCAGAGGTTACCCTGAAGGAGACGGTGGGATCCAGTATTGCCAGATCTGCATCCGACCCCACCTTCAACGTACCTTTGCGAGGATACAAGCCAAATATGCGAGCTGGGGTAGCCGTCACAGCGGATACTAGCGTCTCTAGGGGTATCCCCCGCTTGAAATGACCTTCAGAGATCAGGAGAGAATAAAGCAAGGCAGTTCCCCCGAAACCTGGCACTGCCGCCCACAGTTCCGAGCCTTTGTCTTCTCTGCTACAACAGGCATGGTCACTAGCGACGGACTGTATGTGTCCCGCTCGTAGTCCCTCCCACAGGGCATCGGCATCCTTCTGAGTGCGTATAGGTGGATTCACCTTGCCCAGAACTCCTCCAGCCCTCTCGTAGGTAAGGCCAAGATGGTGTAGAGTGGTCTCAGCCACAATGTCTATCTCAGGCCACTGAAGTCGAAGGGCTTTAACTGTCTCCAGCGCATCGGAGCTACTGAGATGCAACACATTCATAGGAGCGCCTGTAGCTCTGGCTATGGCAGCAGCCTCGATGATGGCCAGATGTTCGCCGAAAGGAGGCCGTGCCAAGTGGTAGGCTTCCAAACCTTCTACACCAAGCCTCTTCACACGTTCGATGAAAACCCTTATTATCTCCGGATTCTCGCAGTGTACGCTTACAGAGAAGCGCAATCCGGGGTTCTCTCTGTTGAGGTCCGAGACCCTCTCCATGATCTCGTAGAGGTGCCCCAGGTCGTAAGCCTCGTTGCCCGTCTCCCTGGCGCCTGCCACCGCGTCTGCCGCTAGCGTGAGGGTCTTATAGAACATGTAGTACTTAAAAGACGACACGCCGTTATCTGCTAGAAAGGAGATCTCATCCAGATGCCCCGGTGTCATAGGCGCAATGTGGTAGGCATAGTCAGTGTAGAAGTTCCCGTCAGACAGCTGGAGCACCTCAGGGAATATCTCCCGATAGGGCCCGGTCTTGTTCAGATAGTAGTGACCTGTCCTGAAATAGCTGATGATCGTTGTAATTCCTCCCTGGAGGGCCGATGCCGATTCGGTACGAGCATCTAGGTCGAGTGGCCTATAGATGCCCACATGAAAGTGGGAGTCAACGGCTCCAGGAAACACCCACTTTCCGGGAACCTCTAAAACCTGCTCGGCCATCGCTGTAGCGATGCTATCCCCTAGGGCAGCGACTCTGCCATCTCTGATAGCCACATCAGCCACCTGCGCACCGACACCGGGTATCACTACCAGTCCACCCTTTACCAACAGATCATATACAGCCACTGTTTAACCTCCTGAGATACCCTGGATAGCTTTCGTCACAAAAATCGATCCTCTAGCTGCTGAAGCTCGGTCAATCCCAGAATCTCGTTGAGCTCTCGGAAAGAAAGCATGTGATCGAGCATCGTAGCTGTGGTACCTTCCCTTTTCAGGGCGTCCAGTAGATCGAGGCTGGCCTTTGCTACTGCCCGTGCGATAGCTCCTGGATAGATGACAAGCGAGTAACCTATCTGCGCTAACTCTGCTGCAGTCACCAGGGGTGTTCGTCCTCCCTCCACCATGTTAGCTACGAGAGGAGCTTTTATCTTTGAGGCAATAATGTCCAGCTCCTCCAGGGACTCGGGTGCCTCAACGAAGACCATGTCGGCCCCAGCTTCTGCGAAGGCCGAGCCCCGGTGGATGGCTTCCTCGAGACCGAACACGGCCCGGGAATCCGTTCGTGCTATTATCAGCATGTCGGCCCCGGCCCTAGCCTCTTGGGCCGCTTGGAGCCTCGCCAACATCTCCTTGAGGCCGACCACCTGTTTTCCCTCCAGATGGCCACACCTTTTCGGAAATGCTTGGTCTTCGATCTGGATCGCGGCAGCTCCCAGTCTGGCCATCTCGGACACAACCCGCATGAGGGTGTGGACCGACCCATAGCCATTGTCGATGTCCACAATGACCGGGACACGGACTGCTCCGATCACCAGCCTTGCCGCCTCAACCATCTCATCGGCGCCGACCAAACCTACATCGGGTTTACCAAGACGGCTGTATGAAACGCTAGCTCCTGAGAGGTAAACAGCCGTAAAACCAGCGAACTCTGCCAACCTCGCAGTCAAGGCATCATACACTCCAGGGACTATCAGTGGATGAGCAGATGCCAGCAGCTCCCTGAGGTGATCGCCAGCTGGCATCACAATTGCCCCTCAGAAGCGCCGGTCCCAAAGCGCCGCTCCAAGTAAGGGACCAGGCCGCCTGCTTCCAGCAGTTCTAGCAGCTGGGCTGGCAGAGGAGCTACACGGTAGCTCCTACCTGTCCGCTCATGAAAGACACTTCCCGAACCCATGTCGATCTCCAACGTGTCGCCCTCGTCCACTGCGTCAACGAGGTCAGCTTCAACCACTGGGAGCCCTAGATTAATGGCATTGCGGAAAAAGATTCGTGCAAAAGACTTAGCTACCACGGCACCTATTCCTGCCAGCTTAAGAACAGTCACGGCGCTTTCCCGGCTTGATCCTCCTCCAAAGTTGCGCCCGGCAACCAAGATGTCGCCAGGCTGCACTTCCTCAACAAACCCTGGACGTATGGCTTCCAGGACATGTACGTATGCTTCCGTCTCAGGCAGTTTGAGATATCTCCCGGGAAGGATAAGGTCGGTATTTACGTCATCCCCTAGCTTGTGCACCCTTCCTCTTACTTTCACGGTCAGCTAACCTAGATGATCTCTGGGATCGGCAATCGCTCCCTCAATGGCTGAGGCTGCGACAGTGGCTGGCGACGCAAGATAGACCTCCGCCAGAGGACTCCCCATGCGGCCCTGAAAGTTGCGGTTTGTCGACGATATGCACCGCTCGCGAGGGGGCATCACACCTACCCCCAGACCAGCGCAAGCCCCGCAGCCAGGCGGAAGGATCACCGCCCCTGCCTCGACTAGGGCCTCGACCACCCCATCCCGTGTAGCCCTACGAAGCACCCGATGGGACGCGGGTGCGACAAGAAACCTTACCCCCTTGGCGATTTTCTTTCCCTCGACAATTCTGGCCGCCATGGCCAGGTCATGATATTTGGCGCCTGTACAAGCACCGATGTAAGCCTGATTAATACGGATACCACAGGCCTGCTCTACAGGAGTCACGTTGGCCGGCGAGTGCGGATGAGCCACCATGGGTGACAACTCCGCAGCATCGAACTCGTACTCGGCCTCATACTCAGCATCAGGATCGCCACGCTCTACCTCCACGCCTTCTGTACCTATGGATGTCAGATATTCGACCACGGTACTATCGGCGGGAATGATGCCAGCCTTGGCGCCGATCTCTATGCTCATATTGGTGAGTACTAGCCGTTCATCGAGCTGAAGGGAAAATACTCCTTCCCCATCGAATTCCACGACCCGGTAGTTAGCACCGTCCAGGCCGAAATGCTGCGTATGGAAAAGCGCGATGTCCTTGGCCATCACACCCTCAGATAGGGTGCCCTTCCACACAATCCTTATGGTCGATGGAACTCTGAGCCATATCTGTCCTGTCAGCAGAACCCCGAGCATCTCGGTAGAACCAATCGGTATAGCCAAGGCGCCCAGGGCACCCGCCGTGCTGGTATGGCTATCTGCGCCAACCATAAGCATGCCTGGACGGATGTATCCGTACTCAACGGGCACGATATGGCAGATCCCTTCCAGTTCATGGAATTTCGCTATCTTATGCTCTTCTGCCCATTCGCGCGTCAGCTGGAGTATTTCAGCTTCCAAGGGATCGGACGAGTGCACGAAGTGATCGCTCACCAGCACAACTTTGTCCGGATCCCACACTTTGTTCCCGAAGCGCCTCAACTTCTCGGCAATCCGCCGCGGACCCGACGAGTCGTGCATCATGGCAAGGTCCACATGGCACCAGACAATTTCACCGGGTCGCACAGGCCGCCCCGCAGCTCTGGTTATTATCTTTTCAGCTAAGGTATAGCCGCCCAAATCCCTACAGACCTCTACCGCCAAAGTGTCCTAGCTTTGTGGAGATACGCATCGCTGTGTCCCGAGCCAACACACCATAGTGAAGCAGATCCGCATCGGAGCAGACCTCGCTAAGGGCAGCGACGCTCACTGCGCCCACTACATCGTCCCTGTGATCGAAGACAGGTGAAGCAGCCGCAGCAGCCCCTGGGACTCTCTCGCCTCGGCTTATTGCGAACCCGCGGTCTCGGATGATCGTCAGCTCCTCCAAGAGACGCGCCCGATCCGACGGATCCAGGTCTGCAGCTTCCTCAAAGACAGCCTGGATCTCTTCCGGGGGCATGAACGCCAAGATAGCCTTTCCACTGGCTCCCCGATACAACGGCTGCGTAGAGCCTATGGTGATGGTTTGTTTCACCTCGCTATCGCTCTCCACCTGGTCGAGATACACTCGGTGCCTACCGACCCGAAGGCTGAGGGTAGCAGTTTGACCAGTCTGATCCTTCAGTCGCCGCAACTCCGGCAGTGCTATGGTGCGTAGATCGATGCTCGCAAGGTAGCGAAGGGAAAGCTCCAACAACCTGGTACCAGCTGAGTAGAATGTATCGTTCGGCCCCTGCTGTGCTAACCCCACGGCCTTCAACGACGAAAGGATACGGAAGGCCGAGCTTCTCTTCAGCCCTGTGCGCCTGACAACTTCCGTTAGAGTGTACGATCCACCCTCAGCCAACAGCGAAAGTACGCTGAGGATCCTGTCGATTCCGGAGGAAAGGCTAGCCCTTGGCATCTCCACTATGCACCGATAACCGTCTCTGCCCGAGCCCAGAAGACAATCCTCTTCTGTACGGCACGAACCAGCAGGTGGGCTACCACACCAATGGCCGAGAGCACCACCAGGACAGCAAAAACGCCTGGAATGTTCATATTGAAGTTGAGCTGGAGTATGGCGTTGCCCAACCCAGCCTGGGAGCCCACGAACTCCGCAACTACTGCCCCCAAGATGCTGAGCACTATCCCCACATCTAGCCCAGCGAATATGAAGGGAAGGGCGTTGGGCAACCGAACCAGCCAGAATATCTTCCATCGAGTGGCGGACAACGACTGCATCAGTTCGATCTCCTCGCGGCCAGTCGACTGCAGCCCTTCGATTACGTTGACCAGCATGGGGAAGAACGCTACAAGGCCAGCTACCACGACCTTAGAGGTCAGTCCGAATCCGAACCATATGACCAGAAGAGGAGCGATAGCGATTTTAGGCACGGTCTGGAACGCCACTACGTAGGGATACAACGTCTTCTCCACCAACTCGAACTGAGAGATCAACACACCGAGCACAAAGGCTATGACGACACCCAGGACATATCCCAGGAGCATCTCTATCACTGTAACGGAAAGGTCCCGGTAGAAGGTCGGGCTTCTTAAGAGGGCAGCCAGCTCGAGAGCTATGCCCGATGGAGGCGGAAGAATGAAGGCCGGTACCGATAGTAGACGCACCAAGGCCTCCCAGGTCCCAATCACTAGTACAAAGAAGCCGGGCACAGTAATGAGCTCGGGCCTGTCTCTCGGATCCCAGCGGCTGGAAGAGATCACTTCATCTACAACTTTCACTTCCATAACTTGATGGCCTTTCATTCCAAAGGGCTCCTTCCATTTAGAAGCGCTCGGATATGGGTGGCGTATCGGCCAAATTCCGGTGTGCTGATGACCTCCAGTGACCTCGGCCTCGGCAAACCGATGGATAGAATGTCCAGTATTTGGCCGGGCCTCTCGCTGAGCACCACCACCCGATCGGACAGGAAGACAGCCTCACTGATGCTGTGGGTTACCAACAGAATGGTCTTCTTGCTGAGATCCCATATCCTGAGCAGCTCAAGATTCATCCTCTCCCGGGTGAGAGCGTCCAAAGCCCCGAAGGGCTCATCCATAAGCAGGAGCAGCGGATCGTGGATCAAAGCCCTGCATATGGCTACCCTCTGCTGCATTCCTCCCGAAAGCTCGTGGGGATACCTGTTTCCGAACCCCACAAGACCCACCATGGAAAGTAGCTCGTTGGCCTTGGCCGAATACTGCTTCCTGTCCAGCCCAAGCACCTGGACAGGAAGCAGTACATTGTCCAACACCGTTCGCCAGGGAAGCAGTACAGGCTGCTGAAACACCATGCCGACGTCTCTCCTCGGGCCACGCAGCGGCTGATCGCTCACGAAGATCGAGCCCGACGAGGGCTGCACTATTCCGGCCAAGATCTTCAGCAGCGTGGTCTTACCACAGCCTGAAGGCCCCACGATGCTGACGAACTCCCCCTGGTTCACCGAGAAGGTGATGGACCGAAGGGCCTCCGTACGGTGGCCGCTGCGAGTGCGGTAACTCTTACTTAGCCCCTCGATGCGGATCAGTTGCACGGCCGTGGCCTGGGTATCAGCAACCATTCAGCGACCCACACGCCTACTTATAGTTCTTGGCCTCAGCAATGACCTTCGCAGGGTCGAACTTATTGATGTCACCTATCAGTCCGCCAAACCAATACCTGTCGGACGGTCCCTTCTCCTTTAAGGCGCCGGTTTGGACAAAGTAATCTTGAAGGCTATCCCACGCCTGCACTGAGGAGTCGCCCCATTTCCAGGTAGCCGGATCGCCGCTGGTATAGATCGCACTGTCCATCCAAGCTCTCAGCACGCGCACCTGCTTGGGCAGATTGCCCTCCGGGTCGGACGAGGGCTTCAGGCTCGGGAAAACATCCCAACTGATCTTTACTGCGGCCTCGGGATTGATATGGCTGAAAAGGAGGCCTTTGGCCACAGCCCTTCCGAACTTGGCCAACACGTCGGCATGCTCTTTGATGTAGCTTTCTTGGCTGGCGAGGGTTATGCTGAAGAGCCCTCGAACAACTTCGGGCTGGGGTAGAAACCTAAGCTTGAGACCCTGATTTTCCAAAGTAGCATAGGCGGCCCCATAGAGGGCAAGGGCATCAACCTTACCAGAGGTAAGGGCGGAAGCAGCCTGAGCTCCGACACCCACAGCCACGAACTGGACGTCTCCGTCTGGATTGAGCCCGGCTGACTTGACCACTGTCCGCGCGTAGGGGTAGCCCGCGCTGCCAAGACTTATAACCCCTATAGTCTTACCCTTTAGATCCTTGAGCTCCTTTATGGGACTATTGTCGAGCACGCCTATGGCCCAGGGGTAGTTTCGAACTATTACGAACCAGCCCTTTATGGGCACACCACCGTTGGCTACCTGTATAATGCTCTGTGCATCGCCCACAGCTATCTGCGCCTTTCCGCTGGCAAGGGCCTGCAGAGCTGGCACCGAGCCGTCAGCACCCTGATATTCTACGTCCAAGCCTTCCTCTGCGAAGTACCCCAGCTTCTTGGGGACCGCGTACATGGGGATCTCCTCTTGCTGGGTCAGCTGTGCATGCGCGTCCACAAAGACTATCTTCGTCACCTGAGCAGTCGTCGGCACAGGCGATGGGGCCGCTGTCGCAGCGGGAGCCGATGTGGGCTGCGCCGGGGCAGGGGGAGCAGTAGGCGAAGCAGCAGGGGCAACGCACGCTGTTACAACAAGAGCAATGGCCACTATAAGCGAAAACCGTTTCAACATCCCTCAAAACCTCCTAATTTTTTAGCCAACCTTTAACTTTCAGCTGCCCTGGGTCCAAACAAGCGGATGAGGTGATCTAGTTGCTCGCCAGAGGGCCTCCCGAAGAAGTAGCTGAGCCGACTTACCCTGATAATGCCCCTATCCATTAGCTGCGTCATGGCTTCTGCCATTTTCACTAGCAGTCCATTGGCATCTAAGATCGGTGCCCCAGCAACCTCGGTGACCCCAGCCGCCACCAATATCTCGTTGGGAATACCCTCGCCTGGCACAATGACGTCTGCCCCGCCCCTGACAGCTTGCAGGGCAGCCTTGCGAAAGGCATCTACAAAGGGCCCGGGGTTGCCCTCCAGGGCCTGGATGACCAAGTGGGGTCCCCCCTCTATATAGGCGAAAGGGCCCAGGCGTTCCGACAGGCCATATCTGCGCATATTGGCAGAAATTGGCTCTGCCAGTTCGCGAACGAACCCGACAAAGGAAAAACGGGCCCCCAACATAGCAGCCACATGGCCCGCCGTCTCCCCGTATCCCAGCACCGGTATGTCGACAAGGGCTCTGGCCTCCTGCAGGCCTGGATCTTGGCTCGTGCCGATAACGTAGGCATGATATCCGCTCTTCTCAGCTCGTACCGCCTGCAGGGCAAAGAAACCCGCGAACAGAGACTCCACACATCCGAAGCGTACCAAACCCTCGGGGAGCTTACTGCTGTAAGTCTCTTCAGGCAGGGAGTAGAAATCTATCTCTGTCCCCGGATCAGCTATGCGGCGCAGGTGGTCGCGGTAAAGCTCGTCCAGAGCCGGCAATCTGCCTGCAACCGTGTGCTTCTGGAACCAGATCCTCATGCCTTGGCTGTATACGGAATGGTGTTCCGTATATATCACATAGCCGCGATCTTGTCAATACCCTCAGGAGAAATTCATTGGACGAAGACGCCTCCGGCGCTAAAGTGTGCTGTAGCGGTGTGTCCGCCAACGCAACAGGACGGACGAGTCTTGCATCGCCTTTACCCATCCCAGCGCCTCAAGGCATTTGGTCAGGCCCAGGTCTGGCGCCCTGGAGGAAATCGGAGTGCCCCTTCAGCCCGGACAAAGCATATCGACCCCGAGTTTATGTCCAGCACATTAGTTTGATGGGCGTCCTCGCAGTTGCTATAATAGTTGGCAGGTACCGGGCCGCTAGCTCAACTGGCAGAGCAGCTGACTCTTAATCAGCGGGTTGCAGGTTCGAGTCCTGCGCGGCTCACCCCCTTCAAGGACCAGCGATGCGATGGCTTAGGTGGGTCTTTCTCCTAGTATGCGGCTTACTGCTCCTCGGTTTCTGGCTCGTCTTCGGCCCTTTGCTCGCAGCGGTCGCTGCCCTAGTCTCCTGGCTCGTTAGACCAGTACGAGATCGTCTGCTCCGCACGTTTCCTTTCCTCCGTTCCCCAGGGAGAGCGGCCATTGCTGTCTTTTTGGCCACCTTCGTTCCGTGGACTGTCTTGGTTGTTTCGCCCCTTTCGTCCAATCAGCCCTCCAGGGCACCGGTTGCAACCCAGGTTGCGGCGGGATCCATCTCCTCTGTCACTGCTCCTCCCACGACCACCGCACTCCCAAATCCGACACCTACCTCGCGGGCTACCGCTACACCAAAGCCCAGCCCCACAGCTGCGCCATCTCCCCAGATAACCACCGTTCAAGCGACGCCGCAGTAAACCGCGGAACACAGGACAAGTCCCACCCCAGCACCGTCTCCCCAGGTGGCCGAGGTCCAACCGTCGCCGACCCCAGAGCCACCGCCGGCCGCCGCTCCGCCAGCGCCCGAACCCGTGAGCCCAGCCACCGTGGCCGGAAGTGGCCGTGCGGCACCCATTGGGCGAGATTGTCCTGAAGGCTACCCGATAAAGGGAAACGTGAGCAGCAGTGGTGAGCTGATCTATCACTTTCCTGGCGGCCGATTTCACGCCCGCACCATCCCCGAGGAGTGCTTCGCCACTGAGGCCGACGCTCAGGCAGCCCGATACCGTAGAAGTCAAAGGTGACCACTGACTCAGCACCCAAACATCGGGCAAGCCGACACCTCTGCGCCCGAGGCACGTCCCGCGGAGTCTTTCAAATACCCATGCAGCAACGAAGCCCAGAGGGCAGCCTTGGCACTTCCTGACCGGCGACCTTCATCGCCGCCACGTAATGCACCTCTGACCTCGGCAACGCCAAGCGCTCGGTTAGCAAGCTGCCAGGTGACATGGGTGGATGCACGCCAATTGACCAAGTCCATTTGCCCTAGCTAGCTTGGAGCGACTGCTGGACATCGAAAGGCCTGTGTCTACCTGAGGCCCTCTCAGGCACGCGTGCCCCAACATGACGGCCGATGGAATCACAATACCGCCCGGGATTAGCGACGACGCTGGGACCGAGAACGTTACACGATAGCCGACCATATATAGCATCTGTATCGGAACTATGCCCTGGTGGATCCACAACTAATCGAACTGCCACTGGGCGTTATGATCCTACGATATCCTGGGCCAACGTTGTAGAATGGAGAAAACCTGTCACACTCGAGGATTCGCGCCATGGCTGGGATAAGAAAGAAGGCGCGTACCAACCCTTCTACCACATTCGTCCCCCCTGTCCAGCAGTCTTTTGCAGCATCGATGGACCCGATCCACGGCCTGGAATCCCAGCTGTGGAAGGCAGCCAACCATCTTCGTGGTTCCATGGATGCCGCCGAGTACAAGCATGTGGTTCTGGGTCTCACTTGCTTCAATTACATCTCCGGCACCTTCTACCAGCACTGTACGTCTTTGAGGGACGCGAAAAGCAACAGATCGGGGGAATGAGCCATGGAAATTCCCGATTACCAGACGATAATGCTACCCCTGCTCGCGTTGCTCCAAGATGGTCGGGAACGTAGTGTGCGTGACGTGGTAACCATCCTGGGAAACCAATTTGCTCTGACCGAAGAAGAGGGAAGGGCGCTGGTTCCGAGCAGGCAGCAACCCGTCTTCCATTACCGAGTCCATTGGGCAAAAACCTACTTAAGCAAAGCGGGACTGGTGGTGCCTCCGCGGCGAGGCTGGGTGCAAATAACAGAACGCGGCAAAGAGGTGCTTAAACAGAATCCCGAGAAGATCGATGTGGCCTTCCTCAAGCGCTTCGAGGGATTCCGCGCCTTTCTGGGCGGAGCTAGCAAGAAACGCTTATCCAAGGGTCGGGTACCTGTAGGAAGGGCCATGGCAACTCTCCTGAGGAGTCCATGGCCCAGGCTTACGGAAACCTAAGGCAGAACCTAGCAGCCGAGCTACTTGGGCACATCAAGAAGGCCTCGCCAGCATTTTTCGAACGGCTTGTGGTAGAGGTACTGGTTCGAATGGGTTACGCGGGATCCATCCGAGAAGCCGCGAAGGCCGTAGGTCGTAGCGGCGACGGCGGGACTGACGGCATTATCCCGGTAGACCGGCTCGGCCTCGATGTCGTCTACATTCAGGCCAAGCGTTGGGACGCACCCGTCGGAAGTCCGGAAGTCCAAAAGTTCGCCGGTGCCCTTGAGGGACATCATGCGCGGAAGGGCATTTTGATCACCACTTCAACCTTCACCAAGGATGCCATCAAGTACGTCGGGCGGATTGACAGCAAGATCGTGCTGGTTGACGGCCACCGCCTTGCGGACCTTATGATCGATTACAACGTTGGGGGTCTTTACAGTCGCAACTTACGAGATCAAAAAGGTAGATTATGACTTTTTCAATGAAGAATGAACGTCGTTCCCCTAGAAAACGATTGACCTCCCTTGCCGGTCTAAGAATGCTCTCGAAGGACTACGCCCGCACGGCCCTGCACAGGCAACGCCTGGGACAGCTCATCGACCTCGTGAGCAACATCCGAGTGGGCAACCCCGAGGCCTGGCCCAAAGACGTCCTCGGCCAGTTCGCCAGCGCCGAGGGCAAGAAGGGCAGCGAGTTCTACACGCCCCGGTGCGTGGTCCGCCTGCTCGTCGAAATGCTCGAGCCCTTCCAGGGCCGCGTGTACGACCCCTGCTGCGGCTCGGCTGGCATGTTCGTCCAATCCGTCGAGTTCATCGAGGCCCACGCCACGGGCAACGGCAACGGGGGCCGCGCTCGCAGCCAGATCAGGATCTATGGGCAGGAACTGAACTACACCACCTGGCGCCTTGCCAAGATGAACCTCGCGATCCGCGGCATCGAAGGGCGGATCGAGCAGGGCGACACCTTCCACAACGACCGGTTCCCGGACCTCAAGGCGGACTTCATCCTGGCGAACCCACCTTTCAACATGAAGGAGTGGGGCGGCGAGCGCCTGCGCAAGGACAAGCGCTGGGAGTTCGGAGCCCCGCCCGTGTGCAACGCCAACTTCGTCTGGGTGCAGCACATCGTACATAGCGGCCTTTTGATGCAGCAGCGGTAAGGATCCACATGGAATCGGTAATTCTGTTATTGAGTGTTTTCTTCTTGGTTACTACGGTGACCTCTGTCATTGTTTGGCTGCACCTGCGATACCGCAGCAGACGGCAGCTAAGGCAATCTTCACTATCGGTGGGAAAACAACCGACAGCGGTCGAGAGAACTCAATCGACCTTAGTAAGGGAGGTTCGACCCGTTGCGCCAGAGGAACCAGAAGAGATAGTAACGAGGCAAGCCCAATCCGCAGCAGTCGAGAAAGCACTAGCAACACCGGAAGGGGGAACGCAAGTGGGGGTTACACCGGAAGCGCAGCCGATGCTCGTTCACGAAGCGGAACCGATAAGCGCTGAGGAAACGAAGCCCGCAGCAGTAGAGGAAA
>DAOUBH010000006.1:0-16692 GCA_034432775.1 Chloroflexota bacterium
TTGGGGCAGGGCTAGGGGGGAGGTAGTAGCCTCGTGGGGCGAGTGGAAGCCCGCGGCGATAGCGGGGACGCTGCTGCTCTTGGGGGGCAACGGGGGCGTCATGTGGGCCGAGCAGCGGGTACCCTCTGGAGTTGCGGCCCTCATCGTCGGCGCTGTGCCCCTGTGGGTGACCCTTATAGATGGCCTGATAGCCCGTAAGGGATGGCCTGGGCGCCTGGCTATAGGGGGTGTGGCTGTGGGCTTCCTTGGGATCGGGATCCTGGTGGGACCCACGCAGCTCTTCCAAGGGGAAACGGGGGTGGATCCCCTGGGCGCGCTGGCCCTGGTAGGGTCGTCCCTTTCGTGGTCGATGGGATCCATCTATACGCGAGGCATCAAGGCGTCGTCGCCCCTTTTGGGAATTGCCATGCAGATGCTGGCGGGAGGTGCGATGCTGGCGGGAGCAGGGCTGTTGCTGGGGGAGGCCAGCGCATGGCAGACAACGGGGGTGCAGACGATATCTTTGGTGGCCTTGGGGTACCTTGTGGTTTTCGGTTCCCTGGTTGGGTTCAGCGCCTACAACTGGCTTCTGCGGCACGCACCCATCACCCTAGTATCGACCTATGCCTATGTCAATCCTTTAGTGGCGGTTCTGCTGGGCAACTTGCTGGGAGGCGAGCCGATAACAGCGCGGATAGGCTTGGCCGCAGTGTGTATCGTGGGTTCGGTGGTGATGGTAACGTTGGGGAGGGGCGCTAAGGCGGTCGGAGCTTGATGGTTGTGGTTTAATGGAATCTGGGATCTCGATCTACTGCCCCCTCGGGATCTTATTTTTCATGGAACTTTTGGAGGTGAGGCGTGGCTGGTCTCAGAGTGGCAGTAGTCGGGGGTGGTGCCATCGGGGCATCCTGTGCTTACCACCTTGCCCTTCAGGGGGCCAGCGTGGTTCTTATAGAGAAGGGTTCCCCGGCCGAAGGCTCCTCGGGTAGATCCGCGGGCATAGTTGAGACCCAGTATGTCAACGAGTTCGAAGTTCGGATGACGGCCTTGAGCATGCCCCTCTTCGAGGAATTGTCAAGGCGGAAGGGTGTGCCTTTCAAGAGGTGCGGGTATCTTAGGCTTGCCCATACCGAAGAGCAGGCCAGACTACTGGAAGGGAGCCTAAGGTTACAGGCCGAGTTCGGGATCTCCCATCCTCGGATAGTGGGGCCCGAAGAGATAGGTCAGTTGGTGCCAGGTATGCGGACCGATGATTTAGTGGCTGCTCTGTGGGGGCCCGAAGACGGTCGCGTGGATCCATCCATTTACGTAAGCGCCCTGCTGGAGGAGGCTAAGGGCTTGGGTGCCAGGGTGTTGACCCGGGCAGCAGTAAAGGGCGTAGAGGCGGGACCCGGTGGACTGTTCAAGTTGAGGGTGGACGGCACCGTGGTGGAGGCCGACGCAGTGGTGAATGCCGCGGGTGCTTGGGCGCGTCAGGTGGGGTCGATGGTCGGTTTGACGGTGCCCGTAGATGGCTATCGGCGGCAGGTGGTAATCTTGCGGCCGGATCGTTCCGTGGAGAAGGTTCCTGTAGTAATGGACTACATTCCGGGTTTCGAGCGGGAGGGCCTGTACTTCTGCGAGGAAACAGGGGGGCTGATATTGGCCTCGGTGCACTGGGAGAGTGTGGGTTCTGAGGAGAAACCGGAGGACCCGGATCGCTACAAGCAGAGGCCCGACAGCGAGTTCGTGGAACACGTGGTGGGTTCTCTGGCCCAGAGGTGGCCGTTGGCCGCTAACTTTCAGATTACAGGAGGATGGGCAGGCCTGTACCCCATGACTCCCGATGGCCTGCCCATCCTTGGAGAGGCAAGTAAGGTCAAAGGCTTCTACAATGCGGTCGGTTTCGACGGCGTGGGCATTCAGCAGTCGCCCGCGGCCGGCCGGGCCATTGCCGAGCTCATAGTCCATGGGCACACCGATGTGCTGGTGGATTTGAGCCCCTACCGGTTGGAGCGGTTCGGGCAGGACCGATAACAGAAGGCTACTGCGGCGCGATCCAGGCGCTCAGACAACTCTCAGCCTTGCGGTGAGGGTTGGCTCTCGGAGGCCGACGGGGAGAGAAACAAGAAGGCCCCGAGCGACCCCTCGGTCTACCCGATTCCCACGGACCCTAGACTTTTGTCGCTTCGCCTCCTTTGCCCTGGCGGGCATCGGACGACCAAGCTCCTCTGCAGGGTCCTGGGCGCCTTCGGGCATCCTACCCGATCGCTCGGGACCACTTACATCATAGCACATGTCGAAGTAGTTTTCAAGGCTAACCCCTCCAAGGAGATTTGTCTTCTGTGGCACAGAGCGACAGGCTGGCCGCCATAACTAAAATAGAACATCTGTTCTAAGTATGGAGGGGTAGATGGTACGAGGTCGTGGGCCAAGGCAGCCGCGGGATAGGGCGGGGCCCTACAGTGAATTCCTTTCCGAAGAGGAGCTTCGGCGGGTTGTGGAGGATGCGCGCTCCCTCTCCCTTCAGCCGGAGCTGGAGCTGACCCGCCTTGTGTTGGCGAGGGTGTTGACATGGTATGAGGCCCAGCCCGAAGGGGAGAGGGATCCCCTCAAGCTTCTGGAGGCTGTGACCCGGGCCATGGGGAGGATGGCAGCTATGGCTAGGGTCGAGCACGTTCTGGGGAGCGGTGAAGGTTCCGAACTGATGGAGTTGGCAGGCAAGGTGTTGAAGGAGCTGAGGACGAAAGGAGTTTGAGATGTACTACAAGTTGGTGGATGGCGAAGGGGGACAAGAATACCGACCTGTAGAGGAGGATCTGATCCCGGCGTCGGAGGTGGCTCGCCTGAGGGAGGAGCTCCAGCAGGCGGTGGAGAGCTACAAGGAATTGGCCAGATCTGGTGTGCCGTTGGCGCTGGCCGATCTCATCTCGGGGCAGAGTCTCGAAGAGGTTAGGCTCTCCGCCGAGAGGGTGAAGCAGGCATACAGGGCCCTCCAGCGGCAGACGATGTCGACCGCTCATCCGTGGAGGCCACCCAACGATCTGAGCCCTGTGGCCAGGATCGCTGCAGGGCTGAAGGGAAGCTTTGGACTGCGATAGGGAGGCTGATAGACTATGGCTCTGACCCTTTTGGAAGCTGCAAAACTCACCCAGGACATGTTGGTCCGGGGCGTTGTGGAAACCTTAGTGCAGGAGTCGGCTGTTCTCAGGCACCTGCCTTTCATGACCGTCGTAGGGAACGAACTGGCTTACAACCAAGAATCTACCTTGGGCACGGCATCTTTCTATGCCGTTGGTCAGGACTGGACGGAATCTACTCCTACCTTCGTGCGCAAGACAGCCAAACTTGCCATATTGGGTGGCGATGCAGACGTGGACAACTTTCTTTTGCGCACTTATGCGGACCCCAACGATCTCGAAGCTGTGGTGATAGCGGCAAAGACCAAGGCCATAGCCCAGCGCTTCAACGACGCCTTTTTCAACGGGGACAGCACCGCTGATCCCAACAGCTTCGACGGCATACAGAAGCTTTTGCCCTCGGGTCAGGTGATGAGCATGGGCTCCAACGGTGGTGTGCTGACCCTCGAGAAATTGGACGAGCTGATAGACATGGTGCGGCCGGGCAGGCCCCACGTGCTGTTCATGAGCAAGCGGAGCAGGCGAAAGCTGAGCCAGCTACGACGCGCCAGCGGGAACCTACTAGAGACCGATGTGGACCAGTTCGGTCGGAGGGCCCTGTACTACGACGGCATTCCCATCGAAGTGGACGACAACATCACCGACAACGAGACGGAGGGAACTAGCACCGACTGCTCAAGCATCTACGCGGTGCAGTTTGGTTTCGCCACTGGCCTCATGGGTTTGGACAACGGCGGTGTGCAGGTGGAGAGGGTGGGCACTTTGGAGATGAAAGATGCCCGTCGAACACGCATCAAGTGGTATTGTGGTCTCGCCCTCTTCAGGGACATCGCCGCTGCCAGGCTGAAGGGCGTACGGGTGTAGTCGTGGCCACCAGAGCTAGCCTTCGGGCGGCCCTGCGTCGCGCCCTGGGCGATACAGTGTCGGGCAGCTACGTATGGTCCGACGAGCTCCTCAACGATTTCCTGGCGAGAGCCATGGCCGATCTTTCGGTAGACCTGCCCATCGAACGGCGGGTCACTGTATCGCTGCTGCCCGGTCAGACCGAGTACCCATTGCCCTCTGACTTCCTGGCAGCCCTCGCGGTGGTGGCTGATGGGGAGCCGCTGCCGCCGGCACCAGGAGGAGAGTCGGGTTGGTGGTGGGCTCAGGGTAAGTTGCTGATACAGCCTGCACCCCGATTTTCGCGAGATGTGGAGCTGCACTATCTGGCCGAGAGACAGCTGCCATCCGACGATGTGTCCGAAGCCACCCTTGAGGCCACAGAGGAGCCTGTGCTTCTGGTCAGGGCGAAAACTGAGGCTTACCGGTGGTGGGAGGAGCAAGCGGCGCGAAGGGGTGTATCGGTGCCTGAAAGAGCGGCCGCGGCCATGGCCGAATACCAGCAGATGCTCCGCAGCCGCCGGGGTGTCGTAGCTGCCAGGAGGTTGGGCGGATGGCTGTAGCCGGAGTTACCCACAGCGTGGTGATAGACGGCCGTGGCTACCAGCTAGCTGATGGGGGCTGGGAGTGTTGGAGCGAAGGCACAGCTTTAAAGGAGGGCAGCTACCTCCAGCGGAGATTTCGGGGCGCCCTGAGCATCGATCATGGCGGTGACGGCTTCCTGGAGGGAGTGGGACTCCTGGGCTACCGAGGCGGTAGGGCAGGCCTGGCTCCTGCCCTATCGCCCCGCTCCGGGCCTGGCGTGGGTGCTCCCCTTACAGCCTGTGCTAAGTTCGCAGGCTCTTTGTACCTTGCCTTCGGTAACAGCCTGTACCGTGTCAGTGTGACGACGTCGGGCGCCGATGCGGGGAGATTTGCCGGGCTTTCGGCCGTAAAGACCGACTTTCCTGCCGAAGTGGTGGCCCTGGCTGCCTTCGGTGGGTACCTCTATGTGGCCCTAAGGGGGGCAGCTGCATGGCGATGGGATGGTATCTCGTGGAGCTCGTTGTCTATATCGCCTGCTGCTTGGACACCGTGGATGGGGTTCTTGGTCGGGGCTGAGGGACGCCAGCTCCGCTACTCGGCCGATGGCTCGAGCTGGCGGACTCTGGCGATCAACCAGGATGTGGTATCGCTACTCCCCTATGGGCGAGCCTTAGTGGTGGGCACCACGGACGGCCTTCTGGAAATACGGGGCAGGACTGCCGGAGGAGGAAGGGCACTGGATGCCCAAGTAGTTCCCATGCTGGCCAGTGCTGCCATGAATGCCTACAGCACTGGCCAGCAGAGCTTCTCTAGACTCGTAGAGTTCCAGGGAAACCTGGTTTTCTGGGCCGGAAGGCGCCTCTATACTACCGACGGTGTGCAGTTGAGGGTCCAGGAGCTGGAAGGGCAGTTCAGCGACTTAGCCGTGGCAGGCAACCTTCTCTTTGCGATAGTGGATGACTCCCTCTGGGCTTGGGATGGCCACGGTTTCTGGGAAGTGTCCAGAGGGTACAGTTTGGGGCGCATCTTCTCCAGCCAGGGAGTCCTTCGGGACGGCGGACTCGTGGTGGGTGACAGATCGACATCTAGTATCTGGCTGGTATGGCTGCCCGAAGGCTCTGTGTACGCCCCGGAGCCTACCTCGACAGGCTATATCGTGTCCTCGTTGGTAGATGGCGATCATCCGACGGAAGTGAAAGAGTGGCAGTGGCTGACAGCGCAGTTCGGCACTGCGGGCAACTATCCACTGGCCGGTGGCAACAGCGTATCCCTGAGCGTTTCCCTGGATCTCGGTGGTTCATGGGTCCAAGTGGCCGGTGCTACAGATATTTCCCGCGACAGCTATCTCAAGGCTGACCTCAGGGGCATACGATCCCGCACACTGCTTTGGAAGGTCGCCCTTTCGGGAAGCAGCTATTCGCAGCCGATGTTGAGGTCGGTGAGGGTGGACTACTGCTGGGCGAATAGAGGGCGAAGGCATTGGAGGCTCCGCATACCGGTAAGGGACGGCCTTGCTGGCATCGACGGGGCGGCTCTACCTCCCGCCCTGGAAATGCTGGATCAACTCATTGCTCTCCCTGGTTCAGGTCCCATCGACTTTCAGGATGTCACCGGGCAGACCCACAAGGTAATAGTGACCCAGGCGCGGCCGAGGATGCAGTTGGTGCAAGGACAGCTCCTGCAGGGGACAGTGGAAGTGGATATGGAGGAGGTGGCGTGAAGCGGGACTTCATGGAGGTGAGGGCCCTCCTGCCGGCCTTCGGGGGGCAGCTCTACGCCGAGACAGTGGAGGCTGCTTTGGCCGGCACATCGCAGGCACCTTCGGCCGGGCAGGCTTTCTTCCATCCTGCGTTGGTGAGCTTGGCCATGCAGGTGGCCGTGATGCGGATACGTCTGGGATCGGGCGGCTCTGGGAGCAACTACACTTTGGGCATCTACGATGGAGACGGAGGGCTCCTTGCCACAACAGGCCTGATCCCTCTGGCAGCTGGCACAAATGTAGTGGGCATTGGGCCGCTGCTTCTGCAACCTGGGGTGTATTGGTTGGCTGCGAGCTTCGGCAATTCCACTCCCACGGTGTACAGGGCCGTGCTCGGTTCTGGCGCCCAGAGGCCTAGGAGCGGATATATATCGGGTTCTCATCCCCTGCCCGAATGGGTGGACCTCACGGCTCTGAACAGCATCAATCATGTGGTCTGGTTGCAAGCAGCGGAAGCATGAGAGTCAGGAGGCATACATGTTGGTGGTTCTTGATCCTGGGCACGTCAACGAAGCCGGCGGCGGTGCTCGCGGCCAGGGCCTGATGGAGGTGGAATGTAATGTAAGGGTTGCTGAGGCCGCACGGGATCTGCTCTTAGCCTGGGGTCTGGAGGTATTGATGACCTCCAAGGAGATCGCAGGAGGACTAGTAGGTGTGGTGAAGTGGATAAATGCCCTACATGCCGAGCGTCCCGTGGCCCTGGTAGTTAGCATCCATCACAACGCGGCCTCGGATGCTGCGGCCCATGGGGTGGAGGCCGTGTATGTGGAAGGCTGGCCTGAGACCAAGGCGCTAGCCCAGCGGCTTGCCCGCCACGTGGCCCTCAAGTCTGGCCTGTATCTTCGTGGGGTTATCCCTGACACCAGCACAGCCGTGGGCCGGCTGGGAATTTTGAGGGACACACAGCCTCTGACTGCACTGGTGGAATGTGGGTTTCTCACCAACCCCGCCGATGCTTCTGTAATCGCCCAACGACCCGAGGCCTTTGGTCTCGGGGTGGCCGCAGCTGTTGCAGAGCAGCTCGGACTTGATTCCGGGTGGAAGGGAAAGGCTCTGGGGATAGATGGGATAGGGATCACTGTTCCGGAGTTTGCCGCCTTTTATGCTCGCTGTGGTGGGGTACACACCTTTGGGCTGCCTCTGGCGCCTGAACAGGAGATAGAGGGCAGGTTATGCCAGGTGTTCGAACGATACGTCATGGAGCTGCATCCCGAAGCTGATGGGCCGTGGCGGGTTATGGGTCGAAGGCTCGGGGCTGAGTTCTGGGAGAAGCTTAGGGAGGTGAAAGAGTCTTGAAGGGTGTTGACAGCTTCGTGGACGGGATAGTATTGCTGGGGATACCTGCCATGGTATTCGTGCCCTTGGTAGTGGAAGGGCTCAAGTCCATGGGGTTGCCTACTCGTTGGGCCATCTACGCCGCCATGGCCGTGTCGGGCATGTTCGTTGGTCTGGCAGAGGCGGTGGACCAGTGGCCGCAGATAGTGCCCATGGTCCGCTGGGCCCTCGGGACTATTCTCGTGGGCTTTGCGGCTGCGGGCATATATAGCGAAGCCAAGTATAGGTCCCGGCTGAGATGATGTTTAATAGAGGGGAGCTAGGGTGTAAGGAGGCTTCCCATGTACTTCAGGGACAGGAGGGAGGCAGGGGCCAAGCTGGCTGAAGCCCTCTCCAGGTATGTCGGTCAGAAGGGCGTCGTGCTGGGCCTGCCCAGGGGGGGCGTGGTGGTAGGCTACGAAATAGCACGACACCTCAAGATGCCCCTGGACGTGGTGATCGTCAGAAAGATAGGCGCTCCGGAAAACCCTGAGTACGCCCTCGGAGCGGTGGCCGAGAACGGCGAGGTCCTGCTGGATCACGAGGCCGTGCGCATGTTTGGTGTGCCTCGGAGTTACCTCCAGAGGGAGATCGACCGACAGAAGGAGGAGATCGAGCGCCGCAAGCAGCTGTATCGAGGTGGCAGGTCGCTCAGGCCACTGGCCGGGCTTTTGGTTATCGTGGTGGACGATGGCATAGCCACGGGCTTTACCATGAAGGCTTCTCTGAGGGCAATCCGGGCGGAAGGGCCACGAAAGTTGGTGATGGCGGTGCCGGTGGCACCGCCAGAATCCTTTAAGAGTCTGGAGGCGGAGGCCGACGAAGCCATATGCCTCCATCAACCTTACCCCTTCTTCGCCGTCGGGCAGTTCTACCGGGATTTTGCCCAGGTGACCGACGAAGAAGTGATCGCCCTGCTTTCCGATCAGCCGTGGCTGGAGGGGGTACCATAGGGCATCACTCTGAAACTGTGTGTCGCCGTTCGATGTCGGGCACTGCACGACTGTACTCTCCCATCATTAGGGGCGATGAGATCATGAAGTCGGCGCTGGCCCTGTTGCATGCCACAGGGATGTTCCAGACCACGGCTATCCGTAGGAGGGCCTTGACATCAGGATCGTGAGGAAGTGGCTCCAGAGGGTCCCAGAAAAAGATCAGAAAATCGATGTTCCCTTCGGCGATTTTCGCTCCTATCTGTTGGTCTCCTCCCAGTGGGCCGCTATGAAACCTAGTTACCGGCAGGCCCAATTCCTCTTCCAGAAGCTTGCCAGTGGTACCCGTCGCAAAGAGTTCGTGTTGGGCCAATAATCCTCTGTTGAACTTTGCCCACTCTATAAGGCTGGGTTTCATGTGGTCGTGAGCCACCAATGCGATACGCTTCCGCTTGGGCATAGGGACTTTCCTGTAATTCATGGGACAACCTCGTTTGCAGTTGTTGTGATATCATGGGTCGACCTTATAAAGGTGAAGGTACCATATGACCACCGATACGGGCATGTCGCCGGAGCTTTCGGAAAGGGTTGCTGAGCTGGGCAGTTGTGACATCGTCATCGGCATACCAAGCTTCAACAATGCTACCACGGTAGGTTATGTGGTGCGGATGGCGATAGAGGGGGTCCGGCTTCACTTTCCAGGGTACAGGGCTGTCGTGGTAAATGCCGATGGCGGCTCCAGCGATGGGACGGAAGTGGCAGTTCTGGCGGCTGGTGAGGCCGTAAATGCCCCTGTGGCGTCCGGAAAGTACAAAGGCATACCGGGCAAGGGGAGTGCATTGCGGGCCATATTCGAGGCAGTGGGCAAGCTGGGACCGAGGGCTGCTGTCGTTGTGGACGCCGATCTCAGGAGCATCGATGAAGACTGGATTGGTCAGCTCTGTAGCCCCATAGTGAACGATACAGCTGACTTTGTGACCCCTTTCTACTTCAGACATAAACACGATGCCACCATAACGAATGCTGTCGCCTATCCCCTCACCCGTGCCCTCTATGGGCTGGATATCAGGCAGCCCATTGGTGGCGACTTTGGTTTCTCACCGCGCCTGGCTTCCTTTTGGTACTCCCTGCCGGTGTGGGACGGTCAGGTGGCTCGCTTCGGGGTAGATATTTGGATGACCACCACGGCCATACTGCAGGGCAGCCGCATTGTCCAGACGAATCTGGGGCTTAAGGTGCACGATCCGAGGGATCCATCGGCTAGCCTCAGCAATATGTTTCGCGAGGTCGTAGGGACGGCCTACGAGCTGATGGGGCAAAGCGTAGGTAGCTGGTGGACGTTGGACAGAGTGGTGGCTGTCCCGCTGATGGGCGACAGACCATATGTAGAGCCCGAAGCAGTAGCTGTATCGCTGGAGGCGATGGATATGTCTTTTCTGTCGGGCTTCAGTCACTGGCGGGATCTGTGGCGCAGGTGTCTAGATGAGGATGTTTTCCAGACGGTGTCCCGGAGTGCTGGGAGCCGCAGCTACAGGGTGGAGGCTTACCTTTGGGCCGCTGCGGTCTACGACTTCGCAGTGGCTTACCAAAAACTTCCAGGAGAACGGGATAGTTTGCTCCTCTCCATGGTGCCCCTTTATCTGGGCAGGACGGCAACCTTTGTAAGGGATGCCCAGCAGTTGACCTCCGCCCAAGCAGAGGGTCTTGTTCGGGATCAGGCCCTGGCCTTCGAAGCTTTGAAGCCCTATCTGAGGCTGAGATGGCGTAGGGCTGGACTATTGAACGGCAAACCCTAAGGGAGTGCCGACAAGTTATAATGCCCTTAAGGTAGGTGGGGTATGAGGATACGATCGTTCACCTTGGGGATGGAACTTCGGTGGCCTTTGAGGCCTGTCCAGATGGATGTGGCTGCGGAGCTTTGCCATCGGGCCAGGGCTGCTTTAAATATTGCTGGTTTCGAAGTCCAGACGCTGAGGCTGGCAACGCCTCCCTTCCCAGAGGTAGTGCCGTCGGAGCACCTGGTAGAGTTTGCCCAGGCTTTGGAGGAACTGGGCAGACAGAGGGGCATCGACTACTTTTCTCTGGGTCCCTTGGCGCGACCTTACTTGGTCAGGGGTCGGTATGCGAGCGAGTTGGCCAGGGCTCTGAGATCGACTACCACAGTATTTGGGGCTGTGATGCTGCTCCAAGAGGGCGGCAATGTCGACTTAGAGGCTGCCAGGGTGGCGGCCGGGATCATCCGTGATCTGGCCGAGGGTACGGAGCTGGGTTTCGGCAACCTACGGTTTGCGGGCATAGCCAACGTGAGGCCTGGAACGCCCTTTCTGCCCGCGGCCTACCACGATGGAGGTCCCCCTAAGTTCTCCGTGGCTCTCGAAGCCGCTGACCTGGCTGTGGCAGCCTTCGAAGGGCCAGGTACCTTGGAAGAGCTGGCGCATCGGCTCCGTAGCTTGTTGGAGAGGGAGGCGCGGAGGGTTGAGGTGATATGCCAGCAGTATTCGGAAGAGGCAGGCGTAGGTTTCTGGGGTGTGGATCTGTCACTGGCACCTTTCCCAGAAGTATCCCGCAGTATCGGAAGGGCCCTAGAAGCCCTCGGGGTCGACAAGGTAGGAGCTCCCGGCACCCTTTTCGCTGCAGCATTTGTCACAGATATCCTGAGGTCGATACAGGTCAAACGGTGCGGGTATTCTGGGCTTATGCTGCCGGTGTTGGAAGACGCTGTACTGGCAGAGCGTGCTAAAGAGGGCCTCCTTACGGTGGAAGGCCTTCTGGCCTATAGCGCCGTTTGTGGCACGGGTCTTGACACTATCCCCCTTCCTGGAGACGTCGACGAAAAAGAGTTGGTTGGCATCCTGCTGGATGTGGCGGCCATGGCTGGAAGGCTCAATAAGCCCCTGGCGGCTAGATTGATGCCCATACCCGGCCTTGCTGGCGGCGAGGTCACAAGGTTTACCTTCGAATACTTTGCTAACAGCGCAATATTTCCGGCGAAGGGATTAGGCGTATCTGGCCTGCTGGAGCGCGGCGCTAGGGAGTTGTAGGCACCCTTACTGGTCGGGTGGGTAGATACTAAGTGGTAGGGTCACATAGAAGGTCGACCCTTTGCCTGGCTGACTTTCCGCCCAGATACGGCCTCCGTGACTTGCCACGATGTCTCTAGCTATACTGAGGCCTAGACCGGTGCCCCTGATACTTCGGTGGCTGTGATCGGTGACCCGATAGAACCTCTCGAAGATCTTGTCCAGCTGGTCGGGTGGTATGCCGAGCCCTGTGTCTGAAATGGCGATGGTCACCTCATTATCGGAGAGGCTTACAGATATGCTGATCTTGCCGGGTTCGGGGGTGTACTTGACGGCATTGCCGAGCAAGTTCTGCAGTACCTGTCGGACACCGGGCTCATCGGCATGGAGTGTGGGCAACTTATCGGGTACTGTCACTTCGAAGGTGTGATGTGGGGCCCTCCGTCTAAAGATGGTCACGCTGTGATCGATGATCTGAGCCAGGTCTATAGGAGTCGGATGAGGTCTGAATCCTTGGGCGCTGAGCTTCCCAGCCTCCAGGAACTCGTTGACGAGGTCTGACATTTGGCTGGCTTCCTGATGAATCATCTTCAGCATGCGTTTGAGCTCGGCGGCTGGGAATTCTTTAATGGTTGCCAGCTCCGAAAAGCCCAGGATGGAAGTGAGAGGTGTGCGGAGCTCGTGGGACACTATGGATATGAGGTTTTCCCGGAATCGGTTCAGTTCCCTCTGGAGGGTTACATCTCGCACTAGCAGCCCGCGCGTCCCTTCATTGGCTGATCCCGATAGCTTGAACCACTGGCAGGACACGGTCTTGACCCTCGCGTAGTTGAGATCGAATTCGAGGCTGTCTATCGGATCCCCCATGCCTAGCAGGAAATCCCTGACCTGCCTGTCAATGCGGGCCCGTGCTTCCAGGCTGTCGGCAAGGTCACGGATGGTGCTTCTGCCCAGATAGCCGGCGCCCAGTAGAAGGTTGGCTCTAGGGTTAGCGAAAGTGATAGTGCCGTCTTCAGCGACTATAACGATGCCCTCGGTCATGCTGTTCAGGATGCTTTGCAAATATGATCGACCCTGCTCTGCTTCCCTTGCCAAACTGTGGATGCGCTCTCGATAGATGATGGAGCTGGTCACTTCTTGGGCTGACAGTAGCACCATGCCAGGTGACTGAGATAAGGGCCACAGGCTGAGATCCCAGTACGTTGTAGTATCGCCTTTGGTCCATTGGATCTCCCTGGCTCGGTACGGGAGATGCCATTCGGCTGTCCTCACCACTGGAGACCAGAACCCGGCTTCCATCAGAATCGCAACGTTGTCGAGCCCGGCCGAAACAGCCGCACCATTGGCCATCAAGATCTCTTTTTCCCAGACATCGATGAGGACCACTGCCATCGGTACCGTATTTACAATGGTAGTGGCCAAGTCCCGCTGTTCCATGGTAGCGGCGTAGAGCTCGCATCGCTGTAGGGAAAGGGAGGCCATGCGGGCTGCCAGGCGAAGGGCTGACCGTTCTTCATCAGAAAGGGGCCTATAGGGGCTAAAGCCCAGCATTACTATGCCTCGCACCCTGTCCTCGATCTTGAGCCCCAGGGCTATCCAGGTATCTACACCGAGTATCGGGAGCTCGCCACGGAATTCGTTGGCATGGATGGCGTCGTTGCCGATCAAATAGGGAGCTAAACGCTCTAAAAGGGCCTGAGGGGAGATCATACACTGGAGGGCCCTGTCTAAAGAGATGAGCTGGCCATTGGCTTGAAGGTAGTGGGCCATGCCGCATCTAGCTCCTGTCATCTCCATGAGGTAGGCCAGGGTGTTTTGCAGGTTCGCTTGCGGATCGAGGAGCACCATGGAATGCTCGGCCATGTGCCCTATCTGTTTGTACAGATTGGCCTGGTGTCGGGTGCTGGAGTACAGCCTATCCAGCTGGATAGCCATGGCTATCTCCGTGGCTGCAACTTCTACCATCTGTTGCTCTGAAAGCTCGAAGCGGCTGTCTCTACGCAGTTCTATGGCGGCTTCCACGTTGTCTTCGACGACGATAGGCACAGCCATTACCCAGCCGACCGGGGCGCCATCGGCCGATTTCATGGGGCTGACAAAGCTTGTCCGAGCCTTCGCTGCAGCCAGCACCTGAGGAAGAGGTGATGCCTCTGCTGCCACATGTTCTTCATGGCTGTAGGATGCAACTGGGAAACACTTACCGCCGTGGAGTTGCCATAGGGTAGCTGAGGCAGAGCAGGTGATGGCAAGCTTTTCGGTCGCTGAATGGAACAGGGCATGTGAGTCGAGACGCAGCGCATCCTGCGCAAGGCTCAAAAGGGTAGTTAGCCGCTGGTTGGCTGCGCGGAGGGCCTGAGACTGGCGGGTTACATCCTGTAGGCGGCGGGCGTGCTCGTCTATTTCTTGGTCGGCCCTGACGATCTTTTCGACTAGGACATTGAGGGTAGAGGCTATCTCGCCGAGTTCGCCTTCTGCGTCTCCCGTTGAGTGGATAGTTTGGGTATTCAAGTCACCCTCTTTGATCTTGCGAGCCGTCCAGGAGAGATTGAGGATGGGCAAGGTGAGTTCCTGCGAGCTGACGAGGCTCAGCCCGAGGGTGATGCCCAGGGAGGCCAGAAGGATCGCCAGATTGGCCCACGATATCCAAATTGCCCCGCCCAGTGCCTCAGCAATTGGTGCGTAGACGATGACACCCCAGCCCCAACTGGGTATAGGGGCATAAGCAGCGTAGACTTGGGTATCGCCCCGTGGCACAAAGGTTGTTTCTTGGTTGAGCAAAGTTTCCAGGAGGTAACTGGGCCAACCCTGGGCACTCAAGGCGATCATGCGTTGTCGCGTGTCGTGATCGGAGATCACTTGGTCTTTCGACGGATCCACCAGCATGTGATGGAATTGTGTGGGCCCTGCCACCTGGTGGAACCTTACGTCGATGCGGTCCATAGATATGGCCCCTACGAGAACCGTTCTCATTCCATTGCTATCAACAGGAAAGGCTGCGATCAGGAAACCCTTTCCCTGGGAATCTATGTAGGGTTCAGGGCCCATTGGCTGACCTGCTACGAAGAGCTCGTAGCGGTTCTCTGCAATTTTCTGAAGTACCTCGATGGAGAGGTTGCCGGAAGAACGTCGTTCAGCCATGACCGATAGGTCGGATCTCACCAAGCCTAAATAGGCGAGGGACGGGTGGAAGCTAAAGGAATTATCGAGGACGGACTCCAGGCCATTGAGATCCTCTTCCCGAAGGGACGACAGGAGGGCGGGGCTGTGGGAGAGTTCGCTCACCACACCCACCGACGACCATACCTCTTGCTCGATCGCTTGGGCCGATTGAGAGGCTGTGTAGCTCAGGTGAGAGAGGGACTGTTTGAGAACCTGCCCCTGGCCAGTAAAGGTAAGGAACGATCCGAGAATGAGCAAGGGGATAGTACCTACCAGTGCCATGGATCGGAAGTACTTGAAGGTCACACCCTTGCTCTCTACTACAAAGTTGGAAGTCAGAAGACCTAGGGCGTTGATTGCCACGAGGCTGACTACGACCAGCCGTGGGTCGCGAAGCTCGACGATGGCAGCAGTAGCAAGCGCTATGCCTGCAGCCATTACCAGGATGGGCCTGGGCCGAGCAGAATTGGCCAGGAGCAGCACGCCCGCTATAAGGGCTAGGACTGAGAGATAGACGGACTGATTCAATATTCCGTAGACGCTTAGAAGGGTGCCGAAAACCAAGGTCAAGTCCGGCATAGATCGCTTGCGTAGGGGATGCACCCAAGGCGAAGCTAGGAGTGCCAGTGTCCATACCAAAATCACAGCAGACTGCGGATGCCCCTGTAGGGCCTCGGCGGAGATTAACCCTCCAACGGCCAGGAGGGCAGACATGCGGGCTACGAGACTCAGCCAAGCAGACAACGTAGCGAAGGAGTAAGGCAGCCAGATGAAGGCGGTCAGCAGCAGGATGAGCCAACCCACAAAGGGGGTTACGTTTCGGTTTTGCCATAAGTACTGCGGGTCTATGAGACCGAAGTAGCTAAGGGCAACGCCTATGGCGCCGAGGGCCATAATGCTGGGCAGTGTGTGGGCGTCGCTCTCTGCTGTTTGTCCGTAGCTCTTGCCAACCCTCATGAGGTGGTCGTACCTTCGTTGATGTCTGAGCGTGCCGTCTCCTGACCCGAAAGGCGATGTCCCTTAACTATCATCTAAATTGTCGTCCAAAGGTGCGGCAGTACGCAGGGGAAGGATGCGCCTTCCCCTGCTAGCCTTTATCGCTTGATGTTAACCAAGTCCTGCAGCATTTCGTCAGAAGCTGTGATCACCCGTGAGTTAGCCTGGAAACCCCTTTCCGCCATGATCATGTTGGTGAACTGGAGGGCCAGATCGACGTTGGACATCTCCAGGAAGCCGGAGTTTATGCTTCCCCTTCCGCCCGTGTTAGCGGTTCCAATTTGAGGGTCGCCGGAAGCTCCCGTTGCCGAATACATATTGTTGCCTACCTTCATCAGGCCGCCTGGATTGGCAAAGTTGGCAAGGGCTACCTGGCCCAAGGTGAGGCGCACCCCATTGGAGAAAACGCCCACGATGTCACCTCCATTGCCGATGCTGAAGGTTACGAGGGATCCAGCGCTGTAGCCATCCTGGTTGACCTTGAGATCTGTGGGCAGGCCACGTTGAGTGAGGTTGCCAAGATCGAGGGAGACTGTCAGGTTGCTTCCATCAGCCAGGGTGATGTTTAGCGTGCCTGCCGGAACAGGGCCTGTGTAGCTGCCGGTGGGGCTGAACGTTATGTTGGCCGGCGAAGGCGTTTGGGTGATGGATGTTATGGATGCGTCGTTACTGGAGGCCGTCCAGCTCCAGGTGTTGTTGCCCTGAGGTGTGAATGTGATGTTAAGCTGATGGGTGACTCCCAATGCGTCGTAGATCTCTACCGTTGCTGTGGAGGGCTTTGGCGGATATGCCTGGAAGGTGTAAGTGTCGCCCACGGCGTTGGTGGGTCTGCTGGCGATGTGCAGGGTTAGGCCGTTGCCTAGGTTGAAGGTCCCTCCTGTCCCCGAAATGGGTGTCGACGTGCTGCCATCGTTGAGGAGGATGTCGGTTATGTTACCGGAACTGTCGACATTGGTGACTGTCACGGTGTAGTTCGTGGTAGTCGTCCCGTTGAATACACCGGTAAG
>DAOUBH010000007.1:0-5079 GCA_034432775.1 Chloroflexota bacterium
TCCAGCCAGCTGAGGTGGGTATAGAAGCCCATAAGCTCCAAGCGGTGAGCGTGGCCTGTATCGTGCCAGTATCCTACCACGCTGGGATCGTGCTCCGTTAGGAGCTCCTCGGCCTCTTCGAGGATTGGGATGCTCATATAGTCGGCTCTGGTCTCGAGCCCTATTCGTACCCCTTCTTGGGCGGCCACGGCAGCCAACTCCTTGAGAGATGCCTTGGCCTTCTCCAGCCTCCAACCCACCCTGGTGGCTCTGTCGGCTGTTATTCTCTCCCTCAGGGCATCCAGGGTCTCCTGAGGTGCTCCGTCAATTATAGCCCGATGTAGGCGCGCCTCCAGATGGTTGGGGTCTCCCACTTCACCCATGTGAAAGTCCACAGCCACGGCTCCCAGCTGTTTGGCCAGGCGTATGGTGGCCTTGCCGAGTTCGACAGCCTTACGGCGTCGCTCCTCGTCTCTGCTGGCGAGGTGCAAGCCTTCGATGGGACGGCCACGGCTGTCTGTGGGAAGGGGACAAGGGGCATGGAGACTCGACACGGGGAGAGGTCCTCTGGCGACCAGCGGGATATGCTCCCTCCGAACGCTGTAATTGAGCTCGATAGCTATAAAGCCCAGTTCCTGGGCAGTCGCTGGGATAGCTGTGGGGTCATCCAGATACCCTAAACCCCACATGGTGGATAGGGAGAGCCTAACCACCTCAGCCCATGTCTATGACTGGCAGTGTTCTTACGGGGGCAGAGCCGCCTTCTCGCAGGAGCCTTTCGATTTCCTCCATCAGGGCGTCTTCCAGCTCCTCTTCCCGACATATCTTCACCACTTCGCCTCGGCGGAAGATCACCCCCTTGCCCTTGCCTCCTGCAATACCCACATCGGCCATTCGGGCCTCGCCAGGACCGTTCACAACGCATCCCATCACAGCTACGGTCAGAGGCTGTCCCATTGCCTTCAGACGGGCCTCGACCCTGGTAGCTAGATCGATCAGGTTGATCTCGACCCTGCCGCAGCTGGGACAAGAGATCATGGTTGGCCCGCGCTGTCTGAGGTTGAGGGCCTTAAGGATCTCGTAACCGGCTTCAACTTCCTGTACAGGATCGCCAGTAAGGGAGACGCGTATTGTATCGCCGATGCCTTCGGCCAGCAATATGCCTATCCCAACGGCTGAGCGGATGGAGCCCGCAAAAGGAGTCCCAGCCTCGGTGACCCCCAGGTGGAAGGGATAGTCTACCAGGCCCGCCATGCGCCGATAGGCCTGCACCATGGTGGGCACGTCGAAGGCCTTCAACGAGACCTTTATCAGATCGAAGCCCAGGTCTTCGAGGATACGGATATGGTTCAGGGCTGCATCCACCATACGGCCCGGTATGTCGTGGGGGGCAGGCCCATCCTTTCGGTCGGGATCAATGGGTGGTAGAGAACCGGCGTTCACGCCTATACGGATAGGTATGCCTCTCTCTTTGGCTGCAGCAACCACAGCCTGTACCTGTTCGCGCTTGCGGATGTTGCCAGGATTGAGGCGCAGTCCGTCTATACCGGCCTCAATGGCCATGAGGGCCAGCCTGTAGTCGAAGTGGATGTCGGCAATGACAGGAATAGACGTCATTTCCTTTATGCCCTTCAGAGCCTTGGCAGCTTCCCTGTCTGGCACAGCGACCCGCACGATGTCACAGCCCGCGGCCTCCAGGTCACGGATCTGCTGAACTGTGGCCATGACGTCCCGCGTGTCGGTGGTGGTCATGGACTGCACAGCAATAGGGGCGTCTCCACCGATAGGTACATTGCCCACCTTTATCTGTCTTGTCTTACGTCGGCCAGCTGGCACCATATACCCACTTCGCTCCTCGCCTTATCCGTCCGACACCATTATACCTTTGGTTAGTGTTGCGGGCCTGCCGGACAAAAGCTTCTGCCGTGGATGTTCTTAGGTCCGAGATCTCAGCTCGGCCGAAGGTCAGATAAGGAGTCGTCGGTTGGCCAAAGGCCCCAGCTGTGGGACTTCAACCTTTAGGCCATGTGATCCTCAACTCCGGCAATGGGCTACCCAGGATATCCTCCAGCTTTGTGACGTCCTCATCATAGAACTGTAAGAGGAAATCTACGCCGCGGGAATCTCTGGGGGGTTTGGGGGCTGGACGCAGCAGTATCTTTGAGTAGACGAAGGATCGAACCTGGGGCGGTATTAGCTCTACAAGAGGCTCTATTGCGCCGATGGCCATCATCCTGAGAAGCCATCTGAGAATCCAACGCGTCAGGCGGTTTCTAGGCAGGCTAAAGGGATTCTTGACTTCCAGGGTTTGATCCCAAGGCATAGAGTCCTCGGGAAGTCCCAGGAAATCCAGCGTGCGTTTTAGCACCTTGGCTGGATCCCTTCGTAGGTCCGGGAACAGCAGTATAAGTATCTGGTCTCGGCCGAAGGTCTGCAAGTATCGCTTCACCTGCTCGCTGTAGAGGCCCAACTCCACGTACAGGTGCCCTTCTCCAAAGAGCTTGCTGCTGTTGTAGTAGTCATCTATCAGGGCCTCATAAAAAGGTAGTGGTTGAAGCCCGTTACGTATATCCATCAGATAGTGGGAAAAGGCCCTGTCAACGGGGTCCCTGAGAAGGATTATTATCCTAGCATCTTTACAGAAATCCTTTATCTGCCGAGGTGCATCGGGATCCCACAGATATGAGGTGCTGGCCTCGCCAATGGCCAGGTGGTTCCTTGCCCCGGCGAAAAGGGATAGATACCTCTCCAGGGACCTGTATCTCTGGCCAGGGAACCCCATCTTAGGGCTCACATGGGTGCCGAAGAAGTAAGGTTCCTTTAAAGAGGGCATATAGACCAAGGGATGGGCCTTTAGCCAACTGTACAGGGAGGTTGTCCCAGCTTTGGCCGCTCCCACTATGAAGAAGTTTGGCTTTCCACATGGAGGCTTAGCTGTTTTCACAGGCCGCGACCCTTTTCTCTGACGTTGGAAACTATGACCATTATGCCTGCGCATGACAACGCCGTGGCTATCTGGGCAAGAGGTGGAATTACGAGGGCCAGGGGAAGGAAGAGCAGCCCTGCTGCCCAGCCCCATTGGGCTCTGGGACCGAAACCGTTCATTGCCAGCAACAGGGCTCCAACCGCGCTCTGGGCCACGCCAGCCCATAATAGCAGATCTGTAGAGAAGCTATTCCAGGGGGCGGGCAGGAAGGTTCTGCCCTCCAGCAGGACAGCTATCCCGAGAGGCGCAGTCCCCAAAGGGATTGCGGCCAGTGCAGCTATTTGCCACTTAGGGCAACCCGAGGCTGCACCGCGCCTTACGGCAGGTGCCAGACCGGCTGCCAGATAGAAGAATGGTCTGGCCAATACTGCTGGAACCCCGTAACCTTCGGCCCTGGACCCCAACCAGTGGGGAGCAAGCCACAGATCCAGGTTGGCAACGAGTGGCAGGGGCGCAAATTTGATGGCCGTGGTAAGTATTTCCCGAAGCTCGAGCGTAGCTGGAGGTCGTCTGATGAGAAAGGCTGGCAGTGAGCCCAAGAGGGCTGCTATCCCCGGTATAAGGACGCCGAGGGTGGGGTCGTAACACACCGTGGCCAACCCGGCCTTGACCACGGAGTAGGTAGTGACCATTATGGCGAACCATCCCCATGCTTGCTCGGCCTGCGCTATACCTAGAGCCCAGCTCATGGGTAGCGTCATAGCTGCCGAAATACCCGCGGCGACCGGCAGTTGCACCGAGGGCCCTAAGGGAACAGCACCTATCCAGGCCAGGAAGGTGCTGGCGGCCGATGCCATGGCCATGAGGAGTGCCAAGTCGATAGCGCGGGCAGATCCCTTTCTAAGGACAGTCATAACCTCCAGGGCAGATCCCAGGTAAGACAAGGTTAGGAAGGAGCCTATCCCCACCATTACCAGTGCGTAGGCTCGGGATGGAAGGTGAAACACCATCAGGACCTGGTAGGCGTAGGAGGACAGCGACGTTACTGCAAGGGCGAAAAATCCCCATACACTGGCTCTCAGCACCTAATACCCTCACGCAATCCCTGAAGGTACGCTACGATAAGCTCCGGTCTGCCCGCAATGGTTGCTACTGCCAGGGTAAAGGGCAGTCGTACAAGGAACTGGCCTATATAGAAGCGCCATCCCAAATGCAGTCGCCTTCGCGCTATCCAGGCATTCCTAGCGCTCAGCCGTGCACTGAGGGAGGTGGGGAGCCTCCACTTGGTGCCTCCGAAGGACATGCTTTGGGCATGGTGCACCAGGGGCTTGCCCAATACGGCCAGTTTCCAGCCTGCCCTGCCCATCCGTATGGACCATTCCACATCTTCCATATACATGAAATATCCCTCGGGCATGAGGCCCACACTTTCGAGGACCTCGCGGCGTACCATGAGGAAAGCGCCGGTAAGCCATTCGCTTGGAAACAGGTAGGGGTACGCGCTGCTAAGCTTACGCCTGAAGCCTTTCATGCGAGGTACCAGCATATCACCCCAAAGTGTTCCCCCTGCGAAGTAAACGAGCCGTGTTTGGGGATATAAAGTAATTACGGGGCTTATGGCGCCTATATCGGGGCGGGCCTCTAAAACTGCCTTCAGCTGCCCGAGAGTCCCGAGCTGCACGGCCACATCGTTGTTGGATACCACAAAATAACGAGCTCCCGCTGCAAGGCCCGCCTTGAGACCCTCGTTCGCTGCCTCTGAATAACCAGGGTTGTCAGGCCGCTCGATGACGATGGATGTTCCCTCAGGTGGCCTTTCACCATACGAAGGTCCGCTACGCACTAGCACCACAGCAGACTCCTGGGCGAGGACTTGTATTGCCTTGGCCGTCATGGCAAAAGGCACATACTCCACAATTGTCGACCACGTATCACGAGGCTGTGTTGTAATCATGGCTTCAGGCAGGTTTTTAAGGTCCCTCCTTTGGCCCGGAAACTGCAAAGCTGTACATCCATCTATCGGTGGAACCCAGCACGGCCCACTCATCGGAACACTGAAGCCGGGTGCTCAGCAGGCCGAAATCGACCCCCTGTCGATAGGAGCCGGCCACGACCTCGAATGCCGGGTATACTAGCCCCCTGTACAGTAAGTTGACGACATCCGTCGCCCCCTC
>DAOUBH010000008.1:0-148126 GCA_034432775.1 Chloroflexota bacterium
CACTTCATGAGTATCGTCTTCCTTGGCTGCTGCGGCTCGTCTTCCTCTTTGCCTTGTCTATCATACCGGGGGTGATCGGCGCCTTCCCCACCTTTGCCAATGATTTGATCTATCGCTACTACGCTTTCACCCCTAAGCCCTTTGGGCTGGATCCCTTAACTGATCAGTTAATTGGGGGCCTGATAATGAAGGTTTTCGGCAGTATTCCACTCTGGATAATCATTGGCGTCGACTTCTTCTCGACCTTTGCGCGGGAGGAGCGCGCTATTCCTGAAAACCATTGATGCTTGGAGCCATCGGAGGAGGCGGCAGTTGGGAAGGAATGCGATAGCCCTGGGTGTGCCACTAGTAGTTCTTGCCCTCATCTTCTTGATAGTTTTCTCTCTATCCAGACTGTTGCTGGCTGTTGGTGAGCATACGGCGGTGTGGGTGGCCCTCGGCATAGCATTGGCAGTGTTGGCTGTCAGTTTTGCCTTGGCCTTCAAAGTCTCTTCGAAAGGGGCTGGCCAGTAACGCTCTAACCCAAGCCTGACTGAATTTCTGATGCGGTTCGGCCTCCTGCGATCCTGAGGAGGTGCGGGGATGCGTTTCGGTTTGGCGGGCGTGCTCGCCATAGTTCTCCTGGCACTGTTGGTGGCTGGCCCAGCCCTAGTGGCCAGTGGTGCCTTCGGCCAGGTGCTGGGCAACCAGCCATATGGGATCTATAAGTATGATCCTCCCTTCACGGCGCCTGGCTTCACGCTAATTGATACTACGGGTCGAGCCGTGGGGCTTAACGACTTCCGTGGCCGCTATGCGATGCTCTACTTCGGGTATACTTTCTGTCCCGATGTCTGTCCGGACACGTTGTTCACCATGGCCAGGGCCAGAAAAGCGCTGGAGGGCAAGGAGGACAGGCTTGCCCTTCTCTTTATAACCGTTGATCCGGAGAGGGATAATCCCGATGTGGTGGGCCGCTATGTGCACAAGTTTGATCCCGGGTTCGTGGGGTTAACCGGAGACGCGGAGTCAATTGCTCGGATAGCCAGGGCCTACGGGATTGCCTTTCGAAAAGTCCCCTACGGGACCTCCGGAAACTATACAGTGGACCACAGCGCGTACATTTTTCTGATCGATCCTGAGGGCCGCATCCTGTATAGATTCGATTATCCTCAGAAGTGGGACACCTTGGCGCAACTGCTGCGGAGGCTTGTTCGCTGACGCTGAACACAGTTTGACAGGTTTCAAGGATTGCAGCTAAGATATCCCAAGGAGCGGAAGGTAAACCGAGCGTCTCCAAAGTCCATGTAAGGAAGGGGCCGAAACATGACTCTCACGAGATTCCGAGTGGTGGGTCAAAGGGTCTGGCGAGTAGACGGCGTAAAGCTGGTTTGCGGTGAACCAGTTTTTACCGACGATATCGTGCTACCGGGCATGCTCCATGCCGGTATCCTCAAGAGCCCCCATGCCCATGCCATCATCAAAGAGATCGATGTTTCCAGGGCGCGAGCATTGCCTGGGGTTCATGCAGTCTTGACTTACAAGGACGTGCCCAGGGTTCCGCATACCACTGCAGGCCAACAACCGCCAGAGCCGTCACCCTACGATGCGTATCTTTTGGACCGCAAGGTACGCCACGTGGGCGATCGGGTTGCCCTGGTGGCGGCCGAGACCCCCGAGCTGGTCGAAGAGGCGCTACGGCTAATAGATGTGGAGTATGAGGTCTTGCCGGCGGTCTTCGATCCTGAGGAGGCAGGTAAGCCAGGGGCCCCGGTGATCCACGACGAACCAGATTCCCGTGGCATTTACGATGCGTCGAGGAACCATGTGTACCATGTGGAGATGGAGATTGGGGACGTAGAGAAGGGATTTGCTGAGGCAGATCTGATATATGAGCAGGAATACAGGGTGCCTCAGGTTTCGCAGGCACCCATGGAGCCTCACGTGGCGCTAGCTTACTTGGACGAGCAAGGCCGGCTGGTGATTCGAACCAGCACCCAGGTGCCCTTCCATACGCGGCGCATTCTGTCACAGGAGCTGCAGATCCCTGCCGGTATGATACGTGTCATCAAGCCCCGCATAGGAGGGGGCTTCGGTGCCAAACAGGAAATGGTCATCGAGGATGTGGTCGCGATCCTGTGCCTAACTACGGGTAGGCCTGTGCGCCTATTCTATTCCAGAGAGGAAGAGTTTACTAGTGCCAGATCTAGGCACCCTATGGTTATTCGGCTTAAGACCGGAGTCAAGAGGGATGGCACTCTAGTATCCCGAGAGATGAGGGTAGTTGCCAACGCTGGTGCCTACGGGACACATAGTTGCACCGTGCCTATGGTGACGGGCCTGCAGAATCTCTCCCTTTACCGGTGCCCCAATATGCGCTTCGTGGCTGACTCCTACTACACCAATTTGCCACCCACAGGGGCTTACAGAGGGTATGGGACACCTCAGGGAGCCTTTGCCCAAGAGGTCCACATGGAGGCGATAGCTTCCATGCTGGGAATGGACCCCGTGGAGTTTCGTCGTAGGAACCATATTCGTCAGGGCGACAGGGAACCGGTTTCGGAACACTTGGCCGAGGGGGCCACCGTAGTCAAGTACATAAACAGCTGTGGGTTGCCCCAGTGCATTGACAAAGTTCTGGAAGAACTCAACTACTATGAGAAGAGGGGGAAACCCGGCGATGGACCTGTTAAGCGCGGGTTGGGCATAGCTATAGCAACCCACGGCACCAGCATACCGGGCGCAGATATGGGTGGGGCCACCTGCAAGGCCAACGAGGATGGTACCTTCAACGTCTTCGTTGGGGCTACCGATCTCGGTACTGGGAGCGACACCGTAATCGCGCAGATGGTAGCCGAGGTCCTGGGCGTTTCTGTGGACCGCATCATCATTTACAGCTCCGACACCGACGTGACTCCCTTCGACGTTGGAGCTTATGCCTCCAGTACAACCCATGTTTCAGGCATGGCTGCCAAGCTTGCAGCTGAAAAGGTGAGGGATGAGCTGTTTGCTGAAGCCGCTGAGATGCTCGAAGTCAGCCCCGATGACCTTGAGGCGGCTGATGGCAGGATCTTCGTTAAGGGTAGTCCAGACAGGGGCGTATCGGTGGCCGACGTGAGCTTCAGGGCCATGTACGGGCCGAACAAGCGGCAGGTGTTCGGCGCAGCGTCTTATACCTCTGGCGAGAGCCCGCCACCCTATGCCTGCCAAGGGGCAGAGGTAGAAGTGGATACCGAAACTGGAGAGGTGAGGGTTCTGCGCATCGTGTCTGCCGTGGACTGCGGTGTGGCCATCAATCCGGCCCTGGCTGAGGGACAGATCGAAGGTGGAGTAGTGCAGGGCCTTGGCTATGGCCTATTCGAAGATTTCGTTTACGATGACAAGGGCAATCTCCTAGTGCGAAACTTTACAGATTACCGTATACCCACGGCTAAGGATGCTCCCGAGATCAAGGCGATCCTGGTGGAGACGTATGAGCCGACCACGGCTTTCGGGAACAAGAGTGTTGCGGAGATCCCTATAGATATACCAGCTCCCACCATTGTGAATGCCGTCCACGACGCCACCGGCATATGGCTGCGCGAGATACCCATTACGCCGGAAAGGGTTCTCAAGGCCTTGCGGGAGGTTCAGCACTGAGCGAGGTCCCAGTCATCCACTGGGACATCTAGGCTGTATTATCCTTGTATGGCTGTCCGCATCGAAGGTGTAAAACCAGAGCGGTTCGCTGCACTCAAGCCACGCCTGCGGGCTATCTATCTTTCGGCTTACTCGGATCCCACGCTTGGGCCATATTCGTACCACAAGATCTCCGATGTCGAAGGATATCTCGAGTGGCTTTATAGCGGTGACCGAGACGGTTTCTTTGTGGCCTACTATGCCCCCAGTGAAGGTTCCACCTTTTGGGAGCCCGTGGGCTTTGCCTCTGTCCACCGGGAATGGGAGAGGGCCTGGCAGCAGGCGGCGGAACTGCACGAACTGGTGGTGAGCAAAGACTATCAGGGCAAGGGGGTGGGTAGACAGCTGATGGAAGCGGCTTTGAAGTACGCTAAGGCTTCTGGCAAGCGACGCTTGGCCTTATGGGTTGCGGAGGGTAACGAGCGGGCTATAGAGTGGTACCGTAGGCTTGGCTTCCAGCCAGCAGGTAAGTGGAATGTTTGGGTACGAATGGTCAAGGAGTTGGAAGCGTCCACAGCTGAAGAAGCTGGCGAATGACTTCTGCCATGGTTTCAAGCTCTTCAAGGCTTACAGCCTCCCGCTCGGAATGTGCAAGGGCCAGGTCTCCGGCACCGAATACAACAGCGGGTATGCCCCTGGCAACTATATTGGCAGCGTCCGTCCAGCTGGGCATGGCCCCGGGTTCGGGTGCGCATCCAAGCACCTGCCTCAATGCCTCCACCAGTAGGCGGTAGACTCTGCTGTCAGCCGATATCTCGAAGGGCTCGGCCCGATCTACAATAGTAATTTCCCCCTGAAAGGCTTTGACTGCGAGGCATACCTGTCTTTCCACTTCGGCGGTAGTCAGTCCCGGAGGTATCTGTATATCTAGCCTGAGACTGCACTGGTTGGGCACTACGACCCTTTGGCCCCCTCCGCGCATTGTCTCTAGGTTCACCTTTGGGCGGGCCAGGAGAGGATGAAGCCTCCGGGTAAAGGGGAGACCTCCAATGGTCCTGAAGCACTCCATGGCCCGGATGATGGCATTCTCCTTGTCATTGGGTGTGGACCCGTGGCTAGTCCTCCCGGGGATGTCCACTTCCACTTCGAGAAAACCGGCCTGCACCCTGGCAGGTTTTAGATTGGTGGGTTCGAGTACTACAGCCGCCTCTATGGACTGTGGGAGCTCGAGGAACATCGACCCGCGTCCATCCACCTCCTCGTCGACTACGCAGGCGAAAGCTACAGGGCTGTCGGTAGCTGCGAAGGCAGCCAGGGCTGCTGCGATCTGTCCCTTGGCATCCACGACCCCTCTCCCGTAAAGACGCCCTGTTTGGTCCATCCTTAGCTCCCAGGGGCGATCGTACCCATGGGCAGGGAAGGTATCGGCGTGGGTAACCAGGAGTAGAGAGGGTTCTTCACCTCGCAGCGCAATGAGATTTGGCCGACCCGCTGCTATGTACTGCAGCCTGGCTTGGAAGCCCATGGCGTTGAGGCGGCGGGCAAGCCTCAACTGCAGGGCTTCCTCTCTGTACACAGACTTTTCAGCTACTAGCCAATGCAGGTCTTCCAAAATGGCTCGCGATGCCATGACATGCTCCGTAGAAAATTATAGGTTTGGCGTATGGGTTCTAGAGATCCTGGAAGGAAAAGACCAGGCACGCTATCGATAAGCAGAGGGCACAGTAAAGGCCCATGTAAAGGTCCATCCACGGGGTCGGCGCTGACAGCACAGAGAAGGGACCGGCGAGCTGCAGACTGGACAGGATGTCTGGCTGAGCGTAGAGTGCGGCCTGGCGCCACGGGATGTCTGTTGGTACCAGCAAACTTATAATCTGTGCTGCCACGACGAGTGTATCCTGGTTGACAAGGTGCCCTATCTGCTCCACGGTCCCCGCAACCATGGCGATCATGAAAAGAACGAACACGGCTATCCCGTTGGCAATTGCCGGGAGAAATGTGCTGCCCATAACCGAAATGCTGATCAGGAGAATCGGCTGGATCGCAAGAAAGACGATGACAAGTGCTGGTCGAGGAGGAGTGTATCCGGCGACAAAGTGGGCTATGGCCAGCATTACTCCTGCTACCAGCGCTGTCAAGGCCGCCAGCATGATGGAGAGACCAAGCCAGCGGCCCACTATCAGGTGTATCCTTGAGAGGGGTCGTGCCAAAAGTACGTGCACATAGCCATGCTCCACATCGTTCCTGATAGTGCCAGAGGCGAGGAATATCCCGAGGAGAGAACTGATAAAGCTCGCCGCCCACAGGCCCAACACCATCACCTCGCTGATCACCAGTGCCGTCACTGAGGGCGGTAGTCTGCCGGCCGTGGCGATCTCTTTGTGGAGGAAGTAAAGCCCGATGCCATACAAAATTAAGAAGGCACCGACCATGAGGAGTGCAACGAGCACGATCTTTCTTCTGCGTGCTTCCTCGAAGGTGTCTTGGGCTATAAGGAGTATCTTCCTCATGCCTGGTCTCCACGGACCAGCCTTACAAAAACCTCTTCTAGCGATAGCCGGGAATGCCTTACCTCGTAAATACGAGCCCCAGCGGCCGCTAGTTTGGCTACCAGGTCCGGGATCTCTTCTTCGTTGGAGAGGGTAACGTGCACAGTGGAGTCTAAGTCCCACCGATGGGGCAAACCCTCGAAAACACTTTCAACTGGGGCCTTTCCAGGCCTTAATCTGATGTCTACGGCCACCTGGTGGGTTGATAACTGGTCCGGCCGGCCCGAGGCCAGCACCTGGCCTCTATCTATTATGGCCACTTGATCGCACACAGCTTCTACATCGGCGAGGATATGGGTATTCAGGAAGACGGTTACCCCTTGCCCTTTGAGGACACGGATGAGCTGCTTGACTTCATGTCTGCCTACAGGATCGAGCCCCGATGTGGGTTCGTCCAGAAAGAGAAGCCTTGGTTCCGCGATTATGGCTTGAGCAATCCCTACACGCTGCAACATCCCTTTAGAGAAGCGGCTCAGGGCGTCGTTGGATCTGTCGGCAAGGCCAACCATTTGCAATACCTGGTCGATGCGGGTCTCCGTGCGATCCTGTGGCAAGCGGGCAAGTTTCGCATGAAATCTGAGCAGGCTCCTGGGAGTGTGCCACAGAGGGAATCGGAAGTGCTCAGGTAGAAATCCTATTGCCTGCCGCACAGAAAGGTCCAGGCGGCGTCCGAAAATTAGGAAACTGCCAGAAGTTGGCTTGACGAACCCCAAAAGCATCTTTATGGTTGTCGTCTTCCCGGCGCCGTTGGGCCCCAGGAAACCGAAGGCAATGCCCTGGGGCACTATGAGGTCCACCGAGGCTACTGCGACCTTGCTCCCGTACAGCTTGCGAAGGCCCCGGCATTCAATGGCCGGGACATGCTGCGCATCGACACCCATCACCGCAGGCTCATGACTATGCGGACAACTTCATCCTCTGAGAGATTGCCACCGACCACTAACAAGTCGCCCCTTTCGAACCACAGGGCAAGAGTTCGACGATGGTGAGGGTCCGAGAGGACCAACGCCGGGTTCCCTCCTGTGTCCACATACTTAGACGTGACGCCTTCTGGTACCGGCACAGGAAGAGTCGTAGTCCAGTCTTCAATGGCTAGCAACTGTGCCGCAACCTCGGGAGGGGCAATACTGGTGATGAGCTGTCGCCTCAGTGCTTCCACATCGACCTTGGCGTCCACCGTCAGAGCCGGGGGATGGGTCTGCGCCACGATAAAGCCCTGCGATTGGTCGGCGGAAGTGTATACCTGTACCACTACTGGCCAGGTCTCAAGGGTGACCTTCGCTCCCTCGTAGGTATCTGGTACCTGGACATCATTGAGAGACATGGCGGCGAGCATCTGCCGTATGCCTTTTGTTTTCAAAGCTACGGTCGCCGTGCCTGGCGTAAGCCCAGAAAGCGAAGGTTTGGACGCTATGCCCGTCGGAACATACGTAGGTACCAGGATACCATTGCCAAGGAAACTCTTGGCTTCCTCAAGATTGGAAAACTGCTTGTCATGGGGTGACTGGGTCAGGCCGGGAGTAAGAAGATCCTCGATGTCCACGGACCGCAGGGACGACACAAGGGCAGACCACTTCTGGAAAATCGCTTCTTCATCGGTCTGCGATAGGTGTATGGGGACGAAGCGATAAGGCCTGAGGACCGTGTTAGCTGAACTGGCCTGGCTCCTAAGTGGAGCCCATAGCGCTACTGACACCATTAGGCCAGCAAGCAGCAAAGTCGAAACAAACACAGATAGCCTGCTTTCTGTCATAGATAACCTCCGCCATGCTCAGATAGCCTGGCCGAGAGCCCTCCTGATAACTTCCAGGTGATGGCGGTCGTGTGTGGCTATCCTTCGGATCAAATATTCGACAGTGATCCTGCCAAAGTATTTATCTTCCGCCTCTTTGTCGAGATCGTCGTCGCTAAGGGTCTCAAGGAACGCTAGGGTGGCTGTCCGAGCTGCGTCCAGGTCTGCGATAATCTCGTCGGGAGTCTTCTCCCGGTACTTAGCCACTTGCCGCTGGTTGTAATAGTCAAGGTCGAAGTCTGGGCGCCGAAGGGGTTCGCCCCGCAGGGCCCGTTGGGCCAGCGATATCAGCCCTGGCTCGGATATGGATAGGTGGAGCACGTTGTCTTTCACTGTCCAACCAGCTTCTCCGTCCGCGGGCAAGGACCACTCGTTGTGGGTCATCTGCCTACAGAGGGCTAGTAACTCCTCCCGGGCTGAAGTCAATTCTCTTATCAGCTTATCTTTTCTTGGTGACACTGTCATGGCGCATCCGTTTTTGCTGATTCTACTCCACCCAACTATTTAATGCCTGCCAGAGCTGTGGTACCTTCGGTTCTCGTATTGAAAATAAAGTCGCAATGGAGAGTAGCGGGCCGGGCACGATTACCTTCCTTCCCGAAGCACCACGATCTGTTGCAGCTCCTCGTTGTCAGGTAAGCGGTTCTGGGCAAGGTTTCCGATGACCGCTTCTGCTAACTTTCCCAAGGCATCGCGTACTTCTCTCCATCGGTCGAGAGGTTGGCCTGTAGGGTCAGGAAAGGATATATGCAGGCGGTGAGTGTGGGCAGGATATGTAGGGCAGGCTTCTGCTGCTGCATCGCAGACCGTCACTACGATGTCGAAGTTCCAAGCGTGTGGCACCTCGACTAGCGTTTTGGATCTGTGGGTGGATATGTCAATACCGAGTTCTGCCATCACCTGGATCGCCTCGGCCTTTACTTGCGTCTTCTCTATGCCGGCCGAGTGCACCTCCAGGGGCACGCCTCTTTCCGCTGCTAAGTGACGTAGCCAGCCTTCCGCCATTTGGCTGCGGGCGGAGTTGTGGGTGCACAGCACGAGGATGCGTATTGGCTTTACCGCCTGACCGAGCACAATGACCTCCTTGAGGGAGTTTATGGTTCCATCATAACGGTTCGTTGGCCCTGGGTCGATACTGTAGCGCCTCGGCTACGTGAGCAACACCAATTTCATCGGACGCTTCTAAATCCGCAATGGTGCGGGCGAGCTTCAGTACCCGGTGGTAGGCGCGGGCCGACAGATGGAGTTGGCGCATGGCTGCCTTTATCAGTTGCTGGCCATCGGCATCGAGCTGGCAGTAACGCCGCACGTCGGCCGGGCCCATATCTGAATTTGTGGCGATTCGGGTACCTTTGAAGCGCTTTCTCTGGCACTCGCGAGCTCTCTCGACCCGTTTCCTTATAGAGGCAGAGGGTTCGGGCGACCCCGTGCCCGTCAACTTTTCGTAATCGACCCTCGGCACATGGATATGGATGTCGACCCTGTCGAGGATCGGACCTGAGATGCGGCGCCGGTAACGGGCTATGGCTGTTGGCGAGCAAGTACAGTTCTTCACGGGATCGCCCAGCCAACCGCACTGGCAAGGGTTCATGGCGGCCACCATGAGGAAGTTTGCTGGGAAGGTGAGGGTGCCTGCTGCCCTGGAAATAGTGACAACCTTGTCTTCCATGGGCTGCCTGAGTACTTCCAACACTGCAGGGGAGAACTCCGGCAGCTCGTCGAGGAACAGGACGCCCCTATGGGCTAGAGTTATTTCCCCTGGGCGTGGCCACTTACCGCCGCCCACCAGCCCGGCATGAGAGGTGGTGTGGTGGGGAGCCCTAAAGGGCCGCTGTCGCATGAGGGGCCTATCAGACCGCAGAAGGCCTGCTATGCTGTAGATCTTCGACACTTCGATGGCCTCCTCGTGAGTCATGGGCGGCATGATGGTGGGTAATGCCCTAGCGAGGAGAGTCTTTCCTGCACCTGGCGGGCCCATCATGATTACGTTGTGGGCCCCCGCGGCTGCGATCTCCAGGGCCCTCTTGGCATGCTCTTGGCCACGGATGGCGGAGAAGTCCAAGCCCTCGGGTTCCTCGTACAGCTCTTCGGGATTGCTCAAGGGCACGTAGGGGGAGATGTGGGGCCCGCCGCACAGGTGGGCTATCAGCTGAGCCAGATTAGTGACCGGGTGCACTTTCATGCCATCTACCAGAGCGGCCTCCGCTGCGTCAGAGGCAGGCACATACACCGCTTCGAAGCCCAGTTCTCGGGCCGTTGCCACCATGGGCAATACGCCATTGGTGTGCCGGAGAGATCCGTCGAGGGCCAACTCCCCGATGAAGAGGCTCCCGCTGGGATCGAAATCTACCTGCCCCGAGGCGAGCAATACGCCAATAGCTATGGGTAGGTCATAGGCTGGCCCTTCTTTTTTCAGATCGGCTGGCGCCATGTTGACCGTGATCCTCTTCATCGGGAAGTTCCAGCCCGAGTTGCGGACCGCTGACCTTACCCTTTCTCGGGCTTCCTGGACAGCTGTGTCAGGAAGCCCGACAATGATGAAACCAGGCAAACCTTGGCTGATGTCGACCTCAATTTCTACCAGGGATCCCTCTAAACCTACTACAGCACAACTGGTGATACTTGCGAGCACGTTTTGCCTCGAGACTTTTTCACAGAGTATGGCCCACACATGCCACAGGTGTCAATTACTATTTCTTATTTATTAGCTGTGGTTCAGTGCATTTTCCCGATAGCGGGTCGACGCGTCCAACGTATGTCGCTTACCCCTCTCTACGATGTTATCCCATCAGCCACTGGTTGGCTGTAGCTACCGGCGGCATCCAGAACGCAGTCCAATGCGCCGAGGTTCGTGGTCGTCGATGTCGGTTTTCCGAGGGAGGCGCGCAATGGACGCTGGCTGACGCCGGGCCCCTTCCCTCTTCTCGGCAGTCGAGGCCCATGCTGGGATTTCCTTGAGCTTTGACTCGGGCTGTTCCACGGCTCTAGGTTTAAGGGAATCACCCATGAACCGGCGCTTCTGCAACCGCGGGGCTTGGGTAGATCGGATAAACTGAAGAGTGTGGGGTCGGGGTTGATAGCGGAGGGTGGGCAATGAAGGTGATCGGGGAGTACCTGAGGGAGATTGTGGCGGACCTGACGCAGGGGGACATCCTAAAAGCTCTTCGCGAGCAGACGGCTCGGGCCGACCGGGGCGAGCACGTCCCTCTTGGCGAGATCCTCCTGGAATGGGGCCTCATTAGTCGGGATGAACTGAACCTTGCCCTTGAGCGACAGGCGTGCGCGGGTAGGACTCTCTTCGTCCCCAGAAGCCATCCTGGACAGGAGTCCGTCTATCATTGAGCAGCCGACAATAAGGCTCGGGCCCTGAGGATATCCTGGCGTATTTGATTTACCAGCTCATGGGCATTGGGGAACTTAATTTCGTCTCGAATACGCTCGATGAAATGAACCGACAGCGAGGTGCCATATAGATCCCTGTTGAAATCCATGATGTGGACTTCCAGTACGACACCGCTGGCATCGAAGGTGGGCCTCTGGCCCAGATTAGCCACGGCCGGCAGCCTGTACTCCGAGCCCTGTAGCTGGGCCCAAACGGCGTATACCCCATTCTTGGGAACTGCCTTTAGCGGGTCGTATGCCAGGTTGGCAGTAGGTATTCCGAGGGCGCGTCCCCTTCCCTCCCCCTGAACTACTAGACCCCGTATCTCGTAAGGCCGGCCCAGCAACTGCGCGGCTAAACCCACGGTCCCATCGGCCAGCGCACGGCGAATGCGTGTGCTGCTGACAGGGCGGCCGTCCATCAAGCGAGCGGAACACTCCACCACAGCAAAGCCACGGCTTGCGGATAGCTCCCTCAGCTTTGGTACGGTACCTTCCCTCTGGCGGCCGAGAGCAAAGCCTTGTCCTACCCATAGTTCCAGTAGGTCGACGTGGTCTCTGAGCATATCGATAAACTCAGCTGCGCCAAGAGATGCCATGGCATGGTCGAAGGTCAGCTCCACAAGCAGATCTATCCCCTGGACCTCCAGTAGCTGGGCCCGCTCCTCTGGCAACGTCAAATACCTGATGGAGGCTGCCGGATTTATGACTGCCCTCGTATGGGGGAAAAAGGTAATGACAGTAAGATACGAGCCCGTAGCGCGCGCCCGCATTTTTGCCTGGCCAAGCAGATATTGGTGTCCGAGATGGACCCCATCGAAGTTGCCAATACACGCTATGCTCTTGCCATTAGGCATGGGGCCGTTCCAGTCCTTGATGTAGATCATGCCGGGATAGGAAATACCTTTCGAGGATACCAGAGATCGTCCTGTTGCCGAGCTATAATTGCGGCCGCATTCCCTTGCGGGGTGAGGGCCACTAACTCGCTGGAACTACCCTGAACGGAGAAAGCCAAGGGCGAACCCCGTTGCAGAATTTGGGCCTCTGCCTCGTTTACCACCGCGATCTTCTGGGTCGACAGCACCTCTTCCGGTGGCAGGAGCAGACTTTCGATCCACCCCTCTTCAGATGCCCTTTCCACCTGTTCAAGGCTCACTGCCTCGTCGAGGTAAAAAGGTCCATGGCGGGCACGGAGGAGGTAGCTTAAGTATGCGCTGGTACCCATCTTGCGCCCTAGGTCGTGGGCCAGTGCCCGGACGTAGGTTCCACTGGTACACTCTATCCACAGATAGAGATGTGGTTTGTCCCATTTCAAGGCTGTGACCTGACGTATCTCGACTGTCCGGGGTGCTGGCTGGACCCTTTCTCCTCGGCGCACTAGTCGATGCAAGCTAACGCCCCCGGCCTTAACCGCCGAGTAAGGAGGCGGGATCTGCTCGATCCGTCCCTTCATGGTGTCTAGGGCTGCTAATAGGTGCTCCAGGGCGAAATCTGGTTGCACGGCTGCACCGATTAGGCGGCCATCGGCATCGTACGTGTCGGTCTCGACGCCGAAGGTCACCCTAGCTAGGTACGCTTTGTCTGAACGCCGGAGAAATTCCAGAAATTTTGTGCCGGTTCCGATAGCGATGGGCAGTACGCCCTCGGCAGCTGGATCGAGGGTGCCGGCGTGGCCTGCCTTCGTGACGTGGCACAGTTGACGTACTCTTTCGACAACATAGTGGGAAGTAAAGCCTATTGGCTTGTGCACTATAAGCAGGCCGCCGTTCAATCCTTCCGCCCTCCGCCCTGTCCTGGGCTTCCCGCCTGATGGAGGAGCTCGGCTATCCTTGTGCTGTATTCAATCGACGGGTCAAACTTCACCACCAGCTCGGGGACATACCTTAAATCCAGTTTTTGGGCGAGCTCCCTTCGCAAGAAGGGTATGGAGTGTTCGAGAGCTCTCAGAGACTGCTCCTTTTCCTCCGCGTCGCCAAGGACGCTTACCAGAATCTTTGCGTGGCGGAGATCTGGGCTCACTTCGACCCGGGTAACTGTGACAAAGCCAAGGCGGGGATCCCGAGCCTTATGCTGGAGTAGCTCACTGATTATCTCTAAGATCAAACTAGCCACTTGCTGTTGTCTTCGGCTGCTTGCCATCTCTACAACCTCTCGGAAGGTACCACGGTTACTGGGGTTAGCTTGGCCGCGGTGTGACCTGCTCCCTGTGGTAGAACTCGATGGTGTCGCCTTCCTGGAAATCGTTGAAGTTCTCGAGCCCAAGCCCGCATTCGTACCCTGATGCCACTTCGCGCACGTCCTCTTTGAAGCGCTTTAAGGATGCAACTTGTCCCTCGTAGATTACCGTTCCGCCCCTTAGGACGCGGGCCAGGGCGTTGCGGCTCACTTTGCCCTCGTTGACGTAAATCCCAGCTACCTGCTGGTTCTTGGGGAGGCGAAAGACGGCGCGAACAGTTGCGTAGGCGTCTACAACCTCCTTCCACTGCGGTTCCAGAAGGCCTTCAAGGGCGGCCTTAATGTCGTCGACGAGACTGTAGATGACGTTGTAGTACCTTATATCTACCCTGGCCTGCTCCGCTGCTCTCCGGGCGGCGGGATCCGGCCTTACGTTGAAGCCGATGACAATGGCACCCGTCGCCCTGGCCAGCATAATGTCAGATTCCGTTATGGAGCCTGTTGCCTGATAGACGATATTTACCTTGATCTGCTCGCTACCCAACTTTTCTAGGGCACCCCGGATGGCTTCCAGGGACCCTTGAAGGTCGGCCTTAACGATGATAGGCAGCTCCTGGACCTTACCGGCTGCAATGAGCTTTTGTATGTCTTCCAGACTACGGGGCGGAGCTTCTTCCTTCGCTGCTCTTCTGCTAGCCTCCTCTGCCTGGAGCTTAGCCGTTTTCTCGTCGGGCACCACGCTCAAGGTGTCGCCGGGCTCAGGGAGGCCGTTCAGGCCTAGTATCTGAACTGGGGTGGAGGGTTCCGCCTTACGCAGCTTGCGGCCACGATCGTCGTACATAGCCCGAACCTTTCCCCACACCTCGCCAATAACCACTACGTCACGCAGGTTGAGGGTACCGTTCTGAATCAGAATGGTTGCCAAGGGACCCTTGGTGGGGTCCATCCTGGCCTCGATGACGGTGCCCATGGCCGGCTTGGTGGGGTTGGCCCGTAGGTCTTCCATCTCGGCCACAAGAAGGATGGTCTCCAGGAGGTCCTCGATCCCCTGCCCGGTCCTAGCCGATACTGGGACCGTCTCTGTGCCACCTCCCCAATCGTGGGGCACGAGACCCTGCTCAGCCAGCTGCTGCTTAACCCTGTCGGGATTCGCTTCCAGCTTATCGATCTTGTTTATGGCCACCACTATAGGCACGCCAGCGGCCCTTGCGTGGGCTATGGCCTCGACAGTCTGAGGCATTACCCCATCGTCGGCGGCTACCACTAGCACCGCAATATCAGCGACTTTGGCTCCCCTGGCCCTCATGGCAGTGAAGGCCTCGTGGCCGGGCGTGTCGAGGAAGGTAATCTTCTTTCCGTGCACCTCCACTTGGTATGCGCCGATCTTCTGGGTTATGCCACCGGCTTCAGTTTCTACCACGTTGGTCTTCCTTATCGCGTCGAGGAGCTTGGTCTTGCCGTGGTCGACATGTCCCATGATGGTCACTACCGGAGGCCTTGGGACCGCGTCCGGGTCGTATTCTCTTTGGCGCTGGCCACCCGCTGCAACCTCAACTTGTGTCTCCAGCTCGGGCGGTTTCTGAAGGACCGTCTCGAAACCCAGATCGGCGGCTACTACAGCAGCCGTCTCGTAGTCGATGGGTTGGTTCACATTGACCATGACGCCGCTTCGTATGAGTTCGGTAAGGATGCGTATGGGGCTGACATCGAGCATTTCAGCCAGTTCCCGCACGGTGATCCTCGGAGGAAGTTCGATGGGAGCTCGTTCGGCCACGGGTGCCCGGACGGAGGGGGCTCCAATACGGGGCCCACCCCGGAGCTCTTCAAGTTTGGGCGATCTAGGCGTGAGAGTAGGCATTTTTTGCTTCGGAGGTGCCTTCTTACCGGCCTTTCCCGGTTTTGGCTTCGCCCTAAGCGGCCTTTCGACCTCCTCGAGATCTTCGATATCCGCCTCCACCTCGAACGCCTCAGGATCGTGATCTGGCATCTCAATGCTGGGCATCCTAGCTGTCACCTCCCTGCCTAATGGGCGCTGTTTCGCCCGCTTCCCGCATTTCGGTCTTCCCCCGGCGGGGGAGGGTTCGGGCGAAATTCCAGAGGACCTCTTTGTCTTCAGGCCCGATGGTCGTCTTTAACGCTCTGTCCAGGGAAGCTCCCCTCAGGGCCTGCTCCCAACATTCGAAGATGGCGCACAAGTAGGCACCTCGGCCCGGCCGTTTGCCTGAGGCATCCAGGTAGACCCTGCCTGTCGCATCTCTGACGATCCGAATCAGATCGCGCTTGGCCAAAGGCTGCCTACAGGCCACACAAGTTCTAACAGGTATATGCCTCGGCCGCGGCCCCTTACGTTTCGCGCTCAAGAGGTTCCTCCAGTGCGAATGTTGCTACTTCTTGATCCTGATGGATCACTACAAGTTCGCTGTTGCGCACTGCCACCTGTACTTCCTGCCCCTCGAGCTCAGGAGGCAGAGGGCCGTAACTAGCGTTGCGGTAGACAACTATGCCTCCTTTACGAACCTTTCGGGGGCAGAGTCCTCGTCCTGATGCTCAGTTTCACGTTTTTCAAAGCTGGTAACTAGCTCGTCGTGCCACACGACCAAGAGTTTGTTGTCCTTCTCCGATATTACCACCGTCTCTCCTGCCAGGTGGGGAGGAAGGGGCCCATAGGTGCCGCCCTTGTAAAGTACCGTGCCGTCCTTGCGGACTTTGCGCACCTCTCCATGGGCCGCTGAAAGTTGCTGGGCGGTGGCTAGGGAAGTCAGCTCATTGGCCTCTCGGGCGGCCGTAGACGCTAGCTTCGCAAAACCCTCTTGGGTATCTTTGGCCACTTCGGAGGCGCTCTTGATGTCTATCTTCCAGCCAGTGAGCTTGGCAGCGAGTCTCACGTTCTGACCTTCCTTGCCTATGGCCAGAGAGAACTGCCGCTCCGGCACGATCACTGTAGCGGTCCGCTCCTCCTCGTTCAGGTCCACGCTCACCACCTGAGCAGGACTTAGCGCATTGGCTATGAAGACCTTGGGGTCTGGATCCCACTGTATCACATCGATCTTTTCGCCAGAAAGCTCGTTGACCACGTTCTGAATCCGCACTCCCCTGACGCCTATGCACGACCCAACTGGGTCTATGCCGGGCTGGCGAGCATACACAGCCACCTTCGAGCGCAAACCTGGTTCCCTAGCGATGGCCTTGATCTCCACCGTTCCGTTGGCGATCTCAGGCACCTCCAGCTCCAAGAGGCGCTTCAGGAGGTTCCGGTGGGTACGGGACACGATGAGTTGCGGCCCTTTGGCCGTCTTGCTCACCTCGAGCAGGTAAACCTTTAGCCGCTGATTGAGTCTGTAGCGCTCTGTGGGCACCTGCTCGGTTTGAGGCAACACTGCCTCGGCCCGACCCAGATCGAGTATGATTGCCCTGGGCTCAAACCTCTGGACAATTCCAGTAACTATGTCGTCCTTACGGTCGGCGTATTCTTCGTAGATGTGCTCGCGCTCAGCCTCCCGTATCTTCTGGTAAAGGACCTGCTTGGCTGTCTGCGCGGCTATTCGGCCAAAGTTCTTTGGGGTAACCTCGACCCAGATGGTGTCACCTAGCTGTGCGTCTTTCTGAACGCGCCTCGCCTCTTCAAGGCTTATCTCGGTCAATGGATCAGCAACTACATCCACTACGACCTTCTCGGCATATACCTTGGCATTGCCAGTGCTGGGATCGACCTTTACGGTAACGTTCTGCTTTACGCCGAAGGCGCGCTTGTAGGCCGATGCCAATGCTTCCTCGATGGTCTCGAGGATCACCTCCCTCGCCACACCGCGTTCGGCAGATATCTGAGCTACCGCTGTATAGAAATCCGACTTCATAGACTGCCTGTGCCCTCCCTTCCAAGTACCCAACAAAAAAGTGGGTTTCGGGACCCACCTTCTCCTAAGCAAGCTATATCGTAGCTATTTTCAGTATAACATACGCCCAAGCCACCCATCAAGTTGGGTCGATGGGATCCAAGAGCCCCTGACGGCCTGTGCTATAATGGCGGCGTAACTTGTCAGAGTGGGGATGAGGTCTATGACGGTTCGTATCGGCATCAATGGCTTCGGAAGGATTGGCCGCCAAACCTACAGGGCAATAATGGAGCGGTATGCTGGGGCCTTAGAAGTGGTAGCGGTGAACGACCTTACCGATAACCAAACATTGGCCCATTTGCTGAAGTATGACTCGAACTATGGACGATATGATGTCGATATATCGGCCACTGAAGAGTACATTTCGGTGGGCGGCCGCCGTATCTTGGCCTTCGCCGAAAGGGATCCGGCAAAACTGCCTTGGAGGGACCTGGGCGTGGACATAGTCGTGGAGTCCACGGGCGTGTTTACGGATGCGACGAAGGCAGCCGCCCATCTGCAGGCGGGAGCTCGTAAGGTAATTATCACGGCCCCTGCCAAGAACGAGGACGTGACAATTGTGCTGGGGGTCAACGAAGAGATGTACGATCCTGCCCGGCACAACATTGTATCGAACGCCTCATGCACCACTAACTGTCTTGCACCTGTAGCAAGGGTACTCCGCGACAGTTTCGGTATAGTCAGGGGTTTCATGACGACGGTGCATTCCTATACCAACGACCAGGTGATCCTCGATTATCCCCACAGGGACCTGCGAAGGGCCAGGGCAGCGGCTTTAAACATAATTCCGACTACTACCGGAGCTGCCCGGGCGTTGGCCCTGGTGATGCCGGAACTGAAAGGCAAGTTCGACGGTTATGCTTTGCGTGTACCCACCCCTACCGTTTCTATCATTGACTTTGTGGCGGAACTCGAGAGGCCTGCCTCTGTTGAGGAGGTGAACGCTGCCATGAAAGAGGCTGCAGGGGGCCGGCTGAAGGGAATCTTAGCTTATACTGAGGAGCCTCTGGTGTCCATGGACTTTAAGGGAGATCCCCATTCGGCTATAGTGGATGGGCTTTCGACCATGGTACTGGGTGGCAATCTCGTTAAGGTGGTAGCCTGGTACGACAACGAGTGGGGATACTCCTGCAGAGTGGCCGACCTTGCTAATTTCATGGCCGAAAAGGGTCTTTAGGCCGTGGCCAAGAAAACCGTTCGAGATGTGGAGCTAAGAGGAAAGAAGGTTCTCGTCAGGGTGGACTTCAATGTCCCCTTATCTGGCGGGAGGATACTAGACGACACGCGAATCAGGGCCTCCCTCCCTACCATCCAGTACTTGCTGAGCCAAGATGCAGCTGTTATCCTCATGTCCCACCTTGGCAGGCCCAAAGGGATCGACGACGCCTTGCGGTTGGATCCCGTAGCTCAGAGGTTGAGCGAGCTTTTGGGATTGAAGGTCCAGTACCTTTCGGACTGTGTGGGGCCGCAGGTGGAAGGTGCAGCGAAGGCCTTGAGGCCTGGGGAAGTGATACTCCTCGAGAACCTAAGGTTTCATCCCGAAGAGGAGGCCAACGATCCGGGTTTTGCACGACAGCTGGCTTCCTTGGCGGATCTGTATGTCGATGATGCTTTCGGAAGTGCCCATCGGGCCCATGCATCGACTGTGGGTGTGGCACAGTACCTCCCAGCGGTGGCAGGCTTTCTAATGGAGAAGGAACTGCGCTACCTCAAGGATGTGCTGGCCTCACCCGAAAGGCCTTTCGTGTTGTTGGTAGGTGGTGCGAAGGTTTCCGACAAAATCGGGGTACTCGAACACCTATCTGACAAGGTAGACGTCATGCTGGTGGGCGGTGGCATGGCCAACACCTTCTTGCTGGCCATGGGCTACGATGTCGGGGCTTCTCTGGTTGAACCTGAGAGAGCGGATGTGGCCAGGCGTATACTGTCCTATATGAAGGCGAGCGGCAAAGAGGTGTTGCTACCAGTAGATGTCGTTGTGGCCCAAGAGTTATCGCCCGGGGCGACCACCAAAGTGGTCCCAATCGCCGAGGTCCCGCATGATTGGAAGATAGGAGACATAGGCCCGCGCACAGTTTCGGCCTTCGAGGCAGCTGTGAGCGGTGCGCGCGTAGTACTCTGGAATGGCCCTATGGGGGTCTTTGAAATCCCGGAGTTCTCTGCTGGAACGCAGGCTATCGCCAGGGCTCTCGCCAAATTGGAGGGGGCAGTGACCATTGTCTGCGGGGGTGAATCGGTGGCGGCAGTGGATCAGCTTGGCCTTGCTGAGCGGATTACGCATGTCTCCACTGGCGGTGGTGCAGCTCTCGAACTTCTCGAGGGAAAGGAGTTGCCAGGAGTGGCGGTCCTTCAGGACAAGGAGGAAGCCTGACATGGATAGGCGGCCCTTAGTGGCTGGCAACTGGAAGATGCACACCACCTTGGACCAAGCCCTGGACCTTGCTGAACGAATGGTCGACAGGCTGGATGCCATCGAGGGGGTGGACAAGGTGATCTGCCCTCCCTTTGTGCACTTGAGCAGTCTTGCCGAATTTTTCCAAGATACATCGATAAAGCTGGGGGCCCAAAACATGTTCTGGGAGCCCCAGGGTGCCTACACCGGTGAGATATCTCCGGTGATGATCCGTGACTTCTGTGACTACGTGATTCTCGGCCATTCGGAACGACGTAGGCACTTCTGTGAAAGTGACCAACAGGTCAACCGTAAGGTGCTGGCAGCTCTGGCCCATGACCTGATACCGATCCTCTGTGTGGGGGAGGACCTCCAAGAACGTGAGGAAGGCTTGACCGACGATGTTGTGCGACGGCAGCTCCTCACGGCCATGCAGGGGGTTGAGAAGGAGGTTGCCCACAAGGTTGTGGTCGCTTATGAGCCCGTGTGGGCAATTGGCACGGGAAGGCCGTCCAGTGGGGAGGATGCAAACAGGGTCATCGGCTTCCTTAGGGAGTTGATGGTACAATCCTATGGGTCGGCGGTGGGCCACAGCGTCCGCTTCCTCTACGGGGGCAGTGTTACAGCTGGAAACATCGAAGAGTTCGTGTCGTTCCCTGAAGTGGATGGGGCGCTCGTGGGAGGCTCTAGCTTAAAGGCCGATGAGTTCGTATCCATAGTGGAGCAGGTGGCCCGGGTGAGGGCATGATCTTGGGAGGCGCGGTTTGGGTCCGTACATCAACTTAGCTCAGATAATCCTTTCGATATTGCTGGTACTTGTGATCCTAATGCAGTCTAAAGGTTCGGGATTTAGCGGGGCCCTCGGGGGCGATGTGGGTAGTATCTATAGATCCCGCCGGGGTCTGGAGAAAACGCTTTTCCAAGCCACCATTGTGCTAGCAGTGCTGTTTATCCTTATGTCTTTGGCTAGCAGTCTCTTTGCTGCCTGAGATGATGTGAGATTCTCCAGTAACCCGAAGCGCTTCGCCGTAATTCTGGCCGCCCTGGCTACAGCCGTCATACTGATTACCAGTGCCTATTTCCTCCTTACTACGTCCCAGCGAATTGTGCCCGATACGGGGGGGACTTACGTGGAGGGCACGGTGGGCAAGCCGCAGTATCTCAATCCCTTGCTGGCGTCCAGTGATGTGGATACGGACCTCTGTGCCTTGATCTTCTCTGGGCTAACACGGACAGACGACAACGGAGCTATCGTGCCAGATTTGGCTGTGTCCTGGGACGTGTCTCCCGATGCAACGGTATTTACTTTCCATCTCAGGGATGGAGTACGATGGCAGGACGGTGCACCCCTTTCTGCCGACGATGTTGTTATGACGATCAGGCTGGTTCAGGATCCTGAATTCCCGGGAAATCCGGATCTAGCGACCATATGGCGGAATGTAACTGTCGAGAAAGTGGATCACCTCACGGTGAGATTTACCCTCCGATCGTCCTATGTTCCCTTTCTGAACATGACGACTATTGGGATACTTCCAGCCCACTTACTTGAGGGCGTGAAGGCGAAAGATCTGGCGTCAAGTCCCTTCAACCTAAACCCCGTAGGCACTGGCCGATTTAGGCTGGCTGCTGCAGGAATACAGCCTGACAGGGTGATCTTAGAGCGCAACCCCTACTACTACCTAGCTCGGCCCTATGTAGATAGAGTTGAGCTCCGCTTCTTCCCGACCTGGGAGAGTGCCCTTACAGCCCTCCGAAAGGGAATGCTGCAAGGCATCTCCTACATCCCTCCGGAAGACCTATCGGCGGTGAAATCGGACGACAGGTTCTCGGTGGTGTCTCGACAGTACTCCGGACTGACGCTGCTCATTTTTAATTTGCGCAGGGCTCCCTTTGACCGGCAGCCCATCAGACAGGCGCTTTCCATGGCATTAGACCGGCGACGCGTAGTAGATGGTGCAGTGCTGGGGCAAGGGGTGGTTGCCGTAGGGCCCATTGCGCCAGATTCGTGGGCCTTTCGTAAGGACCTATCCCAAATACCTTATGCTCCGGATATGGCAGCACGCTTGCTTCAAGGCGAAGGCTGGCAGCGGCAGGGAGGAATATGGCGGAAGGACGGTCGTCCCCTGAAGTTCACTTTGGTTACTAATGAGAACGCGGAGCGGGAAAGGGTTGCAAAGTTAATTTCCGATCAATGGCGGGAATTTGGTGCTGACGTCGACGTGAAATCCTTCAGGTTAACGAAGCTTCTCTCCGATTACTTGTCTGTCCACGACTTCGATGTGGCCCTGGTGGGTTGGAAGGGTGTCAACAACGACCCCGACCCTTACCCGCTCTGGCACTCCTCACAGGTGGAGGGGGGACTGAACTTTGGAGGTTACCGAAGCTTTCGAGTCGACCAGCTACTGGAGCGGGCCAGGCAGACGTTGTCGCAGCAGGAACGTAAGGTCCTCTACGACGAATTCCAGGCCCTTTTCATGCAGGATGTCCCAGCTATTCCGCTATACTACCCTGTATACAACTTCCTCGTTTCGCGCGATGTCCACGGGGTAAAGTTGGGGGTGCTTAACGATCCCAGTGACAGGTTTAGGGAAATCTCCCAGTGGTACCTGAAGACGAGGACCATCTATTTCGGTGGCCTTAGTTTGCCGGTGAACTTTTCGGAAAGGTAGTGGGCGATGAGAGCTGAAATAGTGGCTGTGGGTTCCGAGCTGCTTTTGGGCGAAATTGTGGACACGAACAGCGCGTTCCTGGCAGGGGAATTAGCTGACCTAGGAATAGACTTGCACTACATATCCCAGGTTGGCGACAACCTGGCACGTTGCTCAGAGGTCATTTCTAGGGCTTGGTCCCGTTCCGATATTGTCCTTGTCACAGGTGGCCTGGGGCCAACAGATGACGACCTCACTAGGGAGGCGATAGCGTCATCGCTTGGAGAAGAGATGGTGGTAGACCACTATGTGTTGGAAGGCATTAGGTCCTTCTTCGAAAAGAGAGGGATCGATATGCCCCCTTCCAACGTTAAACAGGCAATGCGCATCCCCTCGGCCGTGTTCCTCCCAAACAGGCTGGGAACGGCCCCTGGATGGTGGGTGCGCAGAGACGGGAAGATCCTTGTGGCGATGCCCGGTGTTCCGTCGGAGATGCGCGTTATGTGGGAGGAGCATGTCAGACCCAGGTTAGAGGGGCTGTCGGGGATGGTCCTCGTTAGGCGGACGTTGAAGTGTTTCGGCATCGGGGAGTCTACGCTGGAGGCCCGTATCCAAGATCTAGTCCGCTCTTCGAATCCCACCGTAGCCACTTATGCCAAGCGCGATGGGGTTCACGTTCGGATCGCTGCTAAGGCCGCCACCGCAGAGGAGGGGTGGCAGCTGGTACGCCCTGTAGAAGAGGAGATTCGGAGCCGACTGGGAGATTTCGTTTATGGCGCGGACAACGAGACCCTGCCTGGGGTAATTGGGAAGCTTTTACTGTCTCGGGGCTGGACTGTAGCTGTGGGTGAGTCCTGTACCGGCGGAGAAGTGGCAGCGCTGGTTACGGACGTGCCAGGGGCCTCCCAATACTTTATAGGGGGAACCGTGGCTTACACTGTGGCCTCAAAGGAGCTTCTAGGAGTGCCCAGGAACGTCATAGCCCAGCACGGAGTGGTCAGTGCGGAGGTTGCGACGAACCTAGCTGCCGCAACACGGCGACATTTCGGTGCCGATGCAGCTTTGGGGGTGACTGGTGTCGCTGGCCCGGAACCGCATGGGGGTGAGGAGCCGGGCACTTTCTATGTAGGCGTTGATATCAAAGGGGAGATCACTGCACAGAGATTTTTCCGACCTCTGGAAAGGTCGAGCTTCAAACACTTCGCCGCGATGACGGCGCTGAACCTTCTTAGGCTGGGGCTCATCCGCCGCGGCGGATGAGCCCTGAGGAATGATCTTGGCCCTCTGCACAGCCCTTCGGTGCCCAGAGGCTTAGGGCAATGTAACGGCGCGTTAACGGCGCACCCAGGAGTAGGGATAGACTGGGTCGTCAAGATCCCTGGCCAGGGTCGTGAGCTTCAGGGGTCGGAAGGTGTCCATCATGACTGCCCACTCCTCTACGGACTGAATGTGCAACGTTGCCTCCACCGCACCGGGCTGTGGGCCGTGCACCAGACCGTGGGGATGTAAGGTAAAGGCAGCCGGTTCGATGCCTGCGCGGCTCATGAACTTGCCATCGACATAATACAGGACCTCGTCGCTGTCGATGTTGTAGTGGTTGTAAGGTGCCTTGACGGCTTGCGGATGGTAGTCTACGAGTCTGGGCACGAAGGAGCATACAACGAAACCCTCGCACTCGAAAGTCTGGTGCACAGGAGGCGGTTGGTGGATGCGCCCCGTGATCGGCTCGAAATCCCTCATGCTGAAGGCCCAAGGATACAGATATCCGTCCCAGCCAACCACATCGAGTGGGTGATGGTCCATCTGATAGATCATAACCTTATCGCCCACCTTCACCTTGACGGGAAACTCGCCCCTTTCATCTATGGTGATCAGTTGCTGAGGCCGACGTATATCGCGGTTGTAGAAGGGGGCATGTTCCAACAATTGGCCGTATTCGTTTCTGTACCGCTTCGGCACTTGTATTTGGCCACGGCCTTCAATCACCAGATGCCGCTGAGGCAGGTCCTTGGGTACCAAGCGGTAAGTGGTTCCCCTGGGTATCACTAAGTAATCGAAGGGGCCGTAGCTCAAGCTGCCGAAAACCGACTCTACTGTTCCCTCACCTTCGTGGATGAACAGCAGCTCGTCGGCGAGAGCATTGCGGTAGAAATATTCCATGGGACTATCAGGCCTGGCAATGGCCAGGGCTACGTCTTCGTTGAAGGCAAGGACCTTTCGGCCCGAAATGGGATCGCCTGAAGGCTCGACTCCCAGCGACCGAAATAGGTGATGTCGGTGTTCGCCATCCCACACCTCGTGGACTATGTGTCCCTCCAACCGCAGGTTCGAAACATTGGTAGCAGGGTAGATGTGATACAGGACCGAATAGTTACCTGAAAATCCCTCTCGGCCGAATACTTCCTCGGTGTACAAACCTCCGTCCGGTTTTCTGAGCTGAATGTGGCGCTTCGGCGGGATCGTGCCCAGCTGGTGGTACATCATCTCCACATACCTCCCTCTGACTTTTCTTTCCTTCCCTACGGGGGTCTTGACGGATAGGCGAGTCGGTGCTATTATAGTGCAAAACTATTAAAGTTGTAAAGATATGAGTATCGCTTCCCAGGGCCGTACAGAACCGATAAGGATAACCTTTGACCCCGATTTGCCCCTATGGTATCAAGTGGCGCGGAGCCTGAGGTGGGAGATCGAGAACCGCTACTCTCCTGGGGACCGGCTTCCCCCTGAGGTTGAACTGGCTAGCATGCTTGGGGTCAGCGTGGTGACCGTGCGCCAGGCCATGGGGGCGCTGGAGAGGGAAGGGCTTGTAAGCCGCCACAGGGCCAAGGGCACCTTTGTGACTGAAGAAGCTACTAGGCGTAGACGGATACCATTCTCAGGTTCCTTGGACGACCTAATAGGCCATGAGTATCCACCTGGCATGCAGACGCAGCTTCTCGAGAGCCGTGTGCTGGAAATGGACGAGAGGTTGGCTGCGTCTCTTGGCCTCGAAGCAGGTGAGCTCTATTACTTCTATAGGCGGCTGTGGGTATGGGAAGGTGAGCCGTTGGCCTATCTGCAGAACTACCTGCCCGAATGGGTAGGGGAGAAAGTGGACGTGGCCGAGCTTAATGCCAGCCCTATGTTGCAGATTTTGAAAAGGATCATGGGGCAGCGGCTCCAGTGCATTAGAAAGTACTTTGAGGCAGTACAGGCCGATCCAGAAGTGGCAGCTTTTCTCGGGGTCCGCCTCGGAGACCCTGTGTTGAGCCTCCGTTCCGAGATCTATGACCTGGACAACTCCATGGTGAACCTTGCGCTCATCCAGTATCGAGCCGATAGGTACAGGCTCTCCCTGGAGCTGCGCCTCGACGTCAAGGGTGGACACCATTCTGGTTGAGACCACAAATATCTAGGAGGGTGAAATGCGTGTTCGTCACAGGCTGATAGTGGTCGCGGCTTCCCTTTCCCTGGCTCTTTTCGCTTGTGCTGGACCCCAGGCTACCCCTACTTCTCCACCCCCAACGCCCACAGCGGCGACAGCGCCCACGGCTCCGGCAGCAACGCCGGCGGCAAAGGGAGAGGTCAAGGTGGGCGTCAATTTGGAGCTTTCTGGGCCCTCCTCAGTGTGGGGGCAACCTCAGCTGAACGCCATCAGGATGCTTGTTGACCAGATCAACGCTGCGGGTGGGGCTGGTGGCTGGAAGATCAAGCTGGTGGAGTACGACAACAAGTCCAACGAAACAGAATCTTTGGTAGTGACGCGTCGACTGATCGAACAGGACCGGGTATCGGCCATCATCGGTGGGGGCACTACACCCACTACCATGCCCCTGATACCCGTTGTGACGGAGGCTGGGGTGCCTCTGGTATCTGTAGGGTCCTCCAACGCCATCGTGGAGCCGGTTGCCGAGCGGAAGTGGGTCTTTAAAACGCCAAGCAACACCAGGGACATCGTTACAAGGTTGCTGGGGTTCCTCAAGTCAAAGGGGTGGACCAAAGTGGGCTTCATGAGTGTGAACAATGCTTACGGCGATGCGGGGCTGAAGGAGTTCACCGCGGCTGCTCCAAATGCTGGGGTAGAGGTGGTAGCTCAGGAGAAATTTGGTGCCACGGATACCGACATGAAGCCACAGCTGACGCGCATCAAGGGGGCTAATCCGCAGGCTATTGTGGTGTGGGCCATTCCTCCCGCGGCGTCAATCGTAGACAAGAACTACAAGGAGCTCGGCCTGACGGTGCCGATAATTCACGACCACGGCGCTTCTTCCTGGACTTACGTAGAGTTGGGGGAGGGTGCTGCCGAGGGTGCCTACGTGGTAACTGTCAAGTCCATGGTGGCCGATCAGCTTCCCGATTCTGACAAGGTAAAGCCTGTGGCTCTCAAGTATGTCAAGGACTACGAGGCGAAGTACGGCAAGAAGGCCGGAGGCATAGATGCTATGGCCTACGATGCTATGCTGCTCCTTTCTAAGGCTATCGAAAAGGGTGGGTCGGATAGCAAGGCCATTAGAGATGCTCTCGAAAGCCTCACAGGGGTTGTAGGTGCCACTGGTGTCTTTAACCTCAGTGCCCAGAACCACAACGGGCTGGCGCCGGAAGACCTGGTGATAGCCCAAATCAAGGAAGGCAAATGGGTTCTCGTAGAGCGTTGAGGGGTTAACTTGATCACACCGGATACTGTTCTACAACTGGTAGTATCGGGCTTGGCAATGGGGGGCATCTATGCCTTCATCGGGGTGGGCTTCGTCACCATCCACAACATAACTGGGTACATAAATTTCGCTCAGGGTGAATTCGCCATGCTGGCAGCCATGACGGCTGCCAGCATGGCGGCCTCGGGCATTCCCTTGCCGGCGGCCCTTTTAGGTGGAGTTCTGGTGGCCATGGCCGCTGGTGCGTTGGTCGAGCGGCTAGCCGTGGACACGGTGAGAGGACGTTCGCCCTTGGTTGTACTGGTGATGACCGTGGCGGCCTCTGTCGCTCTGAAGGGGTTTGCCCTCTTGATATGGGGATCTAGTCCCCTTTCGCTACCTCCCTTCACTCCGGGCGCGCCTGTGCATATCGGGGGCGCGGTCATCGCTCGGCAGGATCTGTGGGTTCTGGGGTTCGTAATTGTCAGCATGGTGGCCCTCTACATCTTCTTTGAGCGCACCGTGCCGGGGGCAGCCATGAGGGCTTGTGCTTCCAACAAGGTAGCTGTGGTCCTGGTGGGTATATCGCCTAGATCCATGTCGCTGGCTGCCTTCTTAGTTGGCTCGCTGCTGGCAGGGATATCGGGGATTGCCGTAGCTCCCATTACCCTTGCTACCTACGACATGGGCCTAAATCTTGGCCTGAAGGGTTTCGTAGCATCGGTGGTAGGCGGTCTCAACAGTGCCCCTGGCGCTGTGCTTGGTGGGCTAATGCTGGGTGTGTGCGAGTCTTTGGCCGCCGGCCTTATTTCCTCTGGATACAAGGATGCCATCGCCTTTGTGCTCTTGCTGGCAGTGCTTGTGTTCAGGCCTACAGGGATTATGGGACTCCTTCGGGTGAGGAGGGTTTAGGTTGGGAGTTTTCTTGCCGCGTGCACGGGCTTTTATCGCTCCAGCTGGGGTCGTGCTATTGGCCGTGGGCCTAATCCTGCTTGGAAACATTTACATTAGGGGGCTGGTGGTCCTCATCTCCCTTTACACCGTAGCTGTGGCCGGCTTAGCTCTGTTGCTCGGCTGGGCAGGACAGCTTTCCCTAGCTCAGGGCGCCTTTTTTGGCCTGGGTGCCTACGGATACGGCATCCTTACGGCCCGCTTTGGCTGGGCGCCGTTGCCCGCCCTGTTGGTCACTCAGGTTGCGGTCTTCGCCGTGGGATACCTCTGCGGCATCCCCCTGCTGAGACTTAGCGGTCACTTCCTCACGCTAGGAACACTTTCTATCGCACTGATATTCAATGTCGCCATGCACGAACTGGCCCCGCTGACAGGAGGACCCTCCGGCTTGGTGAATATAGCGCGACTGGGCATAGGGGAGCTCAGGCTAACGGGGGATGTGGCCTACGGCCTGGTGGCTCTCGGTTTGGCGATAGTGGGTTTAGCCGTCTTTCGCAACATTTCGCGAAGCGAATTCGGGTTGTGGCTCAAGGCCATGCGCGACAGTGAAGTGGCGGCTTCTGCCATGGGTTTGGATGTGTTCAGGGCAAGGCTTCTCGTTTTCGCCCTTGCGGCGGTCTATGCCAGCGTAGCGGGTTCCTTGTACGCGGCCTTTACCACTTTCATCAGCCCTGCCGGTTTCGACGTGCTTCTTGCCGTCCAGTTGGCTGTGATGGCCCTCCTGGGCGGTTCGGCCAACTACTGGGGTCCACCGTTGGGTGCTGCGGGCGTAACTTTGCTGGGTGAGCTGGTAAGAGACCTCGTGCCCAGGGTGGTGCAGGGCGCCCGAGGGCAGATAGAAATAGTGGCCTTTGGGCTGATCCTCGGCCTGATGATGGCAACGATGCCTCAGGGGATCACAAGCCTGTTAGAGAGGCGAGGGAGCCCTAGAAGTGTCTGAACCTGTACTGAGGTTAAGGGGTATAAGCAAGCGCTTCGGCGGACTTCAGGCTCTTACGGATGTGGCGCTGGATGTGCCTGCAGGCTGTGTTACAGCCGTCATAGGGCCCAATGGTGCTGGCAAAACCACCCTTTTTAACATAGTTACCGGCCTCGACACTCCGGATGTGGGATGTGTCTTGCTCGACGGCAGGGATGTGACTGGTTGGCCCCCCCATCGTTTGGCGGCACTGGGGATCGGACGGACCTTCCAAAACTTACAGCTCTTCCACGATCTGAGTGTCCTGGAAAACGTAATGCTTGCTGCTCAAAGAGGGAGACAGCCTTCCCTGTGGAGGTCTTTCCTGCCTGGCAGGGCTACGCTGCGCCTTTCTGAGAACTCGGCGGCCGAGGTCCTGGAAAAGGTCGGTCTTGACAGTCTGCGAGATCGCAAGGCAGGAGACCTTTCCTTCGGTCAGCAGCGGATGCTTGAGCTGGCCCGGGCCCTGGCGCTGCGACCGAGAATTCTCCTCCTTGACGAGCCAGCCTCAGGTCTCAGCCCAAGTGAGCGCGAGCACCTGCTGGATGTGGTGCGGAATCTGCGGAGGGACGGCCTGGCTGTTCTCCTCATCGAGCACGACATCCACACGGTCATGAGCGTAGCCGATAGGGTGGCTGTGTTGAACTTCGGAGAGAAGATCGCAGAAGGTTCCCCAGACGAGGTGAGCCGTGACCCCAGGGTGATCGAGGCGTACCTCGGGGCCGATCTAGATCGGCACCGCACACCCAAGCTCTCTTCGGATCGTTGTGCAGGTGAAACCAGCATCCTGTCCGTGGAGTCTCTTGAGGTCTTTCGCGGCAGTATCTGCGCTGTCAGGGGCATTTCCCTGCAAGTCCCACCTGGGGAGATAGTCTCCATAGTAGGTAGCAACGGGGCCGGCAAGTCGACACTTCTGGGGGCAGTGGCGGGTCTGTACCCACCCGTGAGGGGTAAGGTGATGTTCAGAGGCCAAGACATCACCCGCCTTGATCCTCATAGGATGGTATTTCTCGGGTTAAGCCTGGTGCCCGAACGTAGGCAGCTCTTCGATATGCTCTCGGTGGAGGAAAACCTCATCCTGGGAGCATATTCGCAGTTCGGTTTCCGAGGGCCTCGGGGCCCCGTGGGGGCTCGGGTTCGGGCCACCATGGACTGGGTGCTCCACTTGTTCCCCAAACTTGCACAGCGACGTCGCCAATTGGCTGGCACCCTCAGCGGTGGTGAGCAACAGATGCTGGCCATCGGACGAGGCCTTATGAGCCGCCCTTCCCTGCTCATGCTGGACGAGCCGTCGCTAGGCTTGGCACCGAAGCTCGTAGCAGAGATATTCCATGTACTGGTGCGATTGAAGGAGGAGGGTACTACTATATTGCTGGTGGAACAGAATGTGCGTGCGGCACTGGCCTGTTCGGACCGCGTCTACGTGCTCGACCGTGGCGAGGTTGTCTTCTCTGGTATTCCCGAAGATGTGGAGCTCACTCTCAATTACAGAAAGGAGACATTTGCCGGATGAAATTGGTCACCTTCGAAGTTGCAACCACCGTGGGTACCTTTGAACGCATAGGCTGCCTTGAGTCGTCGAGTCGGATTGTGGACCTCAACTCGGCGGCCCAGCTGTACTTCTTAGAAGTCGGTGAACCGAGGCCGCGGGAGGCAGCGGACTTCTACATCCCTCCCGATATGGGGACCTTTATCCGAGCTGGGGATCCGGCCCTCCGAATGGCGCGACAGGTCTTGGATTTCGTGTCTAGTTCGGACCGGGGCGATAGGACGCTCCTGGGGCCTCGGGGCCAGCGTGTCGTGTTTCAGACCGATCAAGTGCGGCTCAGGTCGCCATTGCCACGACCCACATCCTTGAGGGACTTCATAACTTTCGAGGTCCATGTAAAGGATGCATGGGCTCGGAGAGGACAACCTGTTCCGGAGGCATGGTACGAGTTTCCCGTGTACTATAAGGGCAACCCCTATTCCATCGTTGGCCCCGACGACGACGTCATATGGCCTCGCTATACCGAGCTTTTGGACTACGAGCTAGAGCTGGCCTGCGTGATTGGTAGGGAGGGTCGAGACGTATCAGAGGGTGAAGCTTGGGACTACATATTCGGCTTTACCGTTATGAACGATTTTAGTGCCAGAGACATACAGCGCAAGGAGATGAGCACACTCATGGGGCCGTCGAAGGGCAAAGACTTCGCTACAGCCTTGGGGCCCTGCTTGGTCACTAAAGACGAGATAGGAGATGTGCGCAATCTGCGTATGGTAGCTAGGGTCAATGGCGAGATCTGGTCCGAAGGGAACTCGGGCACATCTTACTGGACGTTCCAACAGATGATCGCCCACGCTTCCAGCGAAGAGACGTTGTATCCGGGCGATGTCCTTGGTTCCGGAACTGTGGGCAAGGGTTGTGGAGCGGACGTGGGAAAGTGGCTAAAGCCCGGGGACGTTGTAGAGCTTGAGATCGAAAACATCGGGGTTCTGCGCAATCGGGTTGTGCGCAGAGACCGGTAGGATCATGTTTCTGGAGGTGATTCATGAAGTTCGGCGTTTTCAGTGTGAGTGACCACTATCCATCTTTGCCGAGAACGGAGAGACAGCACTACGTGGAGCTCCTGGAGTACGTCCAGGAGGCAGAGAAAGCGGGCGCCTCTAGCTTTTGGGTGGCGGAACATCATTTCCATGAATACGGCATTGTTCCGAATCCCGCCGTGATGTTAGCGGCTATGGCACAGGTCACCAACAAGATCCGCCTGGGCCCAGCGGTCAGCGTGCTTACCTTTCACAACCCCCTGCTAGTCGCCGAAGAGTATGCCATGGTAGATATCCTGAGCCACGGCAGGCTCAACTTCGGAGCTGGCAGCGGGTACTTGAAGCACGAGTTCGAGCACTTTAAGAAGCCCTTGGAAGAGAAGAGGGAGATAGCTGACGAGGCCCTGCAGGTTGTACTGGAAGCGTGGAAAGGGGAGCCTGTATACTTCCAGGGACGCTACTTCTCAGTGGATGGTGCCAAGCTCAACGTTACTCCTCTACAAAGGCCCCACCCGCCTGTATACTTTGCAACCCTGCGGCCGGAGGGTGCCTACCAAATCGGCCGAAAGGGCTACAGTCTGCTGATGATTCCCTACGCAACCGTCGATAACCTGGACCAGTTGAAACCGCTTATCGACCAGTACAGGCAGGGGCTTCAGGAATCCGGCATTGACCCCGCTGAAAGGCAGGTGGCTATAACTTTCCACGCGCATGTGGCAGAAAGTTATGACGAGGCATGCCGCAACGCTGAAGGGGCCCTGGAGCTCTACGTGAAGACACGTCTTTACGCTAAGCAGAGGTTCTTGGATTACCTCTATGCCAACGATATCGTCCTCTGGGGAGATCCAGAGCACGTGGCAGGGATCGTCAAAAAAGTGTTGGCTTGGGGGGCAACGGAGATCGTCCTCCTTATGGACTTCGGCGCTCTGGACCAGAGGCTCGTTATGAAGTCACTGGAGAACTTTGTCCGCTACGTGTGGCCGGCTGTTAGGAGCTCTTTCGCCGCTGTATAGCCATCGAGTGGGTGCCCTTACCAGAGCACAAGCCTAGACGCTGGAACTAGCGCTACGCTACCGGTATAACGGCGCGACTGTGGACAGGCCCTGGGATGCCGGGACCTGTCCAATTGGTGGCGCAGGTGGGTAGGGGAATGTCCCCGGCCATCAAGGTGTGTTTGTGCACTGCTTGAGTGCCGAGGCCTGCTAGTTCCAGTTGTAGGGAACCTTCCATGCGTAGCTGGCTATTGCCTGGGGCCTTGGGTACTACCCATGGGCCGATCTGATCGGCCATAGTCCTCCCAAGTGATGCGTGCCGCGGGTTCGACTCGGCCTTGCTAACCTGGTAGTATGGGTTGGCTGTGCCAGCGCTTTATCCAGATGCTGCACTGTGAAAATATCGTGTTCGCGAGGTGTGAGAAGTGTCCAGGCGGCCAAAGATGTCCCAGAAAAAGAAAGCGCCCCTATCGGCGATGACCATAGTGGTAGTCCTTGCTGCTGCAGCAATTTTGGTGACAGCGGTTGTTGTCCTTTTGTCGGGTCAGAGACCGGCAGGTTTCTCGGAACTGACGACGGATGACTTTCATGCACTGGCTTTTAGCCCCACCGATAAGGGTGTAGTACTGTTCGGCCATCATAATGGCATTATGAAGAGCCTGGATGGTGGAAGGACCTGGAAGCCGCTGGTCGAGAGGCAGAATTTCGATGCCATGGCCCTGGCAATGTTGTCCGGCGACAGCACAATTTTCATAGCTGGGCACAACGTGTTCTATCGGAGCACCGACGGAGGTACCACCTGGGAAGCTGTGCGGCATGACCTGCCGGGATCGGATATCCACGGCTTTACGGTGAGTGGCAGTGACCCGAAACGTATGTATGCCTTCGTTGTCGGACACGGACTCTACATGTTTCAAGACGGAGGCTCGGCCTGGAAGCTCGTGTCAGGGGATCTGCCCAACGACGTTACGTCGCTGGCCTGGATTGGGGCTGATCCGGAAACTTTGCTACTGGGTACCGTCTCTCAGGGTGTCCTCGTGAGCGTAGACGGAGGGAGGTCGTGGCAGTCAACGCTCGTGGATGGGGCGCCGTGGAAGGTCGGAGTGCTATCGGTGACGGTGGGACCCGCTAGGAAGACCGCTGCCTTCGCGGGTGCCGTGGATGGGCTATATAAAAGTGAGGACCGGGGTCGAAACTGGCGCCGTCTGTCCTATCCGGGTAAGAACGCCGTAAGCGTTGCTGTAGCTCCTGACGATCGAGAGGTGCTGGCCATCGAGTTCGTTTCCCAAGGCCGCGGTATTGTCCATCGGAGCGAGGATGGTGGTGACACTTGGGATCGGTGACAGACAGTGCTGGAAGGGTCGGTGGAGGATCGGAACGCAGGCCCCTGTGGGTCGAGTATCCCATCTTTGCGCGGTTTTACCATTCGATGTCCCATTTCGGGGAGCCTCGGCTTCTTCGAGATGCTCGGGCGCGCCTTCTGGGTGATCTCACAGGACTTGTCCTAGAAGTGGGGGCAGGAAATGGAGCCAATCTACCATACTACGGGAAGGAGGCCCGCATCGCCGTAACTGAGCCCGATCCCTTTCTGCTCGGCCGAGCACGGAAAAGGGTAAAGGGTCTAACAGCAAGGGCGTTCCTGTGTAGGGCTGTGGCTGAGGAACTGCCCTTTCCTGATGGATGTTTCGACTTCGTGGTTTGCACCCTGGTCCTCTGCTCAGTGGTCGATGTCACGCGAGCTCTCCAGGAAATCAAGAGGGTCCTTAAGCCCAACGGAGTCTTTCGGTTTTTGGAACATATTCGCTCGGAGCGGCCCCGAGTGGCTCTTTTGCAGGATCGACTGACACCGCTGTGGAGGCGGGTGGGGGGAAACTGTCATATGAATCGGCCAACATTATGGCTCATGGAACAGGCTGGATTTAAAGTGGACAGCGCGCACGTGGGACAACTCTCGCCTCTGTTGCCCATCGTCATGGGGACCGCTACCCCCAGAGCATAGCCGGCTCCGGGGATGTGGTATACTGAATTAGACCAAATTTGGGCAGGTGGCGAGCGTGCCGCAGATCGGTCCGCTGGAGTTGGTTCTAATACTTCTGATCGTGATCGTGATCTTTGGGGCGGGCAAGATATCGGAGCTGGGCGGTGCTTTGGGCCGCGGGATCCGCGAGTTCCGTCAAGCTGTGAATCCCCCTCCAGAGGACGATCAGCAGAAAGGGGAAGCCGCCAAGAAAAGCTAGGCCCTGAGGATAGCGGCCGCCAGATAGCCTACTACCCTCAGGTTGTCTCCTGAGACTGCCCCTGAGTCACTGCGCCGCAAGATCTGCACACGGTTTGCGCCCCATTCGCGAGCCAAAAGCAGCGCAGCGGCCATGGCTCCGTATCCGCAAGCTTCCGTACGTCCGGCCTCTACTTCTGCTACTATGTCCTCCGGCCGGTATTCCTCGAGAAGCCTGATCATTCGGCCGTCCAGGAGCGATGCCGTTTGGCTATCGTAGTAGTGGGATAGATCTGTGCTTCCTACTATCAGAGCCGATAAGGGTTCGAGTAGCTCCGTTAAGCTGCTGACAAGCCGTTGCACGGTGTGTAGAGACTGGTCGCCAAGCATTAGGGGTATGAGGGAGAATTCCCGCACCACTAGCTGCAGAAAGGGCAGCTGCATTTCCAACGAGTGTTCCATGTCGTGGCTAACGGAGGCCAAAGGCATCTTACGAGCTAGGGCGTCGACCATTGCTCGGTCCACAGGCACCAGACCTAGGGGTGTTTGGTAGAAGTCACATTCCGTAGCCAAGACTCCGCGAAAGCTGCTGCGGTGGTCTGGCCCGAGGAGGAGCACTCTGCCGATCTTCCGACCGGTGAGCAGGGAATACGAGTAGGCTGCCACAGGGCCAGAATAGATCAGGCCCGCATGGGGGGCAATCAATCCTATGAGATCTCCGGAGAGAGTTATTGGGGGTACTTGATGCAAGTAATTCTCAACTTCCTTCCTAAGTTCCCCTGGATCGGCGGGGTACCACGAGCCGGCTATGGGTGACCGGCGGATCCGGGGTGAACCTGGCACTGCCATAGCTTTGCCCCCCTGTCAGTGGCTGCTGACAGTTCGATTATAATCGGATGGGCTAGCAGCGGGGAGAGGGACTGTGACCGAAGATCCTGAACTGGTTACAGTAGGGGACACAACGGAAGGACGCAAGACGGAGAAGGCAGGCAAGTCACTCCTACGGGAGTTGGTGGAGACTGTTCTACTCGCCCTTGTCATATTCCTGTTGGTCCGCACTTTCGTACAGAGTTTCAGGGTGCAAGGTACAAGCATGGAGCCTACTCTCCACACCAATCAGTTCCTTCTGGTCAGCAAGGTTGCCTATTTCCATTTCGACACCAATGCTCCCCTGAGGCTCCTGACTGGAAACAATGCTATCCCGCCCGCAGTCGTATATCCTTTTGGAAAGCCGGCGCCGGGAGACATAGTGGTGTTCGAGTACCCCCTAGATCCCAGTCGTGACTTCATCAAGAGGGTGATAGCTGTAGAGGGCCAGAGGGTAGAAATCAAAGGAGGCTATGTTTACGTGGACGGAAAGCCATTGCACGAGCCATATATCGCCAGTAGGCCCGCCTATACTATGCCTGAAATAGTGGTACCTGCAGGCACTGTGTTCGTTTTGGGCGATAACCGCAACAGCAGCAGCGACTCGCACCAGTGGGGCGTTCTGCCACTGGAGAACATAATTGGTAAGGCTTGGCTCTCCTACTGGCCGCCCAGCTCATGGGGTTTTGTGGCTACTGGTGCTGCTGGCCCTTGAACGGGGTTGTGTGATCTGGGCCGCTTTAGTGGTGTAGAATCCAGCATGGGGCAAGAATGGGAGGTCTCTCATGGGGATGGTCGAGGCGAGAATCGAAAGTGTCAGGGTGAACTTGGCCACGCAGCATAGGGTAGTGATCCTGAAAGAGGTCGATGCCGAACGCTACCTCCCAATATGGATCGGGGTGTTCGAAGCGGAGGCTATCGTTGCCCAGCTACACAATATACAGCCTCCAAGGCCCATGACCCATGACCTGCTTAAATCGGTAATATCCGAGCTAGGAGCGCGGGTCACAAGGGTAGTTGTCCACGACCTCAGAGATGACACCTTTTATGCCCGTATAAGTCTGGTGGACATGGATGGCAAATACACTGAGGTGGACAGCAGGCCGAGCGATGCCATTGCTTTGGCGGTGAGGTTCGGCGCCCCTATCTACGTAGATGAGAGTGTTATGGAACGAGCAGGCGTCATTCTGGATCAGACAGGTGAGGAGGAGCCCGAAGAGAGCGGACATCCACGAAAAAGACCGAGGAGTGGGGCAGGTCACCCGGAAGCTGTAGGGTCCTCGAAGGGTACTGACATAGACGAGGAGAAGCTTGCTGTGTTCAGAGACTTTATTAACAGCCTCGATCTTGACGATTTTGGCAAGCAAGAGGAAGGTGGTTCCGAAAAGAGGGAGCATTGAGGTGACCCCGCAGTATGAGGAGGAAGCCAAGCGCATATTGCTCCGGGTCATCGATGCATGCTCCGGCTGCCGTACCCCCTACGAGGCTGAGGACGTTGAGATCATCAGCCGCAATGGCGATATGTGGTTCTTTGCCCTAAGCTGTTCCCATTGCCAGTCCCGAGCCATGGTGGCTGCAGCTATATCGCAGGACTGGGAGACCGATGTGCTGCAGGCTGACACTACGGTGACGTCTTTCGAGCACGGGGAGCCCGTTAGCTCCAACGATGTGGAAGCCATTCGAGAGTTCCTCGAGGACTTCGACGGCGACTTCAAGCGGCTCTTCGGCAAATCAAACTGATCTTCGCTTGGTTCCCTCTTCGGTGATGGTGAAGACCCCCAAAAAGATGATTATGTCTCCTAGGCTGTAGACCGAGGGACGCGGTAGCGGGAACGGGAGGGGTATAATATCGGCCAGCATGGGAAGCCTTGTGTCTGGGCTGAGGGCACTGACATTGTTAACATGCCCAAACGTGGCAAGCGCACGGGCTCGTTCGGCTTCTCCGAGATAAAGATACGCGTCTACGCTGGCAGGCATCAGACCGTTGTTGGCTGCTATCACAGCCAGATTGAGGGTGAGGCCAAGGGCTACTAGTTGCATCCCTGGCAATCTCAAATTTGCAATGGACACAGCCAATACGCCTACCAGCGAAAGCATGTGAAGGACAGGCAAAAATGGGCTAAGCATTGAAGGCCGGAGGGGCGTAAACAAGACCAGTTGCAGGATGAGTGCCAGCAGTGCCAGCCAAGCCAAGCGGATCCTAACAGATGCCAGGTTGAAGAAGCTGCCGCCGTTAGTTATACCAGTCAAAGCACCGAGGGCTAGGGCAACGAGGTACAGCACAAACTCATACCTCCCCTTGGGACTAGAGTAAATTATCCCCGATGGATTGGGGCATAGGTCAAGGCTCGGGGCAACAGTTAGGGGATCCAGATGGACAAGCGTAGGAAGCTTCTATTGGTCGACGGTCACGCCCTAATATATCGGGCTTACCATGCCCTTCCGCGGACCCTTTCTACCTCCAAGGGTGAGCCTACCAATGCAACCTTTGGTTTTACCCAAATGCTTCTCGAAGCTCTGGTCCGAATGTCTCCGGACTTTGCGGCCGTGGCCTTCGACGTCGGCCGGACCTTCCGGCACGAAGAGTTCGAGGCTTACAAGGCCCACAGACCGTCCATGCCCGATGATCTTGCTGTACAGATAGATCGGGTGCGTCAAATAGTCCAAGCCCTTGGCATCGCTATCTACGAGGTCCCGGGCTTCGAAGCCGACGATGTTATAGGGACCTTAAGCGAACAGGCACTGCACTTGGGCCTCGAGGTAGCCATCGTGACCGGCGACACGGATACACTCCAACTGGTGAAACCAGGAGTAGTCGTTGTGACGCCCGGTGCGCGCAGCTTCGCGGAACCTAGAGTCTACGATGTCAAGGGGGTCGTGGAAAGATACGGGTTTCCACCTGAGCTTTTGCCTGACTACAAGGCCCTGGTAGGTGATCCTTCTGACAACATTCCGGGCGTTCGGGGCATAGGCGAGAAGCGCGCTACCGAGCTTCTGAAGCGCTTTGGCACCGTAGAAGATATATGTGCTCACCTTCATGAAGTGGAACCTGCCAGGGTTCGCGAGGCCCTGGCATCGGGCTGCGAGCAGGCCAAGGCCAGCAAGCGTTTGGCTACGATTGTTACCGACGTTCCTGTATCCCTCGACCTGGAACGCTGCCAGTGGAGAAAGGCCTACAGCAAGGAGCAGATCTTAAGCCTCTTTCGTGAGCTGGAATTCCGCTCTTTGCTGGGAAGGATACCGAACCAGATGGAAGAGGTTGAGACAAAGTCCAGCGCAGGCTACATGCCAGAACATTGGGAAATGGTAAAAGACCGACAGGGCCTCGAGCGCGTGATAGCATCGCTCCAGGGTGCTCGGCAGTTGGCGGTAGCCACTCAGGTGGTTGGCCAGGGGCCGATGATGGCCGATCTGCTGGGCATAGCACTAGCGACCGACGATGGCAACGCCTTCTACCTGCCCATTTCTGGGCTTGGGGTCACAGGACTACTCAGTCTGGAGGATGTGGCCAGGCTGTTAGGGCCTGTTCTGGCGGAGGAGAGAATCCCCAAAATAGCTCACAACGGCAAGCTCCATATGATAGTGCTTCACCGGCATGGCATACCTATGTCTAGCCCCTCCTTCGATACTATGATTGCGGCTTACCTGTTAGGGGAGACATCGCTCCGTCTGAAAGATTTAGCCTTTACACGTTTGGGTGTGGAACTCCATGGGTTGGAAAAACTTGCTGGCAAAGTCCGCGGCAAAGTGGACCCGCGGCTAATCGACCCCGAGGCCTTGGCCCGCCATGCCTGCAGCGAGGCTGCAATCACTCTCCAGCTGATGCAGCGCCTCGTTCCAGAGCTCCAGGACAGAGGGCTCGTCGAGCTCTTTAACAGCGTTGAAATGCCGTTGATACCTGTGCTCGTCGATATGGAAATGGTGGGGGTGTGCATCGATGTTGAGCGGCTCCAGAGGCTCTCCAGACAGCTGTTTCAGCAACTCAAAGAGATCGAGGGAGAGATAGTGCGCCTTGTCGGCCACGATTTCAACATCAACTCTCCACAGCAACTTTCCAAGGTGCTCTTCGAGGAGCTGGGGCTTAAAGGTAGGAAGCGGACACAGACAGGCTATTCTACCAGTGTGCAAGTGCTGGAATCTCTGCGGGGCGAGCATCCGGTAGTCGATCTGGTGCTGGAGTACCGCCAACTGGCGAAGATAAAGTCAACGTACGTCGATGCCCTCCCTGGCCTGATCAACCCCTCTACTGGTCGTGTCCACACCTCCTTCAACCAGGCTGTGGTGGCAACTGGGCGTCTGTCGTCCAGCGATCCGAATCTTCAGAACATTCCAATACGTAGCGAGCTAGGAAAAGAGGTGCGAAGGGCATTCATAGCGGGCAACCGTCCAAAATGTAGCCTCTGGCCGGAGAGGGCACTGCTTCTGTCGGCCGATTACAGCCAGATAGAGTTGCGCATCCTCGCCCATATCACCGAAGATCCCAACCTTATGGAAGCCTTTGCCAGAGATCTGGACATCCATGCGGCTACGGCGAGCAAGATCTTCGGTGTACCAATCGAACAGGTAACCCCAGGTATGAGGAGGCTGGCCAAGGTAGCAAACTTTGGGATCGTTTACGGGCTCCGCCCTTACGGACTTGCTGAGAGAGCCGCGATTCCCACGGAGGATGCCAAGAAATTCATTGGGGACTATCTCGATACTTATCCTAAGGTCAGAGAGTACGTAGAAGGCATCGTTCGGCTGGCCAAGGAGCAAGGCTACGTGTCCACCTTGCTCGGGCGACGCCGTTACCTGCCGGAGATCCATTCTCCCAATGGTGACGTACGCATGGCTGCCGAACGTATGGCCATAAACATGCCAGTACAGGGCACAGCAGCTGACATCATGAAATTGGCCATGATAAGGCTGCACAGGGGGCTTCGGGACCAACGCCTGAGAAGCAAAATCCTCCTTCAGGTGCATGACGAGCTACTCCTTGAGGTGCCCGAGAGCGAGCTTGCTGCGACACAGGCAGTAGTACTGGAAGCCATGGAGCACGCTTATCCCCTCAAGGTTCCCCTGAAGGTCGAGGTGGTGGTCGGTGAGAATTGGGGTGACATGGTAGAGTGGGAGGCTTTGCCAACTGAGGAGGAGGTTTGAGACATGCTCCTAGCCAGATATGCACACCTCCTACCTGTCACCGCCAAGACTCCAATGGTGACCCTGGGCGAAGGAAACACCCCCTTGGTGGCTTCGCAGCGACTGGCGAAGCTCTGTGGCCTCGGCCAGGTCTACTTGAAGCTGGAAGGCCTGAACCCCACCGGTTCTTTCAAGGATAGGGGAATGGTGGTGGCTGTGGCCAAGGCGGCCGAAAGTGGAGCGCGCGCGGTCTTGTGCGCTTCCACAGGAAACACCGCAGCGTCCGCCTCGGCTTACGCGGCACGTTTCGGCCTACAGGCCATCGTGCTGGTTCCCCAGGGGGCAGTGGCAGTAGGCAAGCTGGCACAAACCTTGATGCATGGGGCAAAGGTCCTTGCGCTTTCGGGCAGCTTCGACAGGGCCCTGGAGCTGGCTCGGCAGTTAACCGAGCGGCATCCCGTGGCTCTCGTAAACTCAGTTAACCCCTATCGCCTTGAAGGGCAGGCTACAGCTGCCTATGAGGTCTGCGACGATCTCGGCCGTGCTCCCCATTACCTTTTTATACCTGTGGGCAATGCCGGCAACATTACTGCCTACTGGATAGGGTTCTGCAGGTATTCTGAGCTAGGTAAGATATCGACGCGACCGAAAATGATGGGATGGCAGGCGGAAGGGGCAGCTCCGATAGTCCGAGGAGAACCTGTGCGAAACCCGAACACCATAGCCACTGCCATTCGGATCGGCAATCCCGCCAGCTGGAAGGGAGCCATCAGAGCCCGGGAAGAATCAGGTGGGATCATCGATGTGGTGAGTGATACCGAAATAATCGAAGCTTATAAGTTCCTGGCCAGGGAGGAGGGGATATTCTGCGAGCTTGCTTCGGCGGTGTCGGTAGCTGGGCTTCTTAAAGCAGCGCGCCAGGGTATCCTTCCCAGAGATAGCCTCGTTGTATGCGTCCTCACAGGGCATGGGCTGAAAGACCCAGATAACGCCATGCAGCTTGCAGACAAGCCCATCAATGTGCCGGCCCGCCTAGATGCTGTGGAGGAGGTACTCGGTTGGCGCTGAAGAAATGGGTGCGCGTGACCGCGCCCGCAACTACGGCCAACCTCGGACCAGGGTTCGATGCCCTAGGCATGGCATTGGACCTGCGGAACCTGTTAGAGCTTAAGCTGGGCACCCACCAGACAGAAGTCCATGTGGAGGGCGAGGGCAACGATGAGCTGCCCCGCAGTGGCGAGAACCTCGTTGTCAAGGCGATGCGCCTGGTAGAAGAAACCACCGGGCGAGCCCTGCCTCCCTTCCGTCTGCTCATGAGGAACTCCATTCCCCTGGCAAGGGGCCTGGGCAGCAGCGCTGCAGCAACGGTTGGCGGCATCGTGCTTGCTTCGGAGGCACTGCAGGTCCATCTGACCCCAGAGGAAATCCTCGCGCTTGCGCTGAGACTAGAGGGCCATCCCGACAACATAGCTCCTTGCCTGGTGGGCGGCCTTACTGTGGCCGTGTCTGAAAATAGTCCCCAGGTGGTAAGGTTAGATCCCCCCGATGTTGAGGTCACACTTTTCATTCCCAATGTACCGATCACCACCGCCGATGCCAGGGCCGTTCTCCCCGAATCGGTGCCCAGGAGCGATGCTGTCTTTAACCTTGGCAGGACTGCTCTTTGGCTGGCAGCCGTCACATCGGGCAAATATGAGCTTTTGCGGATTGCCTGCCGGGACCGGATCCATCAGCCCTATCGTCAGCAGCTGATGCCCTACTTGGGTGACGTTATAGAGGCCGCGTTATCTGTGGGCGCCTTTGCTTCCTTTCTCAGTGGTGCTGGCAGTACTGTGGCGGCTCTGCACAGCACTGCTGTGGCCATGGATGTGGCAGGGGCTATGGCTCAGGCTGCTGCTATCCATGGTGTGCAGGGCGCCGTAATTGCGACTCGGCCGTCAACGGTAGGGGTCATGGTAGAAAGTGGCTGAGACAGCTGTTCCTTGCTCTGTTGTGTGCCTCTGTAGGCCCTCTATAGCTTGAGCAAGGCCGAGGGTTGACCGGCGCGGCAGCACCGGAACCTCGAGTTAGGATCAACCTCGGAGACTATGGGTGCGGACTGTTTGAAGGAGCGGCCTCGGCAGTAGCTAAAGTGCCGGTGCGGTCGCATCGACATCTCCCCAAACTAAAACCTTTTGACGCACGTGGAAGCCACTGTTGGTCAGGCCACGAGTACTTTTCGCCCTGGAATGACAAAGGCTCATTTTGCTGGAGTGTGGGGTGAGGAGGTGCTCCTAGTACTCCCAGGGAGAGCGGCTTAGTTGCCCGAGCCAGGGGCCCGCAGTGCCCTTGTACAAGCGTTGAAGCCACGTGGTGGGATCAGCGCTAGGGAATGGACAGCAGCCATTGTGGGTAAATCGATACTGACATTGCGGCTTCGTCGCGATTTGGAAGCCGAGTACTTAAATGTCACCAAACTCGGTACCGATGAGGATTGACAGAGTGGACAAAGCGATTATACTTTGTGTGACAAGGCAGACGTCCTGCATTGCTGTATGACGTCTGTGGTCTTCATTGATCTCCCCTTGGAGGTAGCTGTGGAGGTTTATGAAGCCTTCCAGGAGTACCTGTCTCATCACAGTGAATTTTCTCAAAATACTCGGGTAGCCTATCTGGCCGACCTGAAGCAGTTTGCCGATTTTGTAGCCTCTCAGGGCGTGCGGGAGCTTAGGGCCGTGCTGCCAGAACACTTGTTGGCCTTCTACTTGGAACTCCAGAGTAAGGGGTATTCCCTGTCAACCATATCCAGGAAACTTGCGGCCATAAGGTCGTTCTATAAATACCTTGGCGAGACACATGGGGGCGACTACTCCGATCTCTTTTCCTTTACAGGGCCTACCGTGCCCAAACGTAAGCCTCGATCGGCCGATGGGCGCATCCTCCGGGCACTAGTTGACATGGCCCTTGCAAAGGGCACAGCCCTGGGCCTCCGCGACGGAGCTATGGTATCCCTTCTGTCTTGGTCGGGTATCCACGTTGCGGAGTTGGTGGGACTCAACCTGGAAGACCTGGACCTCAATAGACGCGTACTGAAAGTTCGACGCGGAGGCCATGACAAAGAAGTATGGGTTTCCCAAGCGAGTGCAGAGATAGCACGCGAGTATCTAGCTAAGGGTCGACCGTACCTCGTGGCAGGCGATGCTGAGACGGCACTCTTTGTCAACCAGAAGGGAAGACGGCTCACCAGGCAGGGCTTTTGGGTGGTGCTGAAGACTTATGCCCAGAAACTGGGCGTCGACCTTAGCCCTCAGCTGTTGCGTCACGGCAGGTGGCAAGACGTTTGATTGCGGTGGCCACCGGCGAGGCTATAATTTGGGTTAGAAATGCAGGTACTGTTAAGGTCTGGGCGCTGAAGGGGATGAATAACAGGGTAGGGCCGAACAGCGAGCTGGGTTAGGGTGCAAGGCCAGCCGGCCGGAACCTGTGATGGCACCCCTGAGCCTGTGGCACGAGCGGGCAGGGCGATCTCTGCAGGGGATCTGCCCTGTCAACTAGGGTGGAACCGCGCGGGCATGGCCTGCGTCCCTAGGGGGATGCAAGCCATGCCTTGTTTTATGGTCACTGAAGCTATTGGGAGGCGAAAGATGGATGTAAGCATGGATACAATAGTTTCGCTTTGCAAGAGAAGAGGGTTCATATTCCCATCGAGCGAAATCTATGGTGGTTTTGGCAGCACCTGGGACTACGGGCCCCTGGGTGTGGAGCTCAAGAGAAACATTAAGGAGGCCTGGTGGCGTAGTATGGTCCAGCTCCGCACCGATGTGGTGGGCATCGACGCATCCGTGTTGATGCATCCGACCGTGTGGGTGGCATCGGGACATGTGGCCAGCTTCCAGGACCCTATGGTGGACTGCAAAGTGTGCAAGCAGCGGTTCAGGGCCGATGAGATTGAGGGGGACAGATGTCCTAACTGTGGCGGGGAACTCACGGAGGCCCGCATGTTTAACCTCATGTTCAAGACTTTTGTAGGCCCGGTGGAGGACGAAGCCTCGATAGCTTACCTCAGGCCCGAGACGGCTCAAGGCATCTTCGTAAACTTTCTGAACGTCCAGATGACCAGTCGAAAAAAGATCCCCTTCGGTATAGCACAGGTGGGAAAGGCCTTCCGCAATGAGATTACCCCGGGCAACTTCATATTCAGAACGCGCGAGTTCGAGCAGATGGAACTGGAGTTCTTTGTCAAACCGGGAACTGACGAGGCCTGGTACCGCTACTGGCTCGAAGAACGCATGAACTGGTACAAGAAGTTGGGGCTTCGATCTGACCGACTTAGACTCCGCCATCATAGCCGCGAAGAGCTGGCGCACTACTCTAGGGCAACGGCCGACATTGAGTTCCTCTTCCCTATGGGATGGGCAGAGCTTGAGGGCATAGCCAATAGGGGCGACTACGACCTCGGTCGCCACAGTCAGTTTAGCGGCAGAGACCTGTCCTACTTCGATGACGAAACAGGGGAACGCTACATACCCTATGTGATAGAGCCATCTGCCGGCGTCGATAGGTCCTTGCTCGCCTTCCTGGTCAACGCTTACGACGAGGAACCCGATAAGGAGGGCGTCAGAGTGGTGTTAAGGTTACATAAAAGGCTGGCTCCTTACAAAGTGGCAGTCCTGCCGTTGAGCAAGCGGCCACCCCTCGTCGACTTAGCCCGAAAGGTCGAAGCCCTCTTGCGACCGCACTTCATGGTAACCTATGATGACAGCCAGAGCATTGGCAGGCGGTATCGGAGACAGGACGAGATAGGCACACCCTACTGTGTTACCATAGATTTCCAGAGCCTCGAGGACAATGCGGTTACGATACGCGATCGCGACACCATGGAGCAGATCAGGGTTCCTATCCCGGAGCTTGTTTCCACCCTTAGTGACATGCTCCGCTGGGATGACTAGGTAGTACTGCATGCCTGGAGGCTTTCCCTCCTCCCTGACCGAGCCGATCCTGGGCTTCCTACCGAACGTGGCCGTAGCTGCCCTGACGCTGGCTGTCAGCTATTTCCTGGCCCGCCTCGCAAAACGGGTGGCACAGCGCGCCATGGGCCGCGCTCATGCTGCCAGCAACGTCATTGCCTTGGTCGGCAATCTAAGCTATCTGGGCATATTGGCTATTGGCGCTGCCCTTGCCCTGTCGAACCTGGGCTTTTACTGGAGCAATCTCCTGGCCATCATCGGCGTGCTGGGCCTGGCCATAAGCTTGGCTGTCCAGGATGTCCTAAGAAACTTCGTAGCCGGCGCTTACATCCTCATCGAGCGGCCTTTCAAAATTGGGGACGCCATTGCCTTCAGAGAGATACGGGGCACTGTGGAGTCCATCGAGATACGTGCCACCAGTATTCGGAAAGACGATGGACAGCTCCTCTTCGTCCCGAACTATCTGCTCTTCACAGAAACTTTGGGCAACCTCACCGCTTCGGGACCAGTCAAGCACAGGTTGGTAGTGGCTGCCAAGGGCAACCCTAGAGAGATCCAAGATGCCTTCCAGAGACTCCACTCTATCCTTGGTCTGGACCAGTTTGGTACACCGCCCCGCATCGCCTTCACGAGGGTAGGGCCGGCGGGATGTACCGCTGAAATCGAGATATGGGCGCCCCGCGAGAGTTACCTGGCTTCTGATGCGGTGCTCGAGCTGGCGCGTCTGTTGCCAGAAGCTGAGATATCGCTAGGTTAGCGAGGTACAAGGATGTCCGAAGTTTGGAACTACGTAAACGATGGACTTGGAGTGGCTGAGGCCGACTACATCGAAATCCGCGTCCAACAGGGGGAAACCCTCGAGATAAGCTTTCGAGGGCGTGAGCTGGACGTCCTAAGTTCCCAGCTGGATGTGGGAGGTGCTGTTAGGGTCTTGTTCCGTGGTAGTTGGGGCTTCGCTTCCTTTAACCGCCTCGAAGATATCCCCATCATGGTCCGGAAGGCCCTCGATCAGGCGAGAGCTTTGGGAGCAGGAGGCGTTCGGCTTGCCGAGGTCGATCCCGTGGTGGACAGCTACGTCTCTTTTTCTGGGCGCGATCCCCTGAAGGTTTCCCTTACGGCAAAGATGGATCTGCTCCGTGACTATCTCGAGCTTGTCTGGGAGGCAGGTGCAAAGATACAGACGGCTTTGGCCAGGTACCGGGAGGTGGCTTGGCGCCGGTACCTGGCTACGTCAGAAGGAACACGGCTGGAAGACGATCGGCGAGATATGGCGTTGGCTATCACGGCCATAGCTCGCGACGGCAGCAACGTCCAAAGGGCGTTTGTCAGCGTGGGAGAGAGCCAGGACTTCGATGTCTTGACGTCTCTAGGCCCCCGGGTACGGGAGGCAGCCCAATTGGCCTTAGGTCTTCTGGAAGCGCCACCGGTGAAAGCCGGTGTGTATCCGGTTGTCCTCGACTCTACTATGACCGGCCTTTTTGCACATGAAGCCTTTGGCCACCTGTCGGAAGCCGACCACGTGCACGAAAACCCGAGGCTTAGGGAGATCATGGTGATGGGTCGAAGGTTCGGCCCACCCATCTTGAACCTTGTGGACGGTGCAGCTGTGCCGGGACTTCGGGGTTCCTACAGGTACGACGACGAAGGGGTGCCAGCGCGAATGACGTATCTCATACGGAGCGGGATTCTCGAAGGGAGGCTTCATTCCAGGGAGACGGCTGCACAGATGGGAGAGGCCCCCACGGGCAATGCCCGTGCCATTAACTATAGGTGGCCTCCTATAGTCCGCATGACCAATACCTATATCGAACCTGGCGAGGCCACTCTGGAAGATCTGTTGGAGGGCATCCACGAAGGCCTGTACGTGAGGCAAGGGTCTGGGGGAGAGACGGCCATAGAGATGTTTACCTTCACGGCCAGCGAAGCCTACATGGTCCGAAATGGCAGGATCGCGGAGCTGGTGAGCAACGTGACCCTCACGGGCAACGTCTTCGAGACGCTCATGGAGATAGAAGCTCTGGGCAGCACTCTCGCTTTCCATACCGGAGGTGGCTGCGGCAAAGCGGGACAGATGCCCCTACCTGTGACTACGGGCGGGCCACCAATGCGCTTGCGTAAATGTACTGTCGGAGGAGAGTGAGATGGCGAGTGGGATCCAGGGGTTCGAGCTGGCTGAGAAAGTCATCTCCCTCTGCAGGGGCAAGGTCGCACAGGCGGAGGCCTTCGCCATGGAGACAGAACATACCCCTATAGTTTTTGAAAACAACCGGCTGAAGTCAGCGGAGACGCGTTCCTCCGTCGGGGTGACCCTTCGGGTCATCCGCGATGGTCGCCTCGGAATGGCTTCGGCTATGGGGCCCACAGATCCCCATGTCCTGATAGACCGGGCCCTTTCCATGGCACCCTATGGGCCCGAGGTACATTTCCAGTTTGCGGATTCCCGACTGGCGCAGATACCCGATGGTATCTACAGCCCAGCTACTTCGGACCTTCCCCATACCGGGATGATCGGCCTGGGCCGTGAAGTGATCGGTACGCTGTTGGAGCAACGGCCGGAGCTTATGATAGATGTTCATGTGCAGCGCTCCGTCGAGAAAGTGTGCATACTCACCTCCTTGGGAGGTCACAGCGAGTACCTGCGCTCCGCTTTGAAGCTTTCGGTCCATGTAAATCGGGTTTCCGATACAGATTTACTGGACGTCTATGACGAGGTATCGGCCGTCCATCCTTTACTGGATGTGGGGGTTATTACGGAAAGAATAGCTCAAAGGGTTGCCTGGGCCGATAGGGTAGTTAAAGCCCCACAGGGCAATGTGCCGGTGGTCTTAACTCCCAAGGGAGCTGCCATGCTATTTTTAGGGCCGCTCCGGCACTTTTTCAATGGCAAGTCGGTATTGGAAGGATCGTCCCCGCTGGTGGGGCGTGTGGGAGAGACCCTCTTCCACGGAGGTTTTTCCCTTGTCGATGTAGGCGTGGTGCCTGGGGTGGCTGGCAGTCGGCCTGTGGACGATGAAGGTTTCATAACGGGGCAGCTACAGCTGGTTACGGGCGGGCGCGTGGTGGGTTTCTACTACGATCTGCAGACAGCGCACGAGGCTGGAACCCGGCCTACTGGCCACGGAAGTCGAGGGCCCGGAGGGTACGTGCAACCGGGTCCTAACTTGTGGATATTCCCCACCGGGGATTTAACCTTCGATGATCTGCTGAGGAGGTCTTCTAAAGGGGTACTGATCGACCAAGTCATGGGTGCATGGGCATCCAACGTGATGGCTGGAGAGTTCTCGGGGAATGTCCATCTCGGATATGCCTTCGAGGACGGTGTGATACTGGGTCGCATCAAAAATGCCATGATTGCAGGCAAGGTAATGGAATGCTTGTCTAGGGAGATCGCCTTCGGCTCAGATACCCAGTGGATAAACGGTTCCGTGCAAGTGCCTTCCCTGTGGCTCGAGGCCGTGAGCTTGGTTGCGGGTAGGTAGCCATGGCCGTACGCATTGGCGTCATGGGAGGCACCTTCGACCCAATCCATTATGGGCACTTGGTAGTTGCTGAGGAGGTCTGGTACCGTCTGAGACTCGATCGAGTCGTCTTCGTGCCTGCCGCTCAGCCTCCCCACAAGTTAGGTAGAGTGGTCACGCCGGCTGTGCATCGGTTGGAGATGGTGAAACTCGCCGTCCAAGGAAACCCGCACTTCGATGTTTCCTCTATTGAGGTCGATCGACCCGGGCCATCTTACACCGTAGATACTCTGGCGCAGCTGCGCGCTCAGATGGCGGCCGATGACGAGATATGGCTTATATTAGGCATGGACTCCCTGGCGGAGCTCCCGACGTGGAGACAGCCGGAACGGATCTTGACCCTTGCGAGGTTGGCAGTTGTGCCGCGACCGGGTTACGTGGCCAGTATTCACGAGCTAGAGAAAATTCTCCCGGGCATTGCGAAGCGCACTAGCCTGATACCTGCTCCTGAACTAGCCATATCGGCGGAAAACCTGCGGGCCAGAGTAGCTGAAGGATATCCCATCAAGTACCAACTACCGGAAGCCGTCGAAGAGTACATCCACCGGGTCGGTCTATATCGTTTCCCATGACCCGCTACTCCAGGAACTCCCTCAGCATCGTCTTGAGGAACCGCTGGGCGGCGTCGATGTTTCGCTCCACCTCGCGGACCGGAAGGCCTTCTAGTTCAGCTATATAGGTGATGGGATAGTCGTCGAGGGCGCGTAGCATGAGGGCTTCGCGCCAGGTATCGGGAAGCCGAGCGAGACTCTCAAGGGTCAACCTCAGCATCTCCTTTCGCTCGGCTACCTCCAGGGGCTGCTCCGCCGAGGGATCGGCAACAATGTCGATGAGCCGAAGAGCTTCCTCTTCGGACAGATCGACCGCTGCCATGCCACCCGGCGTTATCTCCTGAAAGAGCGAGACCTCTAGGCGGGCTGCTTCGCCAAGTTTTTCTGCGTGAGATCTGATTGCCTCCGACACCAGCCGTCGCAGCCAAGGGTAAAGGGGCCGTTGGGGCAGGCCTTCCCTGGCCACCCGATCCAAGGCCTTAGCTATCGCTTCGTCTACCATCTCCTCAGCTCGTAGCTCACCAGGCCGAAGCACTCCGAGGGCTTGGTAGTAAGCCAGGCGACGTCGCGCGTAGGTGTTGAGGGGCCGTAGATACTCCTTTATCAGTTGTCTAAGGGACTCCAGATTGCCCTTATCTACCTTTATCTCTTGATGTCCTTGCGATGAGGTTTCAGCCATCTTATCCGCCACCTTCCCTTCTGGCCTTGGCGATCCGGTTGGCAATCATGGCGGCCACTGCGCCGGCTCCTACGCCGTTGTCGATGTTGACCACAGCCAAGCCAGGAGCACAGGTCTGCAGCATGGACAGCAGGGCGGCTTCTCCCTTGCCCCCCAATCCGTAGCCTACAGAAGTTGGCAAACCTATTACAGGGGCCGTGGAGAGCCCTGCCACTACAGACGGCAGGGCGCCGTCCATCCCCGCAGCCACTATGATGCAGTCCACCTGCAGCTCGTCTTCCATCTGGCCCAGTGGGCCAAAGAGCCTGTGGATGCCGGCAACGCCTACATCGTAAGCCGTGTAAACCTGGCAGCCCATCTCCTGAGCGAGCATGCGTGCCTCTTCTGCAGCAGGGATGTCTGCCGTGCCCGCGGAGATGATGCCCACTTTCCCACCGGTCGACGGTCGGCTGTGGCCCTTGGCACGAACTACCAGGAACCTGGCCACCGAGTTGTACTCTACTTCGGCCCGCTCGGTAAACCTTGATCGTATCTCCTCAGCCAACTCCTGGGATGCCCGGCTCACCAAGGCACGACCGGTGTGGGACAGGAAGGTGTCCACCAAGTCTATCACTTGTTGGGGCGCCTTATCGGACGCCAAGATAACCTCGGGCACACCCTTTCGGGTCTCCCTCTCTAAATCCGCCCGATAGGTACCGGGCCCCACGCCTTTGGGCTCCATTGGTATGAGGTGACGAAATGCTGACATCGGACGCCTCAGACCGGATCTCCCACTATCCGACCCTGCACTCTGAGCCATCCTGCTAGGAACTGCGATAAACGCGCCATAGCTCGTCCTCTGTGGCTCACCTTGTTCTTGTCTTCCAGCGAAAGCTCTGCCATAGATCGACCCAAACTCGGAACGTAGAAGATAGGGTCATACCCGAAACCACCGGAGCCCCTGGGAGCTTCGAGTATGGTACCCTCGACGGTGCCGCTAAAGAGATACTGATGGGCCAGGTCGATGACCAGGGCAACCACCGATCTGAAGCGGGCTGTCCGTTGGTGGGCAGGCACCTCCTTCATCTTCGCGAGCACCAGGGCTATCCGCTGTATGTCCCTGGCATCCTCGCCGGCAATGCGGCGCGACATGGCACCTGGTAGGCCTGCTAGGGCGTCGATCTCGAGGCCGGAGTCCTCCGCTAGGGTGGGCAGGCCCGTTTCCCTATGGTAGTATAGGGCCTTGATGAGAGCATTCTCCACGTAGCTCGCTGCGCCTTCCAACGGTTCCCTGTCCAATCCCAGATCGAGTGGCGTAAGGATCTCGAGGGGAAAACTGGTTAAAGCTGCTCGAAGTTCGACAATCTTGCCCCTGTTAGTAGTGCCCAGCAGGAGTTTCATTAGCAGAGTATAATCCAGACTGACTGGTGTGTCAAAGGTGTCTGGACGGAATGGCAGGCGTGGGGGAGCAGGAGGCTGCCAGAGATTTGAGTTGGCTACAGGACCTCAAGACGCTGGGCGATAGGTTTCTGTCAGATGTACAGGCCCTGGAGCGCGAACAGGGCGAGCTGGATATCCTGATACGTCAGACCCATTCGGAGATAGAAAGGGTTTCGCCCCAGGAGGCCGCTGCCCAGAGGCGGCTGCGGGAGGTCGAGGCGAACCTTCAGGCGTTTGGCCCTGCAGAGTTGCGTTCGGCCTACGCTTCAGCGAGGGAGCTCGAGTTAAAACTCTTCGTGCTCAGGACCCAGCTGGAGTCCTTGGGGAGGAAGAAAGAGGAGTTGGTAGCCCGCCAGAGGGTCCTCGGCGAGCTGCACACTCTCCTGGCCAGGGCAACCTATGAGGCAGAGAAGGCCCTGGCTGCCGGCGAGGGATTGGGCCTCCGCGCCCTGCCCTTAGATTCCCTGGCCCATTTCGAGCAGCAGATGGCCTACCTAAGTCAGGTGTTGTTGGAGGGCCCGGCTCAGTCCCTTGTGAACGCGTCTATAGCTATGGAGATCATCCGGCGTCTTGCCAGTAGTTCGCCGGAAAAGTTGGGTGAGGAGCTCGACCGTCTGAGCCACACCATCGAGCAGACCCTAAACCAAATCAAGTATGCCGTCTATACCGCTGGACCACCTGCGTTGGCCGAGCTGGGGTTGGAGGGATCCCTGAGAAGGCTAGCCAAGCTGCTGGCAAGTTACGGAGGTGTGAGGCTGGAGCTCGCCATCGAGGGGCCGGAGAGACATTGGCCTGTGGAGTGGGCAGCTTCGGTGTACCGGCTGATCACGGGGCTGTTACTACTGCCCCTGCGCCATCGGTCCCCAGAGGCGAAGGTGAGCTTGCGTTTCAGCGGTAGTAACCTCGAGGTCGACTTCAGCGCCCCGGTGGGCAACCTCGATGGGCCTGATGGGGAGTTGTTGGCCGCCCTGGCCGGTCTGAGCGAGGCGGCCGGGGGCAGCCTCTCCCATGGCCCCTCGGGCGATGGCACTCACTCCGTCAGACTGAGCCTCCCTTTGCCGGCCGGCCTTTAGACGGTGAGGCCCCAACAGAGCGCCAAAGGATAGATAGTACTAGGGTCATATAGGACTAAAGTACTATATGCCCTGCCTTGGGGCTGTCGACAATTCCATAAAGCAGGCACGTGCCGGCAGCAAGAGAGAAAGGGAGGTAATGTGGTATGTTAGAGGCATTAAGGGTGCTTTTCGGCCGACGTGCGCCGGGTCAGGCGCTGGTGGAGTACGGTCTGATCCTCGTCCTTGTGGCTATCGCCGTTATCTTAGTACTGACAGCGCTTGGGGGGCAGCTCCAAAACGTGTTCAACCAAATAGTGAGCGCTCTTGGTGGTACGGCCCCCTAGTATGTTGCGCTTTAGGATGAGTGCGGGCCAGGGTGGCCAGCTTAGGTCGCCTGTGAAACCACTTGGGGAAGGCGGACTGTGGTCAGACTGCTTGGAGTAGCTCTGCTGGGGCAAGCCCTGGTAGAATACGGGTTCATACTCTTGCTGGTCGCCGTAGCCGTGGTGGTGGGCCTTATGGCACTAGGCACCGGGCTTTCGGATCTCTACAGCAGGGTGGTGGATGCCTTTCCGTAAGCCCGCTCTGTTCGATCTCCGTATTCAGGGCCGGCGGTAGGGCCGGCCCTACTTTGCGTCTTGACCTCCTGGGGAAGCTAGCTGCCTCTGGGGCCAGTTCGGGCGGTGCCTCAACGGGGTATGCCCATATATTTCTGCTGTAGCGTTGCCTTACAGCTGGGAGCGGCGATACCCTGAAAGGCTTTGAGCCCGAAACGCACGTGCAATGTACATGGCAGTTGACATTGGTACTGAAAGTTGGTATACTTTCCATACGATACCCAGGAAAGGTAATGCATGGCTAGACGGCAGGATAACCTGGTCCAGCGTTTGAGAAGGATCGAAGGGCAAGTGAGGGGCCTTCAGAAGATGATCAATGAAGGGCGTCCCTGCGAGGAGGTACTGACACAACTGCTGGCAGTGGAGGCGGCGCTGGATCGGGTGGCTACCAAGCTTGTGAGCGACCACGTAGCCGAATGCCTGCAGAACCTCCAGCCTAAAGAGGCTACGGAGAACATCAGCAAGGCCCTGGAGCTCATGAGCCGTTTGCACTGAGGGGCTTCCTCCCAGGAGGTGCACGCCTCCTCCCCTTGGGCGTTATCACGTGCAGGGCCTAACCACGCCAAAGCCGCAGATCGGGCAGGTCAGGTTGCCTAGTTCGTCGTCCTTCAGTTTGGCGAAGCCGCAGTTGGGGCAGGTCTGTCCCGGCACCAGGTAGGTACCAGGGGGCTCCTCTCCCTCGCGTGCCGACTTCAGAACAAGGTCCACCCAAGCGTACGGCTTTTCGCGGGCTTCTTGCTCGGTCACGATCCACCTCCCGGCGGTTCCACATGGACCACCTTTGAGATTTCCCCTTCGTGCATTTCGTCAATTAGCGTGAACTTGTGCACGATCTCGGCGGTGCACTTCAACATTGCCGACACGGAGCAGTACTTGGTGGCTGAGAGGCGCACCGCCATCTCTACATCGTCGGGGTGGAGGTCCCTACCTGCTATGCGGTGGTTGATCACCAGGGCTGTGTATACCCTGGGGTGAGTCGAAGCCCGCTCGGCTTCCACATCCACGGAATAGGAAGACAAGCTCAAGCGTCGTTTGGTCAGAATAGATACCACATCCATAGCGGTGCAGCCTGCCAATGCCAGGAGAACAAGCTCCATGGGCCGCGGACCCTTGTCGGAACCCCCGGCGGATGGATCGGCATCCATGAGGACGGTGTGTCCCGAAGGCGTCAGCCCCTCGAAGGCCATGCCACCGAGGTACCTGATGGATGAGCGCATGTCCCCAACCTCTTCTTGGTGATGTCTGAGTCTACCCTGTGCTAGCCGATCTGTTTTCCAGATTACTATACTATAGTATGGTATACATACAAATCCCTCGACAGCAGTGATACTCTGTCGAGACAACAAGGGGGTAGGCATGCCGAGGAATATGGGTTCCGCCGATCGGATTATCAGGACCATAGTAGGCCTCGTGATGATGGCGCTGGTGGCTCTTGGGTATGTGGGAATGCCTTGGAGTGTCGTGGCCGCGGTTATAGCCATTGTGTTCTTGCTCACTTCTATAGTCGGTTTCTGCCCGCTGTACGTGCCCTTCGGGATCAGCACTCGCCGTCGGGCGTCGTGAGCCGCTCCGGACGCCGACCCATACAGCAGGTCTTAGGGCTGGCAATGGGGATACCTGATCCGGGTATAATAATTAGGTTTAGAACCTCTCACGGGGAGGTTAGGTCATGGAGCGGAGCGGGCGGGTTTCCCTCAGGAGCCTCAGAGGCAGGAATTTCCGAAGGGCACTGGCTGCTGCCCGAGGACCTGTGGTAGTGCTGTTTGGTTCGCCGTCGTGCCCTGGCTGCCGCAAGCTCCTTCGGTCGTTGCGGCAGCTGTCGTATCAGCTGTCCGACAGGATAGATGTACACATGGTCAATGCGGTCCGTGAGGGCGGGTTAGCTCGTCGTCTTGGGATTTCGGTTCTGCCCACGGTAGTGCTATTCCATGAGGGCCGGGAGGTTACCAGGTTCACAGGCTACAGGTCCAGGGCGGCTCTGGAGGGCCAGGTGATGCCGCTGTTGGCCCTGTTGGAGGACAGGGCCACCGTCCCGCGGGGGCCTTCTGTCGGTTCGGCCGATGTGGCAGCCATCCGTAGATTGCTGGAAGGTTCAGGTGCCTGGGAGAGACTTCTCCGAGCCATATCCATTAGGGAGGGATCCAGATAATGCCGCTCTTCGAGTACCAGTGCGACGATTGCGGTGCCATTTTCGAAGCCCTGGTTAGGTCTCAGGAGGGGGATGTACGGTGTCCGCAGTGCGACAGCCTGCGGGTGCGCAAGCGTCTGTCGCTCTTCGCTGCACCATCGTCCACCCGTTCCGTGGGCTGCAGTACTGGCGGCGGCTGAGAGGTATGATGCTGGCGGGCAGGATGCCCGCACGGTTACCCTCTGGAGGAAGCATTTGGCCATATATCTAGAGCCTATAGGCTATGTGAGCAATTTCATCGGCGAGCCCATCCACGAAGGCTGGGAGGACATCCGGTCCTATATCGACCTCCGGCCAGAGCTCAGTGAGGCGTTGGATGGGATCGAAGATTTCTCCCACATAATAGTGATCTTCTGGCTTCATCGGGTGTCGGAGGAGAAACGTCACCTGATGAAGTTGCATCCGAAGGATCGGGCTGAGCTGCCTGAGGTTGGCGTTCTTGCGACAAGGAGCCAGTACCGGCCGAATCCCATTGGCCTGACGGTTGTACGCCTCCTGAGAAGGGACGGGAGCCGTCTGGAAGTGCAGGGGCTGGATGCGGTCGACGGCACCCCGGTTCTCGACATAAAGCCGTGGACGCCGTGGGAGACCTCCGAGCAGGTGCGGTGGCCATGGTGGATGGATTGGCTGAGGCAGCGGGGTAGCTCTTAGGGCATCACAGAAAGAAGAGGACCACGCGCTCGTCACCGGCCAGGTCTTTCACTACCTCGGTGCGGGCCGGATGCAATTTTCGGTCCGCCAGGGCCAGGACCCGGTCGATGCGGGGCGGATGGATCTCCAGTGCTAGAAAGCCACCTTCCCTCAATTTCCCTGGTGCTTGGTCTATGAGGCGCGCGATGAGGTCCATGCCGTCCTCACCACCATACAGGGCGCGGTCCGGTTCCCATCTATCAACGTTGGGATCTACCTCACCTGGCACGGCATAGGGTAAGTTGGCCACTACGGCATCCACAGGCTCTGGCAGTGGCTGTAACAGATCTCCCTCCAACAACGTCAGCCTGTCGCAGAGGTGCAAGCGCTGGCAATTTGCTCTTGCCACGGCGAGTGCCTCGCTGCTGATGTCGATGGCATAGACCCTGAAGTCGGGTAGTTTGGCCAAAAGGGCCATAGCGATGGCGCCGCTGCCTGTACCGACGTCTGCTGCCAGGCATGGAGTATCTTTACAGGCATCCCCGAGCCACCTCAGGACGGCTTCTACAAGAACCTCTGTTTCTGGACGGGGAACCAGAACCCGCTCATCCACGAGCAGATCGAGCCCGAAGAATTCCCTGTGGCCCGTAATGTAGGCAACGGGCTTGCCAGTCATTCGCTGGTCTACCATCTCGTAGAAGCGCTGGAGTACATCGGGAGGCAGGACGCTTGTGCTACGAGAGTACAAGTCCTCGCGAGACCAACCTAGGGCATGCCTTAACAGTACCTCGGCATCCAAGGCTGGTGTAGGAGAGACCTCCCTCAGGTTGGCAGTACAAGTGCTGAGGGCTTGACGCACGGTCACCATATCAGGCTATGGTAGCAGCTTCCTCGAGACGTTCAGCCTGGTAGGCTGCCTGTAATGCCAGGATCAAGTCCTCGATTTCTCCGTCCATGATGCTGGCCAAGTTGTTCAACGTGAGCTTGATCCTGTGGTCTGTGACCCTATCCTGTGGGAAATTGTAGGTACGGATCTTCTCGCTGCGATCGGCTGTGCCCACCTGAGCCCGCCTGACCTGATCGATTTCGGCATGCTGTTTCCTGAGCTCCAGGTCATACAGGCGTGCTCGAAGCACCTGCATGGCCCTGGCCTTGTTCTTGTGCTGTGACTTTTCATCTTGGCAGGTAACGACAATGCCGGTAGGGAGGTGGGTGATGCGCACGGCGCTGTCAGTCCTGTTAACATGCTGGCCGCCATGGCCGCTGGCGCGGAAGACATCGATCCTGAGGTCTTCCGGGTTTATCTGAACCTCCACCTCTTCGGGCTCCACCAACACGGCCACCGTGGCTGTGCTGGTATGTATTCGCCCGTTCGCCTCGGTTATGGGAACGCGCTGGACACGGTGGACACCGCTCTCGTGCTTGAGATGGCTATATGCACCGCGGCCCCTTACCTCGAAGATAACTTCCTTGAAGCCTCCTATCTCGGAGGGGTTCGATGCTAGGATCTCCGTTTTCCAGCCCTTACGCTCAGCGTATCGGCTGTACATGCGGAACAGATCGGCAGCAAAAAGCTCGGCCTCGTCCCCTCCTACCCCGGCCCTGATCTCCACGATGACGTCCTTGTCGTCGTTAGGGTCTTTGGGCACCAGAAGCCTGCGCAGCTCAGCTTGCAGCTCCTCCTCACGGCGCCGCAGTGCGCTAAGCTCCTCTTTAGCGAGGGCAGCGAGGTCTGGCTCGTCCAGGAGTTCCCGTGTTCCCTGGATTGCCTCCACAGTCTTTTTATACTCCTTGAAGGTAAGAACGATCTCTTCGAGTTCCGACCTCTCTTTGGCCAGGACCTGAAGTTTAGTTGGGTCCGTCGCCACGTCTGGCCGGGCCATCAGCTCGGTGAGTTCGTCATACCTTTGTTCGAGCAGTTCTAGCTTGTCTAACAAGCGATTCACCTCCACCTATCCATTATAACAAGGGGGTGGCCTGATTCCTGGCCTGCGGTAAGCTCGATAAATGCTGCTTGGCCACTTTCCCGGCTGAGGGTACACGCCGAGGAGGACACGAGAGCAACAGGGGCTTTGACGGTGTGCATGCACAAGGGTAGAATAGTAAGTGCGGCGGGGCGTAGCGCAGCGGCTAGCGCGCATGGTTTGGGACCATGAGGTCGGCGGTTCAAATCCGCCCGCCCCGACCCGAAAGGTAGGGTATGCGGGAGTAACTCAGGTGGTAGAGTGCCTGCCTTCCAAGCAGGTTGTCGCGGGTTCGAGTCCCGTCTCCCGCTCCGGTCAAAGGGTGTCTCTTTACTCTGCTCGAGGCCATGCTGCCTACGCCTTGTCGGCTTGGCCCGGTGCCTACGTCCGAATGTGGCGGAGCCAGGGTTTTCGGTCTGTCCATATCCCGACATGCTGGCCTCTCTCTGCCTATACTGTGGTGCGTTTCACCCACGGGCAGGTGGTGGCGGTGTCGCAATTACGGGGAAGTTGCCCGCATTCAAACCTTGCATGGGATGTTGAAACTCTACCCCTGGCGGTTCACTCGCCGTCGCCGGAGTCGTCGATTGGAAGCAGCGACCAGTTATCGGAGGAGTTGTCGGTCATCCTCCACAGGGTTCCCTGCGGGGTATCGCGAACTTCCACCCCAAGGAGGCTCAGTTTCTCCCTCAGGGCATCGGCTTCACTCCAGGCCTTGCGCTTCCTGGCCTCCAGTCGTTGCCGAAGCAGGTCCGTGATTTTTTCCAGTTCTGGCTCTGGATGTGATGCCGTCACTGGTATGTCAGGTATGGGCATGGCTGAGGGTGACGGAATCTCCAGTGTTCCCAGAGCAGCTAGCGGAAAACTCTCGCCTGCGTTGGCCTTAAGAACCGGCCTTGAAGACCGCAGCACCGAGACGGACCCCGCGCCGCGCACCTCGCACGCGCCGGCCTTGATATCTACGATCAGGGCTGTGTGCTCATCGATGGTTACGACCGCTGAGTCCGGACCCAACATTTCCAGAAGTCGTTCCATGCGCTGCCTGCCCATGAAGCAACAACTGGTGTCCAACTCCTGGCCCCCTTCTCGGTTGTTCCAGTGGGTGACGAAGGTGACGGACAGGCCGTAATGGGCGAGTAGGTCGAGTCCATCCACCCAATGGAGGTCTTCACCTACTTTGAAGATCTCGTACACTGGCAGGCAATGTCGGCCTATAGCGATGGTGGCAGCGCTGGCCAGACACAGGACGGCCCCCCGCCGGTGGCGAGCTAGGATAGTGCGGTAGGCCAGGGAATCCTTCAGGTGCTTGACAGCGTAAGTCGGACTCCCTGGACCCATGAAGATGTATTGGGTCTCCAACAGAGGCGCCAGTAGCGCAGGGTTGTTGGTGCTCAGCTCACCGTCCCTTCGCCTGAGGGGCAGAATATCAACGGAGAGTACGAGTTCCCCTAGCCGTTGCAAGAAGAAGTCTGCCAGTTTTTGAGCTACTAGATGCGAATTCGGCTGGAATCCTGCAGGCGTTTCGAGAATGGCTACCTTCACCCGGCCACCTAGCGACTTCATGACCTCAGCGTGGATCCTTCTGCCGGTGACAGTTGCCTCGCCCGATCCAAAGAGCACCAGCTTCCCTGGCGATGGCTGGTCCATGGGCCGCTCCCCAAGGCAACAATGGGATGTCTCAACGAGATGTTAACCCGATTTTAGCTAGAATGACGGCCCTACAAAAAGTGTCAGAACATGGGCGGAGTGATAGCGGAAACGAATACCAGCTCACGATCTCCTATGCTGGTGATATTGTGGGGCACCGAACCGTCGTAACAGATAGAATCACCCTCTTCGAGGATATAACGCTCCTCACCGATCTGGATCAGCATTCGGCCTTCGAGAACCAAATGGCATTCTTCGCAAGGATGGGTCATGGGGCGATCGGAACTGCTGGCACCGGGAGCAAGGCGGGCGATCAGAAACTCTATCTTGCGATTGAGATCGGGTGCAAGCAGTTCGTAGCGGACGTGACTGTGAGGAATAATCAGAAGGCGTCGCTGGTTCCTCCGCACTACAGGGCTGGGTATCTGATGGTCCATCAGGAAATAGAAGATCGGTACCCCCAACGCCTGCGCAATCTTCCTAAGGGACGTGATGCTAGGGCTTGTTAGCCCTCGTTCTACCTGACTGATGAAGCTGGCGGTAAGCCCGGTGCGTGAAGCCAGTTCCCTTAGACTTAGCCCCAGCTCCTTCCGTTTTTCCTGAAGCCTCTTGCCTAACACGCTGCTGTCCGGCAGTGTATCCTGCACTGCTATTATCCGCTCTCATTAAGGTGTTTTGCAACTATTTGAGTGGTGCAGAATTTTCCCCAGGTGGTTCCCCTCTGGAGCTTCACGCTGGAACAGCATGGTTTCCTTCAGATCTTGGGGCCATAGGCTATATCTCGACGGCTGACTCCGAAGGAACCCTTGTGCGTTCGGCGGCCTTGATGGCCCTGAAGACCTTCTCAGGAGTTGCGGGCAGGCTCTCTATCCAGACACCGGCCGCGTCCTGGATCGCGTTGATGATGGCAGGCGTCACTGGGATCATGGTGATCTCTGCGATGCCCTTAGCTCCCCACGGTCCATTGGGGTCTTTGGAGGTCACCATAATGGTCTGAATGCTGTCCGGCACATCCTCAGCAGTTGGGCATAGGTAGGTGGACAAATCGGTGGTCAGCGGCTTGCCATCGGCGATAATGTACCGTTCCGTCAGGGCATAGCCGAGGGCCATGGCTGCGCCCCCTTCTACTTGGGCCTCGATCATCACGGGGTTGATGGGGAAGCCCACATCAACCGCTGTTACCAGTCGGTGCACCCAGGTTTCGCCTGTCTCCATGTCTACCTCGACCTCGGCCATCACAGTGGCCCAGCAGTAGGCGAAATGGGCATCGGCCATTCCCGTCGTTGGATCGAGGGGTTGGGTCCTGGGGGCATGGTAGGTGACATAACCCACGGCTGGGGCATCTCCAAGTTTTTCCCTTCCTCCGCGTTCTTCCATGACCCAACGGGCCTGCGTGGCCGCTAGCCTGACGGCGTTCCCGACCATATATGTCTGTCGTGAGGCGGAGCTGCTTCCAGCGCTGGGCGCCAGAGCCGTGTCGTTCCATATCACCTGCACTTCCGACAAGGGTACGGCGAGGACCTCACTGGCTACCTGCGCGGCCACCGTCTCTATGCCTTGGCCCACATCGCTGGCCCCGGTTTTAACCACTACGTGATCGCGGTAGATCTCTACTATAGCACTGCACTTATCGGGGAAGCCGAAGCTATAACCCACATTCTTAAAGCCACAGGCTACGCCCACTCCCCTCCTACGGGTGCCGCTGGAGAGGGCTTTCGCCTTCAATCTTGACTCCCTCCAGCCGAAGGCAGCCGCACAGGCCTCGAGGGTTGCCCGAATGCCGACGCCGGGGCCCAGTACCTGTCCTGTTGGCAGGACATCGCCTTGGGTAACCAAGTTCTTCAAACGCAGCTCCACGGGGTCCATGCCCAGCGCCTCGGCGATACGTTCCATCTGCTGCTCGTAGGCGAAGCAGACCTGGTTGGCACCAAAGCCACGCATGGCGGCTGTGAAGTTGTTGTTCGTGTAAGCCACGTAACTATCGACCTTTACATTGGGCACCCTGTAGGGGCCGGCTGCGAAAGTGTGGGCGTTTCTCAGCACCACTGAACTCGTTGAAGCGTAGGCGCCTGCGTCGGCAGCGAGGTGCGCCTCGACGGCCACGAGGGTCCCATCAGCCTTGGCCCCTGTTCGGTACCTCATGTAGAAAGGGTGTCGCTTGGCGTGCACTGCTATGGACTCCTCCCGCGTCCATACCATCTTCACTGGCCTGCGCGTCTTCAGCGCTGCCAGAGCCAAGTGGATCTGAACCGATATGTCTTCACGCCCTCCGAAGGCTCCTCCGATGGCTGCCTGAACGATCCTGAGGCGCTCTCTGGGCAGACCCAAGGCCTCTGCCATCTCCCTGAGGTCCTCGTCCGCCCATTGGGTGGCTGTTATCACTGTTACCACGCCATTATCGTCTACGTAGGCGAGGCCGGCTTCGGGATCCAAGAAAGCATGTTCGGCGAAGGTGGTGCTATAGTTCGCTTCGACGATCACGTCGGCCTCAGAAAAACCGCGGTCGACATCGCCCTGGCGCAAGGCATATTGGTCCAGAAGGTTGGTGGGTGACTTTCTGATGTCGTTGGGCACCAGTTTTTCATGAATCAAGGGTGCGTCTTGCTTGAGCGCTTGGAAGGGATCGAAGATGCCAGGAAGCGGCTCGTAGCGCACTCTGATTAGCTTTGCAGCATCGGATGCAGCCTCTGGAGTTTCAGCGACTACCAACGCTAACGCGTCGCCCATGTATCGGACCTTGTCTTCTACTAGGGCCGGCTGGTCAGGGATGTAAAGCCCGTACCGGTTGGAACCCGGCATGTCACGGTGGGTCAGGATGCAGACTACGCCTGGTGCACTCTGGGCCTGGGAGAGATCGATATCGATTATCCGGGCATGGGGATATTCGCTCCTGACCGCCTTAACCCAGAGGACGTCCTGAAAGGGGATGTCCGCTGGATACATCGCCAGCCCCGACACCTTTGCGGGGGCATCGAGCTTTGCCAGACCCTTGCCGATGGCCCGGCCGGGATTCATTTCCGCCTCCCCAAGATCTATTCTCCTGTCGCCATTTCGCTCAACACCAACGGCAGGTGGGCGTAAAAGTCGGCGCTGATCTCCAGTTGGTCAATGGGGATGTGTTCGTCCACTTGGTGTGCGAACTCTTCGAGACCTGGGCCAAAGCCGATGCACGGGATACCGGCTTTGCCCATCCAGTAAGTTCCGTTGGTGCTGAATACCCACTTGCCCGTCTCTGGCTCCTTGCCGTAGGCCCGCCTATAAGCCTCCATGCCTGCCCTTACGAGCAGGTGGTCTTCTTCTAGGACCCACGCCGGGAACACTTTCTCTACCGGAAAGACGAAACCGTTGTAAGCTGGCGTGTCGTATATCGGTATCTCGATTATTGCCTCAGAGGCGCTGGGAACAGATTTGAGCTCTTCCAGAACCGATTCCTTGGTCTCGCCTACCGTAATGCGACGGTCGATGTAGAGGCTACATTCGTCAGGCACCGCGTTTAAAGACGGTGTTTTGCACTCGATATATGTAATGGCGATGGAACCTCGGCCCAGGAAGGGATGATCTTTCATTTTGCCCTGGAGGCCCTGTACACCCGAAATGAAGGGAGCCGCCTTGTAGACTGGATTTATGCCTCTTTCCGGGGCGCTGGCATGGCAGGACCTGCCCTTAAAGGTGACACTGATCTCTATCCGGCCCCTATGGCCGCGGTATATACGCATATTGGTGGGTTCACCGATGACGACGTAGTCGGGCCTTATGCCCTCAACCTCCACCAGTACGTTGGGAGCAATGCCATCGCACCACTCTTCCATGTTTCCGAAGTAGTACAAGGTCCACTCTTGAGCTAGGCCCAGCCTCTTTAACACGGCCATAGCGTAGATCATGGGTGGTGTCGAGCCTTTCTCATCCACTGTGCCGCGGCCCCAGAGTTTGCCGTCTTCGATCTTTCCCTTGAAGGGATCCCATTTCCAGGCTTCGGGATCGCCTATGCCCACCGTGTCGATGTGGCTGTCGAACAGCAGTTTGCGGGGGCCGTTTCCGATCCTGCCCAGAATGTTGCCCATGGCGTCGAACCTGATCTCGTCGAATCCAAGAGCAGACATCCGCTCGCCGATGACGTTGGCTACGGCCCCTATATCGCGGTCATAGGAGGGAATGGCGACTATCTCCCGTAGAAAATCGAAGATGTCCTTCCTGTGCTTGTCCAGCTCAGCCCTTATCTGGTTGGTGATCTCATTGGTCACGGCCATTATTCCCTCCGTTTTCTTCTATCGCTACAACGAAGTGAGACGTTCCCACAGGTGGGCAGCGTGCTCCGACGCCCGAAGAGCGATCTGCGCCTCATCCAATGTGGTGAACTGGCGGTTCCACAGGAGCCATTTGCCGCCAACCATCGTACCAAAAACGTGGGTGCCGTCGGCGCCGAATATCACATGCCATGGAAGGTTGGCGGCGGTAAGGGGTGTGGGTGGCCTGTAGTCGAGTACCACGAGGTCGGCAAGGCTACCTGGGGAGATCTCTCCTACCCGAAACTCCCGGTCAGTGAAAGGAGAAAACACGTGGCGTGCTATTTGGGCGTTATTGACGTACGCCATTCGGAGGACGCTATCGGCCGGCATAGCCTGTGGATCGCCTGTGACAGCCTTATGTACCAGGTATGCTACTTTCATCTCCTGGAACATGTTCATGGAGAAACCATCGTTTCCAAGGCCGATGGTGATGCCCTTGGCTAGAAGGTCCTGTACCTGCAGGGTGCCAACGGCGTTGTTCATGTTGGATCGAGGGTTGTGAACTACCAGGGTCCCCGTGCGGGCCAAAAGGTCCAGTTCAGCGCCGGTGGCATGTACGCAGTGGGCGGCCACTGTGCGGCTGCCCAAGACTCCCATTCTCTCTAGTCGCTCTACGGTTGGAAGCCCGTACTTCGCTAGGGAATCCGTTTCGTCGATCTTGTCTTCGGCCACATGGATGTGGAATCCCGTACCTGCCTCTGTAGCGGCCTCCACCGCTCTCGCCAGTGTCTGATCCGAGAGCGTAAAGGAGGCATGGAGCCCGAAGCTCCCCGCGAGATAACCGGCGCGAGCCGCAGGGTCGGACCGAAGGCTCCTGATGAAGTTCAGGTTCTCGGCGATGCCCTTTGTCGCTGCTTCTGTCCCGTCGCGATCGCTCACCTCATAGGCCAAACATACGCGCACCCCAGCAGTTAAAGCTGCCTCGGCTATGGTTTCGAGGCTGCCTTCGATAGCTCGGGGGCTGGAGTGATGATCCAGTATCGTAGTTACACCATGACGAATAGCATCAGCCAGGAAGGTGTAGGCACTCCACTTTACGTCCTCCAGGGTTAGGGCCTTGTCCAGGGTCCACCACAACCGTTGAAGGATCTCAGGGAAGTTTCTCGGGGGCGGCCCCGCCAGGGCCATTCCTCTGGCGAAGGCACCATAAAAGTGGGTGTGGGCGCATATCGCGCCTGGCATCAAGAGCATCCCTTGAAGGTCGACAACCTCATCTGCAGGATATTTGCTGCGGAGTTCCTCCCAATGGCCCACATCCTGGATTCGGTCGGCTACCACCCTGACGGCGCCTCCGACGATTACCTGGGGGTCTTGGCCCAAGGTGGCAACTGTGCCGTTAGCTAAGAGCATTGATCACTCCAGGCCATTAAGTAGCGCTGCATTCGCGGGCTAAAAATACAGTAAGATTATACGAGCAGAGAGAGGGCCAGGTCAAGGTGGTCTGGCCATCTAAGCTGTGCCTGCGGGAGGTGCAGGGCCACGTTCCTTTAGGTTGCTATAAAATTTATGCGTAGATCTGTGGACAGGGGTGGCGAGGATGAAAGACCTTATAGCCGATATAGAGAGATGGCGAGCCGAGGGGAAGCGGTTAGCTGTGGCTACGGTTGTCGACGTTGAAGGATCGGCGCCTCGGCCCAAGGGGGCGAAGATGGTGGTTACGGAGGATGGAGAGTTTGCAGGCTCTGTCAGCGGAGGCTGTGTGGAAGGGGCTGTAATCGAGGAAGCGCAGGAGGTGCTGCGAACGGGCAGGCCCAAGCTCGTTTATTACGGCATACCCGACGAATTCGGTCTCAGCGTGGGCCTCGCCTGTGGCGGCACCATAGGGGTGTACATTCAGGAGCTTAGATAGCGTGGAAGGGAGCTACGACCTGATCAAGGACGCTGTTGACAACGAGGTGCCGGCTGTGCTGGCGACCGTAATCGAGGGTCCGTTCCTGGGTCGCCAACTCTTTGCTCGAGAAGATGGCACAGTTGTGGGATCCATTGCACCCGAGCTGGACGCCTCCATCACTGAGGAAGCCTTGGAGATAATGCGCCGGGGTCGATCGGACCGCAGGCCGTTTCACCACTCGACCGGGGACATGGTAGTGTTCTTCGACGTCTATTTGCCACCTCCCCTCCTGATAATTGTCGGCGGTACCCACATAGGCATTGCCCTGGCTAGATTGGCCAAAAGCTCGGGTTTTAAGGTAGTTCTGGTGGACCCAAGAGAAAAGTTCGCAACCCGAGAGCGCTTTCCCATGGCCGACGAGGTGTATGCTGCTTGGCCTCAAGAGGTGTTGCCGAAGCTTAGGAACGATAGCAGCACCTACATCGTTGTAATGACCCATGATCCGAAGATCGACGACCCGGCCGTTTTGACAGCGCTAGAGGGAAACGCCGTGTACATCGGTGTCATTGGGAGCCGAAAGGTAAGCGCGGAGCGGCTCCAGCGCCTTCGAGAAATGGGGCTTCCCGAAGAACAGCTGAAGCGCGTTCGTGCACCGATAGGTCTGGATCTCGGAGCCGATAGCCCGGAGGAGTTGGCCATCGCGATTTTGGCAGAGATGATCGCGGCCAGGACGGGAGGTACTTGTCTCCCTTTGAGCCAAAGCCCTATAAAAACTAAGGTTTAGATCAGCAGGGTTAGAGCCGACGGCACGACCTCTGCCTCCAAGGGAAGGGTCCCCAGCACTTCCCCATCGGCGTGGACCATGACTCGCTGCTCGCTTTCCACTGAAATCCTTCGTCCCTTCCTTTCACTCACAAGCGAAAGGGACAGGTGGCTTCCCTCGTACACCTTGGGGACGTTCATGAGGAACTCAAATTTCCCAAAGTCACCGATGAATATGAAATCGAGAAGGCCGTCCTCTACAACGGCATTGGGCGCGATACGCATTCCGCCCCCATAGTATTGCCCGTTGGCCATGACAAGGGTATTCAGACGACCGTAGGCGCGTTCGCCGTCGACTTCCCAACTCATGTGGACATTCTCGTAGGTGATAAGGGTGACCACAAGGCTCGTGAGGTACGGCAGGGTTCCCCCCAACCCGGTGCCGTAGCGGCTTGCCCTTTCCGCCACGGCCGCATCGAATCCACAGCCAGCAACGTTGACGAAATACCTAGACCTCCTCTCTGTGCCTTCCTGGTAGGTGACAAGGCCGAGGTCAGTGGTAAAGGTCCTGGGTCTAACCAACCTGTGGGCAGCTTCTGTCAGGTCGGTGGGAATGCCAGTGGTTCGGGGAAAATCGATGCCGCGGCCTGCGGGCAGGAATCCCACAGGTACCAGACATCGGCCATCTTTGCACACGCCGTTGACTACCTCGTTGAGGGTACCATCACCCCCCACAGCAATAACCCCCCCAAAGGTACCAGCCGCTTGCCCGGCCAGCTCTATAGCGTGTTTAGGATAGCGGGTGGTGACCACTTCAAAGGCTATTCCAGCTGACCTAAATATTTCCAGGACAGGCTCTACTTTCCGAAGTGCCCGTCCTCCGCCTGCTACAGGGTTAACTACGATCAAGTAGCCTTCGTCCACTCCTATTCGTCCCTCCACATAAGGTACTGGAGCAACGCGGAACTAAGGTCGGATTTCACGATGGGTGCAGCCTGTCGACTATGGACCCAGAGACTTAGGTACTCTGGGGATTCGCTGGGTGCTCAAGTATGTAGCGACAGTTACTCTTATAACCCTTGCCATCCTGGGGGCTTCTACTCCGGCCAGTGCGGGGAGATACTATGCTCAGACGGGCCATATCCTGGCGGACCACTTTGTCGACTTCTATGATGCATCGGGTGGCTTGAAGGTCTTTGGGTTTCCCATCAGTGACCCGTTGAACCTCGACGGAAAGCTAGTACAGTATACCGAACGCAGCCGGCTGGAATGGGACCCCACAACTTCAGCGGTTCGAGTAGGTGACCTGGGCCTCGAGTACCTTGCAGGACGCACTTTTCAGCCTGTACCACCCGTCTTCGGCGTTGACAGGCTGTATTTCCCTGAGACTGGTCATACTTTGGCAAATGGATTCCTGGCCTTCTGGTTGATGTACAACGGGCGCGAAGTGCTCGGCTTGCCCCTCAGCGAGGAGTTTACCGAGGATGGTCTTACTGTACAGTACTTCCAGAAGGGCAGGCTTGAATACCATCCCGAACTCGCTGGCACAGGCTGGGAGGTGCAACTTTCAGACTTGGGAAGAAGGCTGATGCAGCGGTCCGGCATCAGCGGGACTGCCCAGTCTGCGACGGTAACTCCTTCAGAGCAACAGCTTCTCGATCTAATAAACAAGGCACGCTTGGCCCAGGGTGCCCCGGCTTTGGCCATCGAGCCTGCCCTCGTAGATGTAGCTCGCTGGAGAAGCAGCGATATGGGCACCAGAGGTTACTTCGCCCACGCTTCTCCCGAAGGCAACACCTTTGTTACCCTTTTGGATGCACTGGGGATCGGTTATTCCATGGCTGCAGAGACCATCGCTCGCAACAACTACTCTGTGGCCGACGCTCCGCTGGTCGCATTTCAAGGCTTCAGTAACAGCCCGCCTCACCGGCAAATCATGTTATCAGCTGCCTACTCCAGGGCCGGTGTTGGCTTCTATCGAACGTCCGACGGCATGAACTACTTTACGGTCGTCTACCTTAAGCCCTAGGGGCAGGCCACTGGCTACAGCCGGATAGCTCCACAGCACAAAGGCCATGTGGCTGAAGGCAGGGTTCATGAAGTAATGATCCAAAAGTCCCACCGAAAGGCCGACTATAGTTCCTGTCAGCAGACCCAGAACCACGTCAGAGGCATCGGTGTGGCGAGTAGTGAACCAGGACCTGACGAGAAGTGCCATGGCGACCGACGCGAATGCCAGGAATGCTCCAAGCCCTAAGAAGCCTGAGGTCTCGGCGATTGTGAGATAGATGCTGGAAACTCCAGGATGGAGATCCGGGTCCGGAGATGAACCGAAACCGATGCCCAGCATAGGATATCGGGATATTATGGCCAAGGCGTTATTGTATTCCCTGACGCGCATGAGAGTCGCCGGATCCTGTAACGCAAAGCCTTGCTGGAGTCGGTCCAGGAATTCGGAGCCTAGGCCGAACATGGTTACCAGAATGCCTAAGGTCAATATCGGTAGCCACAACCGTCGGTACCGTACTACGGACAAGAATACCAGCCCAGCACTGGCACCTAACCAGGCAGCTCTAGAACGGGTCAGCAGTAAACAGGCTGTCATTGTTACCAGTGCCGTCAGGGCGATGCCCCGGTGGATCCATGGGCGACGGGCCAAACTTTGACTCGCCGCGAGGGGTAGGAGCAGGGCAAGCATTCCCCCAAAGGAATTGGGGTCCACAGCCAGGCCGGTCGCTCTCAGACCTAAAGCTGGGTTATCTTCTACGTAGCGAAGCACCCTTTCTGTAGGATAGCCGACTATCGACAGGGATTTAAGTATCCGCTCGGTCACTGAGGAATCGGCGAAATACAGGGTCAGACCTACCGTTGCTGCGATCAGACCTGACGCTACGGCTACCTGGACGTACTTTCGCGCAAAGTCATGGGTTCCCGATAAGCTGGCCACTACTGGGGTTGCCATAAGGCCCAACTGTAGCTTGAAAAAGTTGTGGAATGTGTCGGAGGTGTACCCAGTAGGTGACCCGGCTACAAAGGCGGCCGTCAGCGTGCCCGACAAAAGGAGCACTGGAAGGGCCAAAGTTGGTAGTCTTGTATCGCCGCGATATAGCACCGCTAGAAGCCAACCTGCTAGAGCTACTGCCAGCGCCAGCTCCAGCACCGATGGAGTTGCCACCAGCCTTGCTGGGACCACTGCAAAGGGGATGAGTATTGACACCGCTGTGGCTGCAAGCAGTGAGCGTTGTGTCGAGGATAGGACCCAAACTGCTACGATACCGCCAGCTGTGAGAAACGCCACGGGCAGGGAATTTGCAGGGCTGAGTGCATAAAGCCCGGCCCCTACAAGCATCGCCGTGAAAAGTATGATTCTCTGAATCAATTGTCGCTCCCGCTAGAGCTTTGGTATCGGACGCAGCCTGCCTACTGATACTACCAGACCTTCGGCCAGGGTCAATGCGCCGCACGGCTCGCACGATGCGGCCATCAGTGATAGACTTACTAGACTGGCCGTATTGGGGGCCTGGGGCGAGTCGATGGACTGAGCCCTTGCTTGCTTTAAAGCAAGCAACGAGGCGCTGGCTCGGCTCAATATGTTGATAGTTCCTAGGCGTGAGAGGTTGATCTCACTTCCAGGGTTTATCTCATCGAGATCGTTAGTAACGAGTAAGCATAAGGAGTTGACCACTGAAGCTTGACTGGCCGAATTACAGACAATTGGTCGATGTAGCCCGAGGCCGGAGTTATCCCGACCTCGTCCTTCGGGATGGGAGGATAGTGGACCTGTGGACAGGTCGCGTTGAGCTTGGCTCGGTGGGGATAGCTGATGGCTGGATAGCCTATGTAGCTAGCGAGCCTCCTCCGCCGGGGCCTGGGTCTCAGGTGATCGATCTCGGGGGCAGGTACCTGCTACCTGGCTATTTGGAGCCGCACTGCCATCCAGACTTCATCTATTCGCCTCTGACGCTGCTCCCTGAAGTGGTTGCTAGGGGCACGACGGGATTGTTCTGCGATACGTTGTTCTTGCTCATGATGGCGGGAAGCCAAAATATTGACAAAGCTTTAAATCTCCTCCAAACGCTCCCGGTTAGGCTTTGGTGGGCAGTGCCATCATCGCCTCGTACGAGGTTGCCAGAAGGAGACACGGAGTTCTACGGCCCGGCTCTCTATCGGATGTTAGACCGCGATGACACGGCCCTTCTGGCGGAGGTCACCCGTTGGCTCGATGCTGTGGAGGGCAATCCTGAGATATCCGGAGTCATCCAGGCCGCGAGGAAACGGCATCTCAGAGTCGACGGACACGCCGCAGGGGCAAGGGGGCTCAAGGCCATGGCCTACGTTAGTTCTGGAATTACGGCCGACCATGAACCCATTGAACCCAACGAAATGCTGGAGAAGCTCCAACTTGGGCTGTGGGGCATGTTGCGACACAGCTCCCTCCGGCCGGATCTGCCCGAACTAGTAAAGCTCCTGGTCGAAAGGCCGTGGCTTATGTACAGATTGATGCTGACCACCGACGGACCCTCAGTCGACTTCGTGGTGGGCCAGGGTTACATCGATAGGCTGGTCAAGCTCCTCATCGAAGCCGGGATCGACCCAATAGATGCCTACAGAATGGCTAGCCTCAACGTGGCCCTGTACTACAGGATAGAGGACCGGGTGGGACTGGTAGCCCCGGGAAGGGCAGCTGATTTGATAGTGTTGGACAGTCTGCTCGAGCCCACACCGAGCATGGTGTTAGTTGGCGGCAGGGTGGTGGCTTGCTGCGGAGGCTATGCCGGCCCTGAGCCGCCCAGCAGGGAGTTTGAACAGCTGTTGCAGCTGCGGTTCGATCATAGACTGCCACCCGTGCAAACTATTGCGGATAGGGCTCTTACTGTGCAGCCAACCCAGGTTCCGATACTTCGCCTTGAAAGCAACGTAATAACACGGCTTGAGATCGCCGACCTCGATTCCGTCCTTCGGGAAAGCTTTGACCCCGACACTGACGCAAGTGTGGCCTTTCTCCTGGCACGAGATGGTAGCCGCGCTACTGCCGCCTTCCTTAGGGGCTTCGGCAGAGGCATCATGGGCCTAGCCACTACCCTTAACTCCGCGTGCGAGTACCTCCTTATAGGCAAAGATGTCCTGACCATGCAAGGAGCCCTGGATCGGCTAGCTGAACTAGCCGGTGGGATAGTTGTAATGAATGGCGGCCACTTGACGGCTGAGCTGTCCCTCCCCTTGGGGGGCCGGATGAGTCCAGCTCCTCTTAAGGAGATAGCTGCACAGTACAGCAGAATCAAGGAGGTCATGGGCGAACTTGGATATCGGTTCCACGACCCTGCCTATACACTTCACTTTCTCTCGGGAGATCTCTTGCCCGAGGTGCGCCTTACACCTGCCGGAATATGGGATGTTCGAAAGCGGAGGGTGCTGGTTCCTCCTGTAGCCATCACCGCTAGGTAAGGGAAACCCCTAGTGGGAAATTACAGCTTTATCCTATTCCCAAGAACCTGAACCTAGTGTAGAAATAATCCAGTGAACGGGGCTGGAGCTGTAGTTTAGGTTACAATCGAATAATTAATTTTTTGGAATGGCGAAGGGGGGCCCAGCTCCAGACCCGTCCGTAAATTTCCGGAAGCCGGCCTAGGCCGGCTTCCTTATTTTGTTTGGCTATAATGACCTCAGTACCTCTTGCATTAGGGGGATCCCGATCATGCTGTACAGCGAACTCGGATTTGAACGAGCCAGTGTAATATTCGGCGACCCCGGCAACTTCCCCATGGCCGTGCGCCTCGAAGGCCGAGAGCAGGTCATTAGCTACGAGGACTTTGCCCGGATGGTGATTCAGGGCATCGACTTCGAGATCGATGACGCTGTGGTGGATCGTATCCTGGATAAGTACCGGGATCGCGACATACCGGGCACATAGGGCCTTCTGCTGTTAGGCGGCAGCAGTACATTGGTTTTTTGCTTGGCTGGCTGCCACGTGTACTATGGTGCAGTACACTCTTCCTGACGGTGCACATGAAGCTGATCTTGTCATAGACGGTTTTAGACTAAGGTTGGTCGAAGCGGGATCGGGTTTCCCGGTAGTTCTGCTGCACGGGTTAGGCGACTGGGCCAACACCTGGAACAACGTGATGGCGCGGCTGAACCGTGGGTACCGTCTAATAGCCCCGGATCTTCCTGGACATGGGCTGTCGGACAAATCGGTGCCCGACTATTCTGCTCACTGGTACCTCCATGTTGCCCTTAGGCTGGTGGATGCGCTTCACCTCGAGCTCTTTGCCGTAGTCGGAGAATCGGCTGGAGGGCTGCTCGCCAGCATGCTTGCCCTGTTCAACCCCCAGCGGGTGGTAGCCCTGGGTTTGGTGGGATCGGCAGGTCTCGGGAAGGAAGTCTCTCTGTCGCTGAGATTGGCGTCAGTCCCAGGTGTGAACAGGCTGCTGACGTTCCCTTCTCGGAGGATGGTGAGACTTTTCAGCCGATCTCTGTTCTATCGCCCAGATCTGGTGACCGATGAATGGGTTAACTTGCACTACAACCTTTGGTTTGAGCATGGTGTGAGAAAGACGGTGCTGCGGCTAGCCCAGCGCAACCTCACCCTCTTTGGGCAGAGGCTGGTGCTGCTGGACAGCTTGAAGTCTGTAACGAAGCCCGTAGCAGTCTTTTGGGGACGGCAGGACAGAGTGATCCCGGTAGAGCATGCTTATCGTTTGAAGGCTGTAAAGCATGACACGGAGATGCACATTTACGATAACTGCGGCCATATGCCCCAGTGGGAACTCCCGGACCAGTTTGCCTCCGATCTGGGTGCCTTCCTTGACTCGAGTTTGCGCCGACAGTAGTTAAGCACTGCGGAGCATATCTGTTAGACGCCTTAGCGCCTGAGGCAGGTCGTCAGAGAGAGGGCCCGCGAAAGACACCATGTCTACACCAGCAGCGCCCAGTTCCCTTACACGCTGAGCGAGATTGCTCCAGGCTATCATGGAATCGATGGCTTGTGAAGGCACTGCCGCAGCTGCTGTCTCGATATCGCCCGACCGGAAGGCGGCTCCAACCCTCTCCAGCGTCCCTTCATCGATACCAACGGCCAGGGCCATGCTCCGAATGAAGGGCAGCGACCTGGCCAGGGTAGTTCTTGCCATGGCTTCGGCCTTGCGGGTGTCTTCCTCTAGAACTGTCCATGGTGCCGCGATGAGGAGGGGCCGCATCTTTCGCCCCGACTTTTCCGCTGCGTCGTCCAGCGAGTGTCTCAGCCCCCGCGCATACTGAACGTTCCACAAACCGGCAACCATGAGGCCATCCGCCAACTGCCCGGCCAGCTGAGCCGCTTTAGGACCATGGCCTCCCAGGATCAGGGCGACATTTGAACCTTCTAAGTAGAACCTACGCGGCGGTGCCTGGCGTAGAACGAAGATCTTTCCGGGAAAAGCACTGTCCTTTCCCTCGAAGCATGCTCTTAACAGGAGGAGAGCTTCACGTAACTGTGCCAAGTTGGCTTGAGGCGGCTTTCCTACGAGCGAGAGTATCGATCCCCTTCCTACGCCCAGAACCACTCGTCCAGGGGCCAACTCCTGCAGTCTTGCAGCCTGCCGTGCCATCTCCAGAGGATGCATTAGGATAGGGTTGCATACGGCCGGGCCGAGTCTAATGGACCGAGTGGACCTTGCCATGGCACCCAGCAAGGGCCAAGGGGAAGGCAGCAATATGTTGTCTTGGAGCGTAACTTGGGTAAAGCCGGCCTCTTCGGCGGCCTGCGCTACAGATACAGCATCTCTTGGCTTGACGGTTCCGGGGAGCTGAAGGGCATATTGCAATGGAGGGCTCCTAAGCGAGTGTAATTGATGAAATGCCCAGTCCCACCTCAACCGTTCTAAAGGTGCCCTGGGTCACGGTAGACACCGAATACGCCTCGAAGCACGTCGCAGATTTCGCCTACGGTAGCATAGGCCTTTACAGCCCGTATGGTGGCAGGCACTATGTTCCGACCAGCTGCAGCGTCGTCTTTAAGCTGGCGCAAGGCTCCCTCCAGTTCAACAGGGTCGCGGGTTGACCGAAGCTCCTGGAGTCTGGCCACCTGACGCTCTCGGACAGAGGGGTCCACCCGGAAAGGAGGTACCTTTACGCTCTCTTCAGCCACGTACTCGTTAACCCCCACTACCACTAGTTCCTTGTTTTCAATACGCTGTTGGTAACGGTACGCTGCGTCGGCAATTTCACGCTGGATAAAACCCTGCTCGATAGCGCTTACAGCACCTCCCATCGCCTCGATACGATCCAGATATGCGGTTGCTTCGGCTTCGATTTGCCGAGTGAGAGCTTCCACGTAGTAGGAACCCCCAAGAGGGTCGACTGTGTTGGTCACGCCCGACTCCTCTGCCACAATCTGCTGGATACGAAGGGACATCAGTACGGAGTCTTCCGAGGGGAGAGATAGGGCCTCGTCGTAGGAGGAGGCATGGTGAGTTTGAATCCCCGCCAGGGCTGCGGCGATAGTTTGAATAGTTACGCGGACGATATTGTTGAGCGGCTGTTGAGCTGTGAGGGCGCTGCCGGCTGAGAAGGAGAGGAATCTAAGCTGCATCGACCTCGGATTCTTGGCACCGTAGCGGTCGCGCATCATACGAGCCCACATTCGTCTCGCGGCCCTGTACTTTGCGACCTCCTCCAGCAGGTCCATCTGGGTTGCAAAGAACACCCAAATTACAGGAGCAAAAGTATCTATGTTTACGCCCCGCCTGAGCGTCTCCTCGCAGTACTCCCTTGCGTTGGCGAAGGTGAAAGCGATTTCTTGCGCAGCAGTTGCTCCTGACTCCCTGATGTGGTACCCCGAAATATTGATGGCGGTCCAATTCGGAAGATGCTTGGAGCAATATTCTATGACATCGGCGCTGAGCCGAACAGCAGGTCTGGGTGGATAGATAAAGGTCCCCCTCCCTACGTACTCTTTGAGCGGGTCATTCTGAAGCAGGGCACTGAAGCTGTTGGGATCAATCCCCTGTCTCTCGGCTACGGCTACCCACATTGCCAGTATAATGTGGCCTATCGCGTTGGCCGTGGTCCGCATCTGGCGTATCTTGGTAAGGGGGATACCGTCCAGCAGGATCTCCATATCCCGCAGTGACGATATGGAGACACCCACTTTCCCCACTTCCCCAGCCGCCAGGGGATGGTCGGCATCGTAACCCATTTGGGTGGGTAGATCCAGGGCGATGGACAGTCCCGTACCACCTTTGGAGATAAGATACTTGAACCGTTGGTTGGTCTCCTCGGCCGTTCCGAAGCCAGCATATTGACCGAAGGTCCACAGCTGCGTCCTGTACATGTTGGGATCTACACCGCGGGTAAAAGGGAAACTACCGGGAAAGCCATCTTCGGAGAGATAATCGTAGTCTGGCAGGGAAGCTGGGGTGTAGAGATTGTCCACAGGAACACCGGACCGTGTCAAAATGGGCCTTTGCCGCTCACCTCGCTTGGCGATTTCTGGTTCAAGGATGTTCTCTTGCCACCACTTCTGGGCTTGGGCTATCCTATCGAGGTCCTCCCGATCGAAAGTGTTGCCCACTTATCCCCTCACACCCTCACGATTATGGATTCGGCCTCGCCTATCCCGCCGCAGATCGTAACTAAGCCATAACCTCCCCCTCTACGGCGAAGCTCGTAGACCAGAGTCATCACAAGGCGTGCACCAGTGGCGCCTGTGGGGTGACCAATGGCTATCGCGCCACCGTTTACGTTGGTGCGCGACCGTATACGCTCGAGCCGTTCCTCGTCACCCTCGGAAAGGACCTTCGTTGTTACCAAGGGTACAGCGGCAAAGGCCTCGTTGATTTCAATCAAGTCCATATCGTCGATGGTCATGTTTGCCTTCTGCAGGGCAAGCCGAGCCGCCACGGCGGGGATGGAGGCTATTCGTTGCGGATGACCTGACACCATTGCGTAGGATACGATAGTCGCTAGAGGAGAAACGCCCCTTGATTCTGCAACCTCTCGAGACATCAGCACTACGGCCGTAGCACCGGTGTTCAGGCCAGGGGCGTTGCCTGCTGTCACCGTTGGACTTCCGTACACCGTCGGCAACTTGGCCAGCTTCTCAAGGGTCGTATCGGGCCTTGGTTGTTCATCCTCGGCGAAGAGGATAGGTTCACCCTTAGCCTGAGGTACCTGGACCGGCACGATCTCGTCCTGGAACTTACCTTCGGCCTTGGCCTTTGCGTACAGCTGCTGGCTTCTGAGCGCCCACTTATCCTGCTCTTCGCGACCAATGCCGAATTCCAGGGCCTCTTGCCCAGCTTGGACCGCCCTGGGTACGCCTGTATATGGACAACTTATGACCAGCTGGTCCTTTAGCACGATGTCGCCGAGCCTTCTTCCCCACCTTGCCTCATGGAAGAAGTAAGGGACACGGCTCATGTTCTCTGCTCCTCCAGCCACGGCGATTCGCGCTTCGCCGAGCCTTATGGACTTTGAAGCCATGTTAATGGCGGTGAGAGCTGAGCAGCAGGCCCTGTCAACGGTGTAAGCGACCCGTTCCTCTGGTATCCCGGCTTTGAGCATGGCCTGCCTAGCTATGGAACGGTCGGAACCAGGAAGATTCACCCCTAGGGCCACTTCGTCGACCTCGTCGGGGCGCACATCGGCCCGTCGCAGGGCTTCGGTGATAGCGATGGCGGCCAGTTCCGGGTGGGTGAAATCTTTGAGCGTACCTCCAAAGGCGCCGAAAGGAGTTCGGCAAGCGCTGACAATCACCACCTCATGCATCTCTTCCCTCCTTAAACTAGATGATACCCTGGGCCCTAAGCTCTGCTATTCGTTGGCTGCTGTAACCCAGTAGCTGGCTGAGCACTTCCTCGGTGTGCTGACCAAGCATGGGTGCCGGATTGGTCAAGGGCTCAGGTGATTCTGACATCTTTAGGGCCGGCCCCACAAGCTTTATGTTGCCGAGGATCGGGTCTTCGACTTCTATAAGCATATTGCGTGCGGCCACGTGGGGACACTCGAAGATCTCCTTGGCATTTTGGACGGGCCCAACGGGTAAGCCTGCAGCCAAGAGTGTTTCTACCACCTCCTGCTTGGTCCTTTGCATCATCCACTCATCGATGATCGGACCGAGGAAGTCGTCCATGTTTTCGGCTCGAACAGGTCCGGAAGAGGCCTTGGGATGCCCGATGAGATCTCCGCGGCTAATGGCCTTACAGAACTTGGCCCAGTCAGCCTCTGTAGCCACGATGAGGGCCACCCAGCCATCCTTCACCCTGAAGGGTCCCCAAGGAGCAATGAAGCGCTCTCGTCCCCGCTCCATAACTTGGCCTGTCAACGAGTAAGCTGTGACGGATCGTTCTGCCAAGGAGATCATAGCATCGTACATAGATACGTCGATGAACTGTCCCCGCCCTGTGCGTTCGCGTTGTATAAGGGCAAGGAGGATGCCTTGAGCTGCCAGCACTCCCGAGTATATGTCTCCCAAGGCTATGCCCAACCAGGTAGGGGGACCACCCCTTTGTCCGCAGGTGTGCATGAGGCCTCCCATGGCCTGGGCTATGATGTCGTAGGCTGGGCGGTCGCTGTAAGGTCCTATGTAACCCGGAAGGCTGCCAAAGCCGCTTATCCTCGCGTAAATAAGGCGCGGGTTGACTTCGCTGAGCACATCCCAGTCGAGGCCGAGCTTCCTCATAAGGCCTGGCCTAAAGTTCTCCACTAGTACGTCAGCCGTACGGACCAGGTCCAGGAATACCTGCCGCCCCTCTTCTTTCTGCACATCGAGGGTTATCCCCTTCTTGTTGCGGTTGAATCGAAGGTAATAGCCAGAGTTCTTTTCTCCGCGGTCGTTGCTGATGATAGGTGCCATCTCCCGCGAGGTATCCCCCGTGCCAGGACGCTCAATCTTGATGACTTCAGCGCCCTGGTCGGCCAACATCATGGTGCAGTAGGGGCCGGCCACCTGGATTTCGAAGCCTAAGACCCGGACCCCGGCGAGAGGCTTCTGGGAAGCCAGGTTCGACATGCTGTATCACCTCCTACTCTAGCACGGCAATGCCCTCGATCTCTATGAGGGCTCCATCGTTATAGAGTCCCTTGACTTCCGCCAGAGTCATGGCCGGATAGTGTTTGCCAAAATATGACCTATAGACTTCGCCCAAGGGCTTGAGCTTCGCCAGATAGTCTTCCACGTCCAAAACCAGTATGTTTAGCTTAACAATGTTCTGGAGGGTGCCTCCAGCCTCCTCCACCACGCGTCTGATGTTGGCCAGTGTAAGCTCGAACTGTTTTACCAAATCGCCTCTATGTTGTATTACCCCGTTTTTGTCCGCGGCCACCTGACCAGCAATGTAGAGGACTGTGTTTCCCTGTGCTTTTACAGCGTGAGAGAATCCTCTGGCTGGCATCAAGTCGGGTGGGTTTACCGGTTGAAGGGGCATGTCAGCACCTCGATATGTCGTATCATGCGTGATCGTATTAAAATTAACACTTTACTGGTCTGACGTCAACATTTTACTTCAGGGTGGGGACTTCCGTGTCACGATGTGCCGCCAGTGCCCATGCCAATGCTGGGCTTGCAACAGAATGGTAGACCGAGGTCCAGCCTCAAGGAGGACGTTATCCAACGGTACTTGAGGGCTGCCGCACGGCGCTGGGGCTATAATTGTGACAACTCACAGGGATGCCAAGGACGATTTCATGAGCCCAAAGAACTGGCTGCCTAAAGCATCCGGGATCGTCGTGCTCATACTGGCAGCGGCGGCCCTGTTGGCGCTTCTAATGGTTGTGGCCGCGGGCGTTTACCTTGCGCGATGGCCGACTTCTAGCCCCTTAGCGACCAGTTCCGACGTCGGCAATGCATCATCTACACCCCTTTCAGGAGCCAGCTCGCCGGCACAGACCACGGGCGTAGCTTCGGGGATACGAGTACAGGGTTACGGATGGACAATTGCAAAGCCGGACGTGGCACAGGTGGTTATGGGGGCCACCGTGGTGAAACCCTCCGTCGATCAGGCCATCAAGGAAGCAGCTGATCGTATGGCGGCAGTGGATAGCTATCTAGTGGGGGCAGGAGTAGCCGAGGGGGACATCCAGACTGAGTACTTCAGTGTTGCTCAAGAGCCCGTGTACCCCACTGAAATAGGGCCTGATGGGACGCCGAGGATGGTGTTTCGGGCAAACCATCAGCAGAGAGTGTCGATCCGCGACATTAGCAAAGTGGCGCAGATAGTGGAAGGAGCTGTGAAGGCCGGTGCTAACTCGGTACAGTCCATCCAGTATGTGGTCAGAGATTCCGAACCTTACCTTAGACAGGCCAGAGAAAAGGCCATGGAAGATGCCAAGGCCAAGGCAGCACAGCTGGCAGCCCTGTCCGGGGTCCAGTTGGGCCCAGTGGTCTCTGTAGTTGAGGTCAGTGGGCAGCCCCCCGCCCCTGTCGGCGCAGAAGGCAAGGGTGGCTACTTTCAGCCAGGCACATCGACTGTCAGCGTGTCCGTAGAAGTGACCTTCAGTATTAGGTGACCCCTACCTGATACCTGCTCGAGAGCCCCAGGCCGTAGGTTGTAAGTACCTCGGAGTGAAGAGTAGACTGTTGTACGTTCTGAACACGGGGGCCTTACCGTGACCTTTAACACTTACCTGCGCCGTGGAGGGTGTGAGATATTGGAGCCCCTTTTTTCGGCTTTGTCTGAGAATTAGTTGTCCAGCAGCGGTGCAGGAGCCAACCGATGGCTGGCTTGACCACTTCTGTCGGCCCACGCTAAATTGATATCAAGGGCGGGTTACGTGGTATGACCAGACTGTTTACGGTGGAAGAGGCGAATGCACTCATACCTAGGTTGACACAGCTCCTCCAACGGCTAAGACAACTGCAGGACGAAGGAGAGGAGCTTCAAGCCCGGTTGGCCGAGGTCGAAGATCGCATAGCGGGCAACGGACACGACATCCAGGAAGCCGAGCTGAGTGCCGTACACAGAAGAGTTAGAGAAGTGATGGAAAGCGCGGGCGCCATAGTACGGGAGATACACGGGCATGGATGCGAACTCAAAGACGTGGATATGGGCCTTGTGGATTTCCCCAGCATGCGCGATGGTCGCCGCGTCTACCTATGTTGGCGCCTTGGCGAACCGCGCCTCATGTACTGGCATGAGCTGGATGCAGGTTTCGCTGGCCGACAACCCCTTTGAAGCGTGTCAGAAATCTATGGCTCGCCGTGGCGACTGCGTGCCCCTGTGCCGGATGACCTGCTGGGAGCTTGCTGTCCTGTGAAACGTGATCCACTCTTCTGGGGCATTGGGGCTTTCTCCGCCGTGAGGTGAAAGCCGAGGTCGAACCTGGCAGAGCAGGGGAGTCCGAACAGCTCGTCCGCTGACTATAACTTGTCCCTTGGAGAGCGCTGGTAACTCGTCCAGAAGCTCTCTGCCGGCACTTTCTACAGCTGCACCAACAGCTGACTGATCCACCGGGTTCACGATCCGCATGAGGAAGTGGGTCTGACACTGAGAAAGAACGTCGGCGTTCAGTTTGCCGGGCCGCTGGCTCACAAGGCCAACCCCGACGCCAAACTTACGGCCCTCTGCGAGGATCCGCTTCAACACCGGGGTCGAAACGGCGCCTTCCTGATCGTTGGCGGGTGCAAAGGTATGGGCCTCCTCGATAAGGATGAAGACAGGGGTGGGCAGGTAATTGGGATCACCTTCCGCTGCCTCGCGATGGACAGTCCGCATGCGGGCGTCGAAGAGCTTGCGTAAGACAGCTGCTGCAACCACTTGCTGCGTCTTGGTGTCGAGCTCGTCCAAGCGCAATACGGTGCACCTGCCAGGTCTGGCGAGCTGGTTTACCTCCAGTTCATAGTGGTCGTGGAAGCCCCTAGCCCGGTGCTTCAACTGATCTAGACGCCATGCCAACGATTTTGCCGTACTGCTGAAGTCGCTTTTGTCCCCACCTACGTCACCTTGTGCCAGCGTGTTTATGGTGGTGACAAGATCTTCGAACCCCCATGGTTTATGGCTTTTATTCTTGAGTTCCCTAAGGGCACTGTGGAGCAGGTGTTCCATCCGCTCTGTGAGGTTTGGGAGAAGGTGGCGATAGTCATCTATTTCCAGGCTGGACCATCGTACGTGGACGTCGTCGGGTTTGTATACGTGTATCTCCGGCCGATACTGCTCATCCCCACGGAGGTTAAACTCTGGCTTGGCCTGTATTTCGAGTAGCCCTTCGTACTCACCGTGAGGGTCGAGAACTACGACGGCGCCGCGATTGTAGGGCCTCATAAGTTCTTCCACTATCACAGAGGCGAGATAGCTCTTCCCAGCACCCGTTCCGGCAATGATAGCAAAGTGCGTGGCCACAAGTTCACTGACATCTAGCACAACCCTAACATCGTTCGGGGCCCGGTTCAGCAGCCATCCTATGTAGGCTGATCCCGTTTCGTCGGGTTTCTTCCTGCTGAGCACTGCCTGTAACTCCTCGGAGGAGGCGAGGTAAACCGGCTGGCCTACGCTAGGGAGGACCCGCGGATTCACAAGGGTTCCTAAGTCAGCGTCGTAATAACCCAGGGTTGCTACGGTAATCTCGAAAAGCTCGCTTCGCCCCTCGAAACCCAGGGCAGCGGCCAGTGCCGAAGGGTCGATATCCGGCTCCTTCAAAAGCGGGTCGGGAAGAAGCCGGAGGCTTCTCCGTTTTCCAACCCTGCCCAGTACGCTGACAGTCCTGTCTCCGATTGTGATGTCGAAACTTACAAACTCACCGTGCCTCAGTAATCTATCCTGGTCTGGAGAAACCACAGTGAACTCGTAAGGGCTTTCGCCTGGCCCCTTGACTTTGCCTACAATCTTTCTCGCGTTTTCCGCCATCACTTAGGCTCCACTGTGAGTCTCCATCGCAGATCGTCTAGCTGCACAGCCAGCATGGCTTTGTGGCGATCTGGTGCAAGGGAGATTAAGCGCTCCAACACGGCCATGCCTAGTTCGAGGAATACCGGACGGCGTTCCCCCACGATCCGTCCGAAGTAGCCCATACGTACACTATCAGGTAGACCGTGGAAGTACGCCACTTCGTCATCCGACAAAAGACGCACCGTATTGCCCACCTGGGGTGCCACTCTGGGCATCCTGTGGCTCACTTGGGAGGCCTGAAGGGTTCCCAGGGCGAAGATGGTGATTTCTGTGGAGACCTCATCGAGATAATCGGGGGTCAGGATCTCCAACTGGGTGTCGGACGATAGCCTGGGCCCTAGCCGTCCATAGGCCGGATTGTTCAGGAGGGTGTCACAAATCACTCCTACAATCTGCAGTTCCGGTTTCACAACCACAGCCACGAAGTTGCCAAAGGCGTAATCTTCTGGGATAGGTGGATGGGCCACCTCTCTGCTTCTGAATACCTGACATTGGTAAAGGTAATGGGCCTGAGTTGATACAACCTTCCCTAGGATCATCGGCTACCAGATCCTTCGCTGATACTTAGAGACGGTCTTCCGGGTCGGTAGGAGTTCGATCCCCCAATTTGCCATCTCCCTTTGGAGAAGCTCGAGAAAGAACGCCCTGTCCTTGGCTGTCAGCGCTGCAGCCGCATCAGCAGAGGCCAGGGGCCAGGGATAACCGTCGCCTACTATTGCTTCAGCCAAGGTTATTTGGGCAATATAGTCCACCAGGTTGGAATTGGCGGGGGCCACAGCTTCGGCCTCGTCCACCACCCACGATGGAAACTCTATCCGGACCGGCAGACTCGAGTTAACCCGCATGTAGACGAAGGCCACACCCGTCGAGTAGTCGCGTCCTCGAAAGGTGAAGCTCTGGAGGATACCTCGTCGGCGGCAACCGAAGGCTATAGTGCGCGCGCCTAGCTGAGCCAGGAGAGAATTGAAGGTCTCGGCGTCTGAGACTGGCGGGGCCTTGGGCTGTAGCCCTAAAAGTGTTGCTAGGGCGTCAAGCACATCTCGCGCCCAACTCCGGTCTATGTAGGCCACCACAGGCACACGGTACCTTTCGGATGCCTCGAGAAGTTCCACAACCGGTGCGACGTATCCTTGCCTTACCTCTGGGGTGGCTAGTTCCGCAAAGGAAGGTATCAATGTGCCGTCGATGAAAACCACTGGTGGCAGCGGGGCCGTGCCCTGCAGGGAGCAGACCAGCTCCTTGGCTTTAGCCATCTCCGCCTCGAACCGCGTCAATTGATAGAAGGCCGACCTAGGCTGATCGCTGCGAAGGTCTCCATCAAAGACTACCTGGACGTTAACATGCTTTTCGTAATCTCCTCCGCGGTGGTGCCGGTTCACGAACCAGGCCACCTGGACCACCCCCAATCCCAGGTCCAAGATGTCCGACGCGTCCATGTGGCTGCCGTCCACAGCCGCGGTGGTTACCCCCTCAAGCACCTGCTCTGCCCACGATCGCTGATCTTCCAAAGAGTTAAAGTCGAGGTCACTGGTTTTCACGAAGCTGGATCCCCAAGAAGTCTCCATAGGAACCGAACCACGGATACTAGCATGCTGAGATGCCCATTCTCTGTACAAAGGGACGTTGCTGCTCAGCTGACGGAGGGCTTCTTGCCACTGGGTTATGCGGTCCTCAGCCGCCTCCAGATGCTCGTGGACCTCCGGCAGCACGGACCTAATTGTCTCTAAGGCCTTGTCCAAGAACAGCATTTTAAGACCCTATTCTGGTACTGCCCTGGATTCTCCTTCCCGTTTCGTGACGCGAATGATCCTATCGGTGCGGGCCGAGAAAGTGTCGTCGTGGCTAATGACGAAGATCTGGTCGAAGCCGCGAATGTTCTGAATGTTGCCAATCTGTTCAGCCAGGGCCTCGCGACGAATATGGTCCAAGTTTTGGGTGGGCTCGTCAAAAAAGGCGAAACGCACATTGCTCAGATGTTGTAGCAGGGCTAGCCTTATAGCTAGCCCTGCCGCCATTTGCTCCCCACCCGACAACTGGGCGAACAACCGTTGCTTCGATCCGATCCTGAGCTGCAGCGAGTAGTCCTCATGGGACCATTCGAGTTCTCCGGCTATGCCTCCCATTATGTCGTGGAACAAGGTCGTTGCACTTCTAGAAATGTCCTGTACGATCTGTTTCCCAACCAGGTCTCCCACCCTTCGGACGTCAGCCCGCAACTGACCAACGTAGCTTAGAATTTCGGTCAACTTGTCTCGCTCCTTGAGCTTTGTGTCTTTTAGCTGCTGTTTCCGCTCCAGTTCCCTCCGACGTTCTTCGATGGTGAGCCTTCGCTCTTCGAGGCGGCCAATTTGGGTCTGGAGATCCTCAGCTTCGCGTTCCAGTCGGGCTTTCCTTTCCTTTAGTTCCTCCAGCATCCGTTCATCGACCTGAAGTTGCAACTCGTCGATGGTCAGCTTCAAGGATTCTCTCTGGTCTGTCAGCTCGTTGAGTTCCTCCCGAACTCTTTGGTAGGCAAGCTCCGCGGCTGGTAGATCCTCGGCCAACTGCACATTGGTTAGGTAAAGTTGGTAGGGTTTTTCCACGTCTCTCAGTCGCTGTTCGATCTTCGATTTCTCAGTCGCTATATCTGGTGGAAGGCCCCGAACACGCTCCTCAATGCTTTGCTTCTCCATCTCAAGGCTAGCCTTCTCCTGCATCCGCTGTTCCAGCTGTGCAGCAATCTCAGTGGCATTTCGCTGTGCAAAGCTAGCCTCCTTCAATCGTTCCGACGGGGGCGGATCGCCTAGGCCTGCGAGTTTCTGCTCGATCAGGGGCCGCGTCGCAAGGTTCCTTTGAAGACTTTCGGCCGTGAGCCTGCATTCGTCCAGATCTGCGAGCAGACTGCTTTTCGACTGCTCCAGGTCCTCTATGCGTTCCTCGAGTTGCCCCAGGCCTGCCAGCTTGTCCCTTGCCTCCCGGGCCCTGGCCAAATCTCGAGCCACATCTTGAAGCTGGGTTTCGAGGTAGGCTGCCTTGCCTGCCTCGTGCTGTGCACGTTCAACTTGCGCCTCCAGTTGCTTCATTTCCTCCTCTAAGAGAAACAACTCTCCACGCTCGTCATTGAGGCGGTTTGCCGCAGACTGGGCGTTGGCCAGAGCCTCTCGGAGCAATGGAAGTTCTTCCGCCGTAGGCGCTAGTTCGGCAATCTGGTCCGCAACAGGTTTTAGCTGCCGCTGTATGCTTTCTGCCTGTACCTGGAAATAGCTTTCCAGGTCCTGACCCTCGGCCATGTTGCGGCAAGGTTCCTTCAGGAAGGGACAGTTTCCCCCCTTGGACTGCCTGAGAGCAGCCATCGTTTCGTTCAGCACGGTACGTAGTTGGACTTCTTCGCGTCTTAGTTCTTGCACGCGCTCTTCGGCCCGCTGGGCTTCGTCTAAACGGGTTTGAAGTCCAGGTATGTGGCGGGCTGATTCTTCGAGCTGGTCTACGAGCGACCTCTTACGATTCACTTTGGCCTGATGAGTCTGCAACTTTGTTTGTATATCGGTCAGCTCATCGGCAGCCCTCCGCGCAGCAGCCAGGGCTGCCCGAAGATTTTGCTCGCGGTCCAAAAGGGCATCGAAAGATGAAGCCAGTTCCCGATGCCTTAGGACTTCGTCTCGATCTCGGCGCAATTCATCGATGCGCTGCTGGGTATCCTTAAGTTGAATTTCCAGCGAGGCGATCTGCTTTTCAGTATGCTCTAGCCTCACTTTGTCCTGGTCCAGTCGCTGTATCTGTTCCCTTAGCTCTACTTCGCGCCTCTCCAACTCCTCGAGTGCGGGGATCTGCTTCGTTAATTCCTGAAGCTCCTGCAATTTCGCGCTTAACTGTGCGATCTCGTCAACGATACGAACAATGTTTTGCTCGTATTGGTGTCTTAAGGCATCGAGGTGTGTGAATTGCTGGAACAGTTCATGTAGAACTTGCAACCGTGGCTGCAGCTGAAGGTATTCTTCGTATGCGGACCTAGTGTCGCCGACGATGCGATGCGCCTTCTCTGCCCGTTCGACTCGTTCTTGCGCAGTGCGCACGGTTTCGTTCACCCTTTGCCAATGTCGGTTGACATCATCAAGTTTGTCGCGAGCTGCCTTCAGCTTCTCTTTCAGTTCTTCTAGTCGGTCTATTTCTTCGACGATCCGTCTCCTGTCTTCTTCTAGCCTGGCGCGCTCGGAGTACAGGCTTCCTAGGTCCGAAAGGGTAGAGCTGTATTCGTTCAGAAGTTGCGGAAGCTGATCTACGTCCTCGGACAATCTGTCGATGTCACTTGCTAGTGCGTCTATCCTTTTCTCGAACTCTTTCTCGATGTCTCGGAGCCTCTCAGACGAGTCCTCGTACTCTTTAAGGCGCAGAAGCTTGTCGAACTTTTCCTTTCGTTCCTGAGGTCTTTCGAGGAATGGTGCTGTGATAGTCCCTTGCGGTACTCCGACGCTATCACGGAAGAGACTAGGCAGCTCCACCCCCCAGTGTTCGTCCAGTCCGAGCTTTTGGCTTATCCACTTGCGGGTTTCCTCAACTTTCTCTGTCTCAAGAATTCCCGTTTCAGTGTCGATCACCTGCCAGCATGAGTTTGCGCCCATACGACGGACGACCGTATACTTGCGCTCGTCCTCGGGGCTGGCGTCATCCCTGACGGCGATGGTTACCTTGATCTCACAGCCTTTTTCCCCTTCTCTTATGAGGTGGCTGTGTTTGCCTTCCACATAATCGAAGAGTGCAGCCCCGATGGCTTCGAGAATGCTGGTCTTTCCGGCTCCGTTTTCTCCGACTATGGCGATCACGGACTGCCCATCGCTGCCATCTGGGTCTTCGAGATCCAAGTACAGGTGGCGATAGCTCTTGAAGTCCTTGAGTTCAAGAGAAAGTAGCCTCAATTGATCACTGCCCCCGTGCGAGTTCTGGCCAACGGGTCTCCAAAAAATCGGCCAGCTGTTTCGGGGTTGTTGTTGCCCCGAGTTCCAAAGCCTTGCGGCGCACCTCGACAGCCAGTTCTGTCCACTCGTCCACCCTTTCGCGCTTCAGGGGATCATTTCCGTATATCTCTCGCCATGCGAGTCGCTCGAGCGTATCGCGATCTATTATGCCTACAAGTCGGGTGCCCTGCCCCGTAAAACCCGAAGGTTCCGTAGACCACCTTACTCGTACGAAAGGCTTGAATTCCTGGCTGTACCCCAGCTGGCCTCTGACTGTCTCCCTTACATCGTCCTCACTCAGGGCGCTGAGATCAAAATATGGCTTGCCTTGCAGATTTAACACCACCACCGGCCATTCGCTGCCGGGAGGCTCATTCTGCATCTTGGCACTGGTTATCCTGGCTACCATCTCCAGGGCTTCTTTCGGGGCTCGGCACTGGTCCAAGTTGAGGTCCATCACCCAGAAGGGCCTTCGGTGAATCTCCCTCATGTGGTGGGTCACCTCATGGGTGCCATCATCGCGGACCTCTACCAGGAAGAAACCATGCTCGTGCCTGGCCTCGTCCATCCTCCAGGTTTCCAGGGAACCAGGATTGAAGATCCAGTGGCCGACTTCGTACTTGAGGTGCACGTGGCCAAGGGCTATGTAGCGTATAAGTCCCTCGAGGGGCTTCAGGCGAGTAGTTTCGGTCCCAGTCTGACCGGGCAGGGTGTACCCCTGGATGCCCACGTGCAGCATCAGGATGGGATAATAAGTCTCTTTGGCGAGGGCCTCCAGCCGGCGCATGAGCTTTTCTATAATGCCTGTCACGGCTAGGCCCAGGTATCGGATGCCCATGATGCGGGCCGCGCCCACGTCTACATATCCCCCCATGAGTTCTTCTTGACTCCATGGTTTCAGGTCGAGGGTTTCACCTTCGTCCGTGTAGTCCAAGAGATACAGCAGCTCGTGAGCAGCCAGGTAAGTGAGCCATGAGAAGTGTCGCTGCCGATAATCGCCGCGGTCATGGTTGCCAGCTATAGCAGCTACGGGGATACCCGCCTCCTTCAGGGATCTAAGTACGGTCTCAGCCTGCCAAAGGACTTCAGGGTGGGGATTGCTCTTGTCGAAGAGATCCCCCGCGATGAGCACAAAGTCGACCTGGCGTTCTATGGCGTACTGGGCAACACTTCTGAAGGCCCGTGCGAAGTCCTTAGCACGTTCCTCAAGGCCGTACTGTTGCGTGCCGAGGTGTACGTCGGCCATGTGGAGGAATCGGAATCCCACAAGTACCTCCAGGGCGGGTTATGGCGGCGTCGGTCCAGCGCCATTGACCTAGGTTGTGAGGATAATAGCACATTTGTTCCATGCAGTCAAGACGAACTGTTTTCCTTTGAGTAGCTTATATGGGCTTTGTACGGCCTAAACGGCTCTAATCCCTTTGAGATCTTCGACCTCAGCAAACCGTGCTGCATGGGTAGGACGAGAGACCCACTAAAGATTTTGCAATAGTTGTTGGGTTGCACTAGATTCAGAAGGACGTAGTCTTCGAGAGCATTAAGCGAAGGCATCGCCATGCTGAAGGTCAACATCAAGAAGCGGCTAGGCACCTACGATTTGGACGTGACGTTTGAAGCGGGGCATGGCATTATCGCACTCCTCGGTCCGTCTGGGGCAGGCAAGTCTGTGACCCTTCAATGCATAGCTGGCATCCTGCGGCCTGACAAGGGTTTGATCGTTGTGGACGATCGCGTACTCTTTGACAGCGAACACGGCATAGATGTGGCCCCCCAGCAGCGCAGGATCGGATTGGTTTTTCAGAACTACGCGCTTTTCCCCCACATGACAGTGCGGCAACAGCTTGTCTATGCCCTACGCGGCCTTGCCAGAGATGAGGTCGATCGTAGAGTCGACGAGATGCTCTCGCTCCTACGCCTCAAGGGGCTCGAGGACCGCTATCCTCACCAGCTTTCGGGCGGCCAGCAGCAGCGGGTAGCGGTAGGCAGGGCCCTTATTGGCAGACCATCCCTACTACTCCTGGACGAACCGTTTTCGGCGCTAGACAGCGTCATACGTGAAAAGTTGATGGAGGATCTCAGGGCCCTCTATGACAGGTTTCGTATTACAACTCTTTTCGTTACCCACAATCTAGAGGAGGCCTATGCCCTCAGCCGAGAGATCGCGGTTATCGAGAGGGGAAGAATAATCCAGGTGGGATCGAGGGACGATGTCTTTTCCCGGCCCAAAGATATGTCTGTGGCCGCCTTGATGGGCATCCGTAACCTGTTCACGGCCACAGTGATGAATTCGGGACCACGGGCCACCCTGCTTGCTGCCGACAAATTTACGGTAGTAGGTCCCCCAGGGCCATACAGGGTTGGGGAGAGGGTGCAGTTCTGCATTCGCCCGGAAGCCATAACCGTGGTACGTCCTGACCGAGCTGACCGCCTTGGTTACATGGAAACCCTGATTGGGGGCTGGCTCGTAGACGAACTAGATCTGGGGCCTCGCAGGAGGCTCTACTTCAGATTGGGCGGTCCTGTGAAGAGCCACTATCGGGACTACGACATAGAGGTACAAGTGGGAAGCCACACTTACGAGGCCCTTAGACTGACGTTGGGCCAGAAGGTGGTGCTCTCCCTCAAGCAGGAGAGGATACACATTCTAGGGCAGTCGGACTGATCTTGCCCTGTAAAAACTATTGCCGCAGGCGCGTCTGTGGTCTATGATATGAATACAGCCCGGTGCCCCAGGGTGAATGTAAGGTTGTTGGAGAGGTTGCCCCATGAAAGTCCGCAGCGCCCTCATTCAGGCCCACAACACCACGGACAAGCAGCGAAACATAGAACGCCACTTATCGTACATTGAGGAAGCCCACCGCAAAGGTGCTCAGATTACTTGCCTGCAGGAGCTTTTCTACGCGCCGTATTTTTGCCAGGTTGAAGACCGACGTTGGTACAGCATGGCTGAGCCGATCCCGGATGGTCCCACCACAAAGTTGCTGCAAGATGTGGCCAAGCAACTTGGAATGGTCATTATAGCGCCCATGTTTGAGGAAGTGGGTATCTCCGTGTATTACAACACAGCTGCTGTGATCGATGCCGACGGCACCTATCTGGGCAAATACCGGAAAAAGCATATCCCTCAGATCCACGGGTTCCTCGAGAAGTTTTACTTTAAGCCCGGTGACCCGGCCTATCCAGTGTTCGAAACCGCTTTTGGCAAGATAGGAGTCTACATCTGTTACGATCGACACTTCCCAGAAGGGGCGCGAATCCTGGGGCTTGACGGAGCACAGATAGTCTACATTCCTTCAGCAACTACCCGGGGTCTCAGCTATCACCTTTGGTTCATTGAGCAAAGGGCTCATGCCGTTTTTAACGGTTATTTTGTCGGCACGATTAATCGGGTCGGTGTCGAAGAGGAGTTCGGCCCTGGAGAGTACTACGGTAGCAGTTATTTCTGCGATCCAAGGGGACAGATTATCGCCCAGGCGAGCGACAAGGAGGACGAGGTTCTTGTGGCGGATCTGGACCTCGATCTAATCAAGGAAGTACGAGATACCTGGCAGTTTTACAGGGATAGACGGCCGGACACTTACGGTGCCATAGTGCAACAGCTTCCTTAAGGGGGTTATGCCATGAGGACGCTCATCAAGGGTGGAAGGGTTGTTACGGCAGTAGACGACTATGTGGGCGACATCCTCATTGAGAACGGTCGCATCGAACTCATCGGTCGAAACCTCGACGTTACTTCAGACAAAGTGATCGATGCCAGCGGAAAGTATGTGATGCCTGGTGGGATAGATGTGCACACGCACCTCGATATGCCTTTCGGGGGTACCGTCTCCTCCGATGACTTCGAGACTGGCACCCGGGCGGGTGCCTTCGGCGGCACCACTTCCATAATAGACTTTGCCATTCAATATCGGGGGCAAAGTCTTCAGCAGGCTTTGGAGACATGGATGGCCAAGGCCGAGGGAAAGGCGACTATAGATTACAGTTTCCATATGATCGTCTCGGAGCTTACCGAGGACCGCCTACTCGAAATGGATGCCATGGTGAGACAGGGTATCACCAGCTTTAAGCTCTTCATGGCCTATCCGGGCGTGTTCATGGTAGACGATGCCACCATCTTTAAGGCCATGATGCGAACTGCCGACAATGGCGGCCTCATCTGCATGCATGCCGAGAACGGCGGGGTTATAGATGTGCTCGTTAAGAAGGCCCTTGCTGAAGGAAAAACCGACCCCAAGTATCACGGTCTTACCCGGCCGGCCAGGGCAGAGGCGGAAGCCACAGGACGGGCCATAGCCCTGGCTGAGATAGCGGGGGTCCCGGTCTATATCGTGCATCTTTCGGCGCCGGAAGCGCTGGAGCAGGTGAAAATTGCCAGGGATCGTGGCCTTCCCGCCTTCGCAGAGACGTGTCCTCAGTATCTGTTCTTGTCCTCTGATGATCTGACAAGACCTGACTTCGAGGGCGCCAAGTACGTGTGCTCTCCACCCCTCCGGGAAGCCTGGGCCCACGAGGAGCTGTGGAAGGGGTTGAAAATGGACGATCTGCAGATCGTTTCTACCGATCATTGCCCCTTCTGTTTCAAAGAACAGAAAGAACTGGGGAGGGGCGATTTCAGCAAGATCCCCAACGGACTGCCCACCATAGAGGAGCGCCTGAAGCTCTTTTTCTCAGAAGGCGTTGTGAAAGGGAAGATCAGCCTGAACAGGTTTGTACAGTTGATGTCGACAGCTCCGGCAAAGATGTTTGGCCTCTTTCCGCGGAAAGGCACCATTGCTGTGGGTAGCGATGCTGACATCGTGGTTTGGGATCCCGAAGTGGATTCGGTTATCAGCGCGACGACCCATCACATGCGGACCGACTACAGTGTCTTCGAAGGCTTCAGATGCAAGGGCGCGCCTGTGACTGTACTGTCCAGGGGTGAAGTTATAGTGGATGATGGGAAGTTTCTTGGCAAGCCCGGCCGCGGCCAGTTTCTGCGCCGGTCTACCTTCTCGTGGCGCTAACGCGACCAAATGGTGGGGGGGAGGTTAGCTATGACCACATTGCCAGGCAGTGAAACTGCGGTACAACGGCACAAGCGTCTGACCAGAGAGCATGTCCTGGTATCCTGGTCGGCCCAGAGGGGCCTCGACCAGCCCGTCATCGTAGGGGGTCAAGGCTGTTGGCTGTGGGATGCGGAAGGTAGCAGGATACTCGACTTCTCGTCCCAGCTGGTGAACAGCAACATTGGTCACCAGCACCCCAAAGTAGTAGATGCCATCAAGCGGCAGGCCGAACGTCTCACCTACGTGGCCCCCAGTTTTGCCAACGATGTTCGTGCAGAACTGGCAGCTAAGTTGGCCGAAGTGACCCCCGGGGATCTAACAAAGACCCTTTTCACTACAGGCGGAGCCGAAGCCAACGAGAACGCGATAAAGATGGCGCGGCTGGTAACGGGCCGACACAAGATCATTACACGATACAGGTCCTTCCATGGGGCCACCTACGGCGCTATCACTGCCAGCGGCGACAACAGAAGGTGGGCTGTGGAGCCTGGGATTCCGGGCATTGTTAGGGTCCTAGATCCATATTGCTACCGCTGCCCCTTCGGTCACAAGGACCGCACGCCTGACAACTGTTGTATGCGGGCGTTGGATCATGTGGAAGAAGTGATCTGGAACGAAGGACCAGACCAGATAGCCGCCATCTTGGTGGAGGGGCTAACAGGCACCAACGGAATCATTGTCCCGCCCGATGGCTATATGCAGGGCCTCAGGGGTATCTGCGACAAATACGGGATACTTCTCATAGCCGACGAAGTAATGAGTGGGTTCGGAAGGACGGGCAAGTGGTTTGCAGTGGATCATTGGAACGTAGTCCCTGACATGCTGACCTTTGCAAAAGGGATAACCAGCGGCTACGTGCCCCTGGGGGGCGTGATAGTGAACCAGCGGGTAGCAGAGTATTTTGAAGACAACGTGCTTTGGGGCGGCCTTACCTATAGTGGACATCCCCTGGCCTGTGCGGCAGGCCTCGCTACCCTCGAAGTTTATGAGGAAGAGAACCTAGTTCAGCGCTCTGCCGAAATGGGCAAGCTTCTCTTAGACGAACTTAAGAAGCTACAGGAGCGACATGTATCTGTGGGCGATGTGCGTGGCAAGGGCCTGTTCTGTGCTGTTGAGTTGGTAAAAAACAGAGATACGAAAGAGATGCTGGTACGTTGGAACGGTCCGACGCAGGGTGTTATGAAAGATATCAGCAGGGCGCTCCTTGAACGGGGTGTGTACGTCTTCTGTAAATGGAACATACTTTTCATAGCACCGCCTCTCGTTATATCTCCGGAGGAGATTCGGTTGGGTGTGAGCGTAATTGATGAGGTCCTGGAGCTAGCAGATAGGGCGGCAACGGAAAGATGAGGGAGCACACATGGATGAGGTGCTGAATTTCATTAATGGCGAATGGCTGAGATCCAAGAGTGGGCGGAGGGCACCCAACATAAACCCCGCCCATAGACGGCAGATCTTGAACTACTACCAGGTTTCCGAGCCTGAGGATATGGCAGCTGCCATAGATGCAGCTCAAGCGGCCCTCGCTGGATGGAAAGCTGTCCCTGCACCTAGGCGAGGGGACATCGTAGAAAGAGCAGCCCAAATTATGACCGATCGGAAGGAAGAGCTGGCCAGAGCTCTGGTACAGGAAGAGGGAAAAACTCTGAACGAGGCGAGGGCCGAGGTAGATAGAGCCATTGCCAACGTGAAGTTCGCGGCGAGCCAAGGCTATAGACTGTCGGGTAACTGCGTGCCTTCCACGGTTCCTGGGGTCATAATCTACACATTTAGGGAGCCTTTGGGTGTGGTGGGTGCTGTTACCCCCTGGAATTTCCCGATCGCCATACCTGCTTGGAAAATTGCGCCCGCTCTGGTATCGGGGAACACGGTAGTGCTCAAGCCGTCCTCCTTGACACCTTGGACAGCGAGCATGGTGATCCAGTGCTTTGCCGATGCTGGTTTACCCCCAGGGGTACTGAACATGGTTACTGGGCCGGGGTCGACGGTGGGCTCAGCTCTACTGGAGGATGACAGGGTAAGGGCTATCTCCTTTACAGGTTCCAATGAAGTGGGACGCGCCCTCTATGCCCAAGCGGCCCGCAGGCTGTGTAAAGTACAACTGGAAATGGGTGGTAAGAATCCTGTGATAGTTCTAGCAGATGCCGACCTCGAGGCCGCCGCCGAGGCCATCGTGGTCGGCGCCTTTGGTTCCACCGGTCAGAGGTGTACTGCTACCAGCCGAGTGGTAGCTGTGAGCGAAGTCTACGATACCTTGATGGCAGCGATCTTGGAGCGAGCGAAAAAGCTGGTAGTGGGCGACGGTCTCGAACCATCTACCGATGTAGGGCCGTTGGTTGACGAGAGTCAATATAGGAAGGTCCACGAATACATAGAGATTGGCATTCGTGAGGGTGCCAGGCTGGTTCTAGATGGCCGGGATTTGCCGCAGGACCTTCGGGACGAGGGGTACTACGTGGGGCCCACTATATTTTCAGAGGTAGAGCCGACCATGCGCATAGCTCAGGAGGAAATCTTCGGGCCGGTGCTCTGCTTCGAGAGGGCAAAGGACTATCGGCACGCGATGGAGATCGCTAACGCAGTAGACTTCGGCCTGTCCTCTTCAATTTATACTAACGATCTGTCCGTGGCTATGGACTATGCACGCCACAGTCAGGCAGGGATGCTCCATGTCAACATTCCTACCCTTGGCGGCGAAGCCCAGGTGCCCTTTGGTGGCATCAAAGGTTCTGGCCTGTCCTATAGGGAGTGCGGAGAGGAAGCCTTTAACTTCTATTCCGAGGTGGTGGTAGTTTACATGCGGGGAAGCGTACCCAAGATCAGGAGTTAGCTTTCCCCTCTGGTCTCTGTCGTTGGGGAACGGCCATGAGTCTCAAACAGCCGGGGATGAAAGATTTGAACAGCTCGCAGTCCACGGAAGTTCGCTGTCCCAAGTGTGGCAGAGCGCATCCCTGGGACCGTACCTATTGTACCAGGTGCGGTACTCCCCTGGAGGGTTACTATCGCAGGGAGCTGGAACGTTATACTCAGGCTTACCTTAGGGGCAAGATTCGAGGCGTGAGAGTCCAAGCCGCAGCGGATGCGTGCCCTAAGTGCCGCTTTTTTGCTGGCAAGATCTATAAGCCCCATGAGATGCCGCGGATCCCCATTGAGGGCTGCTCACGGCCCATGGGATGCCGTTGTTGCTATGTCCCCGTACCGCAATGAGTAGGGTTGCCGTTAGCACTGATACTGTGTGCAGCCTGCCTCCACCGTTGACACGGGAAAGGGGCATTGCTTTGGTTCCCATTCTCCTGGAGATAGAGGGGCGCAGCTTCAAAGATACGGAATTGGAGCCTCATGTCCTGTACGCACTGGCGCGCAAACTGGGCCGGCCTCCGCGAACAGCTTCTCCTCCTCCTGCAGTCTTCCGTGACCTATTTTCAGCTCTGCTCGAGTACCACGACGCGGTATTTCACATAACTTATTCTTCCAACTTGGGAGCTGCCTACGGCTTCGCCCTCCAGGCGGCGAAGGGCTTTCCGCCAGGCCGAATCGAAGTGTTCGATTCTGGGCTAGCTGTCATGGCTCAAGGATTCGTGGCATTGGCCGCCGCCGATAAGGCTCGAGAGCAAGCTGACCTCTCTGAGGTGCGCGCAGCTGCAGAGAGAGTGGCCAGGGCTGCAAGAGCTGTGTTTTTCCTCGATACGTTGGAATTCCTACGATATAGCGGGAGAGTACCAGCGGCTGTAGCTTGGATTGGCGACCTGATTGGCATTAAGCCGGTGGCGCAGATAGCTGCCGGTAAGATATCGCTCCTCACGAGGGTCAGGACCCGCAAACATGCCCTCGAGTATCTGGTCCGACTGCCCGCTCAGAACGCCGGTAACAGATTACACTTGGCTGTTATGCATGCCACATGTGAGGACGATGCGCAAAAGTTGGCACAGGCCCTCGAAGAAGCGTATCGCCCTGTCGAGCTGCTGGTCTCCGAGCTATCGGCCTTTGTGGGTGTTCACGCGGGCCCGGGTGCAGTAGGTATCGCCTACTACTGGGAGTGAGGTTCCTAAAACTGCCTCTCGGTGGGCTTTTACCTTTAAGCTATAATCGCTATAGGCATCCCGCTTCAGGCCAGACCGGAGGAAAGGACAATGCCGCTAGCACGGGTAGAAGAGGCCATCGAGGACTTCCGTGAGGGCAAGTTTGTCATAATCGTTGACGACGAAGATCGGGAGAACGAAGGCGATCTGGCGGTAGCTGCCGAGAAGGTTACCCCCGAACACATCAACTTTATGGCCAAGTATGCCCGTGGACTCATCTGCATGCCTATAATCGGAAAGCGGCTTGATGAACTCCAGATCCCCCTTATGGTGCAGGATAACACGTCGCGGTATAGTACGGCCTTTACCGTATCAGTTGAGGCCCGCCACGGCGTCACCACGGGAATATCTGCCTATGACAGGTGGGTTACAGTTAAGGCGATCCTCTCGCCCGATACGCGACCCGAGGATCTAGTGAGACCTGGGCACATGTTTCCTCTACGCGCCCAGGAAGGGGGAGTACTGGTCAGGGCAGGCCACACCGAGGCTGCAGTCGATCTGGCGAGGCTAGCCGGCCTATATCCCGCTGGCGTGATTTGTGAGATTATGAACGACGATGGCACCATGGCTCGAATGCCACAACTGGAAAAGTTCGCTCAGGAGCATGGGATAAAGATCATCAGCGTCGCCTCGCTCATCGAGTATCGGCGCCGCAGGGAAAAGCTGATCCGCAAGGTCGCCACAGCTACTCTACCCACCCGCTACGGAGATTTCAAAGCCATTGCTTACGGTACAACGTACAACAACGATCAACATGTGGCCCTGGTCATGGGCGAAGTCGATACTGGAGAGCCTGTCCTCGTCCGTGTTCACTCGGAATGTCTCACGGGCGATGTATTCGGCTCATTGCGTTGCGATTGTGGCGAGCAGCTCGACATGGCACTGCGGATGATTGCAAGCGAAGGGCGTGGAGTGCTCCTGTACATGCGTCAGGAGGGTCGAGGCATTGGCCTGCACAACAAGCTGAAAGCGTACGAACTCCAAGATCAAGGTCTCGACACCGTAGAGGCAAACCATAAGCTCGGCTTCAAGGCCGACCTGCGGCACTACGGTATCGGGGCTCAGATACTGGTGGACTTGGGCTTGAAGAAGATCCGTCTGATGACAAATAATCCGAAGAAAGTAGTTGGGCTTGAAGAGGGTTATGGGCTTTCGATTGTGGAGCGCGTGCCCATTGTGGCTCCGCCGGGTCCGTATAATGAGCGGTACCTGAAAACCAAGCGGGAGAAGCTTGGTCACCTGTTGGAGATTTAGCAGTGGTCGTAGAGCGCAAGGGGGGCCTTGACGGACGTGGCCTCCGAGTAGGAATCGTTGTGTCCAGGTTCAACGAGTTCGTCACGTCTCGCCTCCTGTCCGGGGCCATCGACGCACTGTTGAGTCATGGCGTATCCTCCGACGACCTGGAAGTCTACTGGGTGCCGGGTGCCTTCGAAATCCCCTTAGTCGCCAAAAAGCTGGCCACCAGTGGCCGGTTCGACGCGGTGATCTGTCTGGGCACGGTGATCCGTGGGGAAACGCCTCATTTCGAGTATGTGGCGGCAGAGACAAGCAAAGGCATCGCGACAGCCGCACTGGAGTCTGGGGTACCCGTCTCCTTCGGTGTACTCACCACAGATAATCTTGACCAGGCCATAGATCGCGCTGGGGGTAAATTTGGAAACAAGGGCAGGGAGGCCGCCGATACCGCTATAGAGATGGCAAACCTCCTCCGTACCCTCCAGGCCTAGATCCCCTTCTTTTGAATAGTCCTCAGGCACCGGGTACAGATCCGAGCCTTTACAGCTACCCCTGCCACATGTAGGGTAGCTCGCTGAAGGTTGGGCTCGAAGCGCCTCTTGGTGCGACGCTTGGAGTGACTCACATTATGGCCACTGGAAGCACGCTTGCCGCACAGTTCACATCGTCCTGCCAAAGTTCTCCTCCGGATCGTTAAGCACAATATCCGCAATGAAGTATCATCATATCGAACGATGCCTACAGGGCATCGGTCAATATATTACCACGTTGCCCAGCTTGAGGTTTTAAGTCGCCTCATACGTGTTGGGGTGTGGCGATGGGGGATGCTTCGTTGCCCGAGGATGTACACTCGGTGCCGGATTGCCTTGGACCGGAGGAGTGGTGTGTTGCCTTGTCCTCGGCGGTACGATGGCTCGGGGCGCACGTTGCCCATATCGACTCCCTCAACGTGTTCCCCGTACCTGACGGGGATACCGGAACCAATATGTACTTGACGCTGAAGGCGGCAGCAGAAGCTTGCACCTCCGGTCCGGGCTGGCAGTCCTTGGGCGAACTGGCGGAACGTACGGCTCGAGCCGCACTGCTGGCGGCTCGGGGTAACTCTGGCGTCATCCTCTCTCAGGCCCTAATTGCTATGGCTCAGGCCTTCGATGGGTCGTCGTGTGCCGATGGGCCCCTATTCGCCGAAGCACTTTCTAAGGCCGTGGACAGCAGCTACAGCATCCTGGCGAATCCCGTAGAGGGCACTATTCTCACCGTTCTCAGGCGGACCGCTGAAGCGGCACAGGCGCTAGGCCGTCGAGGAGCTACGTTAGGGGATGTTCTCAGGGCATCGTTGGAGGCAGCCCGCGATGCAGTTGCGGACACTCCCACGCTTCTGGAGGTGCTCTCCCAGGCCGGTGTGGTCGACGCGGGCGGAGAAGGTTTTCGGGTAATCCTTGAAGGAATGCTTATGGGTCTAGAGGGCAGACCCTTGCCTCAGCCGAGGGTCGGGGAGCAAACCTTGACCCGGACTGCTGAGGTCGAAAGCGCCAATGTACAAGGCGGTTACTGTGTGACGGTAACCTTGAAGGGCGCCGGTGGTTTATTGACAGACCTTCGGAGTGGGCTCCAGAGACAAGGGACCTCGGTTGCAGTCGTGGCCGAATCCGAATTCATAAAAGTCCACGTCCACTCAGAGGATCCTACAGCTTTGCTCGAATGGCTTTCGAGCCAGGGCGAAGTGCACCAGGTTAAGGTCGACCGTATTTTCCACCGGGTTCAGCTGCCGTTATTTCCACCCAATCAGACGGAGGGCCGTGCGGCCTTAGTGGTGGTAGCAGAGGGCGAAGGCTTTATTGAGTTGTTCTCGAGGCTTGGAGCCAGGGTAGTTTCCACCAGAGCACTTACTCCAACTGTTGAGGAGCTGTTGAGGGCCATCGAGGGAAGCCCGGGCGACAAGGTGTTGGTCCTGCCCAACGATCCTAACGTAATGCTTGTGGCTCAGCAGGCCGCAAACTTGGCGAGCAAGACGGTGCAAGTTGTGCCCACACGAACGCCTCAGGAGGGGGTCGCCGCTGCCATTGCCTTTAGCTCCGACGTTGATCTTCAGGAGAATGTCATCAACATGAGCCAGGCCGCCCGCAGGGTCGTATCTGTGGAAGTAACCAAAGCTGTTCGAGACGCCAAAGTGTCAGGCACACCAGTTCGAGCCGGCCAGTTTATGGCCATCATTGCGGGCAACGGTGTGGCGACAGGGGACACTCTCCGCACAGCAGTCCAGGGTGCCCTCAACAAATTGAAGGGCAGTGGCTACGGTTACGTTTCGGTCTATTACGGGGCTGATCTGGGGCCAGATTCTCTTGAGGAAGTCATGGCGGAGATAGCCAATGCGCTTCCGGGGGCGCAAGTGGAAGTAAACTGGGGTGGGCAGAAGCGGGCCTTGCTCCTTATGTCGCTCGAGGATTAACTTGAGGAGATAGAAGTGGTAGCGGTTGTCACCGATGGCGCCTGCGACTTACCGCCGGCTTCTGTTCACACCCTTGGAATTACGGTGGTTCCGTATAGGGTGCGTTGGGGTAGTCGGCTCTACTATGAAGGTCAAGACTTCGACGATGGAGCATTTTACGCATCCCTCGCCGAAGCCGAACCCTATCCCGTGGTAGAGCCGCCCGAGGTTGGTGCCCTGCAGGAAGCGTACGAAGGGGCTGTGCGCTCCTCTGGGAGTGTCATTGCCATTCACTTGTCCTCACGGCTCGCTACAACCTTTGCGAACGCGTGGCAGGCCAGGAATGGCTTGCCCCTATACGCAGGCCGCATCGAGGTATTTGATTCTCAATCTGCCTCGTTGGGTCTTGGCTTCATGGTAGAACGTGCTGCCATTCTCGCCCGCCGGGGCCACTCCTTGGTGCAGATAGTTCGCCACCTTCGGAGGATGGTCCAGGAAACCCACGTGGCTTTCTACGTCGAGAGCCTCGAGAATGTGCGGAAGAGTGGCTTTCTCGAAAAGCACCCTAGGCTAGCGGAATACCTTCAAGATGGGCGGCAGATCCTCAGGATAGACGAGGGAATGCTGGCGCCCTTCGAGCGGGTGCGATCGAAAGCGAAGGCACTGGATGCTCTCCAAACCTTTGTGTTGGAATTTCCGAGGATCGAAAGGTTGGGCCTGATGTATGCCGGTTCCCGACAGGATTTAGAAGAGCTGCTGGCACGGCTAGAGCCCTTCTATCCTAGGGAGGCCCTGGTAATATCCAGGTTAGGTGCTGCCCTGGGCTCCATACTAGGTTCAGGGTCGCTGGGGGTTGCCGTTTACGAGGGTGCGCCCCCCTCGAGCTCAGCTGAGACCGTTATGAGCTGACCTTCAAAGGTCTGACGTATGGACAGGCCTACCGTTGTTAAGATCCTGGAGTACGAAAGCCGAAGGGGATTTGACGACAGGGCTGTAGCTGGTGGCCTTAGGGCCCTTGCCGAGAGGATCGAGCGTGACAGAACCCTCCAGCAAGACGGTGTGCCTACTCAAGAACTGGCCCTGCTATTGAGGGAGTATTCGACCTTGCCGCTTTCCCTTCGACAAAAGTGCTTGCAGGAAGCCCTTAAGTTGCTTGCCAACGATCCAAAGTCGGATGCAGTGGTCCCCGAAGGGAGAACATCTGTTTCGATCCATGAGGACCTTGGAGTCGGGCCCTCGACGGATAGGCTTCCCGAAGAGCTATTGAGGTCGGTAGCCATCCTTCCTGGGATAAGTACGGCTACTGTTCGGAAGCTAAAGGGCATAGGCATTGAAACTATCTGGGATCTCCTAAATTACTACCCTCGGCGTTACGACGACTTTTCCGCCATTGTGAGCACAAGGGATGTGAAGCCTGGTCGCCTGCAAACCGTAGTTGGCCAGGTGAGTGAAATCGAGACCCGTGTGGCCAGGTCGGGTATCGAGGTCACTACAGCAGTTATAGTCGATGACGTGGGCTCCATAGATGCGGTGTGGTTCAATCAGCCCTACCTGGAAAGGGCCCTGAGACGTGGCATGAGGGTGGCCATTTCGGGCGAGGTTACCTCTTTTGGTGGAAAGTGGACCATGCAGACCCCAGAATGGGAACCGGTGAGCAGATCGATGCTCAACACTGGACGAATTGTGCCGGTCTATGCCCTTGTGTCGGGACTTTCGGTGCGTACTCTGCGGCGCCTAATCTGGCATGCACTCGATACCTTTGTGTCACTGGTGCCGGATCCCCTCCCGGACGCCTTCAGGCACCGCCATGGTTTGCCTGAAATCCAGTGGTGTCTACGACAAGTCCACTTCCCTGATAGCACCGATAACCTCCGACAGGCCAGGCGTCGTCTCGCCTTCGAAGAACTGCTCGTGTTGCAACTGGCCTTGATGACCCAAAAGTACCGTTGGCAGCATGAGCTGCCGGCCAGACCTGTGATGGCAGATAGAACGTTGATTCAAAGGGCCATCGATGGGTTGGCTTTCCAGCTTACTGGTGCTCAGTTGCGATGTCTTGAAGAGGTCCTGGCGGACATGGGACGGCGTGTGGCCATGAACCGGCTTTTGCAGGGAGACGTGGGTTCAGGCAAGACAGTGGTGGCTGCCCTGGCCATGTTGGCCGCAACGCTTGCAGGCTTCCAGTCGGCGCTAATGGCACCCACTGAAGTTCTGGCCGAACAGCATCTGAGGACCTTGACTGAGCTCTTTCATGCTACCGCCGCGGCAAGCGACCTACTTTCTCCCAGAGTGGCACTGTTGAAGGGGTCGATGTCCCGAAGGGACAAGGACGCTGTCCTTCGATCGGTCCAAGAGGGAACCATAGACGTACTGGTTGGCACCCACGCCCTCATCCAATCTGAAGTGGAGTTCAAGGACCTCAATCTGGTTGTGATAGACGAGCAGCACAGATTTGGCGTCGTGCAGAGGGCAAACTTACGACAGAAAGGCTATAACCCCCACGTGTTGGTAATGACGGCTACGCCTATTCCTCGAACCCTTGCCCTCACAATCTACAAGGAGCTGGATATATCTGTCATCGACGAAATGCCTCCCGGCCGACGCAGAGTGATCACCAGGGTGTTCAGCCGTGAGGAGAGAGAAGCAGGTTATAACCTTATCAGGTCTGAAATTAAAAAGGGGCGTCAGGCCTATGTGATTTGCCCACTCATAGAGGAGTCTTCCAAGCTTCAGGTGAGGGCCGCGGTGGCCGAGTATGAAAGGCTGCGCGAGGAGATTTTCCCGGAGTTTCGCATCGGATTGCTCCATGGGCGCATGAGCAGCAAGGAGAAGGATGCCGTTATGCAGGCGTTTCGGCACGGGGAATTGGATATTTTGGTCTCTACAGCTGTTATCGAAGTGGGTATAGATGTGCCCAATGCCACAGTGATTGCCATAGAAGGGGCAGATCGCTTTGGACTGGCACAACTTCACCAGTTTAGGGGTCGAGTGGGCAGAGGGACTCACCAATCGTTTTGCCTGCTCTTCAGCGACGCGGAGGCCGCGTACAACGATAGGTTGAGGGTGATCGAATCTGTGTACGACGGATTTCAGCTTGCAGAGGAAGATCTCAAGCTGAGAGGTCCCGGCGAGTTCCTCGGATTCCGGCAGTCGGGTATGCCCGAATTAAAGATCGCAGACATCAGCGACATGGGATTGCTTCGGGAGGTCGGTCAGGCTGCCGACGAGCTCTTCGGCGATGGTCGGAGCCTTGATCGGCCGGCGCTGAAGCTGTTGCGCACACGGGTGTTGGCCATGATTTCACCCGAAGTGGACCTTAGCTAGGTATGCGGATCATTGCTGGAACGGCGCGAGGAAGGCGCCTTAGAGCTCCCAAGGGCCTATCTACCAGGCCAATGGCCGATAAGGTGAAGGAGTCGCTCTTCATGGTCCTGAGTAATTTGGGTCCCTTGACGGGTCGGGTGCTCGACCTCTACGCAGGAAGCGGATCGTTAGGGTTAGAGGCTCTTTCCCGGGGGGCATCTTGGGTCGATTTCGTGGACGTGGGCTATGAACAGGTGTCGGTAATAAAGAGAAACTTGGAGGCCATCGGCTTCGCTGGCAGGGGTAAGGTAGTGAAGTCTCGGGTCGAGACATTCGTGGCGAGAGCCCTTGGGAGAGCAGGTGAGCCATACGATCTGATATTTGTGGATCCCCCGTATAACGACCCTGGCCTAGAAAGGGTTTTGGAGATGCTCCCTAAATCGCCTCTGGTCCGGCCAGGGACCTTGGTTGCCGTGGGGCACTCACCCCGGCACCAATTACAAGATTCCTATCACGGACTTGCAAGATTGGTACTGCGCTGCCTTGGGGATTCGTGTTATTCTATCTACCGTTACTACGAAGAAGAGATAGGAGGTTAGACGTCTGCCTGTGTTGATCGCGGTCTATCCGGCTACCTTTGATCCTATCACTAACGGCCACGTGGACATCGCTACGAGGGCCGCGGCCCTTTTCGACAAATTGGTTGTAGCTGTCTACGATTCTCCCCCTAAGCACGTCTTGTTTTCCACCGAAGAAAGGGTTAGAATGGCGCGACAGGCCCTGGCGCACCTACCCAATGTGGAGGTAGACAGCTTCGACTGCTTGACCGTGGAGTATGCGCGGCGGATCGGGGCCAAAGTCATCGTGAGGGGGCTTCGGGCGATGTCGGACTTTGAGTGGGAGTTTCAGCTGGCCCTGACGAACCGAAACCTTGCCCCGGATATTGAGACCGTCTGCCTCATGACGGCTCAGAGGTATTCCTTCCTCAGCAGCAGTGTGGTAAAAGAGATAGTGATGTTGGGTGGGTCGGTGGAAAACCTTGTGCCCGCCCACGTTGCCAGTGCCCTCAAAGAGGCCCTAAAGGAGAAGCGCCATTTCATGGGCTCGGGGAGGTCTATGGCTGACTGATGATGCCGGAGTCCGGAGGTTCCATGAAGGACGTAGATATCCTCAGCCTGGTCGAGCGTCTGGAGAACCTAGCGAAAGATGCTAGGCATGTCCCTTTCCTTCATGGGAAGGTCATGGTCGATGAACAGGAGTTCTTCCAGATTGTGGAACTAATACGCTTTGTGGTACCAGAGGAGGTCCGTGAGGCCAGGAGAATCCTCCAGCAGCGTGACAGGATTCTTTCGAATGCCAAAGAGGAAGCCGATCGCATGCGCTCTGAGGCTCAAAACGAAGCAAGCAAACTCATTGCTCAGGCCAAGGAACACGCTAGATACCTCATAGAGCAGAACGGACTCCTGGAGGAGGCCAGGCATGAGGCCGAAGAGATTGTCAAGCAGGCTCAGCACGAGGCCGATCGGTATAAACTAATGGCTCAGGAGTATGCCAGGGAAGTTCTCTTGGAGCTTGAGGAGATCCTCAGCAAGAAGCTCAATTCTATTCGTCTTGGGATAGAGCACCTCAATCAGCCGCGTTGAGTGTGTGTCGAGGATCTCCCTCAAGGTTGCGCTCCCTGGCCGATTGTGACAAGGTTGCCTGCTTATTGGTAAGAGCACAGAAGGCTAGCGGCTCGACAGTAACTGCCCCCTGATCTGTCTCGCTTAAGGTGGTGCCACCATGAATGCTGATCTTTATAAAAGGGTCGAGGAGTGTCTAGATGCCGAAGGGTTAATAGTTGCCTGTCAAAGAGCAGTCCGCATCCCAAGCCTCTCGGGAATGGAGGCTAACGTCTCTGCCTTTATGGTAGAGCTGTTGAAGTCTCTCGGTGCGGACGTTGTAGAAAAGGATGCCAACCACAATGTAGTAGCGATATTTAGAGGCTCGGGAAGCGGGCCCTCGCTCATGTACAACGGCCATCTGGACCACGTTCCGCCGGGGGATATGCCCGATCCCTATTCCGGAGACCTGAGGTCTGCCGAGGCGTGGGGTGAGAGGGGACAGGCCATATACGGCCGTGGATCCTGCGACATGAAGTGTAATGTGGTTGCTGCCGCCTTCGCGCTGGGTGCCATACGTCGGGCAGGAGTATGCACCCGCGGAGATGCCATCCTTGTCGCGGATGTGCAGGAGGAGATCGATTCACCCTTGGGCATCCAAAGTGTGCTCTCGCGCGGCCTTGGGGCAGATTTCGGGATCAGTGTCGAATCTACCGACCTTCAGGTATATGTTGGGCATAGAGGAAAGGTGGAGTTCGAAATAGACGTGTTCGGGCGCAGCTGCCACTCAAGCGATCCCCTGCGAGGCGTAAACGCGATCACGGAGATGGCTCGGGCCATAGCTGTCCTGGATGCTTTGGGCCACGATGCGTCCGAACATCCGCTCCTTGGCAAGGGGTCTTTGGCCTTCACCGACATATGGGCGCGGCCTGGGGGTGGTGTGGCAGTTGTGCCAGACAGATGTACAGTACGGGTGGACAGGCGATTTGTGCCCAGCGAAACACCGGAGAGCTGCCGAGTTCAGCTGGAAGCAGCTCTGACGCGGCTACCAGGACTGTCCTTTGCTGTGAGACAGGTGAACCTGTATCCGCTAATGTACATCGATCCTGACCACTATCTAGTTGATACTCTCAGGCAGTGTCGAGAAGCAGTTCTGGGTTCCAAAGGCGAGTTGGGGGCCTGGCGCTTTGGTGTAAACGGTACTTTCATGGCGCAGGCGGGCATCCCCACCGTAGGGCTTGGCCCCGGGCGGGAAATTTGGGCGCACACTGATCAAGAGCATGTACTAGTCCAGGATCTGCTGGATGCTGCCAGGATCTACATAATGGCTACGCTGAAGGTGTGTGGCACAGCAGAGCACTGAAACACTAATGTTGAGGTATGGGTAAACCATGGATGGAGGTTCAGTTCCGTATCTGCTTCCGCCGGAGCTCGTAAGACGATCGCACTGGCAGGATCCTGACGAGACGCGAGTAGCCAACTGGATCAAGCCGTGGGATTTCAATGAAGAAATCGATGTGGGGCTCCTCATGATCCCTATTTCCAGGGGCGCTATAAAGCACGTGGCGACGCACCAGGGCCCCAACCACTTGCGAATGGTGTGGCCATTCTTCACTACCTACTCCATCGATTTCGACATCGACATAACTGATCTCCGTGTGCGCGATCTGGGGGATGTCCTGATACCTCTGCTGGACGTTCCAGCTGCCCACAGGAACGTCGAGGCAGCGGTGCGCGGTCTGTTGTCCCTGAAGCGGAGATTTTTCCTATTGACGTTGGGAGGAGAGCACTCCTTGGAGTATCCTTTGCTGAAGGCCTTTAAAGAAGCCAGGGGATATAGCCGTTTGGGCATGATTCAGTTCGATGGGCACATGGACTTCCAGGGTAGCGATCACGGTCCGCACAACGGCACCCCTATTCGGCGGATCCTGGAGGAGAATATTGTGGACCCCTCTAGGCTTGTACAGATAGGCATATCTGGTTTCGTACAGGCCAAGAAGCACGCCCAATGGGGCCGGGATTTAGGGGTATCTATATTTACGGCCCGAGATGTGCATCGACGAAGCATGGACGATATCCTAGCCGAGGCTATGCAAATAGCAGGGCGCGATTCGGACGGTATTTACGTCAGTTTCGACATAGATTGCATGGACCAAGCCTTCGCTCCGGGAACAGGCGCCTCTCTGCCCGGCGGGCTATTGCCATGGCAGGCCTATGAGGCTGTGTTTAAGCTGGGTAGCGATTCCCGTGTGGTGGGTTTTGACATAGTGGAGGTGGATCCGTCTACGGATGTAAACAGTATAACAGCTAGGCTAGCGACGAAGCTCATGCTGTCTTTCCTAGCGGGTTACTGGCTTCGACTGCAACATCGATCAGGGCGGCCTTGAGGCCCTTGTAGCCGTATCAGGACGGGCTCTAGTGATTAACGTACGCCGCGGCGTGATGCCTAGAAAACACTGGAAGGGCGTGGTTCTTTTCAGCACTGTAGTATCGAGTAACCGGGACGACCTTCATGGGAGCTTGGCCCAACTGGACTTGACCTGCTACTAGCGAGGGGGCTATAATCAGGCTGGCTGTTGCTCCCCTGGCGAGGGCCAGGGGAATTTGTTGCGCCAGCTAGGGGTGATGTATCAGGTGAAGTTCAACGTCTCACAGCTTCTAAAGGCGCCTACGGGAGAGCAGCGTCACTATGACCTTTGGGAGCCTTCAACAGATCTGGGCTACGGGGTTGTTGCCCAAGACGTATCGGGCACTATAGCCATGACCAGAGTCTCCCCTGGGATACTGGTGGAGGTTCACGGTCAAGCGTCCCTTGAGTTGACCTGTGGTAGGTGCTTGGCTTCTTTCACGTACGTGGCACGATTTGAGATCGAGGAGATGTACAGGCCATCCATCGATGTAATCACAGGGCTACCTTTGGAGAAAGACCCTGAAGTCGAAGACTATCTCTGGATAGACCATAACCACATCCTCGATCTGAACGAGTCCATACGGCAGAGCATTATAGTGTCGATACCTATAGCGCCCGTATGTGACGAATCGTGCAAGGGGCTGTGTCCGTACTGTGGGAAAAATCTCAACGAAGGCTCCTGTAGTTGCCATGAGGAGAATATAGATGTGCGGTGGGAGCCTTTGAGGACCTTATTAAACCAGCTCAACTGAGGGAGATGGAGAGTGGGAGCGCTTCCGAAGAAACGTGTTACACGCGGCAGGCAAGGCAAACGGAGATCCCATCACCATATAAAGACCCCAACTTTGGCGCCCTGCCCTCAGTGCAATTCTTTAAAACCCACGCACCATGTGTGCCCCGAATGTGGCACATACCAAGGGTTTCAGGTACTGCGGGTGAAGTCCAAGGCTAAGGAGTAGCCCCGTGGTGGGGCACCCTTTGGTTCGTGGAGGTATAGGTTGACGGGTCGTGCCACCATAGTTGGCTTGGGATACTATGTACCTCGTCGGGTGCTGACCAACTTTGACCTGGAACGTATGGTCGATACTTCCGACGAATGGATTAGGACGAGGACGGGCATCGTTGAACGCCGAGTTTTAGCCGAAGAGGAGTCGACGTCCACCATGGCTGTGGAGGCCGCCCGGAGGGCACTGGCGTCGGCCGGCATCGATGCTTCTGAAGTGGACCTCATTATTACAGCAACGTGTACTCCCGACCATCTGTTCCCTGCTACTGCCTGCCTAGTTCAGGAAGCGATAGGTGCTGAGCGGGCAGGTGCCTTCGATCTTGAGGCTGCCTGTTCTGGCTTTATTTATGGGATGTCCACGGCCGCGCAGTTTGTCCAGACGGGCGTGTACCGTACTGTCTTGCTTGTTACATCGGAGGCTCTCACGCGCTTTGTGGACTGGGAAGATAGGACCACCTGTATCCTCTTCGGCGATGGGGCAGCAGCCGCTGTCATTCGGGCCGAGGGCGGCTCGGGGGGGCTGCTGTCGTTTTCGCTGAGAGCCTCAGGTGCAGGGGCTGAACTACTGAAACTTCCAGCCGGGGGCAGTCGCATGCCCGCGTCGGTAGATACGGTGCTGTCGAGGCAGCACTATATCAAGATGGCTGGAAGTGAGGTCTTCAAGTTCGCGGTCAAAGCCATGTCCGACGCCTCTTTGGAGGTCCTGGCGAGGGCAGAGCTAACAACTTCGGATGTAGATCTCCTTATACCCCACCAGGCGAACCTTAGGATCATACAGGCTGTAGGGAAGCGGTTGGAGCTGCCCGAAGAGAAGGTCTTCGTAAATATCGACAGGTACGGTAACACCTCCGCGGCGTCTATACCGATTGCCCTAGCGGAGGCCCTAGAGAGCAAGAAAATCCACGTGGGCGACTATGTGGTATTCGTGGCCTTCGGCGGGGGCCTTACCTGGGCAGCCGCCGTTATGCAGTGGACCCACGAGTTCGTTCCTGTTGGTGGTATAGGACACGATGTCGGAAACTAAGACGGCATGGCTGTTTCCCGGGCAGGGTTCCCAGTATGTCGGGATGGGATACGACCTGTACCGGGCCTATGCCGAGTGCGAGTGGTTGTTCCGCCAGGCAGACGAAGTAATAGGGTTCCCTCTGTCGGAGCTAATATTTCGAGGCCCCGACCACGCGCTGCAGCAGACCCACAACGCTCAGCCGGCTATCCTCACAGTTAGCCTTGCCCACCTGGCAGCCCTCACACTGTTGGGACTGCTGCCCAATGCCGACTATGTGGCAGGTCACAGCCTTGGTGAGTTTACAGCCCTGGTGGCCGCAGGGTCGCTTTCTTTTCCCGAAGCTGTTGACCTGGTACGGTTCCGTGGCGAGCTGATGCATGAGGCCGCGGGAGGTACAACGGGTATGGCAGCTATATTAGGCATCGAAGACCATGCGCTGGCAGAGCTCGTCGCTGCAACGGGCGTAGAAGTAGCTAACTACAATTGTCCGGGACAGGTAGTCGTCAGTGGTGCTAAGGAGGCTGTTGCCCGAGCTGTTTCCATGGCAAGGGACTACGGAGCGCGAAGGGCAATGGAGCTGCCTGTGGGTGCCGCGTTCCATTCCAGCTACATGCGTCCTATCGCTGCTAGCTTTTCGGAAAAGGTCGCTAGGGTTGCCTTAGCCGATCCGAAGGTGCCACTGGTCGCAAATTCCACAGCCCTTCCGCTGACGGAGGCCAAAGAGATACGGGAGGAATTGGTGCGTCAGGCATACATGCCGGTGCTCTGGTATCAGTCAGTGATGTTCCTGGCATCTCAGGGCGTACGGAGGTTTATAGAGATCGGGCCGGGAAATGTGCTGTCGGGACTGGTGAAGCGTGCCGTCAAGGAGGCTGAAGTGCTAAGCTCTGAGCGCATGCTGGCGGGTGCGGCCTCATGATAGACCTTACTGGAAAGGTGGCTCTGGTCACTGGCGGCTCCAGGGGCATCGGTCGGGCCATTGTTAAGCTTTTGGCAGAACTCGGCGCCAACGTGGCCTTTTCGTATCTCCACGATGAGCTAGCTGCACAAGACCTGCTAGCGACCTTGGATCGAGAAGGACGCATAGTAGCCTTCAGAGCCAACGTTTCGGATCCTGAAGCCGTAGAGGGTCTCGTGAAGGGGACAATGGAGGCTTTCGGGCGCATTGACCTCCTTGTCAACAATGCCGGCATCGCGCGTGACAACCTGCTTTTGCGCATGCGCGACGAGGAGTGGCAAGAGGTCCTCGATGTGAATCTCAAGGGCACGTTCCTCTGTACCAGAGCTGTACTGCGAGGTATGGTACGACAGCGGTATGGAAGAATTGTCAACGTAACCTCGGTGGCTGGGCTCGTGGGAAACGCTGGGCAGGCCAACTACAGCGCCTCGAAGGCCGGCATAATTGGCTTCACGAAGAGCGTGGCAAGGGAAGTAGCCTCTCGGAATATCACCGTGAATGCGGTGGCGCCGGGCTTTGTCGAGACCGATATGACAGCTGGTCTGGCTGACAACGTGCGCGACAGGGCGCTGGCTCAGATACCTGTTGGGCGGTTTGGTAACCCCGAGGAGGTTGCGGGGGCTGTGGCCTTTCTCCTCTCTGACTATGCCGCATATATCACAGGTCAGGTAATCGTAGTGGATGGCGGCATGACTATGGCCTAGCAGGTTTCCATGTTCAAGCGGGTTTTCGTAGCTAACCGAGGCGAGATTGCGCTTCGCATCATCAGGGCCTGCCACGAGATGGGTATAGAGGCCGTGGTGGGTTTTTCGGAAGCCGATCGGGACAGCTTACCCGTTAGGATAGCCGATCGAGCTATCTGTATTGGACCTGCCCCACCAGTGAGGAGTTATCTACATATCCCTAACATCTTGAGTGCAGCTCTGGTTACCGGCTGCGATGCTGTCCACCCGGGTTACGGTTTCTTGTCAGAGAACCCTTTCTTTGCCGACGCCTGTGCGGCTTCTGGGCTGACGTTCATTGGTCCGGATCCTACCAGTATGGCCAAACTGGGGGACAAAGCTCTTGCCAGATCCCTGGCAGCCGCTGCTGGTGTGCCGGTTATGCCCGGCTCGGAACATCCTGTCCGAGGCATCGAAGAGACAAGGAAACTGGCTCGGGAGCTCGGTTACCCCATCGTCCTCAAAGCTGCTGCAGGGGGAGGTGGTCGTGGCATCAGGCTTGTACGTAACGAGTCTGAGCTTTCGATGTTATTTCCGCTGGCCGAAAACGAGGCGACCACGGCCTTTGGGCGTGGGGATCTCTACGTTGAGAAGTTTTTGAGCCACGCGCGCCATGTGGAAGTGCAAGTGCTGGGACTGCCAGATGGAACTGTTTTGGCTCTCGGTGACAGAGACTGTTCCATTCAGCGCCGCCGGCAGAAAATCGTTGAAGAGTGCCCGGCTCCCAATCTACCAAAGGCTGTCCGGGAGGGCCTCCATGAGGCAGCTGTTCGTGCAGCCTCAGCTGTAAACTACAAGAATGCCGGTACGGTGGAGTTTTTGGTGCCACCGTCGGGCGAATTTTACTTCCTTGAGGTGAACGCGCGCATCCAGGTGGAACACCCAACGACGGAAGAAGTGTATGGCATTGACCTAGTGCGGGCCCAAATCGAGATCGCCGCGGGCCAGATGCCCCAGGGGCTGTTTCCTCTTGAACCCAGGGGACACGCCATCGAGGTTAGGGTGTGTGCTGAGGATGTAGCGGATGCTGCTAAGCCTTCCGCAGGCCGGGTGCTGAGTGTCCATTGGCCTATGGGCCCAGGCATCAGGGTCGATACACATATCGAAGCCGGGAGCAGAGTGCCACCTTATTATGATTCCCTATTGGGAAAAGTTATTGCCTGGGGTAGGGAGAGATCAGAGGCCCTCACCCGCCTTCGGAGAGCGTTGGACGAGTTTAGGCTAGAGGGAGTGCCTACCAACGCGGCCCTCTTACGACATATAATCACTTCTGAGGAATTCGCCAACGGTTACCTGGACATCCACTGGGTCGAAGCCAACTGGGACCGTTTGACGTCCTCCATGTTATCGGCTTGAGGTGGTAGTCCCATAGGCATGAAGGAGTTACCGAGTGGTGGCCAGCCCGAGAAGGCAGGCTCGAATCCTGGCCCTGAAGACCCTGTATGAAGCTCAGCTGACAGACCACGATCCCATGGAGGTTCTCGTACGTAATATGCAGGAGGAGTCACTGCCAGAAGACGTTCGGCCCTTTGCCGAGGATCTGGTGAGAGGTGTCCTCGAGAACCGGAGGTATCTCGACAAGATCATCGCCGAAGCCGCTCCCAGCTGGCCAATCGAGCAGATGTCTCCTATCGATCTGAACATCCTTCGGATAGCTATATTCGAGATATTGCTTTATAGGCGGAGTCCGATAAAATCCTCAATAAACGAGGCTGTGGAGCTGGCCAAGACCTTTGGGAGCGACAGCTCAGGGCGGTTCGTGAACGGAGTGCTGGGTACAATTGTCACACAATATCATGGAGGTGACTGAACTGGTGGAGAACTCGACCTTTGAACGGCTCAGAAAAATCATTGTGGAGCAGTTAGGGGTAGACGAGAGCGAGGTCACCCTGGACGCCTCTTTCGTCGATGACCTCAACGCAGACTCCCTGGACCTAGTGGAACTTGTCATGGCCATTGAGGAGGAATTCGGCATCCAAATATCCGATGAGGAAGCTGAAAAGATTTCCACTGTGAGGGATGCCGTCGAGAAGATCGAGGAGCGCCTGGACTTGGGCTAGAAGGTGAACTTTTTCGGCATAGGGCCTGGTGAACTACTCCTGATCCTCGCGTTGGCCCTCATTGTATTTGGGCCCAGGCGGCTGCCTGAGATTATGCGCGAGGTTGGGCGGGCTATTGCTCAATTCAGAGCCGCCAGTGAGCAGATCACCAAGGAAGTAGCCAGAGATCTGGCTGTTGAGGCGGCTGAGGAAGAGCAGCGAAGGAGGTTGGCAGGCTATTCGCCCAATGGGGGGTCGGAAGAAAAGGAGGAGATTGGTAGAACCGATACGGGCTGAGTTTGTTTCCTGAGACCAGCTGACGCAGATCTCGATATATATGTTGTACGTCGATGCCCTGGGTGTTGCCACAGGGCATCGACACCCTTAGGGGACAATGAATGGGTAAGGTACAGGAGCAGCAAGAAGAAAAGGTCATGACCCTCACCGAGCACCTTGAAGAGCTGCGACAGCGGCTTATCAAGTCGTTGATAGCGGTAGCAGTGGCCACAGTTGCGAGCTTCTTCTTCATCGAACCTGTTATGGGACTGCTGGTGCGGCTGTCGGGTGGCCACAAGATTGTTGCCCTCAGTCCTGCCGAGACCTTCATGACCACCATGAAAGTAGCAGTTATTGCTGGGGTTGCCCTCTCTATGCCCGTGCTTATATATCAGCTCTTTCGCTTCTTGGCGCCGGGTTTAACCCGTCAGGAACGGAAGATGGTGTTAACGGCCGTCCCCTTCGTGTTTGGCTTCTTTCTGGCCGGAGTCGCCTTCGGTTACTTCGTATTGATACCTGCCGCTCTGCAGTTCTTACTCGGTTTCGGTTCCCAGTACGTTGACAACCAGCTGCGCATTTCCGACTTTCTCAGCTTTGTGTCGACTTTCCTTTTGGCCGTGGGCGGCATGTTTGAAACGCCTGTGATCATCTTCGCGGCTGTCAGACTGGGGCTGATCTCCCGACAGCGTCTCGCTAGCTACCGGAAATATGTCTTTCTCCTCGCCTTCGTTATCGGTGCAGTGATCACGCCCACGGGCGATCCCCTCAACATGACCTTGTTGGCTCTGCCTATCTATCTGCTGTACGAGCTGGGGCTCCTTCTCTCGCGGCTCGCGCGCTAGTGCGGCGGAGCTGGCTTCACAAGGAGAGTCCTGTACTTCCTTACCTTTACCTGACCGGGAGGAGAACCCGGAAGCCGCCTCACGTGACGGAGCTCAGCTACCATCACCTCTGCCTTAGTCTGGTGCCGGGCGCCGCTAAAATATGCGGCGTAGGATGCAACTTCAGAGATCTCCTCGTCCGTGAGCTTCTTCCCAGCAACCTTGACGATTATGTGGGCGCCCGGGTAGCCCTTGGCATGAAACCATAAGTCGTTTGGCGATCCTCTGGCCACAAGAGCGCTGTTTTCTTGGGCTGTCCGTCCGATCAGTGCGGTGCTTCCACCCTTAAGCCGTATGAGAGTTCCCGGTACCCGTGCCGAAACGGCCGAATTCTTCGGGTTTGGGCCTGAGACCTCCTTACCCAGTTTGCGTAAGAGCTCAGCTGTATCGGCCAATTGGGTCAGGCATTCTTGCTCCTCCCAATAGCTAACCTCGGCGGTGGCTTCCTGTATTTTTGCCTGCAGATTTTCTGCTGCCAGCTTCAGCCGCCTGGCCTCTTCGAATTTAGCCAGCGCGTTGCGGACGGGATCGAGTTTGGGGTCGAGCGGTATCTCCATGCCCTCGGTGATCAGGGATGCATCGCCTGGCGCCACCTGCCACTGGTAGGCCAAAATGAGTTGGCCCTGCCGATTGAGCAGTTCGGCTTGGGCCGTACGTTCAAGGGCTTCCTGCAAATGTACCAGGCGGCGCACAGCGCGCTCCTTTCTTGCTGTTATAGCTTGAACCACTCGCGACCGAAGTGAGGAGAGCCTGTCTAATGTTTTGGTGTGGGAATAGAATGCTTCTACAGCCCTGCTCATGCTCTCCATCGACACCAGTTCGCCCTCAACGGGCATTGACGGCCTGAAAGGGAAGAGGGCTGTAGGACCGTCACGGGACATCACTACAGTGGGTTGCCATTGCCCGGTCCCGGCCAAGGTGGATAGCCAGTCGAAGGCAGCCTTTAGGCGTCCAGGGTCTGCTGCTGCCTCGGCGGTGGTGATGTCCGTGTCACCGAAGGCTCTGTAGACAAGTTCCTGACAGGTCCAGTTGCCCAAGCCAGTGAAGGTGTTTCTGATCCAGAGCCACAGCAGGGTGGAGGTGTCCGACGAACTTAGGAGGATGCCTAACTGATCCTCGTTTACCTGCCGCCAATCGAGCTTCCCGCTCACGGGTGGCGGGGAGTAAGTAAGCTTAGGCAGGATGGGTCGGCGGTAGCTACGGCTGGAGGGTACACGCCTCAGTGCATCTAGAATGGTCCCTTGATCGTCCAGCAGAATCACATTGCTGTGGCGGCCCATGAGCTCTACTACCAGCCGAAGCTTGCCCAATGGGCTCTTTGTGCTTATACTAAGAAAAACTACCCTTTCGAGGTCTATCTGGTTTATCTCGGATATATATCCACCTACCGCATGTTTCCTCAGCAAAAGCATTAGGGGTGTGGTCTCCTGAGATGCAGCCGGAAGGGGATCTGCTGAGAGGTGGAGACGGGCTGAGATTGGGTCTATCGATAGCAGAAGATGGTTTCTGGTGTGATTCGCGTAAACCTCGAGACTTATAGCATTATCGAAGGGATGTATTGCCCTCTGAATCCGTCCCCCTCGGATGCGCCGCTGAATTTCCTCTACTACTGCGCAGATGCCGATGCTGTCCATGACCACGATGTTGGCACTCTACCTTGCCTGGGGCCAATAAGCCAGGGGGAGTAGATTTGGGTGATAGAGATCTTGATATATTGCCTCCCGGGCTTCTGGACGAACCACTGTCTTTGCCTCAACCACAGCCTCTGCTGATTGTACTATCGGGGCCTTCGGGCGTCGGCAAGGATGCCGTGTTGCAGAGGATGCGTGAGAGAAGGATACCCATGTATTACGCTGTCACGGCCACCACGCGACCGCGCCGGGAAGGCGAAGTTGAGGGTGTCCATTACCATTTTGTCTCCTTAGAACAGTTCGAACAGATGAAGGCCCATGACCAATTGCTAGAATACGCCTGCGTCTACGGCAATTATTACGGCGTGCCCAAGGAACCCGTTGCACAGGCCCTTTCTACAGGGCTGGATGTGCTCGTTAAAGTCGATGTCCAGGGAGCGGAGACTATCCGAAAAAAGTTCCCGCAGGCACTGCTCATATTTCTGGCTCCGCCCAATATGGCTGAACTGGCTGACCGCTTGAGGACTCGCAAGACAGAGTCTCCCTCGACCTTTCTCATCCGCCTGATGACAGCCCGCGAAGAGATGAAAAAGCTCGGCATGTTCGACTATGTGGTAGTAAATTACCAGGACCGTATCGATGAAGCGGTGGACAAAATCGTGTCCATAGTGACAGCCGAGAAATGTCGCGTCAGACCTCGGCAGGTGAGGATCTAGCTCACGGGAGCGGCTACACGGTCCCTGCGTCGCTCCTCAACGTCTATGCGATGTATGGTAGACGGATCCTCTACCCTATCTGTGAAGAGGATACCGTCCAAGTGGTCGATCTCGTGCTGGAGGGCTCTGGCGAAAAGTCCCCCAGCCTTAACTCGGACCTGTTTGCCTTTCAGATCTAGGCCTCTGACCACAACCTTGGCGGCCCGTCGTACTTCGCCCACAAGCCCCGGCAGACTCAGACAGCCTTCAGGACCTATCTGCTCTCCGGAAGCCTTGATGATCTCAGGGTTGATCAGTATTGCAAACCTGTATTTCTGTCCTTCATCGCGGTCTTCCGGTATCTCCACTACGATAAGACGCAAAAGCACCCCTACTTGCGGCGCGGCAAGCCCAATGCCATTGGCCGCCCGCATGGTGTCGACCATATCTTGGGCCAGCTGACGTATCCTGTCGTCAATGCTGGTCACCTTCTTTGCTTTTTGTCGTAGCACAGGATCGTCGTTGATACGTATTTCGAGCACTGCCATAGCTTCCTCATAGTATCGTAACAGGGTCTACATCGATATGCCAACCCCGATGTATGTCGACTGCCCCGATAAGTCTGTGAGCGTCCCGTCCCTTAACCAGTATGTGCCACCTGTATTTCCCGCCTAGCTTGTGCCAGAAGGCTGGGGTTGGCCCCATTACGGAGACTTGCATCCCCTCGGCTACAGCTGCAGCCTCTAACGTCTCTGCTAAGGCTCTAGCCTCGCGCTGGCAGGTGGCTTCCGATGAACTAGTGTACAACAATCTTATCAAATCTCCAAAAGGTGGATAACCGCGCTCTTGCCGCACCGATGCCTCCCGGGAGAAAAAACAACGGTAGTCGGCTTTAACCCCGCACCAAATGGCGTGGTGGTCGGGGGAGTACGTCTCTATAAAGGCTTTGCCGTGGGGACGACGTTCACACCAGAGGGCAACCCGGTAGAGGGTATGGAATACCCGCTCGGATGCATCGATGTCCGGCAAGTGGAGGATGATGTCAGGAAGGAGCAGTGCCACCAGGTTGACCGCTGGGGCCTCCAGGGCATCGAGGGCGAGCCCCGTCCCAACCAGGATACTCCATCGGCCGTGTCTAAACGCCTCAAGGAGTTCCGACTGTTCGGTAATACTGGGGGCTGTGTCTCGGTCGAAACGGAGCACTGGTGTCGTTGGAAAGAAACGGTTCAATTCGCTCGCTACGCGCTCTGTGCCGGCACCAAGGTAGCGGAAGTCCTTTGCTCCACAGACTTCGCAGAAACTCGGGACGGCTCGACTAGTGCCACATCGGTGGCAGAGTAGCACTCTCATGCTTTGATGATAAGTCATGGGACCGTCGCACTTGGAGCAACTGATTCTATTGCCGCACTTACCACAGAGTACCAGGGAAGCCGTACCGCGCCTATTGATCAGTATTATGGCCTGGTGACCCGACGAGGTTGTATCCGCGATGGCACGGAGCAACGGTCCACTTAGCACGGTTTTCGTCGGTCTGCTGCGCCTCAAGTCGATGACCTCAAGTTTTCTTGGAGATGTTACAGGCCTATTTGAAGACGTGGTCAGCATCGTGACATCGCCGCGGTGTACTGCCGCCTGAAGCCACATGCTGGGCACGGTGCTACCGAAAAGGATGGTCGCTCCAGAGAGCTGGCTTAACTTCAATGCCACGTCTCTGGCGTTGTACGAAATGGCCTGGGGTGACTTGTAGGTCTCATGGGCCTCTTCGTCGACTATGATCAGGGACAAGTCCCTGACAGGGGCAAAGACCGCGACACGTACCCCCAGGGCTACCCGTGCCTCACCCTGCCATAGTCTCAGCCATTCTCCGTAGGCGCGCTTTGGGCTGAGCCCGCTGTGCAGTACTGCTGCCCTCCTCCCTATGACGTTCGCCAGACCGGCCAAGCTCCTTTCCACCGATGCAATCTCTGGGAACAGCGCTAGGACGCCGGATCCCGATCGCAGAGAGGAGCGAATGAGGCGGAGATATATAGCCAGCCGTTCTGCCGAATCCAGACCGCAGAACGACAACGCTTTGTTCGTGCCGCTTCTCATATGACGGTCTATGGAAGCCAAAGCATCGTGCGCCCTTGGAGACAGGTCGGGCAGCTTCCCTGAAGGGAGATCATCTGTCTCATGTTCTACATTGGGCCCTTGGTGGTGGAAGGTCTCCAGTGAAGCACCAGCTTCTACCGAGAGCTCTTCTCCCATATCAGGTACAAAGACCCTCTCGACCATTCCCTTGGCCATTAGGGCCCTAATGTGGCGTTTTACGGTAGCTACGGTGGATTTCTTTGCTAGACGTTGAGGGGTAAGGGGACCCGAAACCATAAGGCTTGAGAGCACGCGGGCCTCGGGGGCAGCAAGGTCCGATGGGATAGCGTCTATGGTGGTGGTGTAGGCCTCAATCACCTTCAGCCTCTTGCCCCAAGGGAGAAATAGGGCAAGCACCGTAGGTAGGGGTGCGAGGTATTTCTCGGACATCCACTTGGCGAGGGACACTCTTGGCGGCAGAATAACGGGCCGTTGGTCGAAGAGGCTCTTAAGCTCCCGCACAGGGAAGGTAGGAACGGACACAGTAAGAGAGGTCACTATACCTGGTAGGTGGCTGGTGCGAAAAGGGGCGAAAACAAGCTGACCCTCTGCAATGCTAGTCTTCAGATGATCGGGGACGGAATAAGTGAAGGTGGTATGCTCCAGCACTCCAGGGCCGTTAAAGGCCACTTCCACCAATGGTACCCCTTCGCTAGCCAGCTTTGAGAGCTCCATGGCACTTTTTGTACTTCTTGCCACTCCCGCATGGGCATGGGTCGTTCCTACCGACCTTGCGGTGGGGATTGCGCGCTGCGGCTCGGCCGTCGGATGGGGCGTTGGTGGTCATGGCGATCCTTGGTTGCTGTACCACGGTGACGTGGAAGATAGTATGCGCTATATCGTGTCGAATGTTGTCCTGAAGCTGCTCAAACATGCGGAACGCTTCGCGCTTGTATTCGACTAGTGGATCGCGTTGACCGTAGGCCCTCAAGCCAATGCCTTCACGTAGCTCATCCATTGCGGTCAGGTAGTCTGCCCACAGGTTGTCGATGGTGCGGAGTACCACGAGCTTTTCAACTTGGGACCAAACCTGCTGTCCCATCTCCTGGATCCGCTGCTGATAGGCAGCGTCGGCAGCTTCGAGGGCGAGATCTATTATCTGTGCCGGCTGCAGGCCAGCGATGGTCTCTTGCCAGTCCGATGGGAGGGGCACAATGGCAGCAATGGCCTTCGCGCACTCTGTCGGGTCGTCAACGTCGTGGTGGGCTTCCACGATTTGGCTGAATTCCTCACGAAGGAGCTCCATCAGGTAGTCGTGGAGGCTGTCCTGGGTGAGAAGATTACGACGTATAGAGTAGATGACCTCCCTTTGCTTGTTCATTACATCGTCGTACTGGACGACGTGCTTGCGGATGTCGAAGTTAAAGCCCTCGACCTTCACTTGGGCGTTTTCGATGGCCTTAGAGACTAAATTGGCTTCTATGGGCGTATCCTCATCTACCCCGAGGCGCTCCATAATGCTGGCTATCCGTTCGGATCCGAATCTGCGCATGAGATCGTCTTCGAGGGAAACATAGAAGCGCGATGATCCTGGGTCACCCTGGCGGCCCGCCCTACCCCTCAGTTGGTTGTCGATGCGCCTGGCCTCGTGGCGCTCGGTTCCAATAATGTGCAGGCCACCCAGCTCCGCTACGCCAGGACCCAGCTTGATATCGACGCCCCGACCTGCCATATTGGTAGCGATAGTGACAGCGCCCATCTGTCCTGCCTGGGCAATGATGGCAGCTTCGCGTTCGTGGTATTTAGCGTTTAGGACCTGGTGCGGTATTCCCTCACGGCGCAGCATCTCACTGAGACGTTCGGACTTCTCTATAGAAAGGGTTCCTACCAGTACTGGCCGACCGATGGCGTGGAGCTCCTTGATTTCCGCAACCACGGCTCGGAATTTAGCTGCTTCGGTCTTATAAACCACGTCTGGGTAATCGACGCGGATCATGGGTTTATGGGTGGGTATTACGACTACTTCCAGGCCGTAGATCTTGTAGAACTCTTCGGCTTCTGTGGCAGCTGTGCCTGTCATGCCAGCCAGTTTGTGGTACATCCTAAAGTAATTCTGGAGGGTTATGGTTGCTAGGGTACGGCTTTCCCGTTGCACCCGAACGCCCTCTTTGGCCTCGATGGCCTGGTGGAGGCCCTCGGAGTAGCGTCGCCCAAACATGAGGCGCCCTGTGAATTCGTCTACGATAATTACCTGTCCGTCCTTGACAACGTAGTCGCGGTCCCGCCTGAAGAGGACGTGGGCTTTCAGCGCGTTCTCAAGATAGGGAACCAGGTCGTAATATCGAGGGTCATATATGCTTTCCCCTTTGGGTATCCCGAGCATCTCTTCGACACGGGTGATACCCCTTTCCGTGAGGGTGACCACACGCCGTTTCTCGTCGACCTCGTAGTCGACGTCCTTTCGGAGCTTCGGTACTAGGCGAGCAAACTGGTAATAGCGGTCCTGGGCTTTGTCAGCCGGGCCTGAAATTATCAGGGGTGTCCTGGCCTCGTCAATGAGTATGTTGTCGACCTCATCGACTATGGCATAATGGAGCTCCCTTTGTACTAACTGGGATGGGTCGTAGGCCATGTTGTCGCGGAGATAATCGAAGCCGAACTCATTGTTAGTGCCGTAGGTGATATCGGCTAGATATGCTTCCCGTCTTGCTACCGGCCGCAGGTTACGAAGCCGCTCGTCCTGCTGCGGGTACTCGGGGTCGTAAAGGAAGGCCGCCTCATGCTGAATGGCGCCGACGGTCAGGCCCAGAAAATGGTAGACGGGGCCCATCCACTGAGCATCGCGCTTGGCTAGGTAGTCGTTGACAGTCACTACGTGGACACCCTTGCCTTCGAGGGCATTGAGGTATGCTGGGAGAGTGGCTACCAAGGTCTTGCCCTCACCGGTCTTCATCTCAGCTATCTTCCCTTGATGTAGTACTATTCCGCCTATGAGCTGGACGTCGAAGTGGCGCTGCCCTAAAGTCCTTTTCGCTGCCTCTCTCACGACTGCAAAGGCTTCGGGCAAAAGATCATCCAAGGTCTCACCCTCGGCAAGCCGACGGCGGAACTCATCAGTCTTGGCGCGCAATTGTGCGTCGGTGAGGGACTCGAAGGTCTTTTCCAACGCATTGATGCGTTCGACAATGGGCTGGAGGCTATGTAGGATTTTCTCGTTACTATCGCCCAACACCCGGGTCAACCACTTGAGCATGCTATTCCTCTGGAGGTACGGAATTAGACTATAATCCCCCTTCAGGGGATCTCTCTCAGCCTATTTTACTCGGTGAGTATCGGAGTGTCCGCTCGGTTGCCTGCAGTGCACAGGGTGTTAAAGATTGGAAGGCTGGCGGAGCTGGAAGGCAAACTCCCTCACGACCTTTTGGTGGATGCTGTCCGGTCTGTGCTCGCCAGCTATCGCGAAGGGGAACGTTCTGCTCCGTCAGCAGAGCAGGTTGCCGAGGACGCCCTCCAGCTTATAGAAGCCTTGCTGGCTAGACGACTGCAGCTGGTAATTAACGCGACTGGAGTCATAATCCACACCAATTTGGGGCGGGCGCCGTTGAGCCTGCAGGCCCTGGAGGCGATGGGGGAAGTAGGTTGTGGTTATTCGAATCTCGAGTTCGACCTGCAGACGGGGCATCGGAGTCACAGGACCCTGCACGTTGAAGGGCTTCTCACCCGTTTGACCGGTGCCGAGGCCGCTATGGTCGTGAACAACAATGCTGCCGCGGTGTTTCTTGTTCTGGCGGAGTTGGCCCGGGGCAAGGAGGTGGTCCTGTCTCGGGGCCAGTCCGTGGAGATAGGGGGAGGATTTCGGATTCCCGAGATAATGGCCCAATCGGGCGCCAAACTAGTAGAGGTAGGTACAACGAACCGGACCTACTTGCATGACTACGAAAAGGCGATTGGTCCCGACACAGTAGCTCTCATGCGGGTACATTCCAGCAACTTCAAGATGATCGGCTTCACGCACTCGGTGACCCTCAAGGAATTAGTGCAGCTGGCTCACAGCCGTGGCCTTGTGGTTATCGACGACCTGGGAAGCGGGGCCCTGCTGCCTACGGAACGGTACGGTCTCGAGCACGAGCCGATGGCGCAGGAGAGTATCGAGGACGGCGCCGATGTGGTATGTTTCAGCGGTGACAAGCTTTTGGGGGGACCTCAAGCAGGTATCATTCTGGGGAAGCAACAGATTATCGAGCGGCTAGCAAGAAATCCCCTCGCCCGTGCATTGCGGGTTGACAAGCTCACCTTGGTCGCCCTAGAGGTTACTCTGCACCATTACCTGAGAGGCGTTGCCACCGAGAAACTTCCTGTGTGGCGAGCTATCGCTGAGAAGGTGGATGACCTCCAAATTCGGGCACAGCATTTGGTTGAGATATTGTCGAGAAATGGAGTTGAGGCTCACGTAGTGCCCACCGAATCTACTGTGGGTGGGGGGTCACTCCCAGGAGAAAAGCTCCCCAGTTATGGTGTCGCCTTGAGGCCTCCAGGTATATCGGCCGACGAGCTGCACCGACGCTTGAGGTTTGCGAAGCCGCCAGTAATCGGGATCGTTCGGGAAGACCATGTGGTGCTGGACCTTCGGACGGTTTTCCCGGAGCAGGATGAGCAGCTAGTTGAGGCCGTGGTCCATTGTCACGGTTCAGGGAACAGACTGGAGTATAATCAGAAGGTATGACTGGGTCACTTTGAGTGAGAGGAAAGGCCTATATGACAGTGACAATGGCTAGGCCAGTAAAGTACTACTTCTGGACGGTTGGTTGTCAGATGAACGTTGCTGACTCGAACCGTCTGTCGGAAAGACTGCACAAGCTTGGATACATTCCGGCCCAGACCATCGATGAAGCAGATGTTATCGTAGTTAATTCGTGTAGCATCCGGGAAAGCGCTGAGGAGCGCGTGTCGGGAAAGCTGGGGTCTCTTGTGCGCCTTAAGAGGCAAAAGCCACACCTGTCGATAGCGCTTACTGGTTGCATGATCGTGCCAGAGCGCGACGTCCTTCAACGTCGCTTCCCCATGGTCGATTTGTTCTTCCACACTCTAGACGAAGAGGCATTGGTACAGTTCGTTGCCGGACGGTACGGCACTGACGGATGCCTGACAGATGCCAAAATCCCTGAGCGGCCGGTGCCCGTATCTGCTTATGTGACGGTGATACATGGATGCGACTACAACTGCACTTACTGCATTGTTCCCTTTAGGAGGGGGCGCGAAAGGAGCCGGCCTATAGAGGAAATAGTTGACGAAGTGAGGCTCATGGTTTCCAGGGGTGCCAAGGAGATCACCTTACTTGGCCAGAACGTGACGGCTTATGGGCACGACCTCCCTGGCCAGCCTGAGCTCGCCGATGTGCTCGAGGCAGTGAGCAAAGTTCCGGGTGTGCTGAGGATTAGGTTCCTCACGGGTCATCCGAACAATGTGACCCCCACATTGATCGAAGCTGTTGCTGACATTCCTCAGGTGTGCGAGTGGTTCAATCTGCCGATCCAGTCCGGAGATGATGCCATCCTCAGGGCCATGGACCGTGGCTATACAGTAGCCCAGTACGTTTCCCTTATAGAGCGTATCAGGGCGAAGGTCAGGAACATGGCACTGGTCACTGACATAATTGTGGGTTTCCCTGGGGAGAGCGAGGCACAGTTCCAGAATACCTACAAGCTGTGCGAGCAGATGAGGTTCGATGTGGTACACGTGGCTGCCTTTTCGCCCCGACCGGGCACCAAGGCGGCTTCCATGCCCGATCAAGTGCCCGACGAGGAGAAGAAGCGGCGTTTGCGGAGTCTAGACGCCCTACAGGGGAGGATATCCCTTGAGATAAACTCGCGGCTTGTGGGGGAGAGGGTAGAGGTGCTAGTGGAAGAGGGTGGCGATGGAAAGTGGAAGGGTCGTACCCGTACTGGAAAGCTGGTGTTTTTCCAGTCGTCGGAGAACTTGCAGGGCCAGTTAGTGGAGGTCTTGATAGAGCAGGCATCGGCTTGGTCGCTGAAGGGCAAGCTGATATCGTAAACCAGATTGTGCTACATCTCTAGGCCGAACGGAGGTCAACGGAACAGTTGGGGTACTATCAGATCGACGAAAAGACGCGGGCGAAGAGGCTGTGGCAGCAGCAGGCTGTGCGAGCTGCGATGGAGGGCCGATGGGATGAGGCTGTCAATGCAAACCTCAATATTACGGCCCTCTTCCCTACAGATGTGGAGGCCCTAAATAGGCTTGGCAAGGCATATATGGAGCTTGGCAAGTACCAGAAAGCTTTAGAGGCTTATGAGGAAACTTTGAAGATCGAGCCGCACAATCTTGTGGCACGGCGCAACAGTGAACTCCTGCGCCTAGCCCTTGAAAGGCAGGCGATCGCCCTGGAAGGAGAGGCTCTTCCAAAAAAGACCATGAATACCCGGATCTTTGTGGAAGAAATCGGTAAGTCTGGGGTGGTCGATCTCGTCGATCTGGCCGATCTAAGTACCTTGGTGAAGCTGTCGCCTGGTGAGCGGTTGGAGCTAAGGGTCGAGGGCAGCAAGGTGATGGCCTCTGACCAGCGGGGCCGATATGTAGGACGACTGGAGCCGAAGACTGGGGTCCGATTAGCATCGCTCATGGCCGGTGGAAACAGGTACGAGGCAGCTGTGCTGGTAGTGGAAAGTTCCAGCGTTAAAGTGATGATCAAAGAGATCTACCAAGATCCGAGCCAGGCGGGCAAGATCTCCTTCCCCGTAAAACCGGTGCCGGTGCCAGCCCGTGTGCCTGGCCGGGAGAAGGGCCCCGTCCTGGAAGAGGAAGAGCTCGAGTTCCCCGAAGAGGAAGAAGAGGAAGAGGAAAGAGAGATTCCTGTAGAGCTCCTCGATGAGGAAGTCACAGATTTGGAAGACACAGAGCCTTAGTGCTACCGGACTACCAGATAAAGCGCTCCAAAGGCCAAGAAAATCGCTCCTGCTACAATGGCCAGTCGCAGCAGGTCGCCCCTTACGTATCTGAACTCTGTTGCCACATCTGGGCCCTTCGCCTGCGGAGTCCGTGGCAGGGGACGTACCGGTGTAGTCACACCCTGGGGTGCCTCCTTCGGAGGGACAAAAGGCTTCGGGGTCGATGGAGCAGCTCTTCGCTTGATTTGCTTGCTCTTCTTTTTGTGGGCCATTGGTTCCCTTGGGACGTTAGAGCTGAACCTATTATACCAGTGGCCCTTCCGAGGTTGAATTGCTCTCTGCTAGGGCTGCGGAAGCGTATTGATTGACGACCAGTTTTGCCTTATGATAGATTGCGTATTAACACTAGCTGAGCCGTACATGGAGATCTTTGTATAGAGAGGAGATGAGTCTATCAGCAAGGAACTAAAGATCAACGAAAAGATACGTGCGAGGGAGGTCAGGCTCATCGGTGAGGATGGCAGGCAGATAGGCATCGTGAGTCTGAAGGATGCACTGGAGGTAGCTCGCCAACGAGGCCTGGACCTGGTAGAGGTGGCGCCCAACGCTCAGCCTCCAGTGTGTAAGTTAATGGATTACGGCAAGTACCGCTACGAGCAAACTAAGAAAGAGCGAGAGGCGCGGAAGAGCCAGAAAATTATCTCCGTCAAGGAGATCCGACTGAGGCCGAAGATCGATGAACACGACTTCCTGACCAAAGCCAGGGCGGCAGAGCGGTTCTTGGCTGAAGGCAACAAGGTGAAGCTTACTATCATGTTCCGGGGCAGGGAGCAGATGCATATGGAACTCGGCCAGGAATTGCTCGACAGAATGGTGGCGGAGCTGGCTCAAGTAGCTCAGGTAGACCAGGCGGTAAAGTCCGAAGGCAGGACTTTAAGCCTAGTACTGGGCCCTTCAAAGGTGGCTCGCAAGGCAAGCGAGAAGGCCGTAGCGCGGAGCCTCAGTTCGTGAGGGGGTATAATATTCCCCTGGATGTCTTAACCACGCCGAAGTCGGAGACGTTAATTCATGGCTAAGCAGAAGCTCAAGAGTCACAAGGGTGCCCAACGTCGCTTCAAGATAACTGGGAGAGGCAAAATTCTGCGCATGAAGGTTGGTCGCAGCCATAACCGTCGAAAGAAGGCGAAACGAACTAAGGTCCTCCTCCATAAGATGGAGGAGTTGCACAGGGGATACTACAAGCAGGTGAAGCGGTTGCTCCCCTATGGCGTGGAATAAATCTACTCTGAGGGTTGGCTAAGGTTGGCAAGGGCTAGAAATCGTGTCCAAACAAGGGCGCGACACAAGAAGATGATCAAATTGGCCAAAGGGCAGTGGGGGACTAAGCATCGCCTCTTCAGGCGCGCGAAAGAGGCGATAATGCACTCGCTCCAGTACGCCTACCGCGATCGGCGCCAACGCAAGCGCGACTTCCGGAGGTTGTGGATAGCCCGCATTAATGCCGCAGTGAGAGCCCAGGGTCTTCGTTACAGCGAGTTTATCAGTGGGCTGAAAAAGGCTGGAATAGCGCTGGATCGTAAGGTTCTAGCCGACATGGCCGTTCGCGATCAGGCAGCGTTCTCATACTTGGTGGAGGTTGCTCGGAGCAGCAGCACTTGATTGAGAGCAAGGCGAATGAAAAGGTAAAGTTGCTTCGTTCTCTTCACGAGGCAAAAGGCCGCAGCCGAAGCGGCCTTTTCCTTGTGGAGGGGATAAAGCTGGTGGCCGAAGCTATCCTTTCTGGCGCTGAGGTGGTACTGGTCTTGTACAGCGGGGACATGCTGAGCCGCAGCCAACCGGGTCGTGCCCTCCTTAGGCTGTTGTACCGGCGGAGGCTGCCAGCTTTCGAGGCAACCGAAAAAGTTATTGTGGGCCTCAGCGATACCGAAACGCCCCAGGGTGTCGTAGCAGCTGTCAAGCAACTTCACTGGTCCCGGGTGTTGGATAGGCCCGCCGTGCTGGGCGTTATCGCCGATGGCCTGCAGGACCCTGGCAACCTAGGCACCATTTTGAGGAGTACCCTCGCTGCTGGCGGTAGTGGCCTATGGATAACTCCTAACAGCGTAGATGTATATAATCCGAAGGTAGTGAGGGCAGCCGCGGGAGCCCACTTTCACCTGCCCTTCTTTTCCGGGACCGATCCAGGGGGGCTGCAGCGTCGTTTCGAGCCGGGAGCCCAGGTGTTGGTGTCCGAAGTGCGGGGAGGTGTCCCGTACGATGAGATCGACTGGCTTTTACCCTCCTACGTCATAGTTGGTAACGAGGCACGAGGTGTAAGCAAGGCTGCGAGGGCGGTGGCCACCGGTACGGTGACAATCCCCATGTGGAGAGGCGTGGAGAGCCTCAACGTGGCTGTGGCTGCGAGCGTGATCCTCTTTGAAGCCTCTAGGCAGAGGCGAAAGGCGTGGGGTTCGCCCTGGCCGGAAGAGGAGAGAGCCAAGGAGCAGCAGCCTGTAGAGGACAGCCGCTCCACGGGGGAGGGTATCGAAGGCTGAGTCGGCCATCGGTCGAAACCAAGGCCGGTGCCTGTGCTGGGGACGGTTGGTGTCTGAAGCTCAGGATTTGTGGCCCCGCTTGGCCATGTCCTTGACACCTAGGTAGAGGGCTTATCGATATTGGGAGGGCAAGTTGATCGATAGGGTGTCGCAGATCAGAGAAAGGGCTTTAAAGGAGATGGATGATGTTTCCACCCTCGTGGATCTCGAGACATGGCGGGTGCGCTACCTGGGGCGCAGGGGCGGAGAAGTAAGTGAATTGGTGAAGCTTATACCTTCCCTTGCCCCCGAAGAGAGGAAAACTGCAGGCGCCGCGGTGAACCGCTTGAAAGCCGAGCTCGAGAACCTCTACGAACAGCGACGCCAGGAGCTTCAGAGCCAGGAGCTCCAGGCCATGGCTATCCGCGAGGCCCTAGATGTCACGCTTCCGGGCCGACCTGTTGAGGTCGGCTCGCTACACCTGGTGAGTCAGACCTTGAGGGAAATCCTCCATATCTTCCACGGCATGGGCTTCCAGGTTTTGGAGTGGCCAGAGGTCGAGTGGGATATGTTTAACTTCGAATTGCTAAACATGCCACCCGAACATCCCGCCAGAGATATGTGGGATACCTTCTACATAACAGATAAGATGCTGCTGAGGACACATACCTCGCCGGGTCAGATCCGGAGCATGCGGATGTTTGCGCCCAAGCCTATCCGGGTCGTCCTCCCTGGCAAGTGCTACCGCTACGAAGCGGTGAGCGCCCGCAGCGAGTTTATGTTCCATCAGGTTGAGGGACTTGCCGTGGGCAGGGCAGTTACAATGGCCGATCTAAAGGGCGTAGTGACCGCCTTCGTGAGGCAGATGTTCGGCGAGGGTCGGAGGGTACGCTTCCGTTGCAGCTACTTCCCCTTCACGGAACCATCGGTAGAGGTAGATATGGACTGCATGATATGTCAGGGTTCAGGGTGCAGCGTCTGTAAAAGGACAGGCTGGCTCGAAATCATGGGTGCAGGGATGGTGCATCCGCAGGTTTTAGCTAACGGCGGCTATGACCCCGAGGAGTTCACCGGGTTTGCTTTCGGTATGGGACCTGAGAGGATAGCTATGCTCCGGCATGGCATCGACGATATCCGCCACTTTTACAGTAACGACATTAGGTTCCTCAGGCAGTTCTCGAGATAGGGGTACACGATGCAGGTGCCTTTGCGGTGGTTGAGGGAGTTTGTCGACATAAATGTAAAGCCCGAGACGTTAGCGGACCGGTTGACGTTAGCCGGTCTGGAGGTTACTAAAGTCACCCACCTAGGGCGGACTTGGGATCAGATCTACGTGGGCACAGTGATCGAGCTTGCCAAGCACCCCAATGCTGATCGTCTGTGGCTGGCGGCCGTAAGTTTGGGTCAAGGACGGGTGCTTCAGGTGGTTACAGGGGCCACGAACCTCTATTCAGGTGCTAAGGTGCCCCTGGCTCTGCCAGGAGCGACGCTCTACGATGGTCATTCGGCAGAACCCAAGCTGTTCAAACTGAAACCTGGGAAGCTAAGGGGGATCCTGTCGGAAGGCATGGTGTGTTCTGAGAAAGAGTTGGGGATCTCTGAGGACCATGAGGGCATCCTGATCCTCGACCCATTGATTCCTGAAGGGATGCCACTGAGGGATGCCCTCGGCGACGTGGTGCTAGATTTGGATCTGACTCCCAACATGGTGCACGCCATGTCGGTGTATGGCCTCGCGAGGGAGGTGGCCGCTATTACCGGTGCACAGCTGCGGGAAATGCCTATCGAACCCGTAAGTTCTGCAGGTGAAATAGATGGGGTATCTGTCACCGTAGAGGACCCCGGGCTGTGTCCCCGCTACTGCTTGGGCGTCGTGTCGGGTGTCAAGGTGGCGCCGTCACCTCCATGGATGCAGCTCCGTATCAAGCTGTCGGGCATGAGGCCAATCAACAATGTTGTCGACATAACTAACTACGTCATGCTAGAGCTTGGACAGCCGCTGCATGCCTTCGATCTGGATACCCTATCAGGACGGCAGATCATAGTCCGCCGAGCGCGCGGCGGCGAATCTATCGTCACATTGGATGGTGTGAGTAGGGTACTTGATCGAGAGGTCCTGGTGATAGCTGACGCCGTGAGGCCTGTTGCAATAGCGGGGGTGATGGGAGGAAGCGACACCGAAGTCACAGATTCTACGGTTTCGATAGCCCTCGAATCGGCTAACTTTCATGGGCCAAGCGTGAGGGCCACGTCGCGAAAGCTCAAGCTCCGAACAGAGGCCGCGGTGCGCTTTGAGAAAGGGCTCGATGTCGAGCTGCCTCCCAAGGCACTCCTCAGAGCCTTGAGGCTCATAACGGAGCTTTGCGGTGGCGTAGTCGCTGAGAAGTATATAGATGAGTTTCCAGGGCAGCCCGAGCGCGCAACAATCACTTTAAAAAGATCTGAGGTCCCACGGTTGCTGGGATTCGAAGTGTCTGAGGGTGAAGTTGAACGCATACTTAGGTCCCTGGGCTTTCGGCTTGAGACAGCCGTCGACGGCTGGAGGGTGCAAGTACCAAGTTACAGGCGCGACGTCTCCCTTCCTGCGGACCTAGTGGAAGAGGTAGCCCGCATCATCGGCTACGACCAAATACCGGAACGTCTCTTGCCTGAGGCACTGCCACATCCTCAGCGGGATTTCCGACGCGAAGCCGTCGAGCTCCTCAAGGATAGGCTTGTAGCGGCGGGGTTATACGAGGTTATCACCTACTCTCTCATCGATGCTGCGGACCTGGAACGGCTGTGGGCAGCTGGACAAGAGGGGAGCGGGATGGAGGCTTTCCGGTCGCACTATGACCCCGCAGCTGCACTGTTGAAGGTAGCCAATCCGCTGAGTGCGGAGCACGAGTACCTGCGCCCGACATTGCTTCCGGGCCTCTTGACGACTGTGGCGCAAAACCTCCGAAGGGCCGACCGCGTTGCTCTCTTCGAGATGGGCAGGGTGTTTCGGTCTAGGGGCATTGAAGAACTCCCTGAGGAACGCCTGATGTTGGGAATCGTAGTTGCTGGCCAGCGGCATTCTCGACACTGGCTCGTGCCGTCGGAAACTGCGGACTTCTACGATCTGAAAGGTATCATCGAGTTTGTCTCGGAGCGGTTGCATGTTGCTGCCCTTGACTTTAAGCCGCTCGAAATATCGATGATGCGGCCCGGAGCAGGGGCTTGGGTTCTCTCCGGCTCCGAGATAGTGGGCTTTCTGGGCGAGCTCCATCCAAAAGTGTGTGAGGCCTTCGACATTCCTGTCCGCCGGTGCGCCGTGGCCGAGCTGGACGTGGAAAAACTTCTCGACAGAGCCAGTGCAGAGATTCGCTTCCGGCCCATACCACGGTTCCCTGCCGTAGTTCAGGACTTTTCGCTGTTGGTGGACCTCGATATTCCTGCGGGACAGGTGGCAGAGGTCATACGGAAGTCAGGTGGTAGCTTGGTCAGGTCCGTGAAGGTATTCGATCGATATGTGGGCGAGGAAATCCCTCAAGGCAAGAAGAGTCTGGCGTTCGAAATAGTATTCCAGTCGGATACGGGTACCCTCACCGATGAGGAGGTAGCCACAGTCCGGGCCAAGATAGTCGGCGCTGTGGTCAAGGAGCTGGGCGCTCAGGTTCGAGGCATGTGATCTCTGAGTACCTGCGAGAGGGCACGCAGTATTTGCTCCCGAGAATGGTAGAGCACGGTGTCGGCGACAGCTCGGAAGATCTGTAAATCCTCATCAGTGGCACCTACGTGGGCCACATGTCTCAATATATCGGACTTTAAGCAGGGGGTGCTGAGCGTATCGAGAAATCGGGTCAGCCTTCGCAGAGTCTCTGCTTGAGCTTTCATGCTCTTCCCTTCCTCTGAGGGAGCTCGGTTAAATTTTACTGTGGTTGGAGACAGGTATGAAGGGCTATGAGGTGGTTATAGTTGGCGGAGGAATCGTCGGGTGCAGTATAGCTTACCATCTGGCTGTAAAAGGTTTGCACAGGGTCTTGCTATTGGAACGCAACCAGATCGGATCGGGCTCCACGGCTAGGTCGGCAGCTGGAGTGCGTCAGCAATTCTCCACGGCCCTAGGAATCCGTATGATGATGGAAAGTGTCCAGATGTTCAAGCGTTTCAGGGATGAAGTGGGCGTCGATCCGCAATTTCGCCAGGTAGGCTACGTATTCCTTGCTCCTACGTCCGAGCATCTCGAAGGCTTCCGGCGCAATGTCGCGTTGCAGCGTTCTCTGGGTCTGGATGTTCGCCTTGTAAGCCCTTCGGATATTCGAGAGCTACTGCCACAGCTGAGCCTGGATGATGTGGTTGGTGGTACCTACTGCCCTAGCGATGGCTTCGTGGGACCCAATGAAGTGTGCTGGGGTTACGCCAGGGCCGCCCGAAACCTAGGGGTTGAGATCCGAGAGAACTCGCCCGTTACCGGTGTAAGGGTTGATGCCAGCCGTATCGAGGTGACTTCGGGCGCGGAGGGCTTCACGGCGGATCTGCTGATAATTGCTGCGGGTGCCTGGTCTGGGGAAATTGGAAAGCTTATTGGGCTTGAGATACCGATCGAACCCTCGAAAAGGTACATCTTCATGACAAGTCCTTACGACGGTCTGCCCGATGATATGCCCATGGTGATGGACGTAGGCCAGGGCATTTACATGCGTAAGGAAACTGGATGCGTGCTGATCGGCCTGGGCGATATGGGCGATACCGATGGTTTCGACATGCAGCTGGATTGGTCAAAAGCTGGCGTAGCTGCGGAAAAGGCTGTGCACCGCGTTCCTGGCTTGATGTCGGCTTCCTTGGCCCGTGGTTGGGCTGGGCTCTTCGAGCAAACCCCGGATCACAATCCGATAATCGGGCGCGTACCGGGTATGGAAAGGGTGTACATATGTTCTGGTTTCAGCGGCCATGGGGTCATGCACAGCCCGATTGCCGGGCGTCTTGTGGCCGAAGATGTCGTGGAGGGGAAGCCAAGCCTCGATATAAGCCCTCTGAGCTATCGAAGGTTCTCAGAGGGTAAACTACTCCATGAGACCATGGTGAGTATCTGAGCTAGTGGCAAACAGAGAACTTTTGCTCCAACAGCTGAATGCCGTAGCTCCGTCCTCGGGCGTTTACCTGATGAAGGACAGAGCGGGCCGTGTCATCTATGTGGGTAAGGCTCTGGCCCTCAGGGAGCGCTTACGTTCCTACTTTAGTGAGGGGAAAGTGCCTCCGAAAGTAGCTGCTATGCTCCAGGAGCTGGACAGCTTCGAGTACATCCTCACAGATAATGAGCTGGAAGCACTGATTCTGGAGAACAACCTTATCAAGAGATACAGACCTCGCTACAACGTGCTGCTTCGAGACGACAAGTCATACCCATACATCAAGATCACCTCTCAGGAACCTTGGCCCCGCATCTTGAAGACAAGAATTCGTCTCAGGGACGGCGCTCTCTATTTCGGGCCCTTTGCTGGCCCTGCGGCGGCCTCCCGGACCGTAGATCTCATCCAACGGCTTTTCCCCATAAGGGACTGTGATCTAGACATTCGTGAAGACAAACCGGTGAAGCCCTGTCTCAAGTACCATTTGGGACGGTGCCCGGCACCTTGTGCTGGCTTGGCTGACGCTGAAGATTACAGGCGTTCAGTGGAGAGGGCAGTCCTCTTCTTGGAGGGCAAACAGTCTGCGGTAGTGAAACAGCTGAAGAAGGCTATGGCTGAGGCCTCAGAAAGACTTGAATTCGAGAGAGCTGCAAAGCTCAGGGACCAACTGCAAATAATCTCAGGTCTAATGCAGAAACAGAAGGCAGTGCTGCCCAGACCCGAGGATATGGATGTATGCGGCTTCTACAGAGAAGCGGACATAGTGGCTGTACAGGTATTCCTGATACGCGAGGGTAGACTTGTGGGCCGCGATAGTCGGTTTATGATGGTTCTGGGCAACGAGGAGCTGCCAGAGCTGGTGCAGGAGTTCGTTCTTAGATATTACGATACAACGACCCAGGTGCCAGAAACCATTGTAGTACCGGTCTTGCCACAGGAGGCCGAGCTGGTCTCGAAATGGTTCCAAGACAGAGGTTCACACCCTGTGCTTAGAAGGGCCACCAGGGGGAAGATACGCGAACTAATGATGATGGCCGAGCGTAACGCACAAGAGGCACTTGTACAGGAGAGGATCAAAAGCCTTGGAGAGAGTGGAAGGATCTCCCAAGCCCTATTAGAACTGAAGGAGGTGCTAGGGCTGGCTTCGGTACCTCAACGCATCGAGTGTTACGACGTTTCCAATCTCCAAGGAGCATATACGGTGGGAAGCCAGGTGACCTTTGACGATGGACGCCCTAACCGCAAGCTTTACAAGAAATACCGCATAGCTTTGGAGGCTGGCCCCAACGACTTCGAGGCTATGCGACAGATGATCCTGCGGAGGATGGCACATGGGAGAGCGGGGGAGCCCGGTTGGCGCGTACCGGACCTGATAGTCGTCGACGGTGGTACGGGACAACTGGCCTACGCCCTAAGAGCGCTGTCCGAAGCTGGCATGGGTGAGGTACCGGTAGTCGCGCTGGCCAAAGAGCGGGAGGAGATATTTCTGCCGGGAAAGAGGGATCCACTACGACTGCCACCTAATTCGGCTGCCCTCCAGTTGCTACAACGTTTGAGAGACGAAGCCCACCGTTTCGCCTTGCACTACCACAGGAGGCTCAGATCTACGGCCTCTGTACGCTCACTGCTTGAGGAAATACCTGGCATAGGGCCTAAAAGGAGACAGCGGCTCCTTAGGCATTTTGGGACCCTCCGGAGGTTGAGGGAGGCCGACGTTGAGGAAATAGCTCGGGTGGCAGGCCTTAGCCCGTTACAGGCCCTCAGGCTCAAGGAATCCATTTAGAGGGCAGGAAGTGATTGCCAAATACGAGCGAATTGCCGCCACAGTTGCCTTGGTAGGCTTGGGTTTAGCTCTGCTGCTGACCGATATATCGGCCCTTGGGATCCCTGTGCCTGGCCCAGGCGGCCGATTGGCGACCCTGCCCGTCGTATGGGTCATCGGCTGCCTTTTGGTAATCTTCGCGGCAGGAGCCGCAGACGCCATGGCTCGGACTTCGCCTGCCATAAATGGGGAACGGCTTCCGAAATTTAGGATATTGGGGATCAGTGGTCCTTCGACCGCAATCTTGTGGATTCAACCAGCTGTACTGACCGCAACAGCTTTGGTCATCGTCCCATTATTGCAGCAAAGGTTAGTGCAGGGTGTTGCGGTGATACTGTTTACTGCTGCCCTCTTTGGTATCCTGCTAGCCCAGCAGTATATAACCGATCACGACTCCGCCTACTATAGTTTGTCGCATTTGGGTCTAAACGTCGCCACTTATCTGGTTGCCCTGGCCGGATATAGCGCTATTTATATTTGGAAGCTTCGAAGTCTCCTAAGCGGACCGGTGGTCGCCCTTTTCACTTTCCTGATCATGCTGGACTTCCTTTGGAAGAGCGGGCGTTCTCTGCGGCAGGTCGTCACATTGTCTGCCGTATCGGGACTGGTGGCAGCGGAGGCTATTTGGGCACTCAACTACTGGCGAGCTACTGGATTTCTCGGCGGAACGCTTCTCTTCTTCACCTTCTACATCCTCAGTGGAGTGCTGGCTTCCTATTTGCTTGAACGCCTCGATCGTCGAGAATTGGTCGAATTTGGCATTGTGGGATCTTTCGGGCTCCTGTTAATCTTTATCGCAGCTCTACAGAGGCCCGTCTTTTGACGGTCACTTTCAGTGAAGCTAGAATAGTTAAGATAAGCTGGAAATAGGGGGTGTTGGTGTAGATGCCTACCTACGAGTACGAGTGCGTACAGTGTGGCCATATCTTTGAGGCCTTCCAGGGTTTTCGTGATGAGCCGATATCTGTATGCCCTCAGTGCCAGGGTAGCGTTCGTCGCGTTTTCTACCCTGTTGGTATCATCTTCAAAGGAACAGGCTGGCACATTACTGACTACGGTAGGCGGCGCGATTCCTCCGGGGAAAGTTCGGGAGCTGCCACGGATGCTAAGGAAAAAGTATCGTCCGATGTATCCGATTGAAAGCTTTTCGCGTTGCTACCCCTATCCATGTGGGCCGACCTGCCAGCTGGGGGGTGCATGCCAGTGCTCCTGTACTTAGGGACGCCGGACGCTCGGCGTCCCTAGCGGCGTGCACGACCTAATACCTCATGGAGGTATGGCCCGTGTCTATAAGAGATGACATTTCCGCTATTTTCGAAAGAGATCCTGCAGTCCGGAATATCTTTGAGATAATCCTCGCCTATCCGGGGTTTCATGCCTTGCTTTTGCATCGAGTAGCTCATTTCCTTTGGCGGGTGGGCATACCCGTCTTGCCCAGGTGGCTTTCTCACATAAACAGGTTTCTTACAGGTATCGAGATCCACCCCGGAGCTAGGATTGGCAAGGGTGTATTCATAGACCATGGTATGGGGGTAGTTATCGGCGAGACTGCAGAGGTAGGCGACAACGTGACCATCTATCAAGGAGTTACCCTGGGAGGGACTGGCAAGGAGCGCGGAAAGCGACACCCTACTGTGGGCAATAACGTAGTCATAGGCGTCGGAGCGGCGGTTCTGGGTGCGGTGAACATCGGCGACAACGCCCGCATAGGTGCCGGTGCTGTAGTTCTCAGAGATGTGCCCCCCAATGCTACAGCTGTGGGTATCCCGGCTAAGGTTGTATCCTACATCGACCAGTCCAATGGGACCTCAAGGCGCCTTACTAGCCTCCCCGACCCGTACATGGAAGCCGTGGAAAAGCTGGAGGAGAGGATCCAACACCTGGAGGAGAGGGTCAGGGAATTGGAAAGTAAGCTTATTGAGGCCAGCCTGGGCAGCGCAGGGAGGTAGGTCGCAGGTGACCATCAGGATATATAACAGTCTAACGCGCGCCAAAGAGGAGTTTGCCCCACTGAATCCTCCCCATGTGGGAATGTATGTCTGTGGCCCTACAGTGTACGACTTTCCTCACCTCGGCCATGCGAAAAGTTATGTCTCCTTCGACGTGATCCTCAGGCATCTGAGGACCCGTGGTTACAAGGTTCGCTATGTACAGAACATCACCGATGTGGGTCACCTAACTGATGATGCTGACATGGGGGAGGATAAGATCGAAGCCAGGGCGAAGCTTGAGCGCTTAGAACCGATGGAGATCGTGGAGAAATACACCCGCGCCTACTTTGAGGACATGGATGCCCTCAACGTGGTGCGGCCCAACATTTCGCCCAGAGCTAGTTGCCACATCCCTGAGATGATAGAACTTATCAAGGTTCTGCTGGACAAAGGGCACGCTTACGAAGTAAATGGGTCGGTCTACTTCGATGTGACCACCTTTCCCACCTACGGAAAGCTTTCGGGTAGGATCATCGAGGAGCAGGCTGAGGCAGTGCGTATAGCCTATAATCCCGAGAAGCGACACCAGGCGGATTTTGCTCTCTGGAAGAGGGCAGAAAGGGGCCACATCATGCGCTGGCCGAGCCCCTGGGGCGAGGGCTACCCAGGTTGGCACATCGAATGCTCGGTGATGTCCATGAAGTATCTCGGATCTACGCTAGATATCCATGGTGGAGGGATCGAAAACATCTTTCCTCACCACGAATCGGAAATTGCCCAGAGCGAGGCAGCAACAGGTCAGCCCTTTGTCCGGTACTGGGTCCACAACAACATGGTAACTGTCAATGGCGTGAAAATGGGTAAGTCCCTTGGGAACTTTGTCACATTGAAGCAGGCCTTCAGCCAGTATCACCCTATGGTAATACGTTTCTTCGTGTTGAACAGCCATTACAGGAGCCCCCTCGATTACAGCGACGAAGCTCTTCAGGCGAGCGCATCTGGTCTCGAGCGACTGCTCTTGTCGGTAAAGGCCGTGAGGGATGCACGAATGGGGGCCAGCCAGGGAAGCCTTCACCCTCAGGTAGCTGAAGTCTTGCGCACAACTGAGACCCGATTCATGGAGGCCATGGACGATGATTTCAATTCAGCGGCTGCCCTGGGGGAACTGTTCAGCCTCACTCGAGAAGTAAACCGTTGGATGGAAGGTGAGATACCCCTTTCGGCGGCCAGCCTTGAAGCTATCGACGATGCCTATAGGCGGTTGGGTGGGGACATACTTGGACTTGTCACCGAGGATTTGGCGGGCCTTGGCGCACCTGTGGGTTCCATCGAGGAAGAGCTACTGCGTCTGCTCCTGGATTTTCGTCAGAGGCTTCGCCAACGTCGCCAGTTCGATGAGGCGGATGAGGTCCGTCGGCGACTTGGAGACATGGGCGTGATCGTGGAAGATACCCCTTCGGGCGCCCGATGGCGGCGTGCCATGACTCGGGGCCACCCGCAGGATTGAGACGCGAGTTTCTTTACGGCTTTAACTGCGTTTCGGAAGCTCTTGCAGGGCGACGCCGAATCCTTCGGCTTTTCATAACACCATCGCGTATGGAGCATCCGGGCACAAAGGCCCTCCTCGACAGGGCAGCCGCCAAGGGAGTGCCTTTCGAGGTCGTAGATGAGGCCAAGATCCGATCGCGAGTAGGGAACGTAAATCACCAGGGCATTGTCGCCGAAGCCCTCGAATTTCCTTACGTAAGCTTTGGAGAGATCGCCGACTGCGCGGGTCCACAAAGCCTGCTTTTGGTTTTGGACCATCTCGAGGATCCCCAAAATGTGGCTACCCTTTTGCGTACGGCCGAGGCCTGTGGTGTTGTGGGGATCCTACTGCCGCGCAGGCGGAGCGCCGCCATTACTCCAGCGGTCAGCCATGCCTCATCGGGAGCTGTTGAACACCTAAGGGTCGCCCTGGTATCTAATATACCTAGCTCCATCCGGGAGCTTAAGTCGTTGGGCCTGTGGGCCGTAGGTCTGGAAAACAGGGTTGACGCTATACCCATATGGCTGGCTGATCTCAGCGGAGGGCTTGCCCTGGTGATTGGTAGCGAGGGCCGAGGCCTCAGCTCCTTAGTCGTTAGAGAGTGCGATTTTTTGATCAAGATCCCAATGCTCGGTAAGGTTACATCCTTGAATGCCGCCATAGCGGGATCATTGGCTCTGTACGAAGCCCTTCGCCAAAGATATCAGGCGGTAGGACAAAATTTGTTCAAAATTTAACGATCGGCTATTGCGCGGTCAGTTCCCAAGTGATAGAATATTGCAGGTCGCCCGGACCAGGCTCCCCTCGCCGTGACCCTGTTTTGCAGCGAGAGGTGACGTGTGCAGATCACGCCTTTAGACACAGCTACCTGGAACCAGATAAACTCAGCAGTGGGTCATCTAGCATACTTTTCTGTGTCCCTCATACTAGCTGCCTTCGCCTTCATGGTGGGGCACGCCATAATCCCCTCCCTGCAGTACACAGTGAGCAGCTTCCAATTTACCGACCGATTTAGAGTTCCCCTGTATGCCCTAGCCGCTGCTTCGCTAGCGGTAGCTCTTTGGCAGTTGGCCACATTCGTGAGTATGGCTGTTCCGCTGCTGCAGAAGCTATATCCCAGTTTCCTGTATTGATAAAAGGAGTTGCGGACCCGAGGATGCGTGCTCTCGTTGTGTTGCTGGTGGTCCTGGCTGTTGTTGTGGCCGGAGTGATCCTGGGATACACGCAGATATCGGCCCAGACGGCCAGGGTACAAGAGCCTGTACAGCCCATTGCCTTTAGTCATGTAGTACATGCCCAGAGTGTTGGGATCGATTGTCAGTTCTGTCATAGGACAGCGGCAACATCTTCCTTTGCAGGTATGCCCTCGTTACAGCAGTGTATGTTCTGCCACGTGGTTGCAGGTCAGCAGAATCCTGAGGTCCAGAAGTTGCTGGCGGCATGGCAGAACGACACGCCGGTCAACTGGGTGAGGGTCTACAGGGTACCAGATCACGTCCAATTTACCCACCAGCCCCATATCGCAGCAGGTGTGGCGTGTTCGACATGCCACGGCGACATCCAGAATATGCCAACAGTTAGGCAGGCTGTGACGCTGAATATGGGCTTCTGCGTGGACTGCCACAAAAAGAACAATGCACCAACAGACTGTGCCACATGTCACTATTGATTGCTGAAGAGGTTGCGGAAGCATGGGCATGACCCGTCGCGAGTTTCTGAAGTTTGCGGCTGTAGGCGGCAGTGCAGCAGCTTTTACTGCGTGCGTCCCTGTGGCTGCTGGGAAGTTCCAAATTCAAAGCCCCCTATACATGACCGAGGATCTGGTAGCTGGTTCCGACCAGTGGTTCGCGACCCTTTGCCGAGGATGCTCGGCAGGGTGCGGGGTGCTAGTCCGAGTGGTTGAAGGGCGTGCAAAGAAGATAGAAGGCAATCCAAACCATCCCGTGAACCACGGCAAACTGTGTCCTCGGGGCGAAGCCCTGGCACAGGTGCTCTATCATCCAGACAGGGTGACCACACCCTTACGCCGCAGGGGCGATCGGGGCTCAGGAGAATGGGAGCCCATTAGCTGGGATGACGCTCTCAACGAGCTGGTGAGCTCCTTGAAGAAGCTGTCCAAAGAAGGAGATCTACTCCTGATCACCGAACCCCTTAAGGGTGCTAGGCTTGAGTTGGTGAGCAACTTCGTCCGGGCCCTCAAGGGACGCCATCTCGCCTTCGAGCCGCTCTCCCGCGCCGTGCAGAAGGCAGTTATACGCAAACTGTTCGGGACAGATCTGTGGCCAGGGTTTGATATCGCCAACGCCGCGTTGGTGGTGAGCTTTGGCGCCGATTTCCTGGCCGATTGGCTGTCGCCGGTGCATTACGGCTTTGCTTATGGCAACTTCAGAGGGCGAGAGGGTGCCCGGGGCAAGCTCATCGCTATCGAGCCTAACTTTTCGCTGGTGGCCGCCAATGCCGATAAGTGGATCCCGGTTCGGCCTGGCACCGAGGGTGCCGTGGCTTTGGGCCTGGCGCGGCTGCTAATAGAATCGGGGAAGGTAGACAGGGGTGTAGCCGATGCCCTTACCGGAGGGCGGGGCCTTGCAGCCTTGGCCAGTTTCGATCCACAGAAGGTGGAACAAGTATCGGGTGTGCCTGCAAAGACCTTGGAAGAGGTGGCCGCTGATCTCGCCTCCTTGTCGCCCGCGATCGTGCTGGGCGGCGACGGGCCGGCTTCCCACACGAATGGCTTTGACGCCCTGCAGGCTATTTATTCTCTTAACTTCTTAATAGGAAGCGTAGGCCGGAAGGGTGGTATCTTGCCACCTATCGAGCCTCCCTTGGCAGGATATACAGCTATGGCAGCTGCGAGCCTGGCCGACTGGGAGGCGTTGTCGCGGGGACAGTCGCTTCCCTCGGTGTTGGTGGTGCACGGTGCTGATCCCGTCCATTATCTTCCGGGAGAGCTCGGACTGAAGGATGCCCTTAAGAAGGTGCCCTACGTGGTGAGCGTGACAGCGCTAATGGATGATACGGCGTTACAGGCCGACCTTGTGCTACCAGCCCTGTCGACACTTGAGGACTGGGGCGACGATGTACCTGATCCTGGCAGTGCTGTGCAGGCTTACAGCTTCCAGCAGCCGGTAGTGAGGCCTGTAGGCGAAGGGCGCAGTTTCTACGACCTTTTGCTGACCTTAGCTTCGGAGGTAGGCGGACAAGCTAACGAGGCACTGCCTTACAAGAGCTATAGGGAAGCGCTTCTCAACTCGGTAACGAAGCTTCAGGCTCTCGGAAAGGGGTCTATTAAACAGCAGACCCTGGAGGCTTTTCTCCTTAAATTGCAACAGGAAGGGGTGTGGACAGGCGAATCCGTGCGGCTCAACTGGAGGCCAACTCCGCAGCCGCTACCCGAGGTAAAGCAGGCGCAGTTCGCTGGCGATGCAGCGCAGTATCCTTATTATCTCGTGCCTTTCGTGACTTCCACGTTGGGCTTGCAGGGCGCTGGGATACCATGGCTTGAAGCCCTCCCTGACCCGACCACTACCGTGGTTTGGCAAACATGGGTACAGATATCGCCACAGACGGCCCGACAGCTCGGACTAAAAGAAGGTGACATCGTCGGCGTCGAGACCCCGGTAGGCCGTCTTGAAGCCCCCGTCTATATACATCCAGCAATGCCGCCAGACGTGGTTGCCGTACCTCTCGGGAGAGGTTACCAGAACCGCGGTCGGTATGCCCGGCTGGAGAACAACGATAGGTCGGGAGTGGTGGAGATTTTGGGTATAAGAGTGGTCCAAGGTGCGGCCCCAGCCCCCACAGCCAACCCGATGACCGTGGTGGCAGCACTAAAAGAAACTCAGACTGGATTTCCAGCCTATATGGGCACTAGAGCACGCCTTGTCGCCACGGGACGAAGGGTGAAAGTTCTGAAAATGGAGGGCACAGTGGAGCCTGTGGCTAATCCCGAGATAGTGAAGATTTCACCACCCAAGGGCGGATAGTTTTCAGGGAGGTACCATGGCCGATTCGCGACGTTGGGCAATGGTAATCGACGCAGACAAATGCACGGGCTGTCAAGCCTGTGTAGTGGCGTGTCAGTCGGAAAACAATATACCCCTGAACACGCCGGACATCTATGAACAGCATCGTCAGATGGCCTGGATCCGCATCGAGAGGTACTGGGAGGGTGAGTTCCCGAATATCAAGGCCCGGTTCCTACCGATGCTTTGTCAACACTGTGGAAATGCGCCTTGCGAACCTGTCTGCCCCGTATACGCCACCTACCATAGCCAAGATGGTCTTAACGTGCAGGTATACAACCGATGCATTGGGACGCGCTACTGTGCTAATAACTGTCCCTACCATGCTCGGTTCTTCAACTTTTGGGACCCCAAATGGCCAGAGCCGATGGGAAACTTCTTAAATCCCGATGTGACAGTTCGATCCAAGGGCATTATGGAGAAGTGCACATTCTGTGTTCAACGGATCAATAGGGCAGTCAGGGCATCACGGCTTTCGGGGCAGCCTCTCAAAGACGGTGATGTGGTACCGGCCTGTGCCCAGGCTTGTCCTACCGAGGCCCTGGTATTCGGTGACCTGAACGATCCTTCCAGCAGGGTCTCGAAGCTGGCCAAGGGCGATCGAGCGTACAGGATTTTGGAACATTTAGGAACCGACCCTGGAGTTATCTACTTGAAGAGGATAGACCTGGAGGCTAGCGAGGAGCATGTCAGCCATTGACTTCAGGCGTTTAGCTGAGGGCCCCTGCCGACATGCTAGGCAGGACAGGGGCTGGATGTTGTTCTTTGCCGTACTGGCCCTACTCGGCGGTATAGGACTGGTGTGGAAACTTGTGTCTGGGGCGGATAGGAGCACCTGGGGTTATGCCGCAGGGGTAGCGACTTTCTTGCTCTCCACTACCCAGATGGCACCGATAGTTGCCATGGCTACTCGGCTCGCTAAGGGCCACTGGGGAAGGCCTTTAAGGCGGGCTACGACCCTTTGGACTGCAGCGGGAATCGTGGTTTTCATACTCTATGCTGCCATATTTACTGTAGTGCCCTCCAATATTGGAAGGTGGTCGATCTGGTTCTACTGGCCTTGGGGTGCCCCGCACCTGTTCGATCTCTTGGCCCTGGCCTTCCTGCCTATTACAGGCCTGGCACTGCTTCATCTAGAGTCCTGGCCAGACCGGCGGCGGATGCTTGATGCGACACAATGCAGGACCACCTTCGTAGAAGGGGCGCGAGGCTGGTTAGGCGGCTTGAAGCAGTGGAGTGTCCTCAGCCTCGGCGTGTTGGTTTTGGGGATCTTCTATTTCATGTGGATGGTGTTCCTGCATCTTCTGGTGAGCAGTGATCTAGGCCAAAGCATGGTGCCGGGATGGCGGAGTGCTATTTTCCCTGCCTATCACGCTGTCACGGGTCTTCAGGGAGGCGTAGCTGTAACTTTGGTGACCCTTTATCTTCTTAGGAAGAAGGGCTACAGCTTGATAGGTCTGGACCAATTTTGGGGACTCGCTAAGCTACTGCTCGCACTGTCTCTGTTCTTCTTCTACTTCACCTGGGCTGATTTCCTCACGTTCTGGTATGGAAGACAGCCGCAGGAGATCAACCTGCTGACCATACTCTATTTCGGCCCTCACTTTTGGCTATGGTTTATCGCGGTGCTAGGTTGCTTTGTGCTACCCTTCGGTCTCCTCATATGGAACCGTATCAGGGTGAGCGTCGGCGGTCCTTTTGCAGTGGGGCTCATAGTTCTCATCGGCAATTTTGCCGATCGAATGCGGATCTATCTGGCATCCTTCTCGGCCAGCAATCTGCCAGGCCACGTGCTAGAGCAGGTGCCCGCTGGCCGATGGCCTGATGTGGCTGATGCCCTCATCGTCGTGGGCTCGTTGGCCGCAGCAGTACTGGCCTATTTACTGGCCATGCGCGTATATCCGGCCATATCGCTCTGGGAAGTGCACGAGGGCACGCTGTTGGAGGTAGAGGAGCACCTGGCAAGGGCCAGGGTGCGGGTTATAGCCAAACCCAAGTAGAGGCTAACGAGACATGCAGGAACGAGCGGAACTGTCCATATCGAAGATAAACCACGACCTGCTTTGGTTTGTGATGAAGGCCCCATGGTGGTTCTGGTTAGCCTTGGTAGTACTGGGCGCCTTTGTTGGGGCATACCTATACAGTTTCGGTATGATGCTGAATTACGGCATCGGCGTCCTTGGCTTAGACCGCCCAGTTATGTGGGGATTCTTGATCACGAACTTCGTTTTCTGGGTTGGTATTAGCCACGCTGGAGTTATGATATCCGCCATTCTCCGTTTAACCCAGGCTGAGTGGCGTAGGCCTGTCACGAGGGCTGCAGAGGTCCTTACGGTGTTCTCTCTGGCTACTGCTGCCACCTTCCCGCTCATCCACACGGGGCGGCCGTGGAGAGCCCTGTACTGGATATTCCCCTACGACTTCGCCCGAGGGATTTGGCCGGACGTGAGGTCTGCCCTTATATGGGACCCTAGCGCTATATTCACCTACTTGACCTCTAGCTCGCTGTTCGTATACATAGCGCTCATACCTGATCTGGCTCTGGCCAGGGATCGGGCCAAGGGCTGGAAACGTAGATTTTACGGCCTGCTGGCGCTGGGCTTTAGGGGAAACGTGCGCCAGTGGAGGTTGCAGACTATAGCTGGCATTTTGTTGTCAGCCTTGATTCTGCCTATATTCGTGTCGGTCCACTCGATAGTTTCCTGGGACTTTGGGATGGCCATGGCGGCTCCTGCCTGGCATGCCACCATCTTCGCCCCGTATTTCGTCATCGGGGCGGTCCACTCGGGGGTTTCTGCTGTGGCAACGCTGATGGCCATACTGAGAAAGATATTCAAGCTAGAAGATTACATCACACCCGATCATTTCGACGCTCTTGGCCGGTTGCTGTTGGTCGTGTCGAACGTCTGGTTCTATTTCTTCCTCCTGGACTTCATCTTTGGCGTGTTTACGCAGGAGCCTGCTGAGCTCGCAGTCATGAATATGCGGGTGTTCCAGTATCCTTACAATTTCCTATCCGTCATATTCTTGCTCTGCGGATACTTTATTCCAGTGCCGTTGTGGTTGTTCAGACGAGTTAGGCGGAACGTGGCTGCGATGTTCTGGACATCCATCCTAGTGAATGTCGGCATGTGGCTCGAGAGATTTCTCATCGTCATCCCTGGACTGGCCCTTAGGGGTGAGCTGACCTTCAACTTCGGGGAGTACGGGCCAGCCCTTCCGGAGTATGCCCTAGTTATCGGCTCCTTCGGCATCGTGGCGCTGGGCATACTGCTCTTTTCCAAGTTCTTCCCCATAATTCCCGCCTTCGATATCAAGGAGGGCCAAGTCATCAAGGCTGAACTGGTCATCGGGCGTAGGAAAGTTCCGGGTATCATGCACGAGGAGTGAGGTGGTAGTAGATGGCTAGGATCGCAAAAAGAGAGATTCTAGGACTGTTCAGAACCCCTGAAGAGGCGGCGGACGCAGTCGAAGGCCTTCATCGGGAGGGGTTCACGGGAAAGGACTATGACATTCTGACGGCAGCACCGTATCCTGAGGGGACCTTTGGAGAGGAAAAAGTCAAACACAGGCTTTTTGTGTTCCCCTTTATTGGCGCGGCCTGCGGTTTTGCGGTGGCGTTGCTCTTGACCATGGGGACTCAACTAGCGTACCCATTGGTGACCGGTGGAAAGCCTATACTGGCTATCCCGCCAGCCATCATTGTCATCTATGAAGGCACCATGCTAGGGGCTGTGCTTTTCACAGTCCTTGGGATAATTTTCGAATCTCGACTTCCCGATCTGGACATCTACGATCCAAGGATCAGCGAGGGCTACATTGGAATAGCTGTAACACCCCAGCGGCCCGAACTGGACCTAGCCAAGGCTGAGCAAGTGCTCAGGGAGGCTGGCGCTATTGACGTCGTGTCCGGGGCGTGACGTGATGATCGACTTGTTGCGTCGCAGAGTTGCTGTAGGCTTGGTCGTTATGGCGGCCGGGTTCCTTGCTACAGCTTGTTATGGCAGTGGTGTCTACCCTGTGGATGTCTTTTATGAAATGCACTACCAGCCAGTACATAAGGTTGGTGAGCCGGACAGGCTATCGCCTCCGCCAGAGGCTGTGCCTATTACAGGCAAAGAGCTTCCCGTAACCTTGGAGACTGCCAAGGACCTGAAAAGTCCTGTGTCCTTGACGCCGCAGTCAGAAGCCAGAGCCCAGGAACTCTATCGGGTAAACTGTGCCATGTGCCACGGGGCTGAGGGCAAGGGCGATGGGATTCTGAGCGCCTATTTCAAGGCTGCAAATCAGAAGACGCCTGCTGACTACACGACCGATGCTGTGAAGGCAAGGACGGATGGGGAGCTGTTCGCGATAATAACCAACGGACTGGGCCAGATGCCGTCCTTCAAGGACCTGCTCGCCTACGAGGATCGTTGGCTTCTCGTACACCAGATAAGGCGGTTCCAAGGCAAGTAACTATAACTTGTCGCTGTCGAGTGCAGCTGCGCTAGCCCAGTAGCGTTTTTCAGGATACTCATAGAGTGGCTCGGCAGTTTGACCGAATGCGTAACAGAAGGTCCATCTGCGGGAGCTGGACGGCTCGCAGTTAGATGGTAGATGAAACAAGTGCGCGCCTAGGTCGTGAGAGCCAGACCTACCGTCAAAGCGAAGGCGAGTGCTAGGAACAGGATAACACCCAGGAACCAGCCGCTGATGGCCTGGTGGGATTTGGTGGCGACTATCTCCGAGAGTACCAAAAGAGGAAGAGCCACCAGGATGCCCAAAGCTGTGACGATAAGCCAGGTGCCTGCCATACTTTTCACTCCCCATTGGTTCGTAGATACATCGATAACAAGTATAACCTATCGGGGAATCCTCCAGGTTTGCCAGGCGGGATATCCTTGGGGGAGGCTGGTGATACCTATACGTTGGGCTGCTATTTGACTTGTCCTTCTCTGGAAGCTATACTAATAAACTGGCTAGGAGATTAGCCGACGTAGCTCAGCGGTAGAGCAGCTGTTTTGTAAACAGCGGGTCGTGGGTTCGAATCCCTCCGTCGGCTCCTGCCTCGACAGGCTGGGCGGGTACCCAAGCGGCCAACGGGGGCTGACTGTAAATCAGCTGGCGAACGCCTTCGGGGGTTCGAATCCTCCCCCGCCCACCGCGAGCCCACGTAGCTCAGGTGGCAGAGCACATTCTTGGTAAGGATGTGGTCGCCGGTTCGAGTCCGGCCGTGGGCTCCACGCATGGAAAGGTAATTGGGGAGCCGGTCTTCCGGTTCCTTTTTATTGTAGCCATAGAGTATGGAGGTATAGAGGTGGCGAAGAAGAGATTTGAGCGGGTGAAGCCGCATGTGAATGTAGGGACGATAGGGCATGTAGATCATGGGAAGACGACGT
>DAOUBH010000009.1:0-82428 GCA_034432775.1 Chloroflexota bacterium
GGACATAGCCGAGGGCAGGGTCCTGGGAGATACCACTACCCTGGCAGACCCTACCGTCCTCCAGGAGATCAAAAAACAGTACGAGGAAAGAGAAGGATAGAGCAACACCACGGCTGCCTAGGAGAATCGGAGGCGGGTACTCTTTGCACCCTATCCCGTAGTAGCGGCACGGGTTTTCAGGAGGTGCCGAAGGAGAGGCCCAGCTGGCGCAGCCACTTTCTGTAGGCTATGGCTATGCGGTCGCTGCGCAAGTGAAGCTCAGCCTGCAGATCGAGGGGCAGCAGCTCGGGCCTCTGCGACTCGACGATGGGACGATCCTGGGCAAAGATGCTGTTTTGCCAGCCGATCAGCTTCTCTGCGGGTATGTCGTGTCCATAGTTCATCGCCATCCACATCCATGCCGTACTCCGAGTCGGCTCGTGAGGAGTGACCATCAGTATTAGGGAGAAACGGGGCCCGGACGACTCCTTGGCAAGGTAAGCCGTGAAGGGCCTGAGCACTTTGTAGGTGTATTCGACATAGTCTCCCACGCCCGTACCGTAAGGGTCAGGCTGATATACTCGGACATTGGTGGCGACGACCCCATCGTTGTCTGCGTTCACGGAGTAGTCGGAAATCTCCGGCTTCTCACGGACCCCCAGGATCCCTTCGTGAACGAAGGGAAAGTGTGCTACGTCCAGAAAGTTCTCGATAACCCTGGGGCCACTGGCATTGACTGGGTACGGTCCGCAGAGAAGTTTCCGGTACGATGGGTCATGCCACTCAGGGAATTCTGGAACATCCCGTAAGGGCGTACCTAAGCATACCCAGACGAGGTCGTAGGCAACCTTAGCATGGTACTGCTTCACGGTTGCTTTGGCCGGTGGCGTCTGTTCCGGGTGTGCCGGTATCCTGATGCAACGACCAGACGTGTCGTAAACCCAACCGTGATAGGGGCACTCGATGGTGCCGTCAACTACCTTGCCCAGAGAAAGTTTCGTGCCGCGATGAACGCAGAGATCCTGCCATGCCAAAACCGTCTGGTCGGATCTCCACACTACAACGTCCTCGCCCAGGAGGCGGATCCCGAGAGGATTCTCGGTTTCCAGCTGTGACAGTGAGCCTACGGGATGCCATTCGTTGAGCAAAACAGGATCCTGCAACATGGCATCTTCCTCCTATGGCCTAGGTGATCTCCGCGAGCCTCAGGGTCAGGTGCTGTGGGTTTACTCGCTGGGGCCCTCCATGCCCTGAAGGAGCTTCGGCATATACCATATCTGTTGGTCGGTAGCCACTTCGCCTTCCTTCACATATAGGGTACCATCTTGCAGATAAATGGGTCCACGCCACAGATTGATTGAGCCGTCGCCCATGCCTCTTATGAAAGAGTCAAGCTGGTCTGCCACCTGCGGGGCAAGGGCGGGTCCCTTTACAAAGCCAGCTGCAGAAGTTGCTGGATTGTTGACATCTTTCCAATCTGGCCAGTTCCAGTCCCAAAACTGCTTGTAGGTTCCCTCTTGTACCGTCCTCACGGTCTTCACGTAGGCAGGCACCCAGTTGTAGTAGGCGACGCCGAGGCAAACATTTGGTGCTGGCTGACAAGCTCCCTTGTAGTCCCACATCACGACACGGGCCTTCTTGCCTGCCTTTACCATCTTGTCGGCCTCCACCAATGCCTCCGGCGTATCGATGCCGTTGACAACCACATCGTAGCCGGCGTTGAAGTATTCGTCGGCAACCTTCGTAGGGTCGAGGGTCTGACCGGGAATGTTGAACCAAAAACCTATCCAGGTGACGCGAAACTTAAGGGCCTGGGGGTCCGCTTTGCGGTATTGAGTCCAGCAGTGCTTAGCACCCAGGTACACTGCGTTCACGAGGTATCGCGTCTGGTTGTTGGCCAGGGCACCCAGGTACCCTATGTTTCCAGTTTCGGTAGTGAGGGCCGCTGCGCATCCGGACACCATAAGCATGTACTCTATGCGCTGCATAAAGTTGCTGTAGTTGGGGGGAGCTTTATACTCTCTGCCCTCACGCCACGCAAAATGGCCGGATACATTTACGAAAATGGTATCCGGGAATTGGTGAGCTGCCTCTAGGGTGCTGTCCTGAAAGTCGTCGGATGCTGTAATGATCAGCTTGGCACCCCGAGAGATCATGTCCTTGGCTACCTGAGGTACGGTGACGCCAGGCTTTGCAGCGGGGTTAACGTTGTCCACATAGACCATGTTGGTCCCGGTCTGTCGAGCTGCCTCGTAGTGGCCCTGGCTCCAGCCCCCATCGTTGTAGGGTCCGACGAGAATAAGGCCCCAAGTAAGGGGCTGAGGTGAAGGAGAGACAGCAGGTGACGGCGCGCTGGGGGTGGCAGGGGCTGCCGTGGGGCCGGGGTAATAAGGCTGTTGTGGGGCGCACGAGGCTGCAGTGAGAGCCAGTGCCATGGTCATCACTGCCACTCGTCTGCCGATCATGGGAGACCTCCACGGGTGGTCAGAGTTATTAGGGTTTGCGCGGGCAGCGTTAGTAAGTGAGACGTCATACCTGTCATATAAACCGCGTCAGGCTCTGTCAATAGGTGTGCCGGATTCTGAGGTAGCCATTATGGCGAGATCCATCTGTCCATCACAGATCTAGAATTGACCCTGCTACATGCCAGCCCAGCCTCTGGGATTGGCCAGGTCGGGCGAGCGCGTTTTACATCAGGAGCCCTGCTAGTCCTGCAGTTACGAGGGCAATGGACCAGAGGAAATCCACGTTCACCCATACCTTTCTGAGGAACTGCAGCCCCAGAAAGAAGTAGACCAGGATCGCTGTGAGCGCCATAGCTGATAGCATTGCACTCGCATGGATGGCTGATGCTTGAAGTGGGACAACGAAGGTGCTGCCGAGGCTAGTACATAGGCTGTGATAAAGAGGCAGAAGCATCAGGCCTGCTCCGTGGCCCGAAGACACGAGAAATGACCAGAGCACTGGTGACCAAGTATGTGGCCTCATTCCGACGTTGCCAATGCGAAAGTGTGGCCTGAAGGCACGGTAGATACCGAAGGCTATTGCGGCAGCGGAAGATGGGAATCTCAGCGACCTGAAATCGAAGAGAGCCTGCAATGCCCGCAAGGATGCCAAGACCGTGAGGACTGAGGCTGCATGGCCTAGGGCTATGGGCGGGAGAGCCCTCAATACAGCCCTCCCGCTGTTGCCCTGAAATCCCATGGCAGCGGCAGACAACCACCCCATTGCGGGGTTGACGCCGTGGTACACACCCAGCAGGGCGATGGTCAATCAGTCCCAGGGATAACCCATGGGAAGCAGAAGGAATCCGACGAAGGATCCCCGCCTTCCAGCCTCACCTGATGGGGCCTGCGTCCCTCCGGAGCAAGGTCAACGAAGAACCGTGGGTCGATCTCGAGAGTTCCCTCAGCCATTACGTCGAGCTTCATTAGCCAGCCCCTGATGCCTTCCGGGTAGAATTGGGCGTCCCACGAGGTGTAAAGGGAGTTGGTCACGTATACTCTTGGGCCGTCTCGGCTTACTTCTACCATCTGAGGACCACCGTTAAGCGGTCCGAAGGCCGGGTGAGGGGATCTGGAGACTATGCCACATAGATGAACCACAGACAGGGGTCTAGGATTGTAGGGGTCCGAGACATCGTAGCGGCGTAGCTCGCCAGTGCCCCAGCATGAGGCGTATAAATAGCGGTCGTCGAGGCTGAGGGCCAGGTCCGTTATCAGGGGAGGAACGGCGCCCAGGGGCTGCAATATAGGGACAAAAGGTCGGCTTCGGCCGGCTGAGCAGGTATCTCGATCACTTTGCGGGCCTCGGCCGTGTCCTTTCTCAGCTCCCAAAGCCATACGGACGCCGAAAGATCCTTCAACGACACCACCACTCGTACGAACCCATAGGCTCTTGTGGGATCGTGTGCTGGGCGGACCTCCAAGACCATCTGATGCTCGGCTTCCAAGCCGATCTCCCGAAGGTGGCGCCTACGCTTGAGGTCCCAGAGGTGCAGCTTATGCCCATATTGGCTCTGAGCCAGCAGTCCGGCGTCCAATCCTCTTTCCACCTGATCCGGAGTGCCCCATTCACTGGTGATGGCCACATCGTATCCCAGGTGCCACCAGAAATCATAACAAAGGTACTGCGGTACTCTGTGTACCTGCCAACGTCCCAGGACGTCCATAGTGTCGTGATCTAGGACAAAGAGTCCGCCTGGACCATCGCCCTTGGGATCCCCCAGCGCGCTAAGGTATATGCCATTGGGGCCACAGTGGACCGTATGCGGGCGACTGTATCCTGCCTTCTTGGCTACCTCATCGGCCTGGATGGTCTTCACAATTTTGGGAGCCAGAGGATCGGGTTTAGTGTCCAGGATGTAGATGTTCGAGGATATGAGGCCGGGTACCAATAGAAAGTGCCTTTCCACATGGGGATGCGGTGCGTAAGGACACAACGCCGAACTGCAGGCATTCCATCCGAAGTGGTGTAGTTCGTCGCCCCTACTGGGCAGTTGGGTCATACCCACAATTTGGCCGTAGGTGGAAGGACCTGCTGTCCACGTCGACAACGTACAAGGCGTCGGATCTTTCGGCGGGCTCTGGGCTGACAGCGGCTATATAGGCCAGCCTTTCGGCCGGTGCCTGCATGGCGCGAGCGGTGACGAGTAGAAACTTGGATCTGGTGTGAACTGCGGTTTACTTGCAAGAATCATACCTTATTAAGTTTACTTACCAAAGTATGCGAGGCATCATGCCCGTAGTTTGTTGACGGAGGGCTGCTGCATGGTTAAACTGGAAGGTACGTTGGTCGGGAGGGGGGTCGCATGCGCCAGATACCGCCTCATGGGGGCAAGCTGATCGACCGACGGGCTTCGGATGAGGAAGCCCGCAATCTGCTGGAAGCGGCCAGTACTGCCCCTGAACTCGTTCTGGACGGGGTCGCCCTTTCCGACTTGGAATTAATTGTCGACGGTGCCCTAAGCCCCCTTGTCGGGTTTATGACCCAAGCCGACTACCAGCACGTCCTCGACGAGATGCGACTGGCCAACGGTATGGTCTGGTCGCTGCCAGTCACTCTACCTCTGCCGGAGAGGCTGAGACGTCAGGCCAGGGCTGGTCGACCTCTGAGGCTGGTCTCGGCAGATGGAGAGGTTCTGGCTGTCATGGAGGTAGAGGAGGTATTCGAGAGGGATCCGAAGGAAGCGGAGAAGGTCTTCCGTACCAATGACGATTCCCATCCTGGGGTAGCGAGACTTAAATCGCTGCCGAGACTGCTCGTGGGTGGACCCGTGTGGCTGGTGGGAAGGATGCCCAGGAGACCTTTCGACCGGTGGCGGTTGCCGCCTGTGGCCACCCGACGAATCTTTGCCCAGCGGCGCTGGAGAACCATAGTAGCCTTCCAGACGCGGAATCCTATCCATAGGGCACATGAATACATCCAGAAGTGTGCCTTGGAGCTGGTCGATGGCCTTTTCCTCCATCCGCTAGTAGGAGAGACCAAAGGCGACGACGTACCTGCTGAGGTACGGATGAGGGGCTATCGTCGGCTCCTGGCTGAATACTATCCTGCCGAAAGGGTATTGCTGGCTGTTTTCCCTGCCTCCATGCGCTATGCCGGTCCCAGGGAAGCCATCTTTCATGCCCTGGTCCGAAAGAACTACGGATGCACCCACTTCATAGTGGGAAGAGACCATGCTGGAGTTGGCAGCTTTTACGGTCCCTTTGACGCACAGAGGATTTTCGACGAATTTTCCCCTGAAGAGATCGGCATTACCCCCCTCTTCTTCGATCAGACCTTTTACTGCAGCCGCTGTGGCGCTGTGGTTTCTGCTAAGACGTGCCCCCACAGCAAAACCTACCACCTGATACTCAGTGGCACGAAGGTACGGGAGATGCTGAGCAAAGGAGAAGCTCTCCCTGATGTTTTCACACGACCGGAAGTAGCCGAAGAATTGAGATCGCATTTCCGGGGCATTGCTCAGGGGCGTCCCCGGAGGCGGCGTCTCCTGGTTGTGGGCCTCGATTGCCTCGAGCCGTCTCTAGCCTTCGAGCGATGGTCAAGAGACATGCCTCATTTGACCCACCTGAGGGAGCGGGGCCTGTGGGGACGTCTAAAGAGCTCAGTTCCTCCCATCACTGTTCCCGCTTGGGCTGTTATGATGACCGGTCGGGATGCCGGAACACTGGGTATTTACGGTTTCCGTAACAGGGCAGATCACTCCTATTCGAACCTCTCGCTGGTGACGTCGAGATCTCTTCGCCATCCAGCGGTGTGGGATATCCTCTGCGCCCAGGGCAAGCAAGTGGTACTAGTTGGCGTGCCGCCATCATATCCGCCTAAGGCTGTAAACGGTGCCATGGTGGGGTGCTTCCTTACCCCAAACACAAACACCAACTATACGTATCCTGCCAGCTTGGCCGAGGAGATCCGCAGTGTGGTAGGGGACTATCTCTTGGACGTTCCGAACTTCCGGACCGAGGACAAGGCCTGGCTGTTGGAGCGCCTCTATGAGATGGCCGAGAAGCGGTTTCGCCTGGTCAGACATCTGGCGGCCACCCGCGAGTGGGATCTACTGGTATTGGTCGAAATGGGAACCGATAGGATACATCATGGTTTCTGGAGTTTCTTCGACCCCGCACACAGGAAGTACCAGCCTGAAAATACTTATGAAGACGCCGTCCGACAGTATTACAGTTTTATAGATCAGCAACTGGGAATGCTGCTGCAGACCATGGATGAGGACACCACCGTGTTGGTAGTGTCGGACCATGGTGCCAAAAGGATGGATGGCGGATTCGCCATCAATCAGTGGCTAGCTCGGGAAGGTTATCTGGCCCTGAAGGATACGCCGGAAGTGCCCACGCCCCTTGCGCAGCTTTCGGTGCAGTGGGATCAGACCCTAGCATGGGGAGATGGCGGGTACTATGGCCGCATATTCCTTAATGTGCGGGGGCGTGAGCCACAGGGAGCTGTAGATCCGGAGGAGTACGAGAACCTGCGGTCGGAACTGGCCCGACGTATAGAGGGCCTTGTGGGCCCCGGTGGGTCGCCCATGGGGAATCGGGTCTTTCGTCCAGAGGATGTATATGCTGAGTGCAACAACATTCCGCCGGATCTTATTGTCTACTTTGGCGACCTCTACTGGCGTTCAGTAGGCAGCGTAGGACATCCCGACATCTTTACTTTTGAGAACGATACCGGTCCGGATGATGCCAACCATGCTGAAGAGGGCATCATGGTGCTGGATGCTCCCGACGTGAGCTCGTCTGGCGAACTATCTGGGGCTAGTATAGATCAGGTGGCTCCGACTATCCTGAGGCTGTTGGACATACCTGTGCCTACAGACATATCTGCGTCCCCGCTTGTCTAGGGGTAGGACATGGAGCATCGCGGTTTCACCCTCTGGTTTACTGGGTTGTCAGGTGCCGGTAAGACGACAGTGGCCCGTCTGGTTGAACAGGCCCTCAGGGAAAGGGGTATGAAGGTAGAAGTGCTGGACGGCGACGTGGTGAGGACCCACCTGAGCAAGGGTTTGGGTTTCAGCAAAGAGGATCGGGACGAAAATATTAGGCGCATAGGCTTTGTATGTAAACTCTTGAGCCGCAATGGAGTTGTAGCCATTGCTGCCGCCATATCGCCCTATAGGGAAACCCGCGACTGTGTGCGCCGTGACATCGGCGACTTTGTCGAAGTGTACGTGAAATGTCCTCTGGAGGTGTGTATAGCCCGCGACACGAAAGGACTCTATCGAAAGGCCATGGTCGGCGAGATACCTAACTTCACAGGTATCTCCGATCCCTACGAGGAACCTCTGTCACCGGAGATCCTTCTGCACACCGACAGGGAATCCCCTCAAGATAGCGCCGCGAAGGTGCTACGGTGGCTGGAAAACAAGGGATACGTCCCGCCATCGGAGACCACCCCCTTCCTCTGATGCTTCCCGATAGCCTGTTTCCGGAAAGAGTTGCTGCAGTACTGGAGGAGCTCAACTCGGTCATATCGGCCGACGGTTACCGGCTGACACTGCAGCGCATAGACCGTCAAGCCGGAGCGCTGGAGCTACGACTGCAGGGGCTGGCTTCAGGCTGCCCTTCTTCTGGCGAGGGAGTTCTCTTTTTGGTGGAACGTAGACTTAAAAAGTCTTTTCCCGGTGTCGAGGTGCATGTGAGATGATCTGCGCCGACTTGCGGGCACGCCTAGTGGGCGGGCAGTACTGGCCCTTGAACCTGAACCTGGGATCGATCCCCTCCGAGGATACACGGCTGGGTCTAACCATGCTCTCCATCCGGGTAGTGGTGGATGCACAGGAGCTTCAGCAGATGGTCGAGGATGCGCCTGGCTTGGGAGTTCAGGTACAGCAATATCCAGCCAGGGACGGGACAGTTGTGATCAGTGGAACAGCCTATGGCCTCACGGTTCTAGCCCAGAGCATAGAACGGGAGGACGTTGTTGTGGCTATCAGAAACCTGTTATCCCCGCCGAGGCCTCTCCAACTTAGGGACCGTGTGCTGGACTTTTCCCGGAGGTGTTACCTGGTGGGGATCATAAATGTGACGCCAGATTCCTTCTACGACGGTGGCAAATACATGGACGTATCAGCTGCCATTGCTCATGCTGAGGAATTGGCTCAAGAAGGGGCCGACATCCTAGAGGTGGGAGGAGAATCTGCAAGACCTGCACCAATCACCGATCCGAGAGAAGAGATCCAACGGGTTCTGCCCGTCGTGTCAGCGCTAAAGGCAAGGCTTAAGCTCCCGGTGTCCGTTGACACCTTTAAGACAGCGGTGGCCGAGGCCGTTTTAGATGCAGGGGCAGACATCATAAACGACATTAGCGGGCTGGCTGACCCCTCGTTGGCTGAAGTGGTTGCGAGGCATGAGGCGGCGTTGGTGATAATGCACCTTCGGGGCAGGCCCAAAGAGCGGCGAGACTTCGAACACTACGATGATCTGATAGGGGAGATCAGTGCTTTTCTCAAACAGCGATGTCAAGTGGCTGTAGCGGCAGGCATCGACCACGACAGGATCATCCTCGACCCGGGACCCGGCTTTGCTAAGACCCCACGACACGACCTCGAAGTCCTGCGGAACTTCGGTGCTCTGAGGGTGTTTGGCCATCCCCTCATGCTGGCGGTGTCTAACAAGCGGTTTTTAGGTCATGTGCTGGGGCTACCGGTCGATCAGCGGAAGGAAGGTACAGAGGCAGCAGTGACTCTCGGCATCATATACGGTGCCAACTTGATCCGCGCCCACGACGTTCGCTCCGTGGCCAGGGTGGCCCGAGTCGCAGAGGCCATGTTAGGGATGGGCTACAACGACTAATGATGGGAGCCTGTCGGCTGGATAATCAGGACGAGGGAGCGTCCCGTGCTGCTGGGACCTCGTGGGGTAGCATCCACAGTGGAAAGAGATGAGCCAGCCGTGCGGTGAAGGCCTATCCCTTGGGCATGAGGGCCAGGACCTCAGGTAGTTGGCGGAGACTGGCTATACGGGCGTTAGGTTCGGTGGTGGTGGGCTTGTTTCCATGGGGATCTATAAGGATGGCTCCCATGCCGATGCCAACTGCGCCTGGAATGTCAGTTGTCGGGTCATCGCCTACGTGCACAGCCTGCGATGGTTCAATGGCTCCCAGCCTTTCTAGGAGGCGCAGGAAGACCTGGGGGGATGGTTTACGGATACCTTCCTCATTGCTGAACAGCATGGCCGTGAAGTAGCCTTCGATGCCGAAGGCACGGAGAAGCCGCCGCAAGGCCCAGCCTGGAGTGCGGCCGGTGTTACAGATGAGGCCGATCTTGACGCCTGCCTTCTTCAGATCTGACAAGAGCCATTCGGCGTCGGGATCCAGGGCAGGAGGGGCCACGAATACGGGGTCCACGTAGGCAGCCTCTAGAGTTCCGAGCACAGTTTCGTCCAGTTCGTTGGGAAGCTCGGACCTTATGAGGGACAGCAACATGGTCACCTGCTCGAAGGTGGGGATGTCTTTATTTGTCGACCACAGGGCCTCGCACCGCCGCCAGGTTTCGTGGTAAGCCCGTCGGAGAATTTCTACACCGACAGGGTAACCGGCCTGGGCCAGCAGTCTCCTCAGCCGAGAGACGCGCAGGTAGTCTGTGACTCGAATCTGAAACGGGCTTTCGTGTATGATAGTGCCCCATAGGTCGAAGGAAACAGCTTTCAACCCTGTAACGCTCCCCATGCGGGCTCTCAGGTCTACCGTCTGTAAGCTATGGCGTCGATCTCCACAAGGGCACCCCTTGGCAATGCCGCGGCCTGCACAGTGGATCTGGCTGGCCTGTTATTGCCGAAGAATCTCGAGTAGACCTCGTTCATGGCAGCGAAGTCGCTTAGACTGGCTAGGTAGACCGTGGTCCGTATTACGGTGTCGAGGGAGGCACCTGCAGCTTCGAGGACTGCAGCCAGGTTCTGCATCACCTGTTGGGTCTGCTGCACGATGTCGTCGCCCACCATCTGACCAGTGTTCGGATCCAGGGCGATCTGGCCAGAGGTAAATACCAGATCGCCGAAGACGACTGCCTGAGAGTAGGGTCCAATGGCGGCAGGGGCTCTATCGGTGCTCACCGAAACTGCTTCCATGGTCAGAGAATGCCCTCCTTCTGCATTCTATCTAGCGTTGCCTCGAAGGCATCGACAACCAACTGTATGTCGTCTTTGGTGTGGGCAGCCATGACGTGGCCTGCTACCCTCATCAAATCCACTCCGTTGAGGAGCATCCCTAGGCGAAGGGCCCTGTTTATGCGTGGATCGGTGCCCATTCCCATACGGATAGTGTCGGCAGCCGCATTGGAGAAGTCCAGCCTCGCAAGCCGTGGTGGCTCTTCCCCTAGCCAAATGTGCAGGAAGCTAGCCCTGCCATAGACTAGCCCGGGAATGCCTTTCCGTGCAAGTACCTGGTTCATAGATTGGCGCAGGGTATGAGCTGTGGAGATGGCTCTGGATGTGGGCTCCCCCGTAGCAACTATCTTAAGGGTCGCTACCCCTGCTGCTGCCGTCAGCGGGTTGGCATTATATGTTCCTGGAAGGGGTATCATGCGATATCTGTCCCATTGGGGATCGCCCTTGAAGGCAAGCACCTCCATGATATCGGCCTTGCCCACTAGGGCGCCTCCCTGCAGTCCACCGCTGACTATCTTGCCAAGGGCAGTTAGATCGGGGACCACTCCAAAGTACTCTTGGGCGCCGCCCCGGGAGTATCGGAAGCCCGTTACTACCTCGTCGAAGATAAGCACGATGCCTCGTTCGGCCGTAAGGCGGCGGACTTCCTGCAGGAACTGCGGATCGGTGGGTATGGCGTCGTCGAAGGCGCCTCCCGGTTCCATGATGACGCCGGCTATGTCTTCACGACTCTCTACTAACCTTCGGAAGGCGTCGATATCGTTGAAGGGGCAAAGGAGTACGGACTCCTGCACGCTGGCGGGCACGCCGGGTGAGAAGGGCACTTCATAGGGTGGCACCACGCCGAGGGCCGCTTGGTCGTGCCAGCCATGAAAATTGCCCTGGAATTTAACGATTTTGTCCTTGCCCGTATAGGCGCGGGCAACACGCATGGCCAGCATGGTTGCCTCACCCCCTGTTTGGGTAAAGCGCACCCTCTCAGCCGAGGGTACCATGCTGCATATTAGTTCTGCCCACTCGATAGCAAGGGGACTCTCGCCTCCCAGATGGGTGCCCTTAGGGAGCTGTTCCTGTATGGCCTCGAGGACCACAGGGTGGCCATGTCCTAACAACAAAGCCCCGTGGCCCATCCAGAAATCTACGTACTCGTGACCGTCTACATCCCACTTTCGGGAGCCTGAGCATCGCTCGATGTAGAGGGGAAAGGGGAGAAACTGTCGGGCATAGTGGGTGAAGCCCCCCGCTATCGATTCTGTGGCCTTTTCGAAGAACTGTCGCGATCTTGGGTTGCGCTGGACGTACTCCTCCTCTAGGGTCAGCCGTCCGGTCTTTATCGTACTCATGGCAGAGGTACCTCCAACTGGGGTGAACGGACAATCTCATCGTAACCCGAAGCTTTCGCTGAAGTCAACCCGCATCTTGAAACCCACAGCGGTAAGCGCTACCGTGCCGAGGCGTCGGGTCGGGCGAGCACGAATTTCACCTTATACTCGGGTGCTGCAGCTGTTCCTTCAGCCCTCAGCTCCAACTGGCCTGACCCATTGAACTGAAAGTAGTAGGACCAGCACTGGGAACTAGGGGTGCCAAAGGCTTCGCCAAAGGGACTAGCGTTTGACACCCAGCCGGCGGTAGCGTTGCCTTGGAGGGTTGTGAACTGCAGGTTACGGTCCCGATCGGGGTGGCACTCCTTGGGCAAATTGATGAACAGACGTGTGGTGTCGACTACTTCGAAAACCGCCCCATTAGGTATGGCATCACAGGCCTCCAACGCCACATCGGCCTCCGTCAGCACGGGCTCAAAAGTGGAAAGCGGCTGCGTGCTGATGAGGTGGTCTACCTCTTCCCAACCCAAGGGAAAAGCATAGTTGTATCGGGGCGGAAGGGCAAAGACGTAGCGACTGTTTCTTCCAAGCTCAGATGGGCCTATAGGGGCGGCACTGACAGCGTATTCACCTCGGAGCAACGTCTGCCAATGCTCGTAGGTGAATATCATTATGGGTATGTCCTGCCGGGGCTCTTGTTCTGTCCACCATTGGTCCCGGAAAACCATCTTTGGCCCATGCTTGGTTGGTCCGTTCCCTGTTACGGGCCAGCCTTGCCATGCTTGGAGCATGACAGAGTATCCAGCCCATTCCTGGGGGAGGCGCAGCTGGAACCCATATCGTTGGTTCCGATAGACCCTTGGAGTTGGGCGAGCGGCAACAGTGCTGGTAGGTAATGCTGATGGCATGGTGACGGGAGAGGACGCGGGCGCAGTACCCGCCACGGCTGTGGGCTTCAGTGTACCAGTCAGGTCAGTAGCTGGAGAGCACACAGCTGTTAGCAGAACTGCCACTAGGGAGATGGCCAGAAGGGCCAGACCGAAGCAACCTTTGGCCTCCATAGGGTTATACCAGCCTTACCATATTAGGGTTGGGCCACGGAAGCTCGTTGCACAGGCAATCGACTGAGCTGCCTCTATGACCCAGGTGGTTCAGGTCGTTGCCCTGCCTGGCGTTACATGGGTTTATTCTACCCCTCACGGTTCCTGTTAGTGGACAGGCGCCACTGCTGAATCTCAATCTGGGTCGCTACGTGGGTTTTGATCCGGAGGTGGCTTTCAGGGTTGCCCTACCCATTGGGACTCACCTAGCTGTGGTTAAGGATCCAGAGGAGGAGACGTACTACGCTTTCCCCTACACAGGTGTGGAAGGGGGTTTCCCACTGTGTGTACTGCTACAGGAGGAACAAGCAGGCCAACCTGTTGGGGATTCACCTGCCGGCTCCTCCCGTAGTCCCAACGGTCCTTGTGATCTATTCTGTTGGTGGTTCTATCTTGATAGTTGGATCCTGCTCGTAGGTGGTAGTCTGGCTGCCCGTAAAGGACAGTGGATTCGCACCTGCGGAGGCGGTACCGCTCACCTCTGTGTAAAGCTGCTGGGGTAAGCCGTCATTGCCGATGCACACCTTGAAACTGGTTTCTGGTTCGTCGGCCTTAGCGGCAAGCTTTGCCGTGAAGACCCTGGCGGGCATGCCTCCCGATATATCCAAACCGACTTCTCGGACATCCTGGAGCTTGTCTATCAACTTCGCGCCGTCAGGTACGCGAGGCGTTGCACTGTCCTGCACAGTCTCCGACGTACCTTTAGATCTTTGCCAACTGCCGTCGGGGCCTTTGATGTACAAGGTATCGCCAATGGCATAGCCTTCGATGGTAGCCGCTGGGCCCCCGAGCGTGGTGTAAGTATCGACGGTATGAAATCTGTCCCTGGACTGGAATTCGGTGATTTGGTCAGAAGTCCACTGGGATTTGATTTCCTGTCCTCCCACCTTTCCCGAGATTGTGCCCTCAGCGCGGCTTCTCTGGCGGTAGGGTTTATCCATCAGCTTTTTATAGGCGTCTGCGATTAGCTGCAGTGCTGCCTGTCCGCCGGCTGTCGACTGTGCAGCAGCGTTCGTGGGTGTGGCTGGTAAACTCGGGACAGTGGTTGATGTGTTTTGGGTCTCTTGCGAGGAGGTATTGGAGGGTGTAGATGCTGGAGATGGGGTGCCAGAGCCGCAAGCTGACAATACGAAAGCCATGGAGGTTAGAAGTACCCAGAGATGTCTCACAAGTGTCTCATTTCAGCCACTTTTCTGTAACTGGCTAAGCTCTCAAACAGCGTCTGCCATCTTTTAGATCGTTTATTTTGTATGCTTCACCTCCGCTAAGGGTTTGCAATGCAACATGAGACCCGTGTCGTTACTGAAAGCCAGCAACAATAATCCGTGCCTCAGTGGATGGTACAGGCAGTAATTCAGATACGGGCTTGCATGCGTCCACAAAAGCTCTTTCCGCTCATCGTGTTGTATCATGCTATGGGACTTATTGTGGGCGTACTGGTGGCCATGAGCTGTGCATATTTGGCAGAGCTGCGTGCAGCGCGGTTTAGCAACGTGAAATCCTCTTCCCCAGCTTCAGGGCTTGTGCGGGCTGCTTTGCCTTATAGGGATGCCCGGCCAAGTATTTCTCCGGCTGGGCTGACTGTCGACTACCCACGCTGTCCGTCTCGGGGCTCTATGTAGGCCCGTACTTCCTCGTGTCTGCTTGGGTCCGGTGGGTTTCCGAGGGCAGCAGTTGAGCTCTGTGGACGATCTGTTTGGCCCTCCCGGGGCACATCATAGCACGCTCCTCAGCCCCCGATGTTGCCTGTGCGGTGCATCAGGTACGTTACGAGGCTATAAGCTAGGACGAATCCACCCAAGGATATCCAGATACCGTTGTCAGCGAAATCGACCAAAACTGAAAACCTCCTCACGCGGATTATACATCGCGGGCAGCCAATGCGCCAGCCGCGAATTCATAGGCCGCAAAACATGAATGGGGATGGGCATCCAGACGGTCGTTCGCCATTTGTCCGAATGAACCGTCCATGCCCAGCGTGTCGGCTGGGCATGGACGATCCTTTCAGGCACTCTCGACAGCCGAAAGCCTTGGTCTACCCCGTAGGATGTAGTACAGACCGCCTGCTATTACCAGGGCAACGAGCCAACTCAGGTCGGCACCGCCTGTGGCCTTGGAGAGAGGACCTGTAATCAGTGGTGTGTTTGCCCATACATAGGAGATGAGGAACCCAGCCGCCCAAGAAAACACGGCTGCCCATACCACATCACCGTATGGGCTTCTCTCCGGTGGGGCATACAGGCCATTCACATCCAGTTGGCCCTTGCGGACTATGTAGAAATCTACAAGCACAATGGCCATCCAGGGTGTCATCCATGCTATGAGAGTAAGCATCCATAGATCCATGGCGCTGGCGATGTTACTTATGAGGATGCTGTAGAAGCTAATAAGGGCACCTATGATCCCAGCGATGAGAGCTGCTGCCGGCCTAGATATCTGTATGTCCGCAGTGAGCAGTGCGAGGGCCCCCGAGTGGATGTTAAGCACATTGGTCGACGTAACGCCATAAATAATTATCAAGAAGGCAGGTATGGCAAACCAACTGAATAGCTGCGTCACGGTGACAGCCAGATCTCCTGGTTTGTCGGGATTCATGGTAGCTGTCAGTGTTCCCAGGATGCCTAACCATAGAGTCGCCACGAGCATTCCCGCGAAATGAGACCAGAAAACTTTGTTGGTCGGCGCACCTGGATGCACATATCGGGAATAATCCGATGCCCAAGTAGTCCAAGAGATCCCCCATCCTACACCCACAGCCGCGAAGATGGCTGCCATAGTACCCAACTGCTCGAGCCCGGACAGTTTCCCGGCATAGGCCAGGTTTACCTTTCCGCTGGCAAACACGAGGATCGTCATAAGGGCCATGAGGGCCATGGTGAGGGGCACACCTATCTTCTCGAATCGGCTGATAGCGTAGTAGCCGAAGGCACCGACAAGCACCTGGACCACATAGACTAACAAGGTGACAAGCAGCTTGGTAACGAGTGTGTCCGGTATACCGGCCATGCTCAGTATCTGGATGGCAGAGAGGATCGAGAAGACGCTGTTCACGCCCACCCAGCCTATACACATAAGGAGCTGGAGAATAGATATCAGATAGGCGCCGCGCCTTCCAAAGGGAGCTCTGGAGAGGACCATCTGTCCCACCCCAGTCTTAGCGCCCATGACCGCCACCGCAGCGAAAAGCAGAGAACCGAGGATGTTGCCCAAGAAAAAGGGAATGACAGTGGTCCAAAATCCGAGACCAAATACTATGCCCAAGGTACCTATGAACCAGTTGGTTACTGCTATGTTGGCCCCAGACCATATCCAGAAAGTGTCGAACGGCTTGGCAGTGCGGTCCTCTGGGGGAACAGCCTCGATGCTGTGGGTCTCAATTGCGCCTGTGCCAGAAGTCGCCATCGTCTATCACCTCCGAATTTGATTTCAGGATCTCTTTCGGAATGCGCTTGGGGCCGTGAGTACCTAGGCATCACCTCCCTTCTGAGGATGTCGAGCGTCCATCAATTCGGAACGTTACATCCGTATCTGATCCGGTTCCCCTGTGGACTACGGTCCTGGAAGGCGTAGTCTCGGCCACCACACGGCCGTTCCTGACCACCCAAAGGGCAGGGGGACGGAGCCGTATGGCTTCGGCCTCGTCTTCGCAGTCCAACACAATGAAGTTAGCCGGTTTGCCGGCTTCAAGACCCCAGGGAAGCCCTGCAGCCCTGATGGCGTTGGCTGTAATCATGTCGTAGGCTCTGTAGAGTTCAGATCGACCTGTCATATGACAGGCATGGACCAAGAGGAATAGGGCATCTAGCATTGAACCGCGTCCAAGCGGATACCAAGGGTCCAAGATGCAGTCGTGCCCGCAGGCTACGTTGACGCCAGCCGCATCGAGCTCCTTTACTGGTGCGAGTCCGCGGCGCTTCGGGTAGTTATCGAAGCGACCCTGCAGCACGAGGTTGGTCAAAGGGTTGGTGACCACGGTTACGCCAGCCCGCTTAAGGATGCGGATCAGCTTAAACATGTAGGCACCGTTGTAACTGCCCATGGCGGTGACATGACTAGCCGCAACACGACCCTGCATACCAACTCGGATAGTGTTGGCGGCTACGTGTTCTAGGAAGCGCGACTGCTCGTCATCGGTTTCATCGCAGTGGAGGTCGATGGGTTTACCGTACCTGGTGGCAAGGTCGAATATAAACTTCACCTCTTCGATGCCGTCTTCCCTGGTCAGTTCGTAGTGAGGAATACCTCCCACGATATCGCAGCCGAGCTCCATGGCCTCCTGCATGAGCGCTGCTCCGCCGTCGTAGGCGAGTATGCCCTCCTGCGGGAAAGCTATCAGCTGGAGTTCCACGATGTCGCTTAGTTCCTTCTTCAGAGCAAGGAGGGCTCTCAGGGCTGTCAGGGATGGATCGCAGACGTCCACATGGCTACGTATGAGACCCGTCCCATGGGCGACTTCCCAAAGCACTGCGTCTCTCGCTCGGCGCTTGACGTCTTCCTCGCTCAGGGTGCGTTTGCGCTCGGACCATATCTGGATACCTTCTAGGAGGGTGCCTGTCTCGTTGAAGCGCGGTTCACCTAAGGTGAGCACGGCGTCGAGGTGGATGTGAGGGTCGGCAAAGGGCAGGGACATCAGTCTTCCATCGGCTTTGAACTCTGCAGCAGGTAAGCCGCGGATCTGTCCCCTGGGAGCTATGGCAGCTATCAGGCCGTGTTCGACAAGTACGTCTACCGGCTCGGGGTTGAGACCTTGCGTCGGGTAAAGGCGTACGTCGCGGAAGAGAAGTGCCATGGCGAGCTACCCCCGAATGGAATGCTGGTCGCCAGAAGTTGGCACAGCAGGAATACGACCGTAAAGGCTGGAAGAATTGTAAAACCGATATAAGAGGCCTGTCAATAGTTAATTTTCAAGAAAATTTCCCTGTGCCGCGGCTGCCGCACATATCTGTGGGCTGCATGCGAGACGGATGGTTTCTTTTACAGGGTCCGTTGTGGAAGCTGAGAAAGAGCCTCCAGTAAAGTCTGGCTGTCGGTCAGATGGGCAAAGACATGCCCCAGACACTGAAGGGCAGCGGCATGACGGGTCAGCGTCGTGCCTGCACAGCAGTCGGTAATCAAGAACACACGGTAATCGAGATTTCTCGCATGCTGAACGGTGGCACTCACACAGATGTCGGTGCACACCCCGCACACTAGGAGCTCAGTGCGATTTAGATTTCTGAGGAGCAGGTCGAGGTCTGTGCCAAGGAAGGCATCGTAGCGCCGCTTCCTTCCCACAACGAAGTCTCCTGGAGCCGGCCTGAGTTCTTCCACTAGTTCGGCACCCTCCGATCCTTCGAGGCAATGGGGCGGCTCAAACTCCAGCTCTATGCCGAAGTCTGACATATCGGGTCGATGTTGCTCTAGTGTGAAGATGACGGGGATCTTAGCTCTGCGGGCTACATCCACCAGAGTGGCGATCTTGGGGATAATCGTCTCGCCGCCCTCGGCGGGCAGTGCGAATCCCTTCAGCAGGAAGTCCTTCTGCATGTCTATTACCAGGAGTGCCGCCTTCGCAGGGTCAGGGAGTCTGGTGCCCGGCATACCTCACCTCCTGACTGTCTTGGAGAATTGTAACACTGAAACCCCCATTCACTAAGGCAAGGCTAACGTACCGGCTGTACCGCTAGAAGTGTGCATTGTCATCGGCGAAAGGGTTCGGAGGCAGGGCGGAATGTCGATGACCCCGCAGGTGGTGGTTGCCTCCTCGATGGGTCGAGGGATATACTCACAGTCCGACTAGCTGGGCCATGGAGGTGGCCATATGAAAGCCCCTGTTGTCCTTGCGATAGCAATGGCGGGTGTAAGCATCGTTCTCACGGCCTGTGGGGAGGCCGCTCAACCCACCCAGGTGCCAACGGTGGCACCCCCTCGACCGCCGGCTCTGACAAGTCCTTCCGTCCCAACCATGGAGTCCGCTCTTCCCTCGCCACTACCGCAGTACACACCGACTGCCGAAAGTCTGCAACCTTCTCCTACTGGAGGTTCTACCGCGGTGTCGTCCCCAGCCAGCTCAGCTATAACGCCTATCTCTCCTCAGGTTCCCGAGGAAGGATTCGAGGCCAATGTAGAGATCAGGGTGGCAGAGTACAATGCCTATACTGACTCCTACGGCGATCTGCACATTTTAGGCCTGGTGGTGAACGACACAGGGGCGGACTTGACCGATGCTACCGTCAAAGCGACGCTCTTAGACGCATCGGGGAGCGAAGTTACCTTCAGCGATGCCACTGTGTTTCTGGTGGGCCTTCCCAAGGGAGATTCGGTCCCCTTCGAAGCGATAATTCCCAGCCCGCCAGAGTTCAAGGAGATCAGATTCAGTGGTGAAGCTCAGAAGGCCGATCCGGAGGCCATGCCAGTGACTCAGTTGGTAGTCGAGGCGGCCAGCATCTTCAAAGGGCAGGACGGATATGTAGTGCGGGGGCAGGTGCGCAACCTTTCCGCCAACAGCTTAAACGTGGTGGCGGTAGCTGTCATGGTGAGGGACGGAGCTGGCAAGCTCATCGGGGTGGCATCCGGTGACGTCGGGGACCAACTGGAGCCACAGATGTCGATGCCTTTCGAAATCGAGGTGCCAGAATTAGGCGGAGAGCCTTCTAAGCTCGAATTTAGAGCCGAAGGCTACCCGTAATGGGGAGGTGATGGGGATGAGAGTGCTTGTGAAGGGCGGCATTATAGTGACAGCCTCGGAGACCTATCCGGCGGACGTGTTGATCGAAGGTGAGAAGGTCGTGCTGATCGGTTCGCGGCTCGAGCCTGCTGGGGTAGATGAGGTAGTAGACGCCTCAGGTATGTATGTATTGCCCGGAGCCATAGATCCCCACACGCATCTGGACATATCGGCCCCCGAAAAGGGTTATGGAGATGATTACACCACCGGAAGCATAGCGGCGGCTTTCGGCGGTACGACTACGGTCATCGACTTCATAGAACCGGTTAAGGGTCAGCGGCCCAAAGAGGACTTTGAAAGCTATCACGGTGCCATGGTCGGCAGAATGGCCATCGACTATTCCCTTCACGGCACTTTGGTGGATGCTTCTCCAGCAACCCTACAAGATGTGGCGTGGCTGGTGGAGCATGGCGTCACCAGCATTAAGATGTACCTGGCCTATAGGGGCTATCTCATGGTCAGCGATGAAATCTTCTTCAGGGCCTGTCGTGCGGTTCGGGATGTCGGAGGGCTGGTGTGCGTGCATGCAGAAAACGGCGACGTCATCGAGGTTCTAAGAGAGCAGATGCTGGGAGCCGGACTTTATGGACCTCAGTACCATGCTTTGAGCCGCCCGGCTGAGCTTGAGGGGGAGGCGACCTTCCGAGCCATAACCCTGGCCCATCTGGCACGATGCCCGCTGTATGTGGTCCACATGAGTTCAGCGGCTTCCCTGAGGGCCTTGCAGTTGGGCCGTCAAATGGGTGCGGTAGTGTATGGAGAGACATGTCCGCAGTATCTTGTGCTCGATTACAGCCGGTATTTGGCTCCCGATGGGGCTAAATATGTCATGTCACCCCCTCTCAGGGACGAATGGAACTGCCGTGAGTTGTGGCAAGGTGTAGCCACGGGGGAAATCCAGACCGTTGGTACCGATCACTGCGCTTTCTTCTATGAGGGGCAGAAGGCGGGCAAGGAAAGGTTCGACCGTATTGCCAATGGAATCCCGGGTATTGAAACACGTCTCTTCATTCTCTTCGGAGAAGGAGTAATTGGGGGCAGGATATCACCCAATCGCTTTGTAGACCTTGTAAGCACGGCTCCTGCAAAAATTTTCGGACTTTATCCCCAGAAGGGTACCATAGCGGTGGGTAGCGATGCCGACCTTGTGCTTTGGGATCCAGGCGTCAGACGTGTGCTTAGGGTCTCGGAACTGCACCAGAGGACCGACTTTTGCCCCTATGAGGGCATGGAGGTACAAGGGGAAGTCCGGCGCGTGCTCTTAAGGGGGAGGACCATCGTAGAGGATGGCAGGTTTGTTGGAGATATTGGGTACGGCAAGTTCCTGCCCAGGGCCCAACACGGTCGTCCCCGGGGACTAGCGTAGCTGGAAATGCCTGAAGGTCTCGGCATACTCCAGTCCCTTGGGTTCGCCAGCCTCCCGAGCCCGCTTCCTTACCCATTCGTCGACGTCTTCGCCTACCTGGCTTCGATGCTGGCGAAGGGCCTGGATCTTAATGTCTATGGTCTCGCTGATGTCGACCCAGGTGTCCGGTTCGGAAGGGTTGCTGAGATATACCTCTTCTACCTTGTGGGGTTGCAGGCCCTCGACCAAAAGCTCAGGGAAACTGAGTCTGTCGCGGGCTGACGGGTAGATAGCCGCTAGAGCGGCCTCACCGGCAGCGATGTGATCGGGGTGATTGATGTAGTAACGCCCCGCAAATCTTCGCGTCGGGTCGGGACAAACAGCAATGTGTGGTCTGTAGCGTCTTATGGCCCTTACTATATCTCTCCGGAGGGCGATGTCGGGCATCAGAGTGCCATCCTCGTAGTCCAGAAAGGTGACGTCGGCTACTCCAAGGACCCTTGCCGCGGCGAGTTGCTCTTCTCGTCGCAGGGCGGCCAGTTGACTTGGGGTAATCTCGGGGTCGCTCGTTCCCTTGCTGCCGTCTGTAAGAACGAGGTAAAAGATCTCCCATCCCTGGCGGGCCCAGAGGGCTATTGTGCCGCCCACGGCAAACTCAGCGTCGTCAGGGTGAGCAAAGATGACCAATACTCTCTTGCTCTCGTGCATAGTTGACCTCCGTAGGAAGATGGTTGAAGTAGTTGGCTGGCGATCTCTAGTGGTTGCCCACAGCTTTGGCCATCTGAAGGGCCGGAGCCCGAGGAGGATGTGCTTCGGCTCCCAGGTAGAGGGCGAAGATGGGATATAGCTCTCTGGCATTGCGGATTTGTTCACTGGGAAGATGAACATAAGGCGGACACGCGACGAAGGCACGATTTTGCGGGCCTCCCCAGGCGCCGTGGGCGCCGAAGTGCTCTTCGAAGGCTACCGCGGTGCCTTCGGCATAGTCTCCGAAAAGTATAAGGTCGCCCGAATTGCTGAAATTAGCGAGTCTAATCAGCTCACCCTGAAGGGTTTCGGTGTCACCGAAGGCCTCAAGGGGGTCCTCGCCGAAGGTCCGATGGGTCGAGCCGAGGACCTTACGGCCTCTCCGGGAGGCTACCACCACGTGGCCACCTTCGCAGCCCACGACCAGGCCAATGCCCTTGAGAGCCACCAAGGCGTCGATGAGGCCTGGGTAGGCTGCCTCGATCTCGCTCATAGTCAACTTTCTGATGCTAGGAAAGTAGATGTGGGCCAGTGAGCTAGATACGCTCACTACGATGGCACTACTAATGCCGGGACCCTGCGGGATGTCTGGGGACCATCGGCGTTCCATGGCGCTGCGCATCCTCGCCAACATTCGTCGCTTTCGCCGACCTGCTCTACCCTCCGCATACCGAAGTTCCTCTAACAGGAACGACATCCGCTGGTAGGAATGATCTTCTTCTCCTGTGTCGAGCACGACTGACTGCCTGTCGTTGACAAGGCGCTGCACCATAGTAGCCAGATCCGTTCCTGAAATGTGTCGAAATGGGAGGGAAGGCGTCTGACCGTGGTCGGAAAGTATATACAGGTCGTAGTCTACGTAAGGGCTGTGGCGTCTCAATCGGTCTATCTGTGCAATTTGCCTGTCGATGCCTTTCAGCACTCGCAGGGCCGCCGAGCTGGATGGCCCAAAGTGGTGGGCGACTTCGTCGTAGCCATTGTAGGTGGTGTATATCCGTGGCACACCACGGTAGATATCTACTATCACCCCAAAGGTCTGCATCTCTCGAAATACTACCGCTGTGGCCAGTCTCACCAGTGGGAACAGGCCTTCAAACCCCACCCTCGGACGCCTGAGGACAATGACCTTGATGCGGTCCACCGCATGGGTAAGGTATTCCCAGATAGCACTCAGCAGCAAACGGAGGGGTCTTACAGGGCTTATTAGGAAGAGCGCTAAGAAGCCGAGACCGCGAATGCTATGTAAGAAGCTGCTCTGTCCAAAGGAACTCACAGTGAATATGGCCCGGTCCGCTCCGGCATCGAAGAGGTTGACATAGCTAGAACCTCCCTCGAGGATCCCTCGGCCATGGGGGGCTAGCCTGTCCCTTATTTCCCTGAGGGTGCTGGGGTACTTGCAGACTACCACCCTACCAGTGGAACGATCGAACCATCTGAAGGAGGGGAGGTCATCGTTATAGCCATACATTATTCCAGCCTGGGCGGCGGGTGTGGTGCTGGGCAGTCCACAGTTGTAGCTGTGGAGAACTAGTTCGCCTGCCTGCAGTAACTTCCTGAGGTAAGGCATGTGTCCTTTCTCCAGCGCCAGGAGCAGGTGATCGTAGGAGAGCGAATCTATCTGCACTGCTATAAAGCCATGCTTGCCGCGGGCAGGCCTGGCGCCTGTGCGCTCCTGCAAGGTGCTGAAGCGCTTGGCGTAGAAGAAATCCGTGGCTATGGCTGCTAGATACGATAGACGTCGCTTTAGAGGACCGAAAATGGCCCACTGGCCCCGCCCAAATCCCACAGGAATTCCCTCCTGTGTACCTCAAACTCCAGGCTTAGTCCGTGGTGTTATGTGTTACCAGAGACCTAAGGCTGTCTTTACCTCTTCACTGGCCATGGTACGCGGGTCCCAGGGCGGACTCCATACCAGTTCGATGTTAATCTCTCCCGTCTCGGGGTACAAGGCCCTAAGAACAGCGTCCACTTGTTGCTCGATGAGGGGCCCTAAGGGGCAGAAAGGAGTCGTAAGGGTCATCTTGATGTGAACGTTGTTGTGGTCATCTACTTCGATGCCATATACTAGTCCAAGCTCCACTATATTGAAGCCGATCTCCGGGTCGTAGACCTCCTTGAGGGCCTCTCTTACCTGATCTGCTGTCAGCATCGATCACCTCCGTTGCCTTGCCCTAATGGGATTATAGCCGCTTTTTCTGTTGTATCTGGCGCTCAATCTACTTTGGCCAATGGGCTTCGCAGGCTGACCAAAGTGGCCACTGTTATAATTGCTGCTCCCAGAGCAAAGACGATATTTATGCCGGTGACCTCAGCGAGGAGACCTGAGGCGACGGCAGCGATGGGAAGGGCTATTCTGTTGACGGCCCTCACGGCCGAGTTCACACGACCCAAAAGCTCGCCGGGGACAATGCTCTGCCTTAGGGTTACGTAGGATACGCTGAAGGCAGTCACGGAGCTCCATGCCAAAGCCACTACCACGGTGACGACTGCGAAAGTTCGGATGCCGACGATGCCGTAGTAGGCTATAGCACCCACCGCCATGGATGCCAGCAGAATCTTCCCCGTCGGCACACCAGAACTCGAAAACCTTTCGATCGCTACGGCGGCCAGCAGAGAGCCCACGGATGCGATAGAGAAGACCAGGCCAACCTGCTCTTCTCCGAGCGCCAGGTCCTTCTTGGCATAGAGGATGAACAGAGATTCCAGTGGGCCGTAACTCAAGTTAAGCACGAGGGTTATCGCCGTGGCCCACAAGAGCACATTGTGGGAAACTAGGAAGTGCATACCCTGACGAAGATCCATCCAGAAGGGGGCGTGACCGTCCAAGCGTACCGACTCTTCCATCTTAACCAGAAGCAATGTCAGCACTGACACTATGAAGGTTACCCCGTCTGCTGCAAGGGCCATGGCAGGACCGGCAACACTTATGAGTAACCCGGCCACGGCAGGTCCAACGATCTTTGTGGCCGTTGCGGCGGCCTGCAGGCGAGCATTGGCTTGCATAAGCTGGTGACGGCCAACGATGTCGGGAAGGGCAGCTACGTAGCTGTTGTCGAAGAACACCGATGCCGAACCGAGGGCAAAGGCGAAGATGTAGAGGTGCCACAAACGTAGGTAGCCCCCGAGGTGGAGGATAGGGATGGAGAGTAAGAGCAGGGCCCTGAAGAGATCTGTAATCATCATCACCTTTCGGCGGCCGTGCCTGTCCACCCAGAGACCAGCAGGGATATTGACCAAGGCCTCGGGAAGAAGCATTACGAAGGCAAATATGCCCATTTGGAATGGGGAAGCGGTGAGCTCAAGCACTAACCAGGGGAGGGCTAGATAGGTTATGTTGCTTCCCAGGCTGGATATACCCTGCCCCAGCCATAGGCTGAGGAAGCTACGGTTCGACCAAAGGGATCCCCCCGATGCCCCTTTAAGATTGTCCACGCTAGGTACTAGGTTCCCTATACAAGACGCGCTCGCCGGCAACGATCGAGGGCAATGGTATATCGTGATAAGTCGAATGTCAAGTGCGCCACCTCAATAGTTGGACAGGGAGTCTAACATCCCTGTCTCTTTGGCGCGCCCTTCGCACCAGCGGTAGCTTAGGGGAGCAAGAAAGGCCGATGCTATAGCAGCCGCGGCCAAGAGCCCAATTATATCGGTGTCAGAACGGCCCTGGAGGGTTGCGCTCCATGGGGTTATCCCGAAGGATCTGCGGACTCCTTCCAGCCAGAGGGTTGTAGGGAGGTAGGCTGCTAAAGTGGCTATGGGGCGGGGCAGGAGGTCTATCGGAAAGACAGCTCCGCTGACCAGGTAGGCCGATCCGGCGATGGCTTCGCCCAGGAAGTATGAGTGTCGGGCCACCACTATGGATAAGGCACTGGCCACGACACCCATGGATAGCGTAGTGATCAGACCGAGGAACATGGAGACTAAAAGCATAAAGGGCTGTGAGGGTACGACATCGATGCGGAACAGGGCCCAGCCCACCACCAGATTTACAGTCACCGCGACTGTGGCTCCCACGACCATCGGTAGGGCTCTTCCCACGATATAGGCTAGGGGGCTGATAGGGGCTACATAAAGATACCGAAGTGTCTGGAAGCGTTCCCTGTCTTCGATAAGGGAGCTGCTCAATCCTGTCAGGCAAGCATAGATGTACGAGTAGAAGGTATTGCCTAGAAAGATATAGGCGAACTTCGGTGAAGATGTGTGAGTACCTGCCACCAAAAGATACATGGCTACGAGGATGAAGGAGGCAGTGACAGGTTTGACCACGCTGTAGCCTACGAAGAGCCAGGGGCTAGCCCAGTTGGCTTGGATCTGCCAGCCAAGCCAGGATGCGGTAGCGATGGTGCGGAGTGTGTGCTTCACTGCCCTCTTAGCCCGAGGGTTCCCTCCACCCGGGCTTTCCACTCGAGTTTGTGCAACACCGCGGTCGCGACACTTATGTAGATGATTGCCTGGAGAGCGAGGAGGCCGAACTCTTGCCATGGTGTCAGCAGGGCGAAGGCTGTGGCCCCGGGTACTAGGAGTTGGCGAAAGGCATCGAGGCCCAGGGTGAGAGGTATAAGGGTAGCAACTGCAGAAGGGATGGCGCCCAAGGCCTTCACGGGAAAGTAGAAGCCGGCGCCCAGGTAGATAGGTTCCTGGAGGATGCTTACTCCGCCCCACGCCTCCCTGCCATAGATGAAAAAGAGGGCACTCAGCATCATGCCCATTCCGTAAAGGGAGGCCATGGTAGCCAAGAATGCTGCCGCTACAGCAGCTAGCCTGGTAAGGTCCAAGGAAACGGAAAACAAGAGAGATCCCACTGTCATCACCGCCAGGGCCCTGACCGTTGTGCTGTAAAGGCCACCAATAGACATACCTAACAGGATGGCCATCATGGGAGCTGGGGCCATGATAATGGCTTCGAGATTGCCCATCTCCTTCTCCCAGTAGAGCTGGGTAGCCATTCCCCACAGCATGTTCAGCCAGTAGGCTGTCATAGCTCCACCTATCAGAGCAAAGGCCTCGAACTCCCGTGGGGCTCCCAGTGCCCTGTAGATGTACACGTAGGCTGAAGTGGAGAGAAGCGGCAAGACTACGTCGAAGAACACCCAGCTTCGCTCGCGGTTGGCGGCTACGACTCGGGGATAGGCCCTGGCTACAACTGATCTAAGAAAGAGTTCGACTTCATGCATCTTCATGTAGCGGTCTACCAGTGAGGTGAATGAAGGCATCCTCCAGGGTGGGGTCCAATTTCTCCAGGGACAGCACTCTGTACCCTTGAGCAGTCATTTCGGTCAGCAACGCGGGTAGGGCAGCATCGTCTTCCACGGCAAGGCATATCACCGTAGCACCGTCGGCCGGTGTCTTTCGGACATCAAGTACACCTGGAAACTTCGATATGGCTGCCCCTTCTGAGCCTGCATCCAAGGTCAGTCTCCAGCGGCTACCCGCTGCGACCATGGCCTTAAGTGCTGCTGGGGTCCCCACGGCGAGAATCTTACCCTCGTGGATTATGCCTATCCTGTCGCATACCTGCTCAGCCTCAGCCATATGATGAGTGGTGAGAAGGATGCTTCTCTCACCGTCAGATGACGACACCCATTGTCTTATAAAGGCCCTTATGTCCCTTGCTGTCTGCACATCTAGACCTATAGTGGGTTCATCGAGAAATAACACTTGGGGATCGGTAACCAGCCCGCGTACGAGATTTGCTTTCTGCCTCATGCCTGTGGAGAGCTCCCGGATCTTGGTCTCAGCTTTGTCCGCCATGCCCACTAAATCGAGCAGCTCGTCGATCCGCCTATGGGCAATCTTGCTAGGGATGCCGTAGAACTGAGCAAACATCCACAGGTTCTCTCGCACTGTGAGGAGGCCGTAGCCGCTGATCTCTCCACCGCTCACGAGATTTATAACACGGCGAACACGAGAGGCCTCCCGTACCACGTCCATCCCAAGGACGAAGGCCGCGCCCTTGGTAGGTGTGAGCAGAGTGGTGAGCACCTTGATGAGGGTTGTCTTGCCTGCTCCGTTTCTGCCCAACAGACCGAAGATCTCGCCTCGTCGGACAGTTAGGCTCACGCCTCTAAGAGCATCTATACGACCCCTCGATCGTTTGCCCAGGGGCCCTCTCAGCACGAAGGATCGCCACAGGTCCTCTGTAAGCACAGCCGAGTCGTCTTTACCGCCCACTTCACGGCCAGGAAGGAAGGTTGAACCCATCACGGTAAAGTATAGGTCAGGTTTCTCGGCCCCACTCTGGGCCCGCGGCACCCGAAAGATACCGCAGCACCCTGATGGCGCCGCCCTTGTTCAGAGGCACGTTTTTGTTGCCGCACTTGGGGCTCTGGATGCACGAAGGGCAGCCCTCCCGGCAAGGACACCGGGCGACTGCTGTCAGGGTACGGGACCACAGGTCACCAGCGAGCTGGTAGCCTTTTTCAGAGATGCCTATTCCCCAAGGTATCCCGTCGTAGATGAAGATAGTCGGGTCTCCTGTATCCGGGTGTCTTGCTGTGGATAGGCCCCCAATGTCCCGTCTGTCGCACAAGGCCAAAAGCGGCAGGAGAGCAATACAGGCGTGCTCGGCAGCGTGTAGACTACCCGCAAGGTCTTCCAAGGAGCCAACTATCTCGAGTGCCTTTGCCAGCGGGATGACCAGCCAGAAGGCCACAGTGGGGAAATGCTGTGCCGGCATATCTAAGGCTGCTTCGAAGAGCGTTTCCCGACTGGAGAAGAACTTCAGTCCCCGATAGCCTATCACCTGTTCGGTAACTGTGACGTTACCAAGGTAGAGTTGTGTGTCACCTACCTGCCTCGACGTTAACACGTGGGTAACACGCACGTCGGTGTTGACTAACGGTTCGGTGTAGTAGTCGACGGCTTCCTTTCGCACTATGACCTGTTTTGTCTCTAGGTCGAGTTCTGACACCACATAGCTTTCACCGCGGATCAGGTAGACTGCCCCCGGATGGGTTTCCGAGAATACCCGCGTGTCGTCCACTGTGGCAAGGGTACGGCCTGTGGCAGCGTCTATCACCGGGAATTCCATGCTGCTTGAACCGCGGATGTTTGTTCGGTGTGCAGGGTTGGATTCTCTCCCAGCATAGATCCATCGTCCATTCCAGCGCAATGTGCCTGCCTGCGCTAGGCTCTGGCAGTGGTCCTGGAGGGAGGCACCAAAGAAGGTCGCGTCCTTCCCTGGGTCGAGGGGAAGTTCCAGGGCGGCACATTTCAGGTGGGTCTCCCGAATGTATCGGTTTTCGGGGTTGATGAGGGCATTCTCGATCGGCCGGGCAAAGAGCTCTCCTGGGCTGTCCATGAAATACTGGTCTATCATATCGGAAGAAGCCACGAGGAAAGTTGCGGAGAGCTGACCTTTTCTCCCAGCCCTGCCAGCCATCTGCCACGTGCTGGCCATGGAACCTGGGTAGCCTATCAGGATGACTATATCAAGGTCGCCGATGTCGATCCCTAACTCCAGGGCATTGGTTGAGCTTACCCCTAGCAGCTCGCCGTAGAACATGCCCTGTTCTATTGCACGCCGATCCTCAGGGAGGTATCCTGCCCGATAGGAAATGATCCGGGCAGCCACCTCTGGAGCCGATTCCTCCAGCCGACGCTGGACCATCAGGTACAGACGCTCAGCGGCATTGCGGCTACGGGTGAAGGCTAGTATCCTCAGTCCCTCTGACACTAGCTCGGCAAATATCTCGGCGGCTTCTTCCAGGGACGATCGTCGCAGCCCGATGGCAGAGTCTATCAGTGGCGGATTCCAGAGATAGAAATACCTGGGGCCTTGGGGAGAGCCATCTTCATCGATGACATACACGGGGACTCCCGCCAACTGCTCAAGGAACTGCTTCGGATTGGCCATGGTGGCTGAAGCGAAGACAAACTGAGGACTAGAACCGTAATAGTTACATATCCGCCTGAGCCTTCGGATCACGTTAGCTACGTGGGACCCGAAGACGCCTCTATAGACGTGGGCTTCGTCAATCACCACAAACTTCAAGTGGCGGATGAACCTTGCCCAGCCATGGTGATATGGCAGTATGCCCACGTGGAGCATATCAGGATTCGAGAAGATGACTTGTGCCCTTTGGCGAAGTCTGGTGCGTTCAGATTTCGGGGTATCGCCGTCGTAAGCTCCGAAGGGGATGGCCATCTCAGCGGCATCTATGAGCTCGGAGAGGGCCCTGATCTGGTCCTGGGAGAGCGCCTTGGTGGGAAATAGGTAGAGGAATGTGCTGTTGCGGTCGCCGAGGTATGTCTCCAATACAGGAAGATTGTAGCACAGGCTCTTTCCACTGGCAGTCGATGTCACCAGGGCGTAATGGTAGCCTTTCCTGGCTGCGTCCAACGCCTTTGCCTGATGGCTGTAGAGTCGGTGTATGCCGCCACGTTTTAGAGCTGTAGTCAGCTGCTCAGAAAGGGGCTCCTCGGGCTCACCGTATACTGGCTCCCTACCAGGTAAGAATCGTACGTGGACCACTCGCCCGCTTCGCGCGGAGTTCTGCTCGAGCCGTTGGAGGATATCTCTCAGCTTTCCAATGGTGAAAGTTCCTCCAGATCTACCACTGGAATCGAGGCTGAGGTGCCGTCCTCTTCGTGTACCTCCATGGTCACGTTGGCTACATCGTGGATGGCTATGCCTCTTTGGACTTTGCCAGCTGTAAGGTAGCTTCCAAGGAGATCGGGGTCTGCAATTCTCACCAGCCCTCTGGGAAGAGATGGCATTTCCCCTCGGGGCCGCGGAAGAGCCACCATGAGGAAAGAACGGCGTTCGTAGGCAGCCTGATGCACCCTAAGAAATCCCTCTTGACCTTCACATCTCCTCAAGGTATCGGCCAGGGGCTTCGCCATAGGTGAATTGCCGAAACCTTCCGTAATCATTATGGGCATTGAGGTCTGGGGAAGGGCATTGGGGTCGACATCTGCTGGGTCAATTTGGAGGAACTGTGCTAACTCTTTGACAGGAATGGACGGAGCAACTATTCCCCTGACCTTTATCTCCAGGGCCTTGCGTAAGGCTTCTGCCGTGAGAGGTGCGGTTGCCACCACGATGGAATAGGCCAGCTGAAGACTGATACTGGCTGCTGTGATGGGGCCGTCACCGACTTCCAGCACTTTCAGGGTGCCAAAGGCCTCGCCTCCGACACCCAAAGCCCCGTAGACTTTGTGACCGAAGGTGCCGATGACCACGTCTGTTGCAGTCACAGCCTCCACTATACCCCTTATGCCTGCCAAGACTTCCACCTCTTGGGCAAATGGTCGAAGGGCAAGAAACCCGTGCTTTGCATCGACCTTCAGCACGGTTCCCGCCACTGGTGCTGTCAACCTGCGGCTACCTGTCCAACCCGCCTTGGCGAGGACCTGACCGGTCTGCACGTCCTGCCCTTCAGCTACTGCCAATGCGGCGGCTGCCTTTGAGGGAGGTATATCCAGAGCGGCTGCCACATCGAAGATTAGAGTCTCGGTTTGGGCCTGGCCCCGAGCGACGACATCGGATGCCTCCACCCGCGTGCCCACATCGACCACGGCATGGCCGTTTTGCGGTATGGCGCGTTGCAACCGCAGGTTCTGATAAGTGGCTATTCCGGGCATTATCCATCTCAGGCTCATGCCGATGCTCCGGTTTGCGGGCCAGGGGTGAATGCGTCGACCAGGAGTCCGTATTTGCCCCCTCGAACTTTAGCCTCGAAGGGGCCACTGGCGGCCTCGAACCGTACGCTAGCCAATTCCGAAGCAAGGGGAATTCGCCAGCGTGTCGAGCCGTGCACTTCGTATTCTTTTCCCTCCACTGTGAGTCTTCCTCCCCCCTCGATGCGTAGGTAGGCTCCTAAAAAGTTGCCGCAAGCGGACTGGAGAATCTGGAATGCAGCCTGCGCATCAAGCTTGCAAAGGGCGCCTACGGCCGCCAGGGGAACCGGCTCGTCTGCCACTACCTCCACGAGAGCGGGGTTTGGCCCGTGGGACTGGCCGGCAGCCAACTCGAGCAACTGTTCCCTTCGACTCAACCAGCGCAAAGCTCCCGCCGCTACAAGGGTATCAGGCCATAGATTGTCTGGCCAAACCTGTCTGGCCATGGCGAGGGCTAGGTTTTCCTGTAACTTTCTGTATCTCTCGGATATGGGAATAGTCCATGGTCTTGCCGCCCCGTTGAAGAGATAATCCCATACGCTGTCAGCATCTTCGGTACCCAGTTTCCCGGGACCGAGTCTCCGAAGCGACCCTGGGCTTCCTAAAGTAGTGCCGAAGAAGAGTGAGGTGGATGCCCATGCCTTTCCAGGGGAGGAGCTGGCTACCAGGGTATCCCTCGCCCCGATATCCAGGTAGAGCAGTCGACGGCCGTAGGCTTCGGATATGAACCGCGAGGCTACGAGCACCGCGGTAGGAGCGGAGATGAGCGAGGTATTGCCCGTTTCGACAATTGACTCAATTCCTGCACTCGCGCGAAGCACCCTCTCTTCGTAGACGCGCAGAACGTAATTGCCTAGAATCGAAAGGTCTGTTCCCCCAGGTTCCGTCCAATCGACATCCACCATATCAACTGAACTTCCTTCGGGAAGCTGCCCCTGGAAGGGAGCGCTCAGCCCCCTTGGGCCTACCAATGCCAGCGCCGGCATAGCCCGATCTGGCGAGCTGATTTCCCTTCGGGCTATGGCGCGGCTGAGGATAGATGGCCACAGGGCCCCCGGGGTGGTGCGCTGCAAGGATGCAGCCCCCACTACGATGAGGTCGGTATTGGAAAGCTGATCGGCAGTGGACCTGGGAGGTCGGTCGCCCACTAAAGAAACTACCGAGGATGGGACGATCCTCGCACATTTTTCCAGAAGCCTAGCCATCGATGGCGTTTCGGCCAGGACAGCCACCCTCAGTATGCCCCCTGCTCCCATCACAAGGGCGTGAGCATCAATGGCTCTGAACCTGCGGTCCTCAAGAATTTTTATCCCGGTGAACGCTTCTAGACAGGCAACGGCGTCACGTAATCCAACCGAGGCGTCCTTCTCAGGATGCCAGAGGGTAGACGGGGCTGCGGCAGCGCTGACAAAACGCCACTTGGGACCGCTCTTTGCGAAAAGATAGCATCGGGTGAAGGCGTTCCCAACGATCGACACTAGTACCCGGGAATTGGAGCTATGGGAAGGGCTCAGGCCTCACCCCCTACCTGGCTAGATAGACTATGGCCGCCATGGTTGCGAGCACTAGCAGCACTAATACCGTGAGAAACACCCCTGCGCCCTTCCTTGAGCGCCGCCTGTGGGTGGGTTCCCGCAGCTGAACAACCAGGCCCTCTAATGGACTGCCGGACACCGAGTTCCACAGGTCTTCCAGAGTGCCCGAGGTGAGCTGGGGCGTCTCATTGCCCCGGGACCATCTGTGTTCGCTGTCTGCATTCGTCATGGCTGCTCGATCCGATGCGGGACTGATACCGATTATATATCATGGCAGGCCGAAGAGTTCCTTAGAATCGAGGACCAAGGTTACTGGACCGTCATTGTACAGCTCCACCACCATATGTGCTCGGAAAATTCCCGTGGCTGTGTTTATTCCCAGCCTCTGGGTTTCCTCTACGAAGGTCTGGATGAGAGGTGCTGCAATCTCTGGCTGGGCCGCATCGGTAAAGGATGGTCTCCTACCTCTTCGACAGTCTGCATAGAGGGTGAACTGCGAGACGACCAAAATTTCTCGGTCCAGCTCCAAGGCCGAGAGGTTAAACTTGCCTTCAGCATCGCTGAATATACGAAGCTCTGCAATCTTCCTAGCCATACGTTTCGCGATATCAGCTGTGTCGCCATTGCCAACTCCTAAAAGCACCAGGAGGCCAGGCCCGATACTGCTTATCACTTGGCCGTCCACGCGAACGGTAGCTGACAGCACGCGTTGCACCACAGCTCGCATAGCTTATCTCGTTATCGTTGCCACTGCCAGGGCGGCGATCCCTTCTCCCCTTCCCAGTGCTCCTAAGCCCTCAGGTGTGGTTGCCTTTATGTTCACCTGTTCTGGTTCTATCCCCAGTTCGACAGCTAGTAGGGCACGCATTTGAGGAATGTAAGGTGCCAATTTTGGCCGCTCGGCTATTACGGTAACGTCCACGTTGCCAACCTGCCAGCGGTTGGCCCTCAGGAGCCGCATGACGGTCCTCATAAGCTCCGTGCTGCGCACGTCCTTGTATCTGGGGTCTGTGGGAGGGAAGTGGTGTCCGATATCGCCGAGGCCTGCGGCCCCTAAGAGGGCATCCATCAGAGCGTGGAGTAGCACGTCGGCGTCGGAATGGCCCGCGAGGCCCGGTTCGCCCGGCAGGTATATGCCGCCCAGATAGAGGGGTCTCCCTGCCGCGATAGGATGAATGTCGTAACCTATGCCTGTCCTTGCCTCGGTAGCCACGGTTTAAGGTCGAAACCCTCCTGCCCAGAGGGCGCGGGCAAGTTCAAGGTCTTCCACTGTCGTGAGCTTAAGGTTGCTGTAACTGCCCCGGAAGATTACGACGGGCACGCCTCGGGCCTCGAGGAGAGCGGCATCGTCGCTAACTTCGAAGCCCTCGCTTTTCGCCCATCGGTGGGCCTCTACTATCAGGTCGTAACGGAAGACCTGGGGAGTCTGGGAGAGCCACAACGTGTGCCGGTCGCGGGTGGCTAGCACCATTCCTTCAGGGCTGACCTCCTTTACGGTGTCACGTATAGGTACAGCGGGAATGGCTGCTCCGTGGTACAGCGCGGCATCGACACCCTTAGAAATGAGATCTGTACTGACAAAGGGCCTTGCGCCGTCGTGGATGAGAACTATATCGCAGGTTCCCAGGGCTTCCAGGCCTCTCAGGACAGATTCCTGGCGGGTAGCCCCGCCCAGGGGGGTGGCCATGACCTTACTGAAGCGTCCCATGGTAATAATGGCCTGCCCTGCTTCCATATTGCCTCTGTTAAGCACTACAACTATGCGGTGCACTCTAGGGGATCGCTGGAAGGCATTGAGGGAGTGGGCCAGTACTGGTGTATCACCCACGAGGGCCAACTGTTTGTCCATTCCCATGCGCTCGCTGGTGCCAGCGGCCACGATGACTGCGCCCACTATCGCTGTGGCTTCAGGAGGGGGCGCTTTCACCTGGGAACTAGTCCTCCTTGATGTGGGCGAATATCATACGGCCGGCTGCCGTCTGCAGCACTCTGGTGACCACTACATCGGCTTCACTGTTTATGTACTTGCAGCCGTTCTCTATGACTATCATGGTGCCGTCGTCCAAGAAGGCAATCCCCTGACCCACCTCCTTGCCTTCCTGGACCACCTTCACCACCATTTCCTCCCCAGGTAGTACTACTGGCCTGAGGGCGTTTGCCAGTTCGTTTACATTGAGGACCTTGACACCCTGGAGTTCCGCTACCCGGTTGAGGTTGTAATCATTGGTGAGTATAGAGTACCGATGTTGACGCGCCAGCCTAACTAGCTTGGCGTCCACGTCTTTCTGGTCGGTGATGTCCACGTCCATGATGCGTACCGTCGCGGGGAACTCCTTTTGGAGTCTGTTGAGCATATCGAGGCCTCGCCTGCCCCTGACTCGCTTTATGTTATCGGGAGAGTCAGCCACCTTCTGTAGCTCCTGAAGGACAAAGCTGGGGATGACCAGAGGGCCCTCGAGGAAGCCGGTGCGCAGTATGTCACCGATACGGCCGTCGATGATGGCCGATGTGTCTACGATTAGACCTCGGGAACGCAAGTGCTCGCGTTTGGATGCATCTGCAAAGGGCCTTCTCTCGGAGAAAAACTCGAATATCTCGCGACGACGATGGAGCATGATGGCTGCCCCAAGGTAGCCAAAGAAGATGGAAGCTGCGAAGGGGGTGATCTGCCCCAATGGGTAGGGAAGCATGGAAAGTGGCAAGGCGAGGAGCGCAGCGAAGACAAACCCCACCAAGAGCCCCACGGCCATGGCTACCAGATCCGCGGCTTCCAGGCTCTTGAGCCACCTTAGTACCCATCGTACTGGGATTACGGTGACGTAGGGCGTGACGAGAAATCCGACAAGGCCCGAGAGGGCACCAGCCGCGGCCACGTATCTTATGTGGTTGGGGTCGGCCGAAGGCACGAGGTTCGCACCTACCTGCCAACCCAGAAGCGCCATAAGGACAAATCCGATCAGCCTAAAGATCAGGTTGAGGCTCATGCCAATGCCCTGACTTCTTGGCGACAAAAGGTTATGCCGCTCACCCTCTGTATCGAGCGTAAGCTGCCTTTAATTCTTCCACACATGTTATCGGCACGTAGGTGCCACCCAAGGGCACGTCATCCATGCTGGGGAGTCCATGGAAATCGGTGCCTCCGGTATGGATAAGGCCGAACTTGTCGGCCAGAGATACCAAGTACTCTGTTTGCTCTCCCGTATATTTGCCATAGTAGCATTCAAGCCCCATGAGGCCTTGGGCATTGAGCTCTGCCAGCAGTGCCTCAAGGTTCGGTATGTCGAGAGGATGTGCGAGCACCGGCACACCTCCCACCTGGCGGATAAGGGCAACGGCCTCGGACGGCGTTAACTTGTATCGCTCCACGTAAGCTGGCCCTTCCCTGCCTATCCATTTTTGGAAGGCTTCGGCGATAGTCGCTACGTAGCCCTTCTCGACCATAGCCTGGGCGACATGGGGCCTGCCCACGGAGCCTTCGCCGGCAAGCTGCTGTACCCTCTCCCACTCCAGGGGCATTCCCAGCTGGCCTAGTTTTTCTACCATTCGTTGAGCACGTCGGAGGCGCGAGTCCCTCATGGTCTCCAACGTCTTTAGAAAGTCGGTATCGTGAAAGTCTATATAATAGCCTAGCACGTGGACCTCGCCGTGAGGTATGTCGGTGCTGAGCTCGATGCCGGGTATGAGCTCAAGGCCCAACTGTTGTGCACGCTGCTGTGCTTGGGGGATGGCATCGACAATGTCATGGTCGGTAATGGCGAGGTACTTGAGGCCAACTTCCAGAGCGCGGTCCACCAGTTCCTCAGGGGATAGGGCACCGTCGGACGCGCAGGTGTGGGTATGGAGGTCTACTAAGCTTGGGGAGCCAATATCGGTCATGAGGGTCGCTTCTCCACTACTAGGAGTATGGCAGTGCGTTCCTCGTCGTTGATCTTCACCTCAATGAAGGAGGGGACGCACACGATGTCGGCGCCGTTGGCCGCCAGGTAACCCCGAGCTATGGCGATGGCCTTGATGGCCTGATTTATGGCCCCAGCGCCGATGGCCTGGACTTCTGCTCTTCCCGACTGTCGGATGACGCCGGCGATGGCCCCCGCCACGGAGCTAGGCCGTGACTTAGCGGATACCTTTAGGACTTCACTCTTGCCCTTGGGGCGTTCGCCGGTGCCTGATCCACGACGGGTATCGTCAGCGTAGCCTCTCCAACGGAAAGGTGGGCAGAAGAAGAGCTGTGAGTAGGGATGTGGGGCAGCTAAAATTTCCATGTCGGGCCTCCTGGGCACTTTAACTATACTGACGTTGCCTCGTATCTGTCTACTCTACGGATATCGGTGGCCAGCCGTGTTCGCATGTCTATGTCAACGACAACCGCGTTAATGACGCTGGGGCCCTTGGCTACCTCCAGTCGCACAGGAATCCGTTTGAGGAAGTGTTCCAGGATAGGTTCGACTCTGACACCTATGATGGAGTTGGCTGGTCCGGTCATACCCACGTCGGTTACAAAGGCCGTGCCCTTTGGAAGGATTCTGGCGTCGGCACTGGGCACGTGGGTATGAGTGCCTACCACTGCACTCACTCTACCGTCGAGAAACCAACCCATGGCCTGTTTCTCCGAAGTAGCCTCTGCATGAAAGTCTACAATGATAGGATAGGGCGTGTCTAATGAGGACAGTAGGGTGTCCATAGCTCTAAAGGGGCAGTCGATGGGCGTCATAAAGATACGTCCCATGGCGTTGACGACCATTGCGCCGTGGACGCCGTCGGATGATCTCCACAGGTAGTAGCCCTTTCCAGGTACGCCATCGGGGTAATTTACAGGTCTGAGGATAGGCCTGTCACTGTCGAGATAGGGGATTATCTCCTTGTGGTCCCAGATATGGTTCCCAGTGGTAAGTACGTCGGCCCCCATAGCAAAGATCTCCTCAGCCACCTCAGGGGTGACCCCGAAGCCGCCCGACGCGTTTTCTACGTTGACTATCACCATATGGGGCGCCAACTGGTTCCTTAAGGTGGGCAGGTACTTCTCCAGCATATTCCTTCCGGGTCTACCTACAACGTCGCCTACGAAGAGGATCCGCACCTTTACCTCCCTTTTATAAAAACAGGACCTGGGATCTGCCGACCCCAGGTCCTAAGTGTAGCGTTTTCTACCTGGCGTACTCTACAGCTCTGGTCTCCCGGATCACCGTTACTTTTATCTGACCGGGATACTCTAGGCTCTCCTCTATCTTTTTGACGATATCCTTGGCCAGTCTTGTGGCCTGAAGGTCATCGACCTCTTCGGGTTTCACCAGTATTCGCACCTCTCGACCTGCCTGGATGGCAAAGGACTTTTCGACACCTTTGAAGGAGTTGGCCACCTGTTCCAGTGCCTCGAGGCGCTTGATGTACGCCTCTACCGTCTCCCGTCTAGCTCCCGGCCTGGAGCCCGATATTGCATCGGCTGCCATAACTATCCAGGCTTCGACGGTCTGTGGCTCCTCTTCGGCGTGATGAGAGGCTATTGCATGGACTATCTTCTGGGATCTACCGAAGCGTTTGACTATTTCGGCTCCTATTAGTGCGTGGGGCCCTTCGATCTCGTGGCTGACAGCCTTGCCAATGTCGTGCAGTAGGGCGGCTGTCTTGGCTACGTTCACGTCAGCGCCCAGTTCAGCTGCAAGGACAGCTGCTATCTGGGCACACTCTACAGCATGCGCCAACTGGTTTTGGCCGTAACTAGTTCGATACTTTAGCCGCCCCAGGAGCTTAATAAGCTCTGGATGAAGCCCCTGCACATTGGCCTCGTAGGCCGCCCTTTCCCCTTCTTCCTTAATTTCCTGCTCTACCTCCTGCCTAGCCTTGGCCACGACTTCCTCGATCCTGGCAGGATGGATCCTCCCATCAGCGATGAGCTTGGTGAGGGCCCTTCTGGCTACCTCCCTTCGGACGGGGTCAAAGCCCGAAAGGGTAACAGCATCTGGTGTGTCGTCAACGATGAGATCGACGCCAGTAAGCTGTTCTAGGGCACGTATGTTGCGGCCCTCTCTGCCGATGATCCGTCCCTTCATCTCCTCGTTGGGGATGGGAACGGTGGTAACGGTGGTCTCAGCAACGTACTCGCTTGCACACCGCGCCATAGCTATGGATATGATCTTCTTGGCCTTCTCCTCAGCCTGGTCCCTCGCCTCCTGTTCGATCTGGCGCATCAATCTGACTGCATCCTGTTTGGCTTCTTCCTCTATTTCGCTGAGGAAGAGCTGCTTGGCTTCTTCCCTGGAGAGACCGGAGATCCTTTCCAGTTCCCTCAGCCGTTGGGCCTTGAGCTCTTCGGCCTGGGCACGTAGCTGCTCCAACTCGCGCTCCTTGTCGGCCAGTTTCCGCTCCCGCCTTTCAAGGGTTTCCAGCTTTCTATCAAGGCTTTCCTCCTTTTGCTGGAGGCGCCTTTCGTAGCGCTGTAGTTCTGCCCGCCGTTCGCGGTATTCTGTTTCTGCCTCGTTGCGTATCTTTATCGCTTCATCTTTGGCTGCCAGGAGTATCTCGGAACGTTCTCTCCTGGCCTCTTCGATCATACGTGCTGCAGTCTCCTCGGCTTGTCGACCCTTCCTCCGCGATACGAGCTGATATGTGACTACCCCCGCGAGCAAGCCCAGAAGGAAGGTGATTGATCCGAGGAGCACCATCAGTTCTAATCCACGTCCGAACACGGACCGCTCCTCCTTTCGCGACACAGTCTTTGGTTGTTAAGGTTCTGGGTCTTGGCCAAAGGCCTATGACCCTATTTTATCCCTATAATAGGCTCTTTAATTAAGGGTGTCAAGTTTGACTTTGTAGACAACGGTGCTTGGCCCTTTGTAGACAATCTCCAGCCACTGGCCAACCATCTGGTCGAAGGTCTGTAGGCCCTGCGGACTGTAGTAGGCCCTTTCCACAGCTCCGACGTATATGTACTGAATTCGGTAGCGTTTCAACAGATCCAGCTTCGTCCGGGGCGAAGGAGTTTCGTAAAGAGTTTTGACGTCGCTCAGGCGTTTCTCGACAAGGCCTGGATATCCCCAGCGCTGTTGCTTTTCGTGCCAATCCCATCCGATTACCGTCGGGAAACCTGTGTAAATACTTATCCTGCCGCCCCAGCTCCTATAGATTTGGGCAGGAGGTGCCTCCAGGACCACGGGGGCGCCTTTGACGTTTCTCAGAAGCCAGAGGATCCCTTGGAGGTCGTCATTGAGGGCAATCTCCACATCCTTTTCTCGGTAAGTGCTCTGCCGCATAAAGGCCGTACCGTCCAGGGTCAGCGGTAGCCGTTGAAACCTATAGGCCAACCTGGCTGGTGTACCTGCCAGCGGATAGATTAGGTTCCCTGCCAATAGCAATGCTACAAATCCTAAATAGAACTTCCAGTAGCTTTCTACCTTCCCACGCGACAGGTTAATGAAAATGTGGTCGGCGAGGATTGCTGCCGACGCGAGGGCCAGCATCACCCACGCCTGCAGGTAGAACTTGAACACGGTGTTCATCCGTCCAATATCGCCCTTGAGAGCTATAAACTCCACCATTACTGTCAGCGTAACTGCCATCAGAGCCATGGTCAGCATCAGGAGTTTCTGGTATCGTGCTCGTGACAAGGAGGTCACAATCAGGGCTGAGATGAGTAGCCCCAGGCATGGGACTGTGTAACCTAAGAGACCTACGGCTAGAGCTAGTGCCGTTAAGGCTATGGCCACAGCCAAGCTCAAGACACGGCTGTCTTGCAAGGTAACTGCTAAAGGCTTGGGGTCAGCTGTTGCCATGGACGTGGATGCCAAGGCGAAGGGGTCCAGGGCAAGGGTTCGCCTGACCACGTAGGGGGTGACAATAACGAGGAAGGTGCCCCAGATGGTCACGTAGTGCCAGATCCAGGTCTTGGACCTCACCGGCTCTATTCCAGAATAGAAGAGCTCGTAATTTTTCAGGTAGGGGAAGAACAGCACGGCGCTTGTGATTACGAGGCCGGCCGCTAGCGCAAAGGTGCGACCTAGGATGGAGAGGTCGAGTTTCTTTAGCGCCATAACCTGGTGAAGGCCGAAGGCCAGGGTCAGTAGCAACGTGTAGGTGGGAAAATCCCACGTATTGGTGGCCCTCAGGGCACCTGTAAGTAGGCCTCCGAGAACCACATAGCCGATGAGGACCGCAGGTGGAACGCCCCAGGGTCCCTTCCACCAGGATGATGTGATGGTTGGGACTGCCAGTCTACCCATGAGCGAGTAAGCGAGCCCAATAGTGGCTACGGTAAACGGGAGAGCGAGAAGGTGAGCGTGGAGGTCACCGTAAAGGAAGGTAAAGTACGGAAATTCAGTGATGGGCCCGGGGTCTTCGGGACCTATCACCCTGGTGCTTCGCCAGAAGTCGAACTGGGGCAGGTGCTTGCCCGATAGTAAGGCTACAAGGCCTCTCAAGATACTGACGGGAATCTCTGTCGGTGCTGTGTTGCCCCCTCCCAAAGATATGAGCCCTTGGAGGCCCTGGATAGCACCGTCCAGGTTGCCTATGACTCCCACGAAGACGGTAGCTAGGATGCCGGCGAGTGCCTGTCTTGGGAAATGGCGGGTACGGCCCACCATGGCCATGCCCACTGAGAAGGCGGCGGAAGCAAGGAAGCTGAAGAAAGTAGTCACCAATAGGTTGTATGCCACCCACGGCACGACTCCAGTAAGGATGGTTGGAACCGCGGCGAGCACGAAGCCAAAGTAATAGTAGTTAATGTAGCCACCCGCGAACCACGGGTCGTAAGGGGGAAACCACCCAGATCTGAGTACGGCATTGAAGTAGGCGAAATCCATGGGTTTCTCGCCACCATATATCGGGTGCCAGAGATCCGGGTTGCGGGCCCTAAGGTAAGCGAAGAGGGCGAATCCCGCCAGGAAGGCTATCTCGGAGCTGAGCATCTGGCGCCATCTAAACGACAGTAGGTCCCAAACAGCCCTGGGTGCCACAGCCACTGAAATGGCTCCCGCACCAAGGAGGACGATCACCGTCAGCCACAGGGTGAGAGGACCAAACCTTGCTACACCGATGCTGGCCAGCAGCCAGGGCGGGAAGGCGACGAAGAGCAGTCCCAGTACCTTGGCGATGCCGTAACCGGCATCGGGCAGTGAGCTAAGCAGGCCACGGAGGAGCAGCAGGCCTACTATGCCCAATAGCTCTACAACCAGCAACCAGAAAAGTACAGGTAGCTGGTTGGGGAGGGAGTCGACCGAGAAGAGATCCGACCAGCTCCAGGCGGTCTCGGCGGGCGACCTTTCTTCGGGAAGCAGCAGGCCGTTCTTGTCAGCCTGGATTGGTTTCATAGGTATAGCGCGGCTCAGATCCACCGAAGAGAGCAGTTGTCGGACACGATCCGACGAATAATCGGTGCCCTTTTTGAGGATGATCACATTGGGATGATCGTAGACAGTGAATAGCTCCTCTGCCCCGTCGTCGATTATCTCGATGCCAAAGAGCTGGGGCCTAGACGTGAACTCAGCTACCTTGTGGAAGCCGAGCTGACCTGCGAAGAGAAGCCGGTAATATTCGGTGGTCAGCGGCCAACGCTGTGGCATCTTAGTGATGGAACCATAAAGCCTGTTGCTGGACAGGAAGATATACTGGGCCTGGTCCAGGGCTTGTAGAAGCTTCTGAAGCTTGCTGGCATCGTCGGGATTGTAGAGTTCCATGGTGATGCCCTTGTAGTTGCTCGGATCTCCCCCGGGTCGTCGCAGGGGCAGGGGATCGTCCCAGTGTTCGTTCGCTACGGTGCTGCCACCGGGGACATTTCGGTAGATCCAGTCAGAGGCAGCGACGCGGGTTAGAGGTCGTGTGTAGATGGAGGCAAAGGCGATGCCGTAGAGGGCCGTTGTCACGAGCACCAGTGCAGCAACGGCGGAGCCCAGGTGCTGCCACAGGCGTCCACGTAGCTTCGTGGTTGAAAGCAGGACGCTCACCTCTGAGAGAAAACTCATGGATAGGATGGTGAGCGGGGGATAGATGCCCAAGAAGTACCTCATGGCCTTGGCCAGTTGGCCGCCGAAGTAAAAGAAATTCAGCAAAACCCAAAGGATCAGGATGGCGTGAGCCCAGTAGCGTCGTGGCCAAAGGGCCACCTTCGAACCTGAATAGAGGGCAGCCACCACGGAGAGCAGGCCCAAGGGCCATCCCATCCCCCATTGCACCATCTGTGCCACCGGGTATAGATATGGCGTAGTGTGTGCCCACTGTATGGAGGGTGGATAATCGGCCTCGCCCGAGAACACAGACGTCCACTGCGCCAAGTCCCTGACGAAGGACGGGTTGGGACGTATATCCAACAGGTTTGTGCCTGCAAAGGCATAGGGTTCGAAGATTCGGAAGGTCACAAAGGTTGCCAGAAGGGCAACTCCCAACCCTCTGCCAACAGTAGTGTAGCTACGCCCGTGGAGGGTAGAGTAATACCCTGCTAAGAACAGAGGGCCCAGAAGCAGCAGGGAGTTGAGCTTGGATGCTGCTGCCATGCCCAGGAAGGCGCCGGCCAGAGCATAGTTAGCCAGGCTCTCTTCCTGAACAGACCTGACAACGAAGTAGAGACAGGCCAAAGCAAAGGTCACGCTGAAGCTGTCGACCGTGAAGAAGTGAGCGTTTTGAATGTGGAGGGGAACGAAGGCCACGAGGGCGGCTCCGCCGATGCCTACCCAACTTCCGAAGAGGCGACGACCCAGCAAGAACGTTAGGAGTACGGTAGCTAGGTCGAATAGGGCCGAAAGGGCTCTTCCCACAAGATGTATCTCATCGTAGCCGCCTTGACCCAATATATGGCCTGTGACCTTCACGAGGAAAAGAGGTAGGGTGCCGTAGATGAAGGTGTTGAATCCGCGGTTGTAGGGGTTCAGCGGCGATGATGGTGTGTGGAAATACTGAGACAGATCCTTCGGGAGCGCCAAGGCGGTTTCGACCATAGTAAGGAAGCGTTCATCGGGATGGATGTGACTGCCTTGGTCCCAGTCAAGGTTGTTGAGCCGGAGCATGGCGGCGAAGAGAAGTACCAGTCCCAGAAGCGCTAAAGTGAGGTACGCGTGCCCATTGGCCCTCGAACGCAGCGTCACAGCATCCCTCTGTATTCGGAGACCTTCTGGGCCAAGAGGAAAGCATATCCGGCACGGCCGTGGGGCTTGCGGGCACAGAGCCTTCCGATCAGCGTAGCCTTTAACTTGGTGGTTGGGGAGAGAGCCGCAAGCCTGGGAAAGAGAACCCAACGGCCTACCAAACCCTCGATGGCGAGGCGGTAGGCCTCAAGGTAGTGGGCAAGCTCGAAAGCGGCCATGGCAACAGAATCAAGGTAATGTTCGGTATGTGTGACACGGAAGCCAAGGTACGAGAGTTTGGATGCCCATGTTTCCGGGCTGAGGAGGGTGTAGTGGTGCGATATCCGGTTGAACCAGCGCCCATAGGCGGCTGCTAGTCGCCGCAGTCCGACCCACTTCAGGATTCTGACCGTAAGTAGGGTGTCGGTAAAGTTAGGCGTTGGGGTGGTGAGCGCCAACCACCCCCTTGGTTTCAATATCCTAGCAAACTCTGATAGGGCTCGATCCGCGTGAGGGATGTGCTCTATCACCGAGTTGCAAACTATAGACCCCACACTTTCGGATGCCAGGGGTATGGCTCCTAGGTCGGAACAGAGTAGGAGTCTGTGGGACGATTTACGATGAGCCGTTCTCAGAGCCTCCATGTCTGCATCGATGCCCAAATCTGCACGGTAGTTGTGTTGGCCAAAGGCGATGGCAGCAAAGATCCCGTCTCCGCACCCTGCATCTAAAGTGGGCCTCTCCAGTGGCATACGTTTTAGGCGAACGGCTTCGGCTGTCCTCACAATAGCCCTGTGCAGGGGCACCTGAACTAGGTGGGCCACGGCTATGGGGTAGTAGACATCTTCAGGCTTTTTGTGAGGAACTTCCGGCACTGATCTCACCCGAGAGTTGTCTGAGGCTAACACCCATAAGGAGAACTGCGAGTATCCCCAAGAGCGCCAAAGTGCCAAAGACCAGCAGATGCAGCACGAGGGCGGCTGCCAGGCCTTTCTCCATTTCGACACCGTAGGTTGAGAGGCTCAGCACCACTAAGTAGTGGTACACACCCATATATCCCGGCGCCGAGGGTATGGCCATGCCTAGGTTGGTTACTACCATAACCAACACTGCCGCCCATAGAGGTACGGGTAGGTTCACCGATGTGAGGGCCAGCCATATGGTGAGGGCTCCCGCCCCCCAGGCGACCACAGACAATGCCAGGGACAGCATCAGCGATCGAGGATCTGTAACCGTTACCTGAAGGCCATGAACGAAGGCAGCTATCCATCTTACAATCACCTGACCGGGAGGCGGCACAGCTGAGAAAAGATGGCTATGCAGTCGTTCCTGCAACCTCGGGAGGGCTATGAGGGTGGCACCTAGGAATATGAATATTGCGCTTGCTGTGACGGAGCCCATGGCAACCCAGGAAGGTATTGGAGCCACTAGGGCTACAGCGACAAGAAAGCCAAAAAGCACGCCTATATCGAAGAGCTTCTCTACGACAATGCTGGCTAGGGATGTTGAGATGGGTTTACCTTCGAGCTGGCGGATCACAGCTGCTCTCACAATTTCTCCTGCCCTCAGGGGGAGAACCGTCGAGAACAGATAGCCAACTAACGAGGCGCCGGTCAAAGTGCTGATGCGCAATGACCCTCCCCCGAGGAGTACCTTCCACCGCAGAGCCTTTGCCAAGACCGATACTAGGATGAGGCCAGCAGCCGCTGCAAGCCCCATCGGGGAGGCCAGCGAGGCTGCCCTGAAGGCTTCGTCGAGTGCTGTTTGGGTCGAAAGCATATAGATGCTTGCTGCACTGATGGCCACGCCGATAGGCCACCGAAGCCAAAGAAACCTTGGGTTTAACATGGCACCCGATTATACGTTACATTTATGGATGGCTGGCAGGACCCTTGACAATGCTGCCGCTTCGGGGTAAAAAGCATAGTTTCTACCATGAACTGAACTAAGGGTAAAGGGGCATGTCCAGACAGGGAAATTCGGGCCAGAAATTGGTGATCGTCGAGTCGCCGACTAAGGCCAAGACCATTTCCCAGTACTTGGGGCGGGGATTCGTGGTTAAGGCATCCATGGGGCACATCCGCGATCTTCCGAAAAGCAAACTTGGAGTAGCTATAGACCGAGGTTTCGAGGCGGAATACCTCGTACCTAAGGAGAAGCGTGCAATAGTAAAGGAGTTGAAGTCGTTGGTGGATGGGGCCACTACTATCTACTTGGCCACCGACCCCGATAGGGAGGGTGAGGCGATAGCCTGGCACGTCGTGCAGGTTACCCGCCCAAGCAACGGGCAGGAAGTCTTGCGTATTGCCTTCCATGAGATTACTGAGGATGCGATAAAGGAGGCACTAGCGAACCCTAGGACCATTGACCTCCGATTGGTTACAGCGCAACAGGCGAGACGTGTGCTGGATCGTCTGGTTGGTTACCTGCTTAGTCCCCTCCTGTGGCGAAAGGTCCGTGGCAGGCTGTCGGCAGGGCGGGTTCAGTCGGCTGCCCTTCGGATGATAGTGGATCGGGAACGGCAGATAAGGGCCTTTGTCCCCGAAGAGTATTGGACCATCGGTGCACATCTGAGCCGTACCCGCGAGGAACGCAGGTTCTGGGCGCAGCTCCACCTCATAGATGGGGAAAAGGCTGTCATCCCCAATAGGGAGCGTGCAGATCAACTGGTCGAGATCCTGGAACGGGCCACATACTCTGTCGAAGATGTAAAGAGAAGGCAGGTTCAGCGCAAGCCGTCGCCTCCCTTCATCACGAGCACACTACAGCAGGAAGCTGCCAAGAAGCTGGGGTTTACTGCGCAGCGCACCATGAGGGTGGCCCAGCAGTTGTACGAAGGGATCGAGCTGGGCAAGGAGGGGTCTGTAGGTCTCATAACCTACATGCGGACCGATTCCACTCAGGTTTCTATCAAGGCTCAGGAAGAGGCCAGGGAATTTATTCGGCAAAAGTTCGGACCCGAATTTGTTCCCGATAGACCTCCCATTTATTCTAAGAAGGTTAAGGGAGCACAGGAGGCCCATGAGGCCATCCGCCCGACCTCCTGTCGTCGTATACCCGAGTCCATCAAAGAATTCCTCAATCAGGACCAGTATCGGCTTTACAAGCTGATCTGGGAACGATTTATAGCTAGCCAGATGGCTCCAGCCCTGCTGGATCAGACCACGGTGGACATCCTGGCCGCTACATCGGCGGAAAGATGCCAGTTTAGGGTATCGGGATCTGTAGTGGTGTTCCCAGGCTTCCTTGCGGTCTACAGGGAAGTGCCTGAGGAAGGCGAGGAAGAACAGGCCCAACGGCAACCTCTGCCGCCGCTGGAAAAGGGCGATCCGCTGATGCTCCACGCCCTGAATCCTGAACAGCATTTTACCCAGCCCCCGTCGCGGTATACGGATGCCAGCCTCATTAAGGCCATGGAAGAGGCTGGGATTGGAAGGCCTAGCACCTATGCTTTGATCCTGTCCACCCTCCAAGAGCGGGGATACGTGACGCGCGAGGATAAACGCCTGGTTCCTACCGAGTTGGGGATGGTGGTGAACGACTTGCTGGTAACCCATTTCCCAGAGATTGTCGATCTGGCCTTTACTTCAAGAATGGAGGAGGAACTGGACGATATCGCTGCTGGCGACCGTGAGTACCTTCCGGTGCTTGAGGAATTTTATGGGCCTTTTTCCTCCAGGCTGGAGGCAGCAGACAAGGCCATTCCGAAGATCGAACTCGGTGAAGAGCTGTCGGGTGAAAGCTGCGAAATATGCGGCCGTCCCATGGTGGTAAGGGCCGGACGATATGGCAAGTTCATAGCTTGCTCAGGTTATCCGGAGTGTCGCAACACCAAACCCTATGTGGTCAAGCTCGGAATGGCATGTCCCAAGTGCCGCGAGGGCGAGCTGGTAGAACGGAAGGCCCGTACTGGCCGTACGTTCTGGAGCTGCAGTCGGTATCCTGATTGTGACTTTTCGGTGTTTCAGCGGCCCTCGGAAGTGCCGTGCCCTCAGTGCGGCGGCCTTACGGTCCGCAATGGCGCGCGGAAGTTACGCTGTACCGCCTGTGGGTATAGCTTCTCTGATCTAGCCAGAACAGCTTGAACCTCAGACCGGTGCGGATTCGCCAACCAGGATCGCTCTTAGTTCGGCTTCGCTACGGCGATGGGCCAGAGCTATGACTTCATCGTCAGGCATCAGTGTTACGTTCGGTGAGGGTACGATTAGTTCTCCCTTGCGGACGATGAGGGTTATTGCGGTGTCTGGGGGCAATTTTATTTCGCCGATGGGCTTGCCCGCGGCCTCCGAGCTGGGCGCCACTGTAGCTTCCACCATGGCGAGCTCTGCGTGGCGCAGCGTGAGAAGATGTACTAGTCGCCTGGAAGGTATCTCCTGCTCTATCAGGGAGAGGATAACGTTGGTGGCACTCACAGTGACATCCACGCCCAATATCTTGAATATCTCCTCATTCTTGGGATTGTTCACCCTGGCTATAGTTCTGGGCACATTGAACTTTTTCTTGGCCATCTGGCAGATAACCAGGTTGTCCTCATCGTCGCCGGTTACGGCTATTACTACGTCGGCTCTGGCTGCTCCTGCATCGGCGAGTACTGACGCTTCACAGGCATCTCCATGGAGCACTACGGCTCCGAACCGTTCGGCGTAGGTCTCCACCTTCTTCTTGCTCTTTTCGATCAGCAGAACCTCATATCCTTCGTTCACCAGTGTCTTGGTAAGGTAGTATCCTACCTTTCCGCCTCCTGCTACGATAATGTACATCTCTCCTCCTAAGCCCTCTGTGCCGAGGTTTGGACACGGGAATGCAAGATATCAAGGATCATTTCCGACATCACCGTGGTGGGGCAAACGGTCTCGAGTCCGAGGGTATGGTATACATCCCCCCGGATAGGATCATAGACCCTTGCCAGCACCACGGGGACGCCGAAAATGTGTTTTGCTATCTGGCACGACATGACGTTCGTGTTATCGCCATTAGTTACTGCCACAAAGGCATCTGCCTCTTCGATGCCGGCCGATTTCAAGATGTCCACATCGATGCCTGTCCCTGCTATGGTTAAGCCGCTGAATTCCGGCCTGAGCCTGCGGAATTGGTCGGGATTAGTATCTATGATCGATACCTGATGCCCCTGGGCGTCGAGCTTGTTAGCCAGCATGGATCCAACTCTTCCGCATCCAACTATAACTACTTTCATGGTTACTCCCCACTACTCCTCTACTGGAATTCTAAGTACAACTACCCTGCATTTGGCATTTTTCAGCACATAGGGTACGGTGCGACCCATGGAGAACTCGCCCAGCCGCCTCCTGTACCTCACGCTCATGACGATGAGGTCGATGCCTCGGTCGTAGGCTTCGTCGACAATGGCGGCCCCTGGAGACCGAGCCTGCACCAGTTCCCCCTCGATAGGTACATCTAGCTGATCGCCAAGATCTTCAACCTTCTCCAGGATCCTTTCGCCGTGAGCTGCCTCCTCGGGCAGTGCTGCATCCAATGGGAGCACCTGTTTGACCTCGATGACGTAAAGGGCATACACCCTGGCCTTGTAACGCTTCGCTAGAGCACAGGCCAGTTCCACGGCATCGCTGTCGCCCGGAGAGCCGTTGACAGGAACGAGGATCTTTGTGAACTTCATCCGTCACCTCAGGGAGATCTCTATGCGCTCGATGCGGAGGCCCTCCATACTGGAGACCTTAAACCTGACGCCGTCGTGTACCAGCTCGTCACCTACTTCCGGGACCTTGCCGAGCTCGGCCATGACGAAACCGGCCACAGTGCGGTACTCCCCTGGTGGGATGTCGATGCCGAGCACTTCGGCCACTTCCTCCACAGATGTGTGGGCTTCCACGAGGTAGCGCCCAGGCTCTACTTCTTCGATGCGGCGCTCAGCTGCTTCGAACTCGTCCCGCAGCTGTCCTACTATCTCCTCTATAATATCCTCCAGGGTCAACAACCCTGAGGTACCGCCGTATTCGTCTACCAGGATGGCCATAGTGACCCCCGCTGTCTGCATTTCAGGCAACAGCTCGCCCAGCGTCTTGCTCTCCGGTGTAAAGAAAGCTGGTCGCATCAGTTCCGTAACAGATCGTCCTTTCAGGTCAGCCCCTATGGGAACCTCGCGGAACAGATGCTTCACGTTAACTATACCCAGGATGTCGTCGAGGTTCTGTCCGATAACGGGGAATCTGGTGTGGCCCGTTTGACGGAACATCTCCAGGAGGTCCTCTAGCGAAGCGTCGGCGGGAAGATAGTCGATTTCGGTGCGAGGCACCATTATGGAGTTGGCTGGCTTATCGCCGAACCGGAACACCGCATGGAGCATGCGGCGCTCCCTTTCTTCGACTATTCCCTCGGCTTCGCTAATAGAAATGAGAAGGCGTATCTCCTCTTCGGTGACAAAGGGGGTCTTTTCGACCCGTCGTCCACCCAGGAGACGGACGATACCGGTGGCGATGCTGCTGAAGACCCATACTATGGGTGTGAGCACCACAGTGATTATGTACATGGGTTTGGCGACAGCCAGCGCCCATCGGTCGGCGAACTGCGCTGCAAAGGTCTTGGGAGTTATCTCGCCCAGGATCACCACCAATATGGTCATAACGATGCTGGCCAGTAGGTAACCCTGATCGCCCACGATCGCAATGGCCAAGGCTGTGCCGAAGGACGTTGCGAAGATGATGAAGAAGTTCTCTGAAAACAAGATGGTCGCAAAGAGCTTACCGTGGTGTTTGGTGAGGTTCAGTACGGTCTGCGCCGCCTCAACGCCTCTTTCGGCCATGGTGCGGATACGGATCTTACTGACCGATATGAGGGCAGCCTCGGAGCTCGAGAAGAAGGCCACTAACGCCAGGGCTATGAGGACCACAAATACGCTAATGAGCTCGCTTGCGGGTTCAAGGGGGATGGTTTCCCCAGGCATGGATTGCTACCTCCTATCCCGCCTGTCTGCGGGCCCAGACCCACAGGCGCAGGGCGCCGGTGAGGATCAGGGCAGATCCCAGAATGATACCTAGGCTGGTTATACCTCCCCCCATAGCTAAAGTGACTGCAATCATAACCAAGCCTATGGCTAGGGATATTAGGGAGAGAGACAGCTGTACACCTGCCATGCAGATCGCTAACTAGGCCTCCACTTTGACTGTCTTGGTGAGAGGCAGTTTCCTATACCGGCGGTAAAAGTAGTACATCGCTAGGCCTGCTAGGACCCAGGGTATGCCGACCCATCGGGCCAGCTCGTGGGTGGCTACAACTACGATCCAGACTGTAAAGGTGCCCAGACCTCCGATAAGAGCTGTAAGGGCAATCTCTCGTCTACCAATACGAAGAGAGAAAGGCGCCTTGTAGGGGCGAGGCATGTCGGGAGCCTTTGTTCTCAGCGTGAGTATGGACGCATGTGCGAAGGTGAAAGCCAGCATAGCCCCGAAGGCATATACGTCGGCCAGGAGTTCGATCTTACCCGGGGCTATGAGCAGGGAAGCCAGGACGCCAAAAGCGATTATAGAGAACCAAGGGGTGCGGTATTTTGGATGCACCTTGCTGAGCCACTGTGGTACCTGCTGGTGCTGTCCCATGGAATAGGTGAGACGGCTGATGCCCAGGATGCCTGCGTTGGTGGCAATGAAGAGGATGGTGGCGGCCAGGATGCCGACCCATATGGAGAATATAGCTCGAAGTATCCCTGGAAAGCTGTTTACAACGCCCATCACCGGGTCTAGCTTCCACTGGTCGCCAAGGGCGGTCATCCACGTTCCGTCGGGCCGCTGGGTTACGGGCATGGCGCTCAAGGCTATAACAGAGATGAGCATGTACAGGCTCAGTACAGCTGCGAATACTAGGGCAACGGCTCTGGGCACATCCCGTCCGGGGTCTTTGGCCTCTTCAGCCATGTTCGAGACGGTCTCTATACCTGTGTAGGCGATAGTGGCAACAGGGATAGCGTAGAGCAGCTGTCCCCAGGTAGGTGCTACGCCGAGATGCACGTTAGTAATCAATATGTAGGGGTTCAATAAAAGGACCACGCCTACCCCGGCAATGATCACTTGAGTAACCAGATCGATGACGGAAAGCACAACGTTCACTGCAGCAGCCTCTCGTATGCCGAGGATGTTTATCCACACTAGGAAGGCCACGACAGCGATGCCGCCAATGCTGTTTATGGGATAGGTCTTCAACGGCTCCCAAAAGATTGCCAGATAGTTGGGGACCTCGAAAGCGGAAATGGCTATGGTAATGATGTAATCCAGCATGAGGGCCCAGCCTGCCAGGAAGCTTATGAGTTCGTTGAAGGCGTGGCGCGCAAAGCTAGAGGATCCTCCGGCTTCCGGCATGGCCGCCGTACCCTCAGCATAGCTCATCGCCGTCAGAGCGAAAAGAAGGCCCGCCAACAGAAACACCACTGGGGTGAGGCCAAGGGCGTAGAGGGCAGTGACCCCCAGGGCGTAATAGATGGACGATCCCACATTGCCGTAAGCACTGCTGAAGAGGCCGGGAACTCCAACAGCCTTCCGGAGTCTGTGCCTGACAAACCGCCTGCGCCTGATCAGGATGTCGCCGGGCTTTAGGCCCCTCAGCTTCTCTATAGGCTCCTTCGAACCTTCCATGCTTCTGGAGGCGCCTCCAAATGGAGTTTACTATATGCGGCATTATACTAGCGTTGTAAAGCTTCGCAGTGCTTGGCAGTTTGCCCTCACGGGGACCTCCTCGTCGACGGTGCGTTGACAGGCGGGCGGCTGGATAATACAATCCCTTTAGCCCTTTTTCGACCTCCGAGGTGAAGATGAAGCCTGAGCCGAAGCGAACACCCCTCTATCCTGTACATGTAGCCCTCGGAGCCCGCATGATCGAGTTCGGCGGCTGGATGATGCCACTGCAGTACAGTGGCATCATCGAAGAGCACCGCGCTGTTAGGAGCCGTGCTGGCATCTTCGATTTGAGCCACATGGGCGAGATAGAAATCATAGGGCGCAACGCCCTGGATCTCGTGCAGCTGATGACCACAAACGATGCTAGCAAGCTAGAGGTAGGGCAGGCTCAATATAGCCTCATGTGCAAGCCCGATGGAGGCATCGTAGACGACCTTCTTGTCTACCGACTCCACGACCGGTTCTCCCTTGTAGTGAACGCTGCCAATGCGTCGAAGGATTTCGCATGGATACGGTACCATGCCGATGGACGCCCTGGGTGGGATGTCGAGGTTCACGACCGTACGGATGAGATTGCTCTCATAGCTATACAAGGTCCTAGATCGCCGCAGATACTTCAACCGCTTGTTTCCTTTCCCCTGGAAGGTCTGGGATACTATAGGTCGAAGCTTAGTAGCGTCGATGGACACGAAAGTGTGCTGGTGTCGCGAACGGGCTACACCGGGGAGGACGGTTTCGAGCTCTTCTTGCCTGCGGAGAGGGCACTGGCCTTGTGGGATACGCTCATGGAGGCTGGCAGGCCTCTGGGGATAGTACCAGTGGGTCTTGGGGCACGGGATACTTTACGGCTGGAGGCCTGCATGGCGCTTTACGGCAATGACATAGATGAGACAACGAATCCCCTGGAGGCTGGCCTTGGCCGGTGGGTAAAATTCGATAAAGGCGACTTTCTAGGAAAGGATGCCCTAATTGTGGCAAAAGAGGCAGGCCTGAAACGTCGCCTTGTAGCCTTCAGGATGATCGACCCAGGAGTTCCTCGCCACGGTTACGAGATCTGGTCGTCTGGGCACAAGGTGGGCTACGTTACCAGTGGCAGCTACTCTCCGACATTGAACGCCAACATTGGGCTGGGCTATGTACCCGTAGATCTTGCCGAGCCTGGTACGAAGATCGAAATATCCATTAGGGAAAGGCTAGCCCTTGCCGAAGTTGTACCAATGCCCTTTTACAGAAGGCCACGGCAGCAACAGAGTTGAGGAGGAACAATGATACCGTCTGACCTGAGATATACGAAGGAACATGAATGGGTGCGGGTGGAAGGCGAAGAGGCTGTTGTAGGCATAACCCACTATGCACAGGACAGCCTGGGAGATGTGGTCTATGTTGAACTGCCCAAGGAGGGCGCAACGGTCGAACAATTTAAGCCCTTCGGGGTCGTTGAGTCCGTCAAGAGCGTTTCCGATTTGTATTCCCCGCTGAGCGGGGTAGTATCGGCCGTCAATGCCGAGTTGAAGGAGCATCCGGAATATGTGAATCAGGATCCCTATGGTAAGGGGTGGATGATTCGCATCAGGCCGTCTGACGCATCAGAGATGGATAAACTTCTCACAGCAGAAGAGTACGAAGCATACCTCAAGACCCTATGAGGGAGATGGATGACTTACTCACCCCACACAGAAGCTGATCGCAAGGCCATGATGGAGGCTATAGGTATAGCCTCCGTCGACGAGCTGTTCCGGGTAGTGCCGGAGAGGGTCAGATACCCTAAAGTTACACTTCCGTCGCCCCTTTCCGAGGCAGAGGTTTTGGCGCACTTGCGCCAGATAGCTTCTCTAAATGCTAATGTCCTGGAACATCCTACCTTCTTGGGTGCCGGTGCGTATCACCATTTCATTCCTTCGGTGGTGCCCTACTTGGCCGGCCGTTCGGAGTTTGCTACTGCTTACACGCCCTACCAAGCTGAGGCGAGCCAGGGTACCCTCCAATCGATCTATGAATTCCAGAGCCTGGTATGCGACCTGTTCGAGATGGAAGTCTCCAATGCCAGCTTGTACGACGGGGCAACGGCAGTAGCCGAGGCGGCGGTAATGGCCCGACACGCCACGGGCCGAGCCAAGGTTCTGGTCCCAGAAGGCATGAACCCGGACTACAAGAGTGTGTTAAAGACGTACACGGCAGGGCAGGGTATCGAGGTGCAGGAGGCCCCTATCGAGGGACTGCCCGAGCTGGTAGATCAAGCCACAGCGTGCCTCATAGTACAGCAGCCCGACTTTTTCGGACGGATTCACCGCATCGACCCAATAGCCGAGGCTGTACACCGGGTGGGCGCCCTCCTAGTAGTATCGGTATATCCTATCAGCCTGGGGCTGTTAAAGCCTCCAGGGAGGTATGGTGCTGATATCGCTGTGGGCGAGGGACAGTGCCTTGGGAATTCCCTTAGTTTTGGAGGGCCCTACGTGGGACTGTTCACGTGCAGGAAGGAGTATATCCGTTACATGCCTGGCCGGATTGCGGGAGCTACGGTGGACCTTGAGGGTCGTCGGGGTTACGTGCTAACGCTCCAGACGAGGGAGCAGCACATTCGTCGGGAGCGGGCCACCTCCAACATATGTACCAACGAGGCCCTCAATGCCCTCATGGTCGCCATATACTTGGCAGTTATGGGGAAGGAGGGCCTCCGCAAGGTTGCTGAGCTGAACTACCACAGGGCCCACTATGCTGCTCACAGGATCTCCCAGTTGCCAGGTTTCTCCCTGCCTTTCGCGGATAGCCCCTTCTTCAATGAGTTCGTTGTGAGGACCCCGTTGGACCCATCTGTGGTGAATCAGCGGCTTTTCGATGAAGCTGGCATCATTGGCGGGTACGTTTTGGAGGAGCATTTCCCGTACCTGGAAGGTTGCATGTTGCTGTGTGTCACGGAAATGAATCCCCGAAGCCAGATCGATAAGCTGGTGGATACCCTTGCTAAGGTGACGAGATAGCATGAAGCGGTTAGCAGTCATCGGTGTGGGTTATGTCGGGCTGGTGACCGGCACCTGCTTTGCTGACCTAGGTAATCGCGTTCGGTGTGTAGATACCGACACGCAAAAGATCGAGCTCCTGAAGAAGGGCCAGATGCCCATCTTCGAACCGGGCCTCGAAGAGTTGGTGGCCAGGAACGTTGCCGCTGGCAGGCTCTCGTTCACTACCGATTATGCGGAAGGGTTGAAGGACGCAGAGTTCGTCTTTATCGCGGTGGGTACGCCCTCGGGGTACGATGGGGAGGCCGATCTGACCTACGTCCTGGATGCAGCTCGCGGTATCGCCGAGGTGATGGATCGCCCGACCATCGTGGTCAACAAGAGCACGGTACCCATAGGGACCGGTGACCTGGTTACAGAAATCATTTCGCGCTATCAGAGGCGGCAGGTGCCCTTCAGCGTGGTTTCGAATCCCGAATTCCTCCGAGAGGGTTCGGCCATCCAGGACTTCATGAACCCGGACAGGATAGTTTTGGGGTCTGCTGACCGTTCTGCTGCTGAGCGCGTTGCCGAACTCCACAGGCCGCTTGGGGCTCCTGTAATGATCACAGATCTGCGAACAGCCGAAATGATCAAGTATGCCTCAAATGCCTTTCTGGCTACAAAGATTTCTTTCATCAACGAGATAGCGGCCATCTGTGAGCGGCTCGGGGCTGACGTTAAAGAGGTTGCTGCAGGCATGGGCATGGACAAGCGCATCGGTGCTGCTTTCCTTCAGGCCGGTGTGGGCTGGGGAGGAAGCTGTTTCCCGAAGGATGTGAAAGCCTTGGAGCACATGGCTGCCATGCACGACTGCCACCCGCAGCTTTTGCGGGCAGTCATGGATATCAACCGTGACCAGCGGCGTAGGTTGGTGCTTAAGGTGCGCGAAGCGTTGGGCACCCTTAAGGACAAGACGGTAGGGGTGCTTGGCCTGTCCTTCAAGCCAAATACCGACGATATGCGCGAGGCTCCTTCGATTGAGGTAATAAGGTTGCTTCTCTCGGAGGGAGCCAGTGTTAAGGCCTACGATCCAGTGGCTATTCCCGTCGCGCAGCGGATCCTTCCCTCCATATCCTACGCGGCGGATCCTTACGATCTAGCAGCAGATGCACACGCGCTGGTGATCGTAACGGAGTGGAACGAATTCAAGCAGTTGGATCTCGCCCGCGTACGACAGTTGATGAGGACCCCTGTGGTCGTAGACGGTCGCAATATCTATGACCCCAGAGAGATGGCTCAGGCAGGCTTCATTTATAGGGGTGTGGGCCGGCCCAGCTATGAGCCCGCCGTTGTCCCGCAAGTTAGGGCAAGATCTCCTCAGTGAGGCGACCTGAGTTGAAATCTTCTACGTAGCGTTCGGCAGCCAGGGCCGCAGTGGTGGCATCGCCTACTGCGGTTGTGATCTGCCGCGCCAGCTGAGCCCGTACGTCGCCGGCTGCATATATACCTGGTATGGAAGTTTCCATCTTCTGATCGGTCAAGATGTAGCCGTTTTCGTCGTGATCGACGTGGAAACGGAGGAAACGGGTGTTGGGTCTGAAGCCTATGAAGATGAAAACCCCGTCAACGGGTAGCTCCCAGCGGCGATCTCCCGTGCGCAGCTTCAGGTAGCGGACCTTGTCGTCACCTCCGATCTCCTCCACCACGGTGTTGGTGATAGCCTCCACTTTGGGTACTGAGAAGAGTCTGTCCACGAGCATGGGCTGGGCGCGGTAAGCATCGCGCCGGTGGATGAGGTAAAGCTTGCTGGCGTATCGAGTAAGGAAGTGGCCCTCCTGAAAGGCAGAGTCTCCCCCGCCCACGACCGCGATGACCTTGTCCTGGAAAAACGCGCCGTCGCAGACGGCACAGTACGATACGCCGCGGCCTCTGAATTCCTCTTCGCCTGGCACTCCCAACTTCACAGGTTCGCCGCCGGACGTGAGGATAAGGGCCTTTGCTCTGTAAGTACCTATGTCGGTCTCAACGCGCTTTATTAGGCCCTCCAAGTATATGTCGTTTACGGCTGCTATCTCTATGTGGAGACCAAATTTGCGGGCATGCCGCTCCATCCGCTCTGCCAGCTCGGCGCCCTTGATGCTCTCGAAGCCTGGGTAATCCTCGATTAACTCCGTGTTGAGGAGTTCGCCCCCTGGCATAACCTTCTCGAACAGGATTGCCTTCAGCTTCGATCGAGCTGCGTACAATCCGGCAGTGAGGCCAGCTGGTCCCCCACCCACGATAATGACATCGTAGACCTCCTCTCGTACCGGCTGTGCCTCTCTGCCTTCTTCTAGGGGTTCTAGCCTGAACATCTCCACAATCTCCTCTGCCGATGATACGGTTCCGTTTCGAACCTTAGACTTGTACGCTGGCTGCAGACCGCTGCTCTTCCTGTTCGGGACGTGTTGGCCTGGCCCGCTGTTTCTTGGCCAACTTCATTAGCAGCTCCAGGGACTTGGGATCGTCCTCAGCAGGGCGGGTCTCGAGGATACCCGCATGCACAGCATCTTCGATCCACTGCTGGCCAATCTGGGTGCGGATTATGGTAAGGGTCCAGCCGTCCAGACCGATGCCTCCCAGGCTGATATCTGCGTGTTCAGCTGCGAAATCCTGGCAGTAATGGCATTGCTCCCGAGCAGTGGGCCTAGCCTCTTTAAGGGGGATTTCCCGCACTTCTCCGGTGTCCAGGTATAGGATGACGCGTCCCTTGATGTTTATCTTCCGAATCCGGTCGAATTCGATGCCCAGCTCTCGGCGTATCTTCCCTTCCATGAAGGGCTCGAAGGCGAAGGTCTCGCTGCAGAGAAGACCTATGGTTACGGCGATACGCTTAGAGTAGCGCTTGAGGTTGCGCACTAGCAGCTTACGAGAGAGTATTGTTTGGCAGCCCGTGCCTACAAAGGCGAGCCTCTCCAGGCCCTCTTTGACGGCTTGCTTCATGGCAAGAGGTGTGGGAACGTAGGTATACCAGGACCCTCCTGAGCGGAGGACCGCTTCTTCTGTGGTTGCCAGCATCGGTTCAGGATACCACTTGCCCCGAGCGGACCGACCCGATACCAGAGCCCCATCGATGCGTCCGGTCCTAAGGCCCCAGAGCAGAAGCTGAGTTACTACACCGCCGTCCTGAGCCACGTCTCTGACCTGTTGGTAAGTGGAGCGAGCCAAAACTATGCGTCGCCAAATGCCAGCGTATTCGTCAGGTAGCCTCTCCCTTCCAAAGAGTAACTCTTCTATAAGCTGGGATTCTGGGTCGAGTCGTGGGCAAGCATCGGCGCATACGGTGCAGCCCTTATGACCGAAGACACAGTCGAAGGGCCCCGATTCTTCGTGGGTCTGCACAGGCTTTCCCTGCACATAGTCCAAGATGTCTCTGGGGCAGACCACAACGCATCCAGCGCAGCCGCTGCAAACGTTAGTGGCCACAATTTCTTCGTAAAGATGCTTCCAATGTCGCTTAGTGGCCGTCGGCAATTCGACACCCTCCTCTGTGAGTGTTCGGCCGCGGGGCCCACGGCCAGGGTCCGCTGAGCGCTACTTCATTGTAGCATGGGCTCCGAAAAGTTGGCTCGCCATACGAGGCAGCCTGGTAAGGAGTGGCCCAACATGTTGGCATACCACTGTAGCAGTTGTGGAACTCTTGCGGTCAAGCCCAGTAAAGGCCCTCGGAAACGCCCTCTAAGGGAGAGGGTTTGGGGTCAGCGTTATACCATAGGTTGCTGAAAGAGATCGAGCTCGATGCAGACCCTGTTCTTGCCGGATGCTTTTGCCCTGAGAAGGTTGCTGTCGGCCACGGCCAGCATGACGTTAGGGTCTCTGGGGAGCGGGGGTGAAGATGCCGCTCCGATACTTACGGTTATACCCTTAATTACGATGCCGTTGTCCAGCTCGATGACAGTGTTTTGCACCGCAGTGCGGATTTTCTCGCCCACTACCAGCAGATGCTCGTGCTTACACCCTGGCAATATGGCGGCGAACTCCTCGCCCCCGTAGCGTGCCAGAATATCGCTCTTGCGAAGTGTTCGACGCATACTGCTGGCTACTGCCACAAGTATTTGGTCGCCGGCCAGGTGGCCATGTTGATCGTTCACGCCCTTGAAGTCATCGATGTCCACCATGAGGATGCCCACGGAGTAACCGAGTCGGTCGGCCTTTTCCAGCTCCTGTACCAGTGTCTTCTTCAGATATCTGTAGTTGTAAAGGCCTGTCAGTTCATCGGTTATGGCCTGGCGGTGGCTGCGTTCATAGGCCCTTGCCTTCTCCAAAGCGAAGCCTACATTTACGGCCACGGTCTCGAGGAGCTCCACATCATCGGGGGACGGGACAGAATTCCCGTAGTGGACCACGATCATGCCCATTTGGCCATCGGAGGACATAAGGGGAGCTGTGAGTGTATCCGGTCCGGCGGTCTGTAATCCACCATCCTGGATGAAAGATCGGGACAAGAGCCCATCGGGGGTTGCCTGCACTCGCATCACGAGACCATCTTCGACTAGAAGGATACTGGCGTCGTCTATGGGCAGGAGATTGGGCAGCCGCTTGAGCACGGCAAGAATTATCTTGTCCGTGTCAAGGGTCATGGCCAGATCTACAGCCAGGGAGTGAAGGTCGGTCATTTGTGAGAGCTTGCGCTGAAGCTGCTGGTAGGTACGGTTGAGATCCCGGGCGAAGACCAGCAGTTGCTCTCTGTGCTTTTCCAAGGCTGCCACCCTGGCCTCCAGCTCTTTCCGCCTGGAGACTTCGGCTTCAAATAGTTGTCGCGGCACCATCTCCTGGTCTTCGCCGGTCCCTGTGGGTGTTGCTACCATACCCCTAATCTCCCAGTAACTCGTCCACCTTCCGGAGCAGCGATAGAGGGCTAAAGGGTTTGACAAAATAGCTGTCAGCGCCCACATCTTGTCCCTTCAGTATATCGGACTCCTGCCCGTAGGCTGTCAGCATGATCACAGTGATGTCGGAGGTATTGGGGTTGTTCTTGATTGTCCTACACACCTCAAAACCGTCCAGTTCACCAGGCAGCCCGACGTCCAGAAGCACGAGATCGGGATGAACAGCATCCACCAGCTGTAAAGCAGAAGATCCATCCTCGGCTTCCAGGATCTCAAAGCGGTCGCTGGCCAAGGTGATGCGTATGAGGGTACGGATAGAAGGGTCGTCTTCCACTAGCAATATCTTCTTGGTGCCTCGGTGGCTGGAGGTTATATTACTCATATCATCACCTTTTAGAATCACTAGTGATTATCGGGGGTGATATGGGGTCCCGCGTAATACTATCGGCCTGCTGCACAACCAACTATAGTACTTGATACAAGTAGGAGGTGGCTGCGCATAGCTATGGAGCTTCGGGAGAGCGTGGATTCTCAAATGGGACAGATGATTGCCTTTCTGGAGAGACTTGTTAATCAGGATAGCTCCACCACCCATAAACAGGGTGTCGACAGAGTGGGCGAGATGATGGCCGAGGGTCTTACAGGGCTTGGACTAAAGGTGGAGTTTATACGGGAATCGGAGTTCGGGGACCACATCATAGCCAGGAAACTCGGCGAAGGAAGGCCTGTGCTTCTAGTGGGCCACATGGACACCGTGTATATGCCCGATGAGGTGTCCAGAAACCCCTTCCACACGGAGGGATATAGAGCCTTGGGCCCCGGAGTAGTAGACATGAAAGGAGGGCTGGCTCTTCTGCTGTTCGGACTGAGGGCCTTTAGGGAGACATTTCCGGTACTGTGGGAGCGCATACCCTTGACGGTGCTTCTGAACAGCGATGAGGAACTGTTTTCGCCTACATCCGCCCCTTACATAGAGACTGAAGCCAAGGCCAGCAGTGCTGCCCTGATCCTTGAGCCCGGACGACCTGGCGGTGGATACGTTACAAGGCGCAAGGGAAACGGCTATTTCAGGCTCAATGTGGCCGGCAAGGCGGCCCATGCTGGAGCTGCGCCAGAAACAGGTGCCAGTGCAGTGCTTGAGTTATGCCATAAAATCATTGCGCTCAATAAGCTGAACAACTATCCTGCGGGCCTCACTGTGAACATAGGTGTAATCGGCGGCGGTACCAGGCCCAATGTGGTGCCCGACTATGCCTATGCCGAGATCGATTACAGGGCATGGACTGCGGAGGACCTGCTTTGGCTGGATAATGCCATTGTGGGTCTCTGTAGCACCCCGAAGGTTCCAGGTACCAGCCTTCATCTCCATGGAGGCGTCAAGGTGCTTCCGATGGAGCCGGGCCCTGGTTCGGCAACCCTCTTTACCCTGGTTTCCGAAGCTGCCAAGGAAGCGGGTTTCGAGGCCAAGGAGGTGGCTACAGGCGGGGTGTCCGACGGGAACCACACAGCGCTCTTCTGCCCTACAATAGATGGCATGGGGCCTGAAGGTGATGGGGCCCACAGCTCCGAGGAGTGGCTAGACCTTCGCACCCTGGCTCCCCGTACCCAAGTGCTGGTCCTCCTCGTCAAGCTATGGTTCGAGACCCAGATATGGAGGGAGAAAGGGTCTGCCCCAACTGTGGGTACCTCTTGACCAGTTCTGGCGCACCGTGCCCAATCTGTGGCACGGCGTCGTTGGGAACCGCAGCGCAGGCTGGTCGCTGGCTGCGTTTTGCCGTGGGTGCTATTCTGCTTCTTGGCCTTCTGAGCTTCTTTTTCTACCGGCAGGTTCAGTGGACTGACAAGTTTAGGCACTACGTCGAAGGGCTGCGGGCCCTGGATGCCGGCGATCTCGAAAAGGCGGCTGAGGAGCTAGGAGAGGCCGATGACTACCCAGGGGCCCAAGACCTGGCCAGATCGACTTCCGAACGGGTTAGACTGCTCCAAGAAGCCTATCGGTCAGGCCTCCAGGCTGCTGCAGCCAACGATTGGTGGAAAGCTGCCAGGATTTTGAACAGAGCTGTGTCCATCAATCCGAAATTTAAGGAAGCATCGGAGCTGCTCGAAGAAGCCAGAAGGCGCATCGGGTACATGGTGGTTCTTAAGCCGTACGATCCTCACGTATATGTAGCTCACACCGATGGACTCGATCTGAGACAAGTTCCGGTACCAGAAAAGTGGTTTTCTCCCCTAGCCATCAGTGCCGAGGGATCTACGATTCTGGCGTCGGATGCCACGGGGTCTAGTTTCTATTGGGTGGATGTCGCCACAGGGCGACTGCAGTTGGTTTTCTCGAGCCCAGTGCCTCATCAGGCCAGATTGTCTCCGGATGGCTCGGCTGTGGTCGCATTCCCATGCATCAACACGTTTTTTGCCCTTCATCCTGGAAGCTTGAGTGTCTACCGAAGGGATGGCACCCATCGGACACTTCTGCAGACAGGCGAGTGCACTTGGGCTGCCTTCACCCCAGAAGGATCCCATATAGTGTATAGCGTCAATCAGACCTACTCGCCCGATAAGGGGTACCGGTCCCTCTTACGCCTCTACAACCTGAGCACAGGTGACGAGAACTTGATCCTTCAGCTAGATGCCTGGGTTGTAGACATGCGTTTCACTGCCGCTAACAGGCTTTTGGTGGTGGCTTATCGTGGCGGTGAGTTCAGTCTAGATGAGGTGGATCTGGATGCCAAGACCGTAAGAGCACTTATAGTGTTGCGGCGGTCCTTCGACGGCGTGCTATCACCCTTGGGGGATGTGATGGTGTACAGGCGGATTACCGAGGCAGGACCATCGAACTACTTTATAAGGGATCTGCGCACGGGCCGCGAAGTGTATGCCTTCAGATGTTGCGGTACAGTGTACCAGCTCCCGGCCTTCACCTTGGACGGAAGTCGCATCCTCTACGTGTCCGGGGTTGCACCCGGGGATCAGACCCTGTATGCTGTCCGGCCCGACGGAACAGACAGCGAGGTGGTCCTTGATGGCGTCATGCAGTTTGTACTTTCTCCTCCTGCCCTCAGTCCTGAGTGATGGCTGATGAAGGGGAGCAAGTGGCTGACGTACCTTTACCTTGCACTGTTTGTGGGCATCTGAATGCAGTCGGGGCCTCCGGGTGCGCGGGTTGTGGAGCTGCCATTGTAGCTCCTTCCGCCCACCGCCGCATGAGGGTAGAGGTGTGGCTGGGAATTATCTTGCTTCTGGTGTGTGCCTCCATACTGGGGTATCGTCAAATCACAGGGGAGAGCCAGTTCACCCACTACGTCAGAGGTGTAAAGGCTTTTGAGGCCCAGGATTACGAGGAGGCTGTCAGAGAGTTAGAGGCGGCTGGGAACCAGGCCGTGGCGGACGGCATGCTGGCCAAAGCTCGGGAGAGGCGCGATGCCGTCGTTGCGGCCTACCAGAAAGGCGTAGAAGCTATTTCGGGCGGCCACTGGTGGGAAGCTGCCTACTGGATGCGTCGTGTCGCTGAGTTGAGCCCCCGGTACCGGGATGCCTATCAGCGCCTTGGCACAGTTCGCCAGTTGGTCGGTTATCTGGTAGTGCAGAAACCAGGCCGGCCGGTCTCTCCTCTGTACGTGGGTCATGCGGATGGTGGGGACCTTCGCAAGATACCTGCCCCTCCGGGCAGCTTCTACCCGGTGGCGCTTTCGGCCGACGGCAAAACCCTCCTCACCATACAGTTCACTCGAGACGGTACCACCTACAACTTGATGGATACGTCCAGCGGCCGAACTCAGTGGGTCGCAACTCTCCAGATGCCTGCCGCCGCGCGCATGTCGCCTCAGGGCGATGCTGTAGCTATGTTTCCCTACCGCATGGGGCCTGAAGTGCGCGAGCTTTCTCCCCTCAATTTGATCCTGCCAGGACATGGGCGGGTGAGGCTTGCCGACGGGTGGCAGCAGGCACGAGCGGACTTTTCCCCGAAGGGCCGTTATCTTGCCTTCAGTGTCTCCTACGGGAGATCCTCCGAACTCTTCCTTTACCGCTTGGAAGGTGGAGAGCTATTGAAGGTTGTTAGCCTACCCGTAGGTGTGGAGGGGCTAAGCTTCGGATCCGACGGAAGGCACCTATTGGCGACGACCTTCAACGGCAAGTTTTATGGGCTTACTGTGGTGGATCTGGACGGTGGTGTAAAGGAAATACTAAGCTCCGCCAGGTACCTTAGTGGTGTGCTTTCGCCCGATGGGAACCAACTGCTCTATCGTGAAGGCACCTTGGGCGATGGTCCTTTCGTTCTGCGGGATCTGCGGACGGGAAGCGAGCGTCAGGTCTTTAGGTGCTGTGGGTCTGCCTATCAGATGCCCCACTTCACCCCCGATGGAGGCAGAGTACTGTACCTCTCCTATGAGGGTAGCGAAATCCCGAATCTCTATGCGGCAAGCGTCGATGGTAGTGAAAGATTGCTAGTGGCCGAGGGAGTATTAAGGTTCGTGGCAAGTTCTGGGCTGCCTGGCGATCCTAGCCCTTGATGGTTTTTACCGATTGGGCATCTAGCTGGGCCGTCCGACAAACATGTCCACCACCATGGCAGCGAAAAGCAGGGCTAGGTAATAGTTGGAGTACATGAACATGCGTTTTGCCCACAATCTGCTGCCGTCCTTGAAGAGTTGGTAGGCCACAGCCACGAACACCGCTCCGAGAAGAATGGCCACAACGGTGTAAAAGGTGCCCACAGCACCGCTAAGTACCATTAAGACGCTGATGGGTACCAATATTACAGAGTAGATGAGGATCTGTTTACGGGTTTCGCCATCGCCCTTCACTATGGGCATCATGGGTATGCCAGCCGTGGCATACTCTTCCTTAACAAGCAGCGATAGAGCCCAGAAATGGGGCGGCGTCCATAGAAAGATGATGGCGAACACAAGAAGAGCCGGAATATCGAGACTGCCTCTCACAGCAGCCCATCCAACCATGGGGGCTATGGCTCCGGCGGCTCCACCGATGACTATGTTCTGGGGCGTGATGCGTTTAAGAAGGCGTGTGTATATCGCCACGTAGTAGAGGATGCCTGCTAGGGCCAAGAAGAGGCTCATGGGATTTACAAAGGTTCCGAATATCGCCAGAGACGATACAGCCAACACCATGCCGAAGGCTAGGGCCTCCATTGGATCGATCCTTCGGCGGGGTAGAGGTCTCCTCCGCGTGCGGCTCATGAGGCCGTCTATGTCGCGATCCATGTAACAGTTGATGGCATTGGCGCCACCGGCGGCCAAGGCCCCACCAAGCATGGTGAACAGGAAAGTTGCCAGTGGTGGTAGGCCCCTAGCCGCTACTACCATGGTGCACGCGGTGGTAATTAGCAGCAAGAGCACTATGCGCGGTTTGGTGAGGGCAATATAGTCACCCAGGGATGGCTGGGCTGCTTGTACTTCTCCTTCGTCCTCCGCCAACTGTTCCTGGGGAAGGGACTGTCTGTAGGCTAACACGGCTGTGACTGCGGCAGCAGCCCACACTGCCGCTGCCGCTGCAAGATGCACGGCTCGGACCCACGCTGGAAACGCTAGGATGGGGTTCAGGGCCCCTATGATGACTTGCACCAACAAAGCAATCAGGGTTAGGTTGGCCCATCGGCGGACCTTGGGACTGTGGTTCTGTTTCCTGGCGTAGACGGCCAAAAGGACGACCATGATGCCCACCACCAGAGCCACAAGACGGTGAGTGAAGTGGATGGACTGAAAGATATCTGTGGGGATCAGTGCGGGCCAGTTGCAGAAGGGGTAGCTAAGGCATGCAGCAGTTGAGTTGGTGCCCACCACGAAACCACCGGTAAGTATCAGCACATACGAGGCAGCAGCAACGGCTAGCGCCCAGGCAACGAACCGGGCATCGGGTTGGGCGCCCTTGGGTCTAGGGTAGGAGTGAGCTGCAGCTGCCGCTACCGCACCTAAAACCCCCATGGAAACTGCCAGATGTGCCAGCACGATCAGCGGTGGGAGTTCCAAGAGGACGGTGATGCCTCCCAAAAGTATCTGCACTATTAGCAGGGCCACTGCGAGGGTGGAGAGGAGGAAGATAGGCCTATGGCGTCGAAGGGCCGTCCATGCCACTACGGCCATGAGGACGATAAACAGGGTTGTGAGGCTGGCTACAAGTCGATGGGTCCACTCTATCAGGACAGGGCCCTCCAATGGCGGTATGACTCGCCCGTGACATAGCGGCCAGTCTGGGCATCCCAGGCCCGAGCCTGTCACTCGCACGACGCCGCCCAAAAAAATCAAGACTAAAGTGAGTGCTCCGGCAGTTACCGATAGCCCACGGAAAAGTCTCATGGAACCTCCTCAACTAATACGGGTGCATCTTGCAGTCACTTGTACCACAGGGATAGCCGCAGGCGAGGGGAGACCTTTTCTAGGTGATGATACAACGTCCGAAGCAATTTTCCAAGACCTTGATTTCAACCCAATTTTCGGAAGTGAGGCCTAGTATCCGATGAAAGAAAACGCGGTCTCAAAAGGCCTGTGCCACCGGCACACCATGGCGTCGAGTCCTTGGTGTGCCGGTGGAGCCTGAACTTCAGACGAAAGTTCACCAATGCCGAGATCCATTAGGCTAGCTACAGCGTAGCTGGAGAGCTACTGGAGGCTCTTCAGATACGCTATTAGGTCGTTAATCTGCTGATCGGTCAGATCGGGATGGGACGGCATGGTGCCTATCTTTCCCGTGCCGCCGCTCTTGATCCACTCCTTCACGTTCTGGTCGTTGACAGGTTTGCCATTGCCAAGAGTCTGGCGCTTGAAGAGGTCCTTGAGTCCGGGGCCCACAAGCACCTGATCGTAGGTTTTATCAGGATAGTGGCATGTAGAACAGTCGCTCTTTTTGAAGAAAATCTCCTCCCCGCGTTTGGGGTCACCGGCCGCTACTTTGGTTTGCCCAGGCGCTGGGCTAGGTTGACCGCCAGGTGCACAGGCACCAATAGTCAGGAAGAGTACCATCAGCAAGAGCATGGGCGCGTGGGCGAGTTTCATGTATGATACCCTCCTGTTAATGTCTATCATTTTATCACAAGTCCTTCCGTTGCAAAGAGATGATGCTGGTTGCAAGGGGTGTGCCGAGCCACAGCACCAGGCTGATAGCGGGGAGGAGCAGGCCCAAAGGGGGAGGAAACATCCTCATCAGGGCGGCGCCACTGGGGCCCAAGGCCGTAAGGTTGCCTAGCAGTGCAAGGGTGAGGATGCGAAATCCATCCAAGGGATTCAGGAAGAGGGCAATAGCCAGGATTGTCGATAGCTCGCCAGCTCCTCCCCAACCAAGGAATGCGAAGATGATCAAGTCGTACAGAAAGGCTAGGGCAAGCCAAGTAGCTAGGGCGGCTATCAACGCCATGAGCCTCGATCGTGCCATGGTGCCGATAGCGATGCCCAGGCACAGGAATATGGCTGCTAGCGAAACCACAAGGACCGAAAAGGCAGCCAGCCTTTCAGCACCGAAGATTAGCCCCTTCCATACCAGTACTAAGCCTGTGACGGCCATCATGAACACGGCCGCAACGGCCAGAAGCATCCCCTGGCCCCAGAACTTGCCCAGGATTATCTTGTACCGTTCTCCAGGCTGTGCGGCCAGGAGATGAAGCATTCCTCCCTCTTGGTCGCCTGCCATGTCCAGGGCACCCACCAGTAAACCCAGCAGCGACACGAAATAGAAGCACAGGTTCATGAGGCTGTATATCGCGGCTCGGAAACGGTTTGTGTCGTCAAGGCCGCTGAGACTGGCCGCACTGTAGGCTGTGGCTGCGCCCATAGCTGAGAGGACCAGCAGCACAGCATAGAACCACACTCCTCTGGAGGCCTGCGCAAGGGACAACTGAAATATAGCGTAGAGAAGCCGTGGCCTGACAGCGGGCGCTACAGGCTGTTCCTTTTGCGCTTGCCGCACGCGTTCCTGCTGAAGTGGACTAGGTTTCTGCAAGGCCTCGCTTTCCCTCGCGATCATCGGTCATTTCCCTGACACCATATCCTGAAAGGTGGCCACGTGGCCATGAAATCGCTCTGCAGTTGTCGATGCCTGTTCATAGCTGGCAAAGGCTATCACCCCGCTGCCCATAGGTGTGTGGATCTCTTCGGCCACCACGAAGTGGGCCTCCTCTCCCTTAAGCCACTCTCGGGTCTGGAAGTCCTGCACGAAGATGGCTCGTATCTGTTCCCTATCTAATCCCTTGGCCCTGAGGTATGAGAACATCTCTCCCATATCGTCGAACTTCAAGACTTTCCCGGAGGTCAGAACCGCCTCGGAAGCGTAGCGGGTGTCGAGAATGTGCATGCCGCAGGCTGTGCATCTGTCTTCGGGATAAATTGGCACGGGTCCCACTTGGCTGGTTGTGGAGCAGGCCGCGACAGCTATGCCGAGGAAGAGGAAGAAGGGAAACTTAGCTAGACCTGGCCACATAGCGCAGAAACACCTCCTCTAAGCTCGGCTCCTGTGTGTGGAAGTCGAGGATCTCCACGCCGCTGGAGGCCATCGCAGTCAGAAAGGTGAGCTTGTGACCAGGGTCCACCTCGGCTACCAGGCTATGGTCCGTCAGTTCGGCCTTTGTGGCCCCGAAGCTGTGCGCCAGTGCCAGAGCTTCAGGGGAAGGGCGGGCTAGGACAAGGTGGATCCGTGACGTCAGCTGAAGGCTTCGGCTGAGATCGGCTATAGTCCCCAGCGCTATGATCCGTCCTCGCAGCATGATAGCTACCCTGTCAGCCAGATCTTGCACCTCTGCCAATACGTGGCTGGCCAGCAGGACGGCCTTACCTGCCTCTCTGAGCTGCCTGAGGTGCAGCTTGAGCTCACCAGCCACCATAGGGTCGAGGCTGGCTGTAGGCTCGTCCAAGATGAGAAGGTCGGGATCTCCAAGGAAGGTCTGGGCAAGGCCAACCCGCTGCTGCATGCCGCCGGAAAGCTGTCCAACTCGACGGTGCCTTATTTCGGGCAAACCCAGCGCCTCGATAGCACTGTCCACAGTATCTGGATGCAGGCCACGTGCCAGGGCGAAAAAGTGGAGGGTCTCCTCGACGGTTAGGTTCGGGTATAGGGCGAGCTTCTGCGGAAAGTAACCCATCCTCACCCTAGCTGCCGCCGGATGGGTCAGGGCGTCGATGCCATCCAGTGCTACGCTGCCCTGACTGGGTCTCACCAGCCCCAGAATGCTCTTGATGATGGTGCTTTTACCTGCCCCATTTGGGCCCAGGAGACCGAAGATCTCGCCCCTGTCCACGTGAAAGCTCACGTCTCTGGCCGCCCAAACGGTTCCGTAGCGCTTCGAGAGCCCCTCGACCCTAAGCATGTGTCTTCCTCGGACCGAAGCGGTGACGCGCTATCCAGACCGTGAGGATGCCTGAGGCAGTGGCCATGAGTGAAGGTATGAGCCATGGAGGTGTGGGCGGCCTCGCCTCTTGAGGAGGAGGCATGATCGCGACGGATGGTCTCATCAAAGGCCTCGTGTCGACGACTTTGGGCACTGGAAGCACAGGGAATCGCCGTTCCGCCTCGTTGAGGAGCGACATTGCCGGGCTGCCGAGGAGTAGGAGGAGCTGTGGCCGCTCTTCGGTGAGGAAGCTGAAGAGGTCGCTGGCCTTATGGGGCACGTCTCCTACCCCGTCGCCGTCCAGGTCCCAGCCCCGATACGAGGCCCAATAGTTGCCGGCGGTGTCTGTCCACCTGTTCCCAAGCCCTTCTTGGCCTATCCTGACATCGGCGCCGTTGTCGAAGAAGGTATTGCCCACGAAGAGGTTGTTCTGGCTGCTGGCTAGGAGGTTGATGCCCAAGAAGTTCCCTGCTATGAGGTTGCCTGAAAAGATGTTGTCCAGGGATAGGTCCATGAGAATGCCGGTGTTGTTGGCCACGATGGCGTTACCCTCGGCCCTGAGTCTGTAGGCTTCGCTCATGAGTAGACCGTAAGATCTGAAACCCGCGTTATTCCGCCGTATGGTATTGGACAGGGCACGGATGTCCTTGGAAAACATTACCACCAGGCCCACTACGTTGTCTTCTAGGAGGTTGTTGTCCACGGTCTCCCTGTCGGCATACATGAAGTGTATGCCGTATCGCGAGTGATGGGCGTAGTTTCTTCTCAGCACGTCGTCGCTGGCGAAACTGAAGTAGATGGCATCCCTACTCCAGCCGATTTCGTTGTCCTCAAAAATATTGTTGTGGGCGTTCCAGACGTGGAACCCGTTTCCCCTGTCTTCCTCCTTCAGCCACCTTCGGCCGTGGACCCTTATCCTTCGAAGGGTGTTGTGATTGCTTCCTTTAAGGTATATCCCGTGAAGGTTGTCTTCCAGGAGCAGGTCTTCGAAGGTGTTGTGGTCGGACAGGACCAGGATGCCAGCATCATCGTACAGAAGGTCGGTCCCGCTGCCGCGCACGGCTAGTCGTCGGAGAGTGACCCCTGGGGCCGTTATAGTGATTACGTTCCCGGCGTGAGGGCCCTGAATGGTAGTGCTGTCAGGGCCGCTGCCGATTATGGCGATGGGCTTGTCTATTACGATGGGCCCCGAAAATGACCCGGGTGGAAGCCGTATCTCAGCGCCAGGCTGAGCCGTGGCAATGGCCTGAGCCAGGTCTGGCGAGGGGCTCGCATCAGGGGACCAGGGTGCCATGAGGGCGAGGAAGGAGATAGACAGCAGCCTGAGGGGAGTCATGCCACCGCTGCTACCTTTTCCGGCCACTTTCTCTGTAAACGGGCGGGGATCTTCCGGCAGAGGCCGGAGATCACACCGAGGAGTATTAGCTCGGCAAGTATCAGTAGCAGACCACCGACATCGAAGAAGGTGGTGAGCTTGAAGTTGGCGATCTGTACTCGGTAGCCGATTACGGGCGGCATAAAGGGTGTGATTTTTATGGCGGCCATGGGGTCAAGGTCGTGCCCGTATTCCCACAGACGGGCTATGAGGATGTAGAGGGCTGCCAGACCTACAACAGTGAGAACGCCTGTGGCGAGGCCAGCTGCCCACCTTCTACCGACCAAAGCGGCCAGTATTATGATGGTGCCGGCCCCAGCTATAGCCCACGGGAGATATTGGAATTCAGGGAAATTGGCCTGCTGAATGGGTCGCATACCTATGTAGTGGTTAAGAGAACTTATCTCCTGTAGGTCTCCCGTGACGCGACTGGCGTAAATGTGCAGCCATAGGCCGCCTGGATAGAATATCGCCTGCATCAGCATGGTCCAAAGCGGAAAGGCCAGAGCGAGTAACACCATTGCTCCAGATAGAAGTACTGCTGCTCTTTCCAATCTGGTGAGTTTCACCTCTTAGTCTCCGTCTAAAGTTAGTTCAACACCCATTATGGACCAGGATGGCGGGGGCTGTGCCCATCGGGTACAGCCCCCGCACCCCACCCTCATGATTTAGGCTTCACCAGCAGGTATCCTTGCATCTCCTGATGGAGGGCCGAGCAGAAGTTGGTGCAGTAGAAGGGGAAGACGCCTGGCTTGTCGGCAACTATTTTCACCACCTTCGTTTCGCCGGGATCTACCTGCATGTCGACGTTATACAGGTTAATGGCGAAGCCATGGGTCTCGTCCTCTGTCTGCTCGATATTGGTGACGTGGAAGACGACTGTATCGCCCTGATTGACTTCCACTACATCGGGTTTGAAGTGGGTTCGGATGGCTGTCATGTACACGTGCACCGTGTTACCGTCCCTCTCTATCCTGGCGTCACTCTCGCGCCAAGTGGCGTCAGGCCTGGTGTTTTGCTCCTTGGGGTAGATGGGCTGTGCCTTTATCTTGTCGGCGGAGATTATCTGAGCAAAGTGAGGCTCGGGGTCCACGGGCACGCTGAGGATGTTGCGCATCTTCTCTCCCGAGATGTCTATCAACTCCAGCACCTCGGGGTGGGACGGCCCTACAGAGAGGAAAGTGTCCTTAGCTATTTTGTTGAGGGCAACAACCCATTTCCCCTTGGGGTGCATGGTGTCGCCTTCGTAGGCTGCCAAGTGGCCGATGTTGTAGTGGACTTCCACCTTGTCCACTACGTTCCATGGCTCGCCCACCTTCCACTTGGCGATGGCGCTGTCCAAGAAGAGGCTCGTATAAGCGTAGCCCTTGTCGTCCCACTGGGTGTGGAGCGGACCATTGCCCACGGGAACCTCAGCGACTTTGACGCTTTCATATTTCAGGATCGGGATGCCACTGACGTCGTCGGTGCCGGCGAAGTCCTTCGACTCTATAGCCTTGCGGATCTTTTCGAAGTCGTAGACGGTCACTACCGGTGCCAGCTTGCCCGAAGCTGCAATGTACCGTCCGTCGGGAGATACATCCACGCCATGGGGACTCTTGGGAACAGGGGCAAAGTAAGCTATGCCTGGCACCTTCCCTGGATCGATTACCTTAGCTCCATTCACCGCGGTAAACTTGCCCTCGTTTACGGCCTTCTCTGCCTCTCGCCAATTGACGATCAGGAGCAGGTCCCGATCCTTTTGAGACGCGTTGACCTCCAAAAGTGTTGTGGCCATCTCTGTATTGTATGATGTGAAGAAAACCCAACCATCGCTGGGGCCCTTGCCGGAATCTGCCAGATCGTAATCGTAGGGTGGCAGCAAGAGTTCCCAAGCTAAGCTCATTTGACCGGTGTTTTTGTCGACCTTGACCCCTGCCAAGACCCCCTTGTATTTGGTCTTATACTCTTCGGTAGTTGCGTACGTGCCGCCCGGGAACGGAATGGAAAACCTGGTGACACCGAAGACGTACTCGGTGTTGGGTGTTGTGAAGGGACCACCATGGAGGCCTGAAAGGTTGGGCAAGGGTCCTATGATCTCGCGAGTAGTGAAACTGCTCAGGTCGATCCTGGCGATACGGCCATTAGCGTTGTCGTTGATAAACAGCCACCTACCGTCGTAATCGCCGTTGGTCTCGCTCAGGGCAGGATGATGGGTGTCACCCCAGGTCAGTCCCCCCATGATCTGCTTGGACTCTTCAGTGTAGCCCCAGCCTGTGGCTGCATCGGGCGAGAAGACCGGTATGGTCCGTATACGTCGCATGGAGGGTATGCCATACACGAACACCTGACCTGAGTGTCCGCCGGAGCTGATCAGGTACGCTTCATCCTTTTCGCCGTAGGGTACGTAGGTCTTGAGGGCCGCTTCAGCAGCCTGCGGTACTGCTGCCGATCCTCTTCCGAGGATGTAGCCGCCGCCCCCAAGGATCAACGCCACAATGACCAGTACGACTATCCATACAACGCGAGTTCCCCTCATCCAACTACCTCCTTTGATCCTCCGTTTCTGCCTTCTCCGTGGGGCTTCATGGTTCTGTTATCGATGGTTGCACCTCCTTTCAGCTTTTGTTTAAGCTTCTCCTCCATGACCTCTAGGAGCTTTTCCGAGGTAGGCCACTTGAGCAGTACGCCGTCTGCTCCGGCGCTATGCGCTGCCGACACCCCATTGGCGTTGGCATGGGTTACCAGCAGGAGGATGACTGCTTTCGGCAAACGACTGCGGAGGTCGGCTATGAGCTCCCAACGTCTTTCAAGCGAAAGATCGTCTACCAGGACTATGTTGGGCTGCACGGAGTTGCTCAAGGCGAAGAGCTGGTGCGCGTCCTCGGCAACCTTCACCCAGTATCCGACCTCGGTGAGTAGGCTTGCCAGGGCCTCGCGACCGGAGCTGTGGACATCGAAGAGTAACACTCGATGCATGGCACCTCCCACATCCATACTGGAGCCGTGGCCGGCTGAATGTGAGTGAGTTAGGTCACCAGTTTGAGGTGACTTTGGTCATGTTGTGTATAATGCCTGCTCAGAAGGGTATGGACGCTGTCATCGTTGGGGCCGGCATCATTGGGTCTGCCTGCGCCCTGTTCCTTGCCCGAGCAGGGGCGCGGGTTACCGTTTTAGAACGGCGATTTCCCGCATCGGGCACATCGGGAGCCTGCGACGGGATAGTGCTGCTTTGGGACAAGGCTCCTGGCCCCGAACTGGAGCTCGGTAAACTGAGCGTCCAGTTGTGGAAAGAGCTGGCTGAGATCCTGGGACCGTCGATGGAATTCCAGCAAAGAGGCACCATCATGTTGGCCGAGAGTGACGATGACCTCGAGCTGGCAGGGGCGCATGCAGCACGGATGCGGAGCTGTGGGGTTTCGGTAGAACCTCTAAGCGACAAGGAACTTCGCGATGCCGAACCTGCTCTCGCCGAGGATTTGCCCGGTGGGTTCTTGTTCCCCGGCGATGCCCAGGTGGAGCCCAGGAAGGCGACCTGGGCGATGTTACGGGAGGCCAGGAGGCTGGGAGCCGAGATAAGGCTTGATGCAGAAGTTCTCGGCTTGGCCATAGAGGCATCGGGCCGCACGGTAGGGGTCTGGACCAAAGGCGGCCTGGTGGGAGGTGATGCCGTTGTATTGGCGGCAGGGGTTTTCACGCCGTCCCTACTGCCTGACCCGAGGGTCGTGCCCGTTCTTCCCCGGAAGGGCCACATCCTGGTGGTGGGAAGGGGTGTGCCCGAAGTCGGGCACTGCCTGCTGGAAGGAGGGTACGTGGGCACCGTGCAGAGTGCAGGTGACCTGCAGGTTGCTACTGTATTGGAGCCCACGCTAAGCGGAACCCTTCTGGTAGGGAGCAGTCGACAGTTCGCAGGTTACGACAGGACGGCGGAGCCTGCGGTAATAGTTGCTGTTGCCAAGCGGGCTCTCAGGTTCCTGCCTGGACTGACAGGCGCGAAGGTCCTGCGTACCTATGCGGGGCTGCGCCCTTTCAGCCCCGACCATCTGCCTATTATCGGGAAGGTGCCCGGACACGAAGGGTTGCTTGTGGCCACCGGGCACGAAGGGGCAGGTATATCCTTGGCTCCTGGTACGGGCTGGCTTATTGCCGGTATGGTTGCGGGACGAGAGCTACCAGCCTTTGTTAGCGCTTTTGATCCAGCTAGGTTTCAGGGATAACCACAGTAAGATGGGATTGGGGGCCAGGGTCAAAGGATCCACAAATCGTGTTGGCTTTGTGATCTACGTCGATGGGCGGCCAGTGAGTGCACTCCAAGGCGATACCGTGTTGTCGGCTATCCTCTGCGAGCTAGGATGGGAAGTCTTCGGAGGCCGTACTGCTCCCTTCTGCGGTATGGGGGCCTGCTATGGGTGTGTGGTGGAGGTGGACGGTCATCTTTTGGAACGAGCCTGTGTGGTGAGGGCCAGAGCTGGCATGCAGGTGCGAACAGGCGGCAGGTGGCCTCATGGAGTGTGAGCTTGTAGTTGTCGGGGCTGGCCCCGCGGGAATGGCCGCAGCGTACAGTGCAGGCAGGCTCGGCTTGAGAACTGTGGTTCTCGATAGCGAACCCACGCCTGGCGGCCAGTATTACAGACATCCTTCCCAGGTACGGCCGCCTTCGACGGTGGCGAGCTTCCTGCACTATGTACGGCGTTCCACCTTAGTGACCTATATGCCGGAGACTGTGGCGTGGCACCTAGAGCCGGGATTCAAGGTTTACATCGAACGGCCTTCAGGGCCACAGGTCCTCACGAGCCGTTGCGTCATCTTAGCTACAGGAGCCTGGGAGCGGCCCGTGCCTTTTCCAGGCTGGGATCTGCCGGGCGTGGTAACGGCTGGGGCAGTACAGGCCTTGCTCAAGGGCTATGGCGTTATCGCAGGGGAGCCTCTGGTATTGGCCGGTGGTGGTTTTGTTCTAACGGTGGCGCGACAAGTATTGACCTCTGGGGGAAAACTGGCGGCTGTTGTTCTCACAGGCAGTAGTCCTCTGGTGAGCGGGGCATGGCTGATGCTCAGGCGGCCCTCTGTCTTGGGCGAGCTCACCGCTACCCTGGGCCTGCTGGCACGGCACAAAGTTCCCGTCTACACGGGTTGGTTGGTTAGGGAAGCTGTGGGAACGCGTACACTACGGGAAGTTGTCCTCGTGCGCCACGACCGCGCCATGTCACCCATACCTGGTTCAGCGACACGTCTTCGGGCTCGCGTGCTGGGCGTTGGATACGGCTTCGTAAGCTCAACACAGCTAGCACGGGTGGCAGGGTGTCAACTGACATGGGACGGTCTGCATTGCCAGTGGCTTCCTAAGGTCAATGCCGATCTCGAGACCACGGTGAAAGGTCTGTTTGTGGCCGGTGAAGCCGCTGGCAGCGCAGGGGCACATGTGGCAGAACTCGAGGGGGAGCTTGCAGCCCTGTGCGCCTTCGAGCGCCTCCGGGGAACCGACAGCGCCCTGGCTGAGAGGCGCAACAAGCTTCAGGCGAAACGCGAAGTAGCACGGCGTTGGGCCGCGCAAATCCAGCGGCTTTCGGCTTTGCGTCCCGGCATCTTTGGGCTAGCGAGTCGTGACACAGTTGTCTGTCGGTGTGAAAAGGTGAGCTGGGGTGAAGTGATCGATGCCCTTTCTGAATATCCTCCTGACCTTACAGCGCTGAAGGCTGCTACCCGGATCGGTATGGGACCTTGTCAGGGCAGGTTTTGTGAGCCGAGCCTTATTCCCATGGTGGCCCAGCAGGCGGGGGTCGATCCAGGAATGGTGGAACCCTTTAGCGTAAGGCCACCTGTCGAGCCGATCGAGGTGGGCAGGCTAGCCCTTCTTGACCGCCAGTAGGGTCGGTAAGCTAGGGCGTGGGAGGTCGGTGCGCGGCCAGCTTCGCGGCCAGCTGGGTCCTTCGCGATAGGTTGAGCTTGGCAAGGATATTGCTTACATAGTTCTTCACCGTACCTTCGGCAAGGCCAAGTTGCTCGGCAATTTCCCTGTTGGATCTCCCTTCCGCTACCAATATGGCTATCCGTGTCTCCTGCGGCGACAGTTGGCCACCAAGCCCCTGCTGGGCCACCAGATTGCGGAGCTCCCTTAGAACCTTCTCCGTCACCTGAGGGTCGAGCAGGGAGCCACCGGAAGCGATAGTCTTGATCGCTTCCACAAGGGTTTGGCCTCGGATCTGCTTAAGGATGTAACCCGAGGCACCGGCCAAAATGGAGGCCATTATGGCCTCTTCGTCGGCGTAGGAAGTCAGCATCAGGACTTTAATCTCCGGGGTGGCCGACCGTATGGCTCTGCAGGCATCGACGCCCGATCCGTCGGGCAGCCGGATGTCCATTATGATTACATCGGGCGACGTTGCTTCGGCCATGGCTATGGCTTCCGCGGCAGTGCCGGCTTCCCCTACTATCGAGAACTCAGGGTAATCTTCTAACAGGGCTTTGAGCCCTAGCCTCACCACCTCATGGTCGTCCACTATAGCCACGCGGATCATGTTCAGCCAATCCCAATTACATGCTCCATAGGTAATTGCAAGGTGACCTCGGTACCTGAGCCTAGGGACGAATCTATTCGAAGCATCCCCTTGGAGGCTTTAGCCCTCTCGGCCATACTTCGCAGCCCATAGCCGCGGCTCTTCGTTGTGGAGCTGGTATCGAAACCACGGCCGTTGTCGCGTACCTTTACCGTGAGCCAACCGGCCTCGGTGGACATGGAGATCCAAACCTGGGTCGCAGACGCGTGCTTGAGAACGTTGGCCAGTGCCTCTCGAACGAAATGTATTACACGGCTCCGAGCTTCAAGAGAGAGCTCGGGGAGATCCTGTGCCATGTCGAGGTGGGCCGTCGCAAGGGAATTGACCTCGAACTCCCTGAGGACACGGTGTAATGCCGTGGAAAGATCCAGATCGTCGCTATCGGCCGAGCCGAGGCCGAAGATATAGTTGCGGATATCCCTCATGACAGCGTTGATCTCCTCTATGGATGCCGCTATTCGCCTCTGGGCCTCCTCCGGCTCCCGCTCGAGTCGCCTCATGGCCCTTTCCAGGCTCAGGCCCACAGCGTAGAGGGACTGGATTATGCTGTCGTGCAGATCGTGGGCAATGCGTTCTCTTTCCTTCATGGCGGCAACCGCCATGGCTTCCTGGTAAAGTTTGGCGTTTTCGATGGCCACTGCCGCCTGGCTGGCCAAGAGGCTCACCAGCTCTTGGTCGTCGACCGTGAACTCTTCAGCACCTATTTTCTCGGCCAGATACAGGGCGCCGATGGTTGCTCCCTTCATCTTGAGGGGCACGCCCAAGAAACTGCGTATTATGGGATGGTTTGGAGGGAATCCCTCGAAACGGGGATCGGTGAATAAATCGCTGACGCGAAGGGATAAGCCCTCGCGAAGGACATACCCCACCGTTCCTTTGCCTATGGGGTAGTTCCCTATCTGGCGGCGAGTCTCTTCGTCGATCCCGTCAGAGAAGAACTTCGTAATGCTTCCGGCGGCGTCGGTAATGGCCAGGGCAGCGTATTTGGCTGACACGAGCTCACGGCTGACCTTGACGATGCGGGTCAGAAGGGCATTTGTATCCAGCTCGCCTATGAGCCCTAGGGCTACACAGTGGAGGGCCTTGAGCTGGCGCGCCTGATCGCTGACACGTCCGTACAACTCTGTGAGTTGTCGGTTCTGAGTCACGATGCGGCCTTGTAGGCGGTCGAGCACGCCGAATACGAACTGGGAGAAGGCCAGCGTGCCCAAACTCAGCACCGATACCATCCCCAGGGTTCCCCAAAGGGTGTAGACCGTATCCGGGAACAGCAGATGACGTCCCAAGTCGAGTGCTGTAACGAACAGGACCGGCAGTACGACCGCAAAGATCTGTAGGATTCTTCGGGAGTTGGAAAACCTCATGGGCAAATCCTCTGTCACCATTATAGCTATGCGCTACAGGGACCTTCTTTGTTGTAGCCCTAGGTACTGCGTAGTAGCCGAACCTGCGAGCTGCGACGATCTCATGGGTGGAAACCTGATGGCCGCTCGACACCGTTTCTTGGGCTCTTGAGTTGGGAGTGACAGAGTAGTTCAGGCGAACACTGAGTGGTTTTACGCTCGGACCCTAGACAGCTGCATCGAGGTGCTATGAGGCGACAAGGGGATCGCACCAGGCCGTGGGCCCCTCCATGCTCCTACTTTCGAGGCCAATGGCATTGTCAGGAAGCAGGGTTGGAGCTAAGCCCGTGCTTACCCCATTAGGGTTGCATGACGGGCCTCCAAGGTGAGGTTCGAGGGCTGTCCACTGGAGCGGAGTGGAACCTGTTGAAGCGAGCCAACATAATCGCGGAGTTGGGAAGTAAAATCACCTAGGCAACTCGAATGGCAGCAAGGAGGCATCGAATGGTGACCTATCACAGGTACGGTATGGGAATTACCCTCTCTGTTCCTTTCAACAGAGCACTGCAGCTTGTGACGGATGCACTGAAGGACGAAGGTTTTGGGGTCATAACGGAAGTTGACGTGAGAGAGACCCTGTGGCAGAAGCTGGGCCTTGAAACCAAAGACTACCGCATACTGGGTGCTTGCAATCCGCACCTGGCCCACAGGGCGTTGGAGGCAGAACGTGCGGTGGGCCTGCTGTTGCCGTGCAACGTTATAGTTTTCGTCTCTGAAAACGGTACAGAGGTGCAGATACAAGATCCGGAAATGATGAGCAGCCTTACTGGCAATCCAGCCCTCAAGCCCGTCGCAGCTGAAGCCAAAGAACGGCTGGTTAGGGCTCTTCAGCGCCTAGAGCTACACTAGACCCTTGATGGTATCTTTGGGATACGGTGGGTATAATTCCTGAAGCTCCCCTTGCTTCCGAGGTGGAATCGCAATGAAGTATCGTAGGTTGGGATCGACCGAGATCGTTGCTTCTGAAGTCGGCTTCGGTGTGTGGACGGTAAGTACTGGCTGGTGGGGAGAAATCGACGAGGCTAAGGCACTTCGTATGCTTCGCTTGGCCGCAGATCTGGGCATAAACTTTTTCGATACAGCCGATACTTATGGCAATGGCTACGGGGAGGAAGTTCTGGCCAAGGCCGTTAGTGGCATTCGTCACCAAGTGGTGATAGCTACCAAGTTTGGTTACGATTTTTACAATTACGGGGACCAACGCAGGGGACAGAGGGAGCTGCCCCAGAACTTCGACCCTCACTTCGTTCGTTTCGCCTTAGAGCAGAGCCTTCGGCGGCTGGGCACAGACTATATAGACTTCTACCAGCTGCACAATGCCCGCATGGATGCCATAGCCCGCGACGATCTCTTTGCCCTTTTGGAAGATATGGTCTCGCAGGGAAAGATTAGAGCCTATGGCGTTGCCCTGGGCCCCGCTATAGGATGGAAGGAAGAAGGTTTGGCGGCCATGACTACGAGGCGTATAGCGGGACTGCAGATCATCTACAACATATTGGAGCAGGAGCCCGGTAGATCTTTCTTCCCTGTGGCCGCTCAAAGGAGGGTGGGGCTTTTGGTTCGTGTGCCCCATTCCTCTGGTCTGCTGGAAGGCAAGTACACGTTGGAGACAACCTTCCCGCCAAGTGACCACCGCAGTCACCGCCCCAGAGAGTGGCTGGTGACGGGATTGAAGAAACTTGAGGAACTTGCCTTCCTCACCGAAGGACGGGACATGACCATTGGGCAAGCTGCCATCAAGTTCATCCTCTCACAACCCACAGTGACCACGGTTCTGCCCAACATCTACGACGAGGATCAACTCCGGGAGTTCGCTGAAGCCCCCGATAAAGCTGATCTCACCGATGAAGATCTTGTTCGCATCGAAGACCTGTACAGTCACGACTTCTATCTGGAGGACACGGCGGCTTCCAAAGTCGGCTGAGCCAACGGTATCGGCCAGGCTCTTTCAATTACGTGTCGGGGCAATGGACGACAGAAAGTATAGGGAAGCAGGTTAAGCCCTGGGGAGAGGAAGGTATGGACACCAGATGATCTGGTCCAGTCGTTTGGGGGGTGGCTGGATGGTTGGCAAATGGACATGGGCCGCTGTGGTGGTAGGTTTGATACTTCTCGGTTTTGGGGGGCCTGTTGCCGCGGCACTGTCCTTTGCCGATGATGCCTTTGAGGCGGTATGGAACCGAACGGATAAGCCCGTAGCTGAAGGGCGTGTGAGCAGGACTTGGCTGTGGGGACCTGAGCCCTTCGCCACCCAGAACGAGCCTTACGACCAAGCTCCTGGCGGGCAGAGGTTGGTCCAGTACTTCGACAAGAGCCGAATGGAGATCAACAACCCATCTGCCGATAGGTCCTCTCCCTGGTTTGTGACCAATGGTCTGCTGGCAAAAGAGCTGGCCACTGGCAGAGTCCAGGTGGGCGACGACCGTTACCAGGAGGGCCAACCTGCCAACGTTCCTGTCGCGGGGGATCCGGACGATCCTAATGGGCCAACCTACGCTACCTTCGCAGGTCTCCTGGCAGCGCGGGGCGAAAGGATAGGTGCTGTCATGGAGACTATAGATAGGGCTGGCAACGTGGGGCAGGCAGGTTGGCTGGGGAACTACACGGAGTACGTCTACTTTGTTCCCGAGACGGGCCACAACATACCGGCTGTGTTCTGGGATTTTCTGAACTCTCAGGGCTTGATCTACCAGTCTGGCGCCTTAGTGACCGGTAGACTTTTCGATCCCGTATTCTTTGCTACGGGATTCCCAATAACTGAAGCCTACTGGGCCGAAGTGAAGGTGGGTGGGCAAACAAAATGGGTGCTCATACAGCTCTACGAGAGGAGAGCTCTGACCTATACTCCCGACAATCCTCCGGGTTGGCAGGTGGAGATGGGCAACATTGGGCGCCATTACTACCAGTGGCGCTATGGGAGCGTTCCCTCGACGCCACAGCCGACGCTGGGAGAGCCTACTGATGAGAACAGTCCACCTGCCGAGATTACCTGGGTGATGCCAGGAGAGCCTGACGAGGAGTATGTGGAGGTGCAAAACGACTTGGACACTGCCCTCAGCCTCAAAGGTTGGAAATTAAAGCTCCCTTCAGGCTACGTGTACAGCTTTCCCGATCTTACCCTGGATGTCAACGGTGTGGCGACTATCTACACCTGCGATTCGACGGCGGACGAAGACGACGATCCAACGACCATTAACTTGAATCGCTGCAACGAGCGGTGGCCGGAAGCTGGCAAGGCGGAGCTCTTCGACAGTGCTGGCAACCTTATAAGCAGTTACGAATACTGATACTGAAAGGCCGTGGGGCGGGCTCATA
>DAOUBH010000010.1:0-1889 GCA_034432775.1 Chloroflexota bacterium
TACCTCAACGCCTGACGCAGTGTGAGATTCTCATGCAAGACGTTATGAGAAGGAACCTGCCCGATATGCTTCAGCCACCGTTCGGGAGCAGCATAGAGATCCTGGCCGTTGACAAGTACCTTCCCGCTATAAGGCCTCTCGCCGCGAATGGCTCTGAGCAGGGTGGTCTTGCCGGCTCCATTGGGGCCCAGGATGATCACAAACTCGCCCGGTTGGACAGTCAATGAAGCATCCTCGACCAGGAAGCGGCCTCCCTTTCGGACGTACACGCCTTTTACTTCCAGGCTCAATGTCTCCAGGATCATCAGTACCTCAGTCTACATCAAACTTCATTCAGAAGGGCAGGACAGGGTCTGGAAGCCCACGACTTTGCATGAGAGAGAATCCAACAGATGGTAGGTTGCCTCTGGCTTTCCATCTGGCACACCGGCCTCTATAGTCCCTTCCCTCCATGCGGGGATCCACACCACTTCGTAGCCATAAAGCGTCTGTGCAGGCACCTGGGCTGGAACCGCACATGTAGCTGTCAGAGCATCAAGCGGATTTTCCACCTGATAGTGGCTCAAGATTTCCGCCCGAACTCTGCCCACGATGGGCCGTAGCTCCGGCTCAGGCATGATCAGGAGCTCGCGAGTGTATAATCTGCTTGCAGGCACAACCGTTTCTAGAACACTCTCGCCTTTGCAGTTGTTCACTTCCAAGGTCTCTTTGATCGGCTCTCCTTCCAAGACACCCGTCTCTGTGACCTCAAGGACGACCGGTGTCGGCGTAGGAGCCACTGTGGCAAGGGGGAGAAAATCCCCCGGCTCGCATCCAGCGGTCACAACCGCAAAAAGTACCACTACCACAACCCCAAAGGTCACTGAGCATTTGACCTTGGGTGAGCCTCGGTCTTGCAGCACCCTTACTATCCTGAAAAACGAGTTCATGGTTGTGACTCCTTTCGCCTTATCCGCAGAGGTGGACGGTTCATACGGCCTGACCTCACTCGGAGGGACAGGGCTCATAATTCACCCCAACCACCTCGCAGAGAATTGTCTCCCTAATACGATAAGTGGCCTCGGGGTTGCCATCCGGCTCGCCGACTTCCACGCTGCCTTCCCGCCAGGTCTCAGTCCATTCCAGTTCGTATATGTAATAGGCACGAGGCGGCGCGCTGACGGGGATGGAACACACAGACTTTACCTGGTCCATCGGCTTGTCTATCTTGTAGTACTCGTAGATCTCATTCCGAGTGCGCCCAAGGTTGATCTTAGCCCCGGGCCTTGGGTCAATGAAGAGTTCATGCGTATAGCCCTTCTCTGCAGGCAACGTCATCGTCATGGCCTCGTCATTTTTACAATTGTTGGCATGTAGAGTTACTTCCTCGATCTCCCCTTGCGTTCCTTTTTCATCGTTGACCTCAATCAGCTCTTCTTGAGGTGGTGACTCAGCACAACCAGCGAGGTTGAGGAGCAGACCGAATCCTACCGACAACACGATAACGCGCAGAAACATCTTTACGAGCATGGGTAACCTCCTATCCCTGTCTAGCCTCTTGGGAGCAGGCTTGCATCGGGCCATGGCCGAGACCTCAGCGCGACGGCTGATACCGACTCACACCACCACCATCGGTGCCGAACCACAGGCTGCCGTCGGGCCCCACGGCGATGGCCCGGACCACGTTGGCCACCAGGCCGTCCCGGGTGGTGAAGGTCCGCCAGCGGCCGTCGGGCATCAGCCGGCTGGCCCCCTCGTCGGTGCCGAACCAGAGCGCCCCGTCCGGCGCCACCGCGATGGCCCGGACATCGTTGCCCGCCAGGCCGTCCTCGGTGGTGAAGGTCTGCCAGCGGCCGTCGGGCGTCAGCCGGCTGGCCCCGCCATCCCGGGTGCCGAACCAGAGCGCCCCG
>DAOUBH010000011.1:0-15784 GCA_034432775.1 Chloroflexota bacterium
GCCCCCAGGAGCCAGTGGTCTCAGGTAGGGGCTTCAGGCGATAAGGCTGGAAGAAACCACGCAGCGGCGGGCGGTTACGGCGGCGCAGGTTGGGCCCGCGGAGGGAGGGGCGGCAACGCAGCCTCCGCCAACGCTACCTCGGCCATCGGGTCGGGCAACGCCGGCTCTTCATTTGCGGCAGGAGGCAGCGGCGGTCAGGGGGCCACCCGGGGTGGCAACGGGGGCAACGCCACCTCCGGCAACGGGGGCAACGGCGGAGCTGATAGCAGCGGCTCCGCAGGCAAAAATGGTGGCTCCTCCCACGCCCTGGGCGGTGCCGGGGGCAATGGAACCGGTTCCGGTGCCACAGGCGGCAAGGGCGGCAACGCCACCTCAGGCAGGGGAGGCAACGGAGGCAAAGGAGGCGACAACCCCAGCGGCACCGGAGGAAACGGGGGAGCCGGTGGCAGTAGCACCGCCCAGGGCGGCAACGGAGGCGACGGCAACGCTGCCCCAGGAGGCAAGGGCGGCAACGCCACCTCCGGCAACGGGGGCAACGGCGGCGACGGCGGCTGCGGGGCAACACCAGGGTCTGGAGGCCCAGGGGGGCCCTCGGTCGGCAGTGCAGGAACCGGCGGCAGCGGCAGCCCTAACGGCTCCAACGGCACATTCCATCTGGGCTCAGCCGGCTCATCCGGATCCCAGGGAGGCTCCTGCTAAGCTAAAGGGGACAGGTCCCAGGCCCAGGGCCTGGGACCTGTCCTAAGTCCTGTCCTATGTGCCAACATACCGTCCCCAGCAACCTGGGCTCCTACCCAAATTCTCCCATCTTCCCCCGGGGCTAGAACCTTCCGAGACGTTTCCTTGGCACGCACCAAGGCAACTGGCCATAACCCCCATAACCTGTCTATGGGCTTATGCTGGGTTCGTGGCGCAGGATTGGCCGAAGGCAAAGTCAGCCAGAGCTGCCCTGCCCTCTGGTCGAGTCTTTGCCGTAAAGCTTTGATGAACAGGTCAAAGCGGCTGGCAGCGATCTCCTGGCCCATCTCCCACGATGTTTGACATTTCGGCAGTTTGGCGTATCATATTTAGCAACAGATCCGCCCACTGCAGCGGCAAGCAGTGGGCCCCATGTACGTCATGGATTGAGGATAGCTGCATCTAGGGGCGAAGGTCTAAGCCCGGAGGATGCCCTCAGCAGTAGCTAGCACTGGTTGCTAGCTTCCCCTCCGCTGGGACAGCGGGTAACTGGCCAAGGGCGGCCTCAAGACCTAGAGTTCGTTACTCCAGTGGGGAGGTCAGCCCATGGACAGCCCAGTGTCCCTTTCTACTTACACAACCGATGCGAGCCGTGAGCACGACGCCTGTGGCATTGTGGCCAGCATCCGCAAGACAGGCGAAGCCACCCACGGCAACGTCAAACGCACCTTAGAAGCCCTCAATAAAATGGCCCACCGATCGGGGGAAGTGCTGGGCGAGGGGGACGGCTGTGGCATCCTCACCGATATACCTCGCAAGCTTTGGGTTGAACGTTTGTACAGAGCAGGGCTTGACGGCGAAGCGGCTCGGGACAGCCGCTTTGTGATCGCCCATGTCATGATACCGAGACAGTATCTGGACGAAGAGGACCATATTATCTCCAGTCTGCGCCAGAACCTACAGTCCGGGGGAATCCAGATCCTGCTGGCGGCCCGGGCCCAGGTGAACAGCAACGCCCTGGGAAGGCTAGCCAGAGCCGAAGAGCCGGCCTTCTGGCAGATAGCCGGCATCTGCAGGGCCGATCTTCCCGTTGCGTCCATTAATAAGCACCTCTTCAGGTTGCAGCTAGCTGCAGAAGCCCAGTGGCCCATCTACTTCGCCTCCTTCAGCAAGGATTCCGTTGTCTATAAGGTCCGCGGTTCGCCGGACACCCTCGTACAGTACTTCCCTGAACTGAGACACCCCAACTTCAGGTCGGTAATAACCATTGGACACAACCGCTACTCTACGAACACAGCCAGCAGCTTCGAGCGGGTACAGCCCTTCTCGCTTTTAGGGCACAACGGGGAGATAAACACCATCAGGAAGCTGAGGGAAGAGGCGCTGCAACTGGGCATTCAGTTGGTACCGGGAGCTTCCGACTCCCAGGATGTAAATCGAGTGCTCGAATACCTCATCCTAGAGTACGGCTTCAGCCTCGCCCAGGCCATAGAGATACTATTTCCGCCCATAATCAACGAGGTTAAGCAGCTTCCCGACTACCTGCAGGATATGTATATGTACCTGCGGCAACTTTGGGGACCCTTCGCCCAGGGACCAGCAGCCATAGTGTCCAGATATGCCGACGAATGCGCCTTCAGCGTGGACGCCCTGGGCCTGCGACCTCTGTGGCTCGCGGAGACGGAAAAGGAGTACGTGCTCTCTTCCGAAAAGGGAGTCATACCCGTCGACATGATGCTCACGGATCCCCGGCCCCTCGCTCCAGGCGAGAAGGTAGCCATTCAGATACATCGCGACCAGGGCACCACCCTCTACGACTATCCTCGTCTGCAAAGAAGGCTATACGAGAGCTTCCGCCGTCGCTATCCGGCCATGGAGGGAGCGCGCAAGTTCATCGTGTGCGGAGGTCCGCTGGAGGCAACGTGGGCGGAGGCACCTCTCCTAGGCAGCGATGCCTCCTGGGACGAGGAAGCTCGCTATCGCCGAATGGCGGCATCGGGTTGGGGCCAAGACGATGTGAAGATAGTGAAGCACATGGCGTCTTCGGGCAACGAGCCCATAGGCTCCCTGGGATACGACGGGCCCCTGGCCGCGCTGGCACCAGAGGGCCAAAACCTCGCCGACTTCTTCAAGGAGAGTGTTGCCGTAGTCACTAACCCATCCGTAGATAGGGAGCGTGAGATCGAACATTTTTCCACCCGCACTCTCCTCGGCGTCAGGCCGAACTTTGAACCGCCCGAACAGATCCCCCAGCACCGGGTAGAGCTCATGTTCCCGATACTCCTGGGGGGCCTGCCGACTCCGCTCGATGCATCCCAGCAGGCACAAATGCGGCGCATAGCTTCCGACCTCGGCACCTATACCCTCGAAGACCTCTTGGGAGAATTCGCAGCCCATGCCGGCATCGCAGTGATACCTCTGGCTTTCGATCCACGGGAGGGAGTTTATGCCGGTCTGGAACGCCTGGCGGTTAACGTCATCTCCGCTGTCAGCTCCGGCAACGCGCTAGTGCTGCTGGACGACACCTCCTCTTTTGGAGAGTGGTCTTCCGCCCTAGATCCCCATCTAGCGGTAGCATTTCTCGACGACCGCCTGCGGGAAGGCGGATGGCGACGGGAATGTAGCCTCGTGCTGCGCTCCGCCAGCCTCAGGAACCTCCACGACATAGCTATGGCTATAGGTCTGGGAGCTCAGGCCGTGAATCCCTACATGATGTTGGATTTGGCCATGGCCGAAGAGGGGATGGATGGAGTCCGCCGGCTGTTGGAGGCCCTTCAGAAGGGATTGGAGAAGGTAATCTCCACCATGGGCATCCATGAGCTGAGAGGGTACGGCCGCATCTTTTCGTCCATTGGCCTGAAGCCCGAACTTGCAGAGATCTTCGGCGTCGAAAGCTACTGCGGTAGCTTTGCGGGAGGCTTCGGCTTCCGCGAGCTGGAACTCGAAGCCGAGAAGCGGCGCCTCGTGATGGTAGGCACATCCTCGCCCAAGCTTTCCCGTGTCGACCACTTCAACCCACCCCTTTGGAAGGTGGCTTGGCAGGTAGCTCAGGGATTGGCGCCATACCAACACTTTGCCGATAAGGTGGAGGCCGAGGAGGCCGAGAACCCTGTATCTCTCCGGCATCTCCTCGATTTCCGGAGGGTCGACGATGCCCGCGAAGTCGATCCATGGTCCGTCGATACCAGCATAACCGGCCACGCCTATCCTATCCTCATATCCTCTATGTCCTTCGGCTCCCAGGGAGAGACGGCCTTTCGGGCTTACGCAGAGGCAGCCTATAGGCTGAATATCATATGTCTCAACGGCGAGGGCGGAGAAATTAAGGATATGCTTGGGAAATACCGGCATAACCGAGGCCAACAGATAGCCTCGGGTCGTTTCGGCGTCAATGCCGAACTGGCAAACTCCGCCAACCTCTTCGAAATCAAGATAGGCCAGGGAGCTAAACCCGGCGAAGGAGGTCACCTGCCGGGTGCTAAAGTGTCTCCCAAAGTCGCCGCAGCCCGCAATGCCACCCCCGGCGTGGACCTTATCTCACCGTCCAACAATCACGATATCTACTCCATAGAGGACCTAGCTCAAATCATTGAAGAGCTTAAGACAATAAATCCCTATGCCAGGGTAGCTGTCAAGGTGCCTGTGGTACCCGGGATAGGTACCATCTGCGTAGGCATCGCCAAGGCCGGCGCCGACATCATCAACCTCAGTGGTTACGACGGTGGCACAGGAGCTGCCAGAACCCACGCCCTCAGGAACGTGGGTCTGCCTGCCGAGATAGGGGTTAAGGAAGCCCACAGGGCCCTAGTAAACGCTGGCCTCCGACACCGCGTCGAGCTCTGGTGCGACGGCGGCATGCGCACCGCCAAAGACGTCGTGAAGATGATACTCTTGGGCGCCAACAGGGTCGGCTTCGGCACCATGGCCATGGTAGCCATCGGATGTACCATATGCCGAGGATGCCAATTGGACACCTGCCACGTCGGTATCGCCACGCAGATGGAAACCCAAGAGGAAGCACAGCGGAAGGGTGTCAAACGTTTTGAGCCCCGCGAGTTCGAAGCCGCAGTGCGGCACCTATGTACGTTCTTCGGCTCCCTGGGGGAAGAGATCCGCTTTTTGACAGCCTCTTTGGGCTTCCGCCGTACCCAAGACATGGTGGGCAGGAGCGACCTCCTGTATCAGAAGTCGTTGCACCGGGCGGTAGATCTTTCTTATCTGCTGGAACCAGTAGCTTACCCCTATCCCGCCGGGACCCAAGAAGCTCCTATAACCCTCCGTCGGCCTCTGAGCTACCTCACCAAGCTTGTGTCCGACCTGGTGGTCGAAGCAGCCGAGAACGGCCAGCCCGTGGTGGAATACGAGGACAGTAAGGCCACCAGTGCCGACAGGGCCCTCGGCACATACTTGGCCGGCTCTCTGGTGCGCCGACGGATGGCCAACAAACTCCCACCCTTCCGCGAGGCACGGCTCAAGTTCACCCTCGGCACAGTGCCAGGCAATGGTCTGGCCTGCTTCAACGTGCCCGGTGTGACCATAGTTGTGGAAGGCGGAGCCCAAGATGGCGTCGGCAAGACATCCCTGGGCGGCAAAGTGGTCGTCTTAAAGGGCGACAACTTCGATGGACAGCGGGTGGATGGCTCGGTAGGCAAGAGTTTTGCCTACGGCGCTCAGCGAGGCCTCTTTATCGTGCAGGGCGATGCCGATTCGCGATGTGGCATCCGTCTGTCAGGAGCCGACGTAGTCATAGGAGGACGCATCAAGAGCCGCATCGATGATACTCTGGGGTGCATAGCCTCCCGGGCCAACATCAAAGGATTTGCCTTCGAGTACATGACAGCCGGCCGGGCCGTAGTTTTAGGAGACCCAGGCCCGTGGATCTGCTCGGGTATGACTGGTGGCGTCGTGTACCTGCACCTCCAACCCGAGATGGGGCTGGACGAAGCTGCGCTGCGCAGACGCATCGCTAAGGGAGCTAAGGTGAGGCTCGTGCCTGTACAAGAAAGCGACAGGCAAAACCTCGAAGAGCTTTTAGGGGAGTATATCGCCGAACTACGGGCCAGCGGTCAGGACCAGGAAGCCGACTGGGTGGCCGATGTCCTCAGGAATTGGCAAACCCGCTTCATGAAGGTCATTCCTCAGTCCCAGCAAGTGGATCCGTCGGTATCCACCGAGTAGCTGCCCCCGGGCTGAAAGGGCCTTGTAGGGCCCTTTCAGCCCGGTCGTACACACCAAGCTGGTACTAACTTCCCCACCAAGAGCATTACTAACGGTGTGCCCATAAGGGACCTTACGTCTCTAGATTCTTAAGGGCCTGGATCTTAGCATGACCTTGATAACCTATTCGGGGAAAGGCCATGAGCTTCCTCTCTGCCATGCGCATCAGTGCCTCAGGATTGACAGCCCAGCGCCTGAGAATGGACGTCATTGCCAACAACATCGCCAACGTGGACACCACCAGAACCCCTGAGGGGGGTCCTTACCTCAGGCAGCGACCCGTATTCACAACTAGGGGACCACAGTCAGGCACCTTGCTCGCCCAACAACCCGACTCGGTGATGGGTGTCCGAGTGGCTGCCATCGTACAAGACCCCGCGGCCGTCAAGCAGGTCTACATGCCAGACCATCCAGACGCGGATGCCCAAGGCTACGTACAGTTCCCCGACATCAACCTTGTAACCGAGATGACGGACATGCTCTCGGCAACCCGTGCCTACGAGGCCAATGTGACGGTTTTGAACGCTGTCAAAGGCATGGCCATGAAGGCTCTCGAACTCCTTCGGTGAGGTGAAGGATGAACGTACCGCCTGTCAGCAACAGTTCCCCTAACCTCTTGACATCGGCAAAGGATAAAGCTGCTCCCCCCATCCAGGCCTTCGCCGATCTGATAAATCAAGCCATCGACCAGGTAGATGGCATCCAAAAGAACGCTGATCTCATGGCACAGAAGTTGGCAGCCGGTGATCCAGTCGACCTACACGACGTAGCCCTGGCCATCTCTCAATCCCAGATAGCCCTGGAACTGTCTGTGCAAGTACGCAACAAACTCATCGAGGCCTACCAAGAAATCATGAGGATGCAGGTCTAAGCACCTATGCCACCACAGCTACTCTCCTTTGCCAAGCAGGCACAGGCTATTTGGGGAAGGCTCAAGCCCACCCAACGTTTGACAGTCCTGGCGGTCGGTCTGGCTGGTCTGATCCTGGGCGGCCTGTTGATCTTCTGGGCACAGACCCCAGACTATGGAGTCCTCTTCTCTGGCCTAAGCGAAGAAGATGCCTCGGCCATAGTGGCCAAGCTTAAAGAGATGAAAGTACCATACCAACTGGACAGTGGCGGCAGTACCATCAAGGTGCCCTCGGGACAGGTGTCTGATCTCAGACTCCAGATGGCCGGCTTCGGGCTCCCGGCCCATGGCACTGTGGGCTACGAGATCTTCGACAAGGCCAACTTTTCACTTACCGATTTCGCCCAGAGACTCAACTACCAGCGCGCCTTGGAAGGGGAACTATCCCGTACCATCAGCCAGCTCTCAGGCGTGGAACAGGCCCGAGTCCATGTGGTGATCCCACAGCCAACCCTATATACCGACAGGGAAAAGCCTCCCACAGCATCGGTAGTCCTCAAGCTCAAACCTGGCTCGAAGCTCCAGGACAAAGAGATTCAGGCTGTAGTCCATTTGGTTGCCAGCAGCGTGGAAGGCCTGAAGCCCGAGAATGTCACTGTTGTAGATACTAACGGCCAGCTCCTGGCCAGCGGCCTGGGGAACGATTCTGGCAATTCTGGCCAGCTCGCTGCCAACCAGTTGGAAGCACAACGTAACTTCGAGAAAGCCCTCTCCAGTGACTTGACCACCATGCTCACCCAGGTGTTGGGGCCGGGGAAAGCCCTGGTAAAGGTCACCGCCGAGTTAGACTGGCAAACTTACGAAGCAAACAGGGAACTGTTCAACCCCGATGGGAACCAACAGCCCTTGATACGCAGCTCCCATGAGATTACCGAAACCACCACAGGCGGTGGTGCCTTGCCGGGAGGCGTGCCCGGAACAGATTCCAACGTACCTGGCTACCAGCAACCTCAGGCAGGCTCCAACGTGCAGAGCTCCCGCCAGGAGACTACCACCAACTACGAGCTCTCAAAGAGCGTGGAGAGAATCGTACGTACACCAGGAGCCGTCAAACGTCAATCCATAGCCGTAGTACTGGACAGCCAAGTGCCTCAGGACCAAGTAGCCCAGATCGAGAAACTGGTTTCGGCTGCAGCCGGTATAGACACCAAACGCGGCGACCAGCTGACGGTGGCCACCGTCCCCTTCGATCGAACCGCTTTGGAAGAAGAGAAGAAAGCCATGCAAGAGGCCCAGCGCCAGGAGACTATCTTCAACTATGCCAAGCTGGGTGGTACCGTTCTGAGCATAATCCTGCTGCTTGGTTTCATCTTTATGATCTTCAGAGCGCGCAGCAAGCGGCGTGCCCTGGAGGCAAGGTTCGCTCCGCCGCCTCCCGTCATAACGGAGGTCGAAGACCAACGGGCGCTCCAAGAGGCCCGAAGGCTCCAGCAGATACGCGAGCAAGTGGCTAACCTGGCAAAATCCGAACCCGCACTGGTAGCTCACGTCATCCAGGCATGGATGAGCGAAGACCAGGAGAACAGGCCGTGATCAGAGGCACACCATGGGGAAGATAGTCCGGTACATCCGCATCGACGACTCACCAATTGTTATCGGAACACCCAAGGACCCTCAGTCCGGCTACCCGCCCGACGCCCACGAAGACCTGGAGGACCCCCTGGCTTCGGCAAGGATCCAGCGTGAAGCCATTCTCGAAGAAGCCCATCGGGAAGCCGCTGAGATCCGTAAGCTCGCTTACGCCGAGGGCTTCAATACTGGCCTCGAGCAGGGACGAGCTGAGGCCGAAGCAGAAGCCCGATTTCACCTTCAAGCGCTCAGAGCTGCCCTTGCCGAGCTCCAAAGCGTCAAAGCCAGAATCCTATCCGATGCTGCGCCACAGCTGGTGAGTCTAGCCCTGGCAGTGGCAGAAAGCATCCTCCACTATAAGATCGACGTCGACCCTGCCACGGTCACCCACATCCTCAAGGCAGCTATACACCAGGTGCACTCACGCGACATCCTGCGCATAACCGTCAACCCCCGCGACTACGAATTCATCCTTCGGTATTGGAGGGAGTTCCACGACCCTGATTTCAGGGACCACGGTCTCGAAATTACTGCTGATGAAGAGGTGTCTCCCGGGGGTGTCATTGTCCACACAACCTTCGGAAGGATCGATGGCAGAATCGACGTTCAGCTCGAAGAGGTGAGGGAGGCCTTCCAAAAGTGGAAAGAACGAAAGGAATCAGACATTTAGAGGGCATCGACCTCGACAAATACTTCCGCATCCTTGATGAGCTGGATACCTTCCGCCGGACCGGCAAGGTAGTGCAGGTGATAGGCCTGACCGTGGAGGCCGAAGGGATAACGAGCCAGGTGGGGGAGATATGCCACATATACCCCGGCAAAGGCTTCCAACGCATATCGGCCGAGGTAGTGGGTTTCCGCAAAGATAGACTCATCCTCATGCCCTACGGAGACATGCAGGGCATAAAACCAGGGGCCGACATCGAGGCGAGTGGTCGCCTCTTTACCGTCCCCGTAGGCGACGGGCTGTTGGGCCGCATCATCGACGGCTTCTGCAAACCTATCGACGGCCGAGGCCCTCTTCAAGTAGACCGATATACCCACATAAACACACGGGTGCCGCTGGCCACCACCAGGCCTAGGATCAGCCGGGTGCTCACCACAGGCATCAGGGCTATCGATGGCTTCCTTGCCTGCGGCAAGGGACAGCGCATGGGGATATTCGCAGGAAGTGGCGTTGGAAAGAGCACCTTGCTCGGCATGCTGGCCCGCAACGTTACCTCCGATGTAAATGTAATCGCCCTCATCGGCGAGCGAGGACGCGAAGTCCAGGAGTTTATAGAGCGCGATCTAGGCCCCGAAGGTCTCGCCCGCAGTGTAGTGGTAGTCTCAACCTCTGACCAGCCTGCCCTGCTCCGCATCAAGGCCGCTTGGGTAGCCTCCTGCATAGCTGAACACTTCAGAGACCGAGGGCTGGACGTCACCCTAATGATGGATTCCGTCACCCGGCTGGCTATGGCACAACGAGAGATAGGGCTGTCCATAGGCGAGCCACCTGCCATGCGAGGTTATACCCCATCGGTCTTCGCCCTGCTGCCTCGCCTGCTGGAAAGGGCAGGTACCTCGGCATCAGGAACCATAACCGGTTTCTACACCGTTTTGGTCGAGGGAGACGACCTTATGGAGCCCGTCACCGATACCCTGCGAAGCATCTTGGACGGCCACATTGTGCTCTCCAGAGAGCTGGCTATGGAGGGCCACTTTCCGGCCATCGACGTCCTGGCCAGTGTCAGTAGGGTGATGGAGAGTATCGCTTCAGAAGACCACCGGGAACTAGCCCGTCGGGCGCGAGCTGTCATCTCAACCTACATGAACGCCCGCGACATGATCAATATAGGTGCCTACGCTCCTGGCAGCAATTCCGAGATAGATTTGTCCATCAAATTGATGCCGAAACTCAGACAGTTCCTCGCACAGAGGCCTGAAGAGAAGTCTTCCTTCCATGAAACGATCCTCGGCCTGGCCTCGGCCTTAGAAACGTGAGGAGGGAACCACAGGTGGAAGCAGAGTTCGGTCTGGAAAGAGTCCTACGTTACAGACGTCAGAAAGAAGAAGAGCTGGCGGTTCAACTGGCACGCCTTGAAGAGAGTTATCGCCAGGCCCTAGAGAAACTGCGCAAGCTGCAGGGCGAGCAGCTCGAACTCCAGGCCCAGTGGAAGAAAACTGTCGACTCTGGCCCTGTACTCCCTACACATCTCTACTGGCACGACCTGTACCTTCGATCCGTGGAGGACAAGATCCGCTACCAGGCCATGCAGGTCAGCGGACTCGGAAGGGACATCGAGAATAAGAGAGCCGAGCTCCTGGAAGCCATGAAGGAGCGCAAGAAACTCGAAAAGCTCAAGGAGGAGTGGCATCGCCGCATGCTCCAAGAGCAGGCCAAGATCGAGGAGAAAGCCACCGACGAGGTGGGTACCTCCATCTACAACCGAAAGAGGATAACGGCCTGAAATGTCTGGTAACCTGATACCTCCAGACAAGATACCCAGAGATCCCTCCGGAAAGCCGTTGCCCCTCCGCTCGCCAAGCCTTCTGCGCCCAGCGCCAGGTTCATTGCCTTCGGGCACGGCAACCTTCTCCAGAGTCCTGCAAAGCGCCATGGGCCAGGGCATCGGTGGCATCTGGCCCGTGCGGGGAACCGTGACCTCCACCTTCGGGCCACGCACTAGCCCCGGCCTGGAAGGTTTCCACACGGGCGTAGACATCGCCGTCCCCGAAGGGACACCAGTCGTAGCATCAGCCGACGGCACGGTCGTAGCCGCAGGCGAGGCCGGCGGCTACGGGCTCGCTGTACGCATCGCCCACGGGGCTGGCGTGGAAACCCTGTATGGGCATAACTCCGCACTGCTGGTCCGACCGGGTGACAAGGTCACGGCCGGGCAGGTAATAGCCCTGTCGGGGAACACAGGACACTCCACAGGACCCCATCTCCACTTCGAGGTCCTGATAAACGGCCGACCCGTGGATCCTATGCCTTACCTTCGAGGAGAAGCGTACCTGCTAGGGAGCGAGCTGCAGGGTCCTCTTGCCTCAGTGCCCTTTGCCGACTTCATTCTATTTGCCGCTTCTCGCTATGGTTTGGACCCAGCCCTCCTCGCCGCTGTAGCAAAAGCGGAATCGGGCTTCAACCCACGCGCAGTATCACCAGCCGGCGCTAAAGGACTCATGCAGCTCTTGGACAGCACAGCAACGTCCCTCGGCGTCTACGATCCCTTCGATCCCCAGCAGAGCATCGAAGGGGGAGCTCGATACCTGCGCAGCCTGCTGGACAGGTTTCAAGACCCTATCCTAGCCTTGGCCGCCTACAATGCAGGCCCGGCCGCAGTAGAGCGTTACGGCGGCATACCGCCTTATCGAGAAACCCAGAGCTACCTCTCAAGGGTAGTCAACTACTGGCAGTACTTTAAAGGTACCTAGGAGGCATCCATGGGACTTATAGCAGACCGTGTGGATCAAATCCTCAAGAGGGCGATGGACGGTCTTTCCCTCAGGCAGCAGGTGATCAGCAACAACATAGCCAACATCGATACCCCGGGCTTTAAAGCTGCCAGGGTCTCCTTTGAAACCAACCTGCGCAGGGCCCTCCAGGGCGGCACAGCTCTAACCCTGACCGACCCACGCCACATGGAACCGCCGGGGTACCAGCCTGACCCTCAAGTTCAGATTGTCAACACTATGGGTCGTACCGACGGAAACAACGTTGACATCGACTTGGAGATGTCGCAGTTGGCGGAAACCTCCATCCGCTACAGCGCCCTGGTGGAGACGCTGGGCAAGCGTCTTGCCATCCTCCGCACCATCGTCAACGAGGGTAGGAAATAGCCATGGGCTCTGGCTACCTCGGCCCACAGGATAAAGTTCCGATCTCACTGGCAGGGCTCAGAAGCCAACGGCTTAGCCTGCCGACCGGCAACACACAGCAGGTCTCCGGGACAAACTTCTCGGATATTCTCCGCAGGGAGCAGCAGAAGGTAGCTATACTCTCTAATCCACAACTGCTTTCTATCTTGGGGCTGGAAAGCCTAGCTAAACTAAGTCCTGTAACCGCGCCCTCGCAGACTCCGGTCCAGAAGATCCCACAAACCGGCCGCAGCCTCCGCCTAGAAGACTATCCCAGACCTCCCATGGACAACGGCCGAGGACTCCACTGGATACCCACGCTTCACAGCGACAACGACACCGTGGATCGCTTCGTGAAAGCAGCAGTAGATATGAAAGCAAAATGGGTTGTTTTCCTCAACGACGGCACCAAAGTCGGGGACAACGACTATCTAGTAGCCAAGCTCGTGGCCAACGGCATTATGCCTATAATGCGCATATACACCCCAAACGGCAAGCCTATTCCAGGTGATCTCGAGGCCCTGGTGCGGCATTACAGAGCTCTCGGGGTCTACTACTACCAGCTATACAATGAGCCGAACCTGCGGGAGGAAAACGAAGGTAAGCCTCCCGACGTGCAACGCTACCTTGACCTGTGGATACCAGCCGCCGACGCTGTAGTCAGGGCTGGGGGCCTACCTGGCTTCGGCGCCCTGGCGCCCGGCGGAGACTACGACGACCTAAAGTTCCTATCCGAGTTCCTCGATGGCCTCAAAGCCCGAGGCAGGACCGACCTCCTCGATAGTGCCTGGTTAGCCCTCCACAATTACTCCTGGAACCGTCCTGTAGACTACTCCGAGGACAGCAACGGATTTCTGAAATTCCGCTGGTACGACCGCATCATCAGAGAGAAGCTGGGAAGATCCCTCCCCATAATCTCCACAGAAGGCGGAGCATACGTGGGCAGCAGAGAGGATCCTAGGTTTCCGGCCAACGACGAACCTACCCACTTGAAACGGGTTCTCGATAGTTTCCAGTATATGCGTCAGGCAGAACCTTACTACTTTGCCTACACCTACTGGGTGATGGCTAACGATCCACAAGGTCTTCCCGGCCCATGGAGCCATCAGGCCTTGTTCCGCAACGGCCAGTGGACTCCTCTGGCACAAGCGCTCATGAAACTACCTTAAATCAAGTCTAGGAGGTCGCGAATTGTCCGCCAACATAACGTCCGTAACCCCACTGGCCCCCGACATCGACGCCGGACCCCGGCCCCACGGTAAAAGTGTGGCTCCCGGCTCCGAGTTCTCCGTGTTAGTGTCCCTCCTCATGGGTCAACTGGACAACCAGGCCCAGGTCGTACTTCCCAGTCCCGAGGAGCAGCATCCGGGGCCTTTGCCTCTCCTAGACCCCGGGGAGCCAACCCGACAGCTTCCAGCTACCTCGCCGGCAAGCATAGTGGCCATCCAGTGGGCAACCTACCCACCGCCCGGAGCCGATGCCTTACCACGGAAGCTCGAACCCGAATTACCTATGTCAGAACCCCGAGTTTCGCCGCCGAGGGGCTCACCGTCCGTAGAGCTCGTTGCCCATGCCTCTAAGGTTGAAGGGGCCCAGGCCTCCCTATCCGATCCGCAGGCCGCTGCACTCCTGCCTTCTGAAACCCTTGAATTGGAACCGCACTTGGGAGTTCTGAAAGCAGGGGGCAACCCATCGGCGGGGGCACCCACAGTGCCAGACCGCCCCTTCGGCCACCAGCTTGCCAAGCCGCCTTCGACCCCCAATGAGAAGTTCCCCCCGCAGACTACAGCCCTACCCCAGGGACTCGAGAGGGCTGCTGCCCTTTGGCAGGAACGGCCAGAGCAAAGCCGTAGGCCCCAGGAAATCCTTCCGGCAGCTCCACTCAGGGAGAGCGCACCACCAGTAAGCGGGGGCGACGATCACCGGCCAACGCTGATGCCGGTGCCCCATCCACCGGGTGATCACCCGAGCATGAAGGACACAGGAGGCCACCCTCGACCGCAGTGGCCCATCTCCTTCCATAGCGTGGGAGCACCCATAACTCCCGACCTCCCAGGGCCACTCACCAACGACCCAACGGCTCCAGCTATCAACCTCAGAGATATTGCACTACAGATAGTCAACAGGGCTCACCTGTTGGCCCTTGGCGATAGGGCGGTCTTCGAGCTACACCTTGAACCGCCCGGGCTCGGCCAACTTAAGGTAAAGCTCTCCCTCAATGCGGATGGCCTCTCGGTAGATATGTCCACCGCAACCAAGGAGGCCCGCCAGGCTCTGGCGGCTTCTATAGGGGAGCTTCACAACGCCCTGACCGCCCGAGGCCTCAACATAGCGAATCTGAGCCTCTCGTCGGAAACCGCCGGTTTGAGTTCGGGCTTTGGCACTCACCGAGACCCATCTGGACACCCCGCTACGGTTTTGCCACCGAACCCAAACCAAAACTCCTTCAGCGATACCTCGGACGCCGAGGACGAAGTCATCTCCGAAGCCACCATAGACATCCGGATATGACGTTGAAATGAGACCAAGGGGAGGTTAAGTTATGACCACAATTAACAGTTTCGATCCCAAGGTTAGCTCCACTACAGAGGTTGCCAGGAGTCAGACCCAGGGCAGCATTCTCGGCAAGGATGATTTCCTTAAGCTCCTCATCGCCCAGCTCCGCAATCAAGACCCACTACGACCCATGGAAGACAAGGAATTCATTGCCCAGATGGCCCAGTTCAATGTCCTGGAACAGATGCAGCAACTGAACACAGCCTTTGAGACCTACGCCACCATGGCCCAGTTCAGTCAGGCAAGCAACCTAATCGGGAAAACCGTAGTAGCACTCCCTAGCTCCCAAGAACAAGGCCAAGGACAGCCGATTACCGGCAAGGTCCAGAGCGTAACCTTCCTGGGGAAAGACGTTTTGGTGAAAGTCGACGGCCAGCTGGTACCCCTTTCAGACATAATCCAAGTAAAGGAGGGCAATTAAAATGCTTCGCTCCATGTTTTCAGCGGTTTCAGGACTACGCAACCATCAGGCCTTCATGGACGTGGTAGGAAACAACATAGCCAACGTCAATACCGTGGGGTTCAAACAGAACCGAGTTACCTTTCAAGACATCTTGAGCCAGACCATCAGAGGAGCGACTGCTCCCACCACCAACCTGGGCGGCATAAACCCCATGCAGATCGGCATGGGGTCGGTGTTGGCCGGTACAGATACCATCTTCACCCAAGGCAACCTCCAGTCCACCGGGAAACTGACGGACCTGGCTATCCAAGGAGACGGTTTCTTTATCTTAGCCAACGGCCAGGTCCGCTACTTCACACGGGATGGCAACTTCGACATCGATCTGAACGGGGATCTGGTCAACCCCGCTACGGGCATGAAGGTAATGGGCTGGCAGGCCGACGAAGCTGGTAACATAAACACCACAGACCCTATCGGCCCGATAAATATACCTGTCGGTCGCACTGTCCCAGCCAAGGTGACATCCAATGTTTCTGTGACCGGGAACCTCAATGCCGTCATCGACTCCTTCGGCCAGATCACCCAGACCGTAGGCACGGGAGGAAGCGCCA
>DAOUBH010000012.1:0-19397 GCA_034432775.1 Chloroflexota bacterium
CTGGAGAGGGCCAGGGCCAAGGCGACTGCCAGGGGGGGCGGCTTTCATGGTTACCTCCCGAGCTATCTTCCAAGGTCCAGGCTGCCGTTACAGGCGAAGCACCTGGCACGTGGAGGCCCAGGAGGCTAGGCCTGCACTTCCGCAGCTATATATCACATATTCCAAAGAATGTCAACACGTTGGCAGGGAAAGTGGGGAAGCTGATAAGGGTTGGCTGTGAGACTTGTGTATACTGCAGGCAAGGACGACCTAATTGAATGGAGGGCTCTGCCGTGGACTTCGGTATATTGGGAACAGGTGTGGTGGGTAGCACCCTGGGCACGAAACTGGTGGCTTTGGGTCACCGGGTATGCATGGGATCTCGAACGCGGGACAATCCCAAAGCCATAGAGTGGGCAGCCAGGGCAGGCCAGGGGGCTTCCTACGGCAGCTTCGCCGATGCAGCCAGCTTTGGGGAGGTAATCATCAATTGCACGGCCGGCGCTGCGTCGCTGGAGGCCCTAAGTATGGCTGGAGCCCACAACCTGAGGGGAAAGGTGCTTGTGGATGTAGCGAACCCTCTGGACTTCTCCCACGGCATGCCGCCTTCTCTACTGGTATGCAACACTGATTCCCTCGCCGAGCGCATCCAGAGGCAGTTTCCCCAAAGTAGGGTGGTGAAAACTTTGAACACCATGAACTGCGCGGTCATGGTAGATCCCTCTTTGGTGCCGGGCGATCACAATGTGTTTCTCTCGGGCAACGATCCACAGGCCAAGGCTTCTGTAGCGGAGATCTTGCGCTGGTTCGGTTGGAAGAGCGAGAACATCATCGACCTGGGGGACATTACCACAGCCAGGGGGCCCGAGATGCTCATGGCCTTGTGGCTGCGTCTGTGGCCCATTATAGGGCATACTAACTTTAACTTCCACGTGGCTGTAGGTCGGAGGCCCTAGGGCGGGATGTTGGGGCTCCCTCGGGCCGTTGTGCCGGGCTCCAGCCGGGCAAGCGGTTAGAATGCAGCTCACTCTAAAGGACACTAGGGGTCGGTAGAATCCGTAGAGTGTAAGGGAGGTACACCATGGCCTTCTACCTTGTGAGGGCACGACCGAAGGAAAACCTGCTTGCGGAGCTCCAGGGAAGACTGAGGCGGAAGGAATTTGTGCAACTTCGGCCCTTCGGCAGAGCTCTTACAGCGGCATTGATGGAGGCACGGTGGGACGATTCCAGAGGCGAAGCCGTATGGGAGGAAGAGGACTACTGCGTCCCTCCGCTGGCGCAGGAACGTGCCGCCGTGCTCGACCGCTACTTCGATGGATTGACGGTGGAAGCTGTGGCCCGGGGCGAAGGTTGGGCGAGAATAGCCCGTCTCCCGCCTCTATGGGCAGCTGACGCTGAAGGGGCTTAACTACGGGCTGATGTGGATTGCGCCTCTCGTAGGGGGACCAGGCTGCACGGTGAGGTCGACGCGCCCCGGGCAAGAAGTCGGCCTGCAGGCAATTTTGGACGAGGGCGGGATTTCCCGCCCAATGTCGGTGTCATGGTAAGGGGCATCGGCTGGACAGCTGTGTATATCTGGGTGTTCTTCTTTTGTCTCTACTTCCTGACCAACTCGGGGGAGTTCCGCATCAGCGACGGTGAGGTGATGTTCCAGACTACGGTGGCACTGGCCAGCGGGCGAGGGATAGCCCTCGAGCCGAATCCTGGTCTGCCACAGATCGTTGCGGGGAGAGACGGGCGCTACTACAGCAAGTATAGCATCGGTACCCCGCTGGCGGCAGTCCCCTTCTATGGGGCAGGGAGGGTTTTGGCCAAACTGTTGCCAAACGCCGACGCCATGGGTTTAGGGCACTTCATGGTGGCTCAGCTGAATGTGGTCGCTTCGGCCACTTCTGTGGCAGTTTTCTTTCTTCTGGTGGTGCTGCTCTTTCGATCCGAGAGCATGGGTCTTGTACTCTCGGCCCTTTACGGACTCTCTACGGCTGTATGGCCATACGCTGGTGTCTTCTTCTCCGAACCGCTGTTCACACTGTGCCTCCTGGTGGCCTTCTATGGTGCAGTAAGGTACAGGCGGGATCATGGCCCGGGATGGCTGCTGATGGCCGGTGCTGCCCTGGGATACTCGGTCCTGGTGAAAGTATCGGGGGTAGTGCTTCTGCCGCTTTTCCTCGGGTATCTGCTCTTCGCGTGGAGAGCCCAGGGGCTGCAACGGTTCTGGGATGCTGTTTTTCTGGGAGTTCCGCTGGCTGCAGCTGGGGCCGTGGTACTGTGGCATAACTATGCTAGGTTCGGCAGCCCCTGGGACAACGGCTACAGTGGAGAGGCTTTCACCACGCCTGTGTGGGTTGGTCTCTACGGCCTGCTTTTTAGCTCTGGGAAAAGCGTCTTCCTCTACTCGCCGCCCCTAGTGCTCAGTGCCTGGGGTGTCGGAAGGTTCGTGCGCAAAGTGGGGGCCGAGGCGCTGCTGGCTGTATCTGTGGTTGGTGTGACGCTGCTTTACTATGCAGGGTGGTGGGCCTGGTATGGCGGTTGGTGCTGGGGACCGAGGTTTATGGTGCCTGCCATACCCTTCGCCCTGCTGGCACTGGGGGCTATGCCCTGGTCGCGGTTGGGGTTGCAGGCCGGTGCGGCCGCTCTGGCTATCTTGGGAGCGGGCGTACAGCTCCTAGGTGTACTTGTGGACTTCAACGACTACATAGCCTCGGTGGTGCAGGACGATCCCCAGCGAGAATGGCTGTATATCTTCTATCCGTGGATGTCGCCTGTATTGGCCCACTTCAACCGCTTAATAGCTGAGGGGCCCACCCTGCTGAGGGTGGGACGGTACTACCAGGTAGGTCTGCCTGAGCCTCTGTCCACGGTGGCGACCGTTGTTTCACTGGCCGGACTCATTGCTGCCGCTGTGATGGTTGCCAGGCGATATACTCTGTTGAATATCCAAAGGGAGGCATAAGCCATCGTTCAATTGACTCTTCCCGATGGGTTCAGGCTTTCGGTGATAATCCCCGTGTACAACGAGGTCAAGACCATAGCTGATATCGTTCGCCAGGTGCGGGCGGTGGAGATCCCCAAAGAGATCATCATAGTGGACGATTCTTCCACCGATGGCACCAGGGAGATCCTTCAGCAGTTGGAAAACGATCCAGACGTTAAGATAGCCTACCATTCCCGTAATCAAGGTAAGGGTGCCGCTGTGCGCACGGGGCTATCTTTGGTGACTGGCGACGTAGTGGTGATCCAGGATGCCGACCTGGAGTACGATCCGCGCGACTGGGTGCGCATGCTGCGGCCCATACTTGAGGGCAGGGCCAAGGCAGTCTACGGCTCCCGATTTCTGGGAGAGCACAAGGCTATGTACTTCTGGCATGCCTTGGGGAACAAGTTTCTGACCTTACTGACCAATATCCTGTTCGACAGTACCCTGACCGATATGGAGACTTGCTACAAGATGTTCACCGCCGACATTGCTAGATCGTTGACTATAAAGTCGAACCGTTGGGGCATAGATCCCGAGATCACAGCCAAGATTCTCAGGCAGGGTCATAGGATATATGAGGTTCCCATCAGTTACTCTGGTCGGGAATATTGGGAAGGGAAGAAGATCACGTGGAGGGATGCCTTCACCGTTATGCTGACGCTTCTGCGCTTCAGGTTCTTCAGGTGACGTTGCCGTGGCAGCGTTTCTTGCCATCGACCTAGGTGCGACCAACTTAAGGGCCGCTATAGTAGAGGGGCCGAGGGTGCTGGCCCGAAGGTCCACGGCCACCTGTGCCTGGAATGGTCCGCAGGCTGTAGTGGAACGCATGTTGGAACTGGCCCGGGAAGTGACCCTGGCCAACCCTATACCGGTGGCAGCTCTGGGCGTTGCGGCTCCTGGCCCCTTGGATCCGGCCAGAGGGGTCATCTTCGAGGCTCCGAACCTGCCGGGATTTAGGGAGGAGCCCGTAACCGAGATTCTTTCAGAAGGGTTGGGCCTCCGCACCTTTCTCATTAACGATGCCGATGCCGCGGCCCTTGCCGAGCATCGCTACGGGGCGGGGCAGCGACGGCGTCACATGCTCTATCTCACCATTAGTACGGGCATTGGTGGTGGGATCATAGTCGATGGCCAGCTTGTGAGGACCGATGTCGGCATGGCTGGCGAGGTGGGCCACATAGTGGTAGATGTCAATGGGGAACTCTGCGGATGCGGTGGCCGTGGTTGCTTGGAAGCTATGGCCTCGGGAACTGCCATTGCTCGCATGGCCAGGTCCTTTATCGACAAGGGAGTTCCGACCATATTAGCCCAGTTAGAGGCCGAAGGGGGCCGGCCTGTGACGGCGGAAATGGTGGCGGCTGCAGCCCTCAAAGGCGATGTGGTGGCTCAAGGTATCTTCAGGAGAGCTGGTTGCTACTTGGGAATCGGTCTTATAAGCCTGATCCACGTACTTAACCCGGATGTGGTCATCCTGGGAGGGGGTGTCATGGCGGCGGGAGAGCTCCTATTGGCGCCCGCTCAGGAAGAGATACACCGTCGTGCCCTTCACGAGCGCTATGCCCACGTTCCGATACGGAGGGCCGAGCTAGGCGACGATGCCGGACTGGTGGGCGCTGCTCTGTGGGCAGAGAAGAGGATCGGGAAAGCGCCCCGGTAGCCCTAGGCGCCTTAACCCTCTACGTGTATCTCCACTTCCGTGGCTTTACCGTCGACGATACGGAAGGCGCGCATCCTGGGATGGTTTCTGTCCTTCAGGGTAACGATCAGATAATAGGCCTCTGGGTAGAAGGCCAGCTCTCTGTCCGTCGGCGACGGATAGGCCTCTGTACGCGGATGGGAGTGGTATATAGCTACAAGCCGTAGGCCTCTGGCATCCATGTCTTGGAAGATGCGCAGCAGGTCCCTGGGATCGACTTCGTAGCGGACTGCACGGTTCTCGGCGGCGTTGACTGCCCGATAGATGGCCTCGGCCCTGCCGTTTCTGCCAGCTACAATCCCGCACACCTCTTCGCCGCGGGTGCCCTCGGGGTATCCCTCCAGGGCATGGGCGATAATCTGATCGTAGATGTTGCGGGGTAAAACGAAGGTCTCCATGGTCACTGCGATGCTCTGTGTGTTACTTGTAGTAGGGCGTTCATGCTTCCAGATCGGTAACCTGCCAGATCGAGGGTGACATAGATATACCCGATCTCTCTTAGCTTGGATACCACCTGACGGGCCAAGGAGGGATCGGCAAGCCTTGGCATCTCTTCCGGCTCGACCTCGATCCGGGCCATGTGGTCGTGGTGTCGTACCCTTACCTGACGGAAGCCCAGGCCCCTGAGGAACCTTTCGGCGGCATTGATCCGGGCTATGGCCTCGGGGGTTATGCGGGTGCCGTAGGGTATACGGGACGAGAGACAGGCAAAGGACGGTTTGTCCCATGTTGGCAGGCCTGCCCTTCTGGAAAGTTCGCGGATATCGGCCTTGGTAAGACCAGCTTCCAGGAGCGGGTGGCGTACCCCGGCCTCCATGGCTGCCTGAAAACCAGGCCGGTAATCGCCCACATCGTCAGCGTTGAAGCCATCTGCCACCCATGACAGGCCCTTCTCTCTTGCCAAGGGTACAAGCCTGCTGAAAAGCCCGGATTTGCAGTGGTAGCAACGGTTGGTGGGGTTGGATACGAAGTTTTCGTCCTCGAACTCGTCGATCCATATGGAAGTTACGGGCAACGAGAAACGCCTGGCCACTTCCAGGGCCTCGTCGAACTCCTCTTGGGGGAAGGTGGGCGAGGCAGCAATTACCCCCTGGGCCTTGTTCCCCAGTACCTTATGGGCCACGGCCAGGAGGTATGTGCTGTCCACTCCTCCGGAGTAGGCCACCAAGACGCTGGCCATGTCGGTAAGTATCTTTCTGAGGTTTGCCTCCTTGGCCTCTAATGTCGTCACAGCGGTTCTCCCAGGCAAGGGCTGCTCAAGTAAGGTTACCACAGCTTTTGGGATTAGGACAACGCCGGGAAGATATAATAAGGGGCATTGCCATGCAGACGAGGACGACAGTTTCCTATGGCTGAAAGGTGGGCTACCTTTGACTGCTATGGGACCCTTATAGACTGGGAAGGAGGCATCGGTGGTGCTCTCGGGCGTCTGTGGCCCGAGGTTCCGCGGGACGAGCTTTTGAAGCTGTATCACGAGATTGAACCGCGGATCCAGCGGGAAGGTGCCTTGGCCTATAAAGAGGTCATGGCCAGATGCACCGAGGAGATAGCTGCGAGGCTTGGTCTGCCTCTCCCCCTAGGACGCCGCTATGTCCTTGCCCAGTCTCTGCCCCAGTGGCCAGCTTTCCCCGAGGTGCGGAGCACGTTGGCGGAGTTGCGCAGGAGAGGGTGGAAGCTGGCTATTTTATCGAATACAGATCCCGACCTACTAGCGGCATCGGAACGCCAGATTGGTATAAGCGCGGACCTGAGAATCACGGCAGCTGAGGCCGGCTCTTACAAGCCTGCTCCTGGCCACTGGAACGTCTTCTTTCGAATCTCCGGCGCTGACAGGCTGCGCCATGTGCATGTGGCGCAGAGCCTGTTCCACGATGTGACGCCCTGTGTTGAGAGGGGACTGCGTATCGTATGGATCAACAGACTCGGTGAGAGGACTTCCCTGGGAGTGGATGCAGAACTGCCGGATATGGTGAGTCTCCCGGATGTTCTAGATGCGCTGGTGCCGTCAGGCTAACAGATCTCTGGAGGAAGCAGCACCCACGAGGTTCCGCAGCCGTTGCACGCGAGCGACTCGGGGAGGGAGGTTGAATAGTGGACCCAGCATCGGACGCTGTTAATCCCTACCAGATGGCTTTACAGCAGCTGAATCTGGCGGCCGATTACCTGAACCTGGATGATGGCCTGAGGCGCATACTGGGCGCTATGAAGCGGGAACTGGCGGTCCAGTTCCCTGTGCGAATGGATGACGGTTCTGTGCGGGTGTTTACTGGCTATAGGGTCCAACACAACTTGGCGAGGGGGCCTGCCAAGGGCGGCATTCGTTATCATCCGGAAGTATCCTTGGACGAAGTGCGAGCACTGGCCATGTGGATGACATGGAAGTGTGCTGTGGTCAGAGTGCCGTTCGGTGGTGCTAAGGGCGGCGTAACTGTGGACCCCAAAGGACTTTCTCCTGGAGAGTTGGAACGACTCACCAGGCGTTACACCACCGAGATCTCTGTTCTGATAGGGCCGAAGCGCGACATTCCTGCGCCGGACGTGAACACCAACCCCCAGGTCATGGCCTGGATGATGGATACCTACAGCATGCATGTGGGCTACTCGGTGCCTGCAGTAGTGACTGGTAAACCTCTGAGCATAGGTGGTTCGGAGGGCCGATTGGAGGCTACCGGCCGAGGTGTGGTGATCGTAGCCAGGGAGGCAGCTCGCTATAAGGGCCTCGACTTGGAGGGTGCTACTGTTGCCGTACAGGGCTTTGGAAACGTTGGCGGTACTGCCGCCCGCATCTTCCATGAGAAGGGTGCTAGGGTAGTGGCTGTCAGCGATGTCAACGGCGGGGTCTACAACGCCAGGGGGCTTGACATTCCTGCCTTGTCGCGTCATGTGGCGGAGGCTGGCACCGTTGTTGGGTTTCCGGGGACCGATTTTGTCTCCAACCAGGAGTTGCTGGAGCTGGCTGTCGATCTACTGGTACCCGCGGCCCTGGAGAACGTCATCACAGCTGAGAATGCACCGAGGATTCGAGCCCGCATCGTAGTCGAAGGTGCCAACGGTCCCACTACGCCCGAAGCCGACTCTGTATTGCGGGACCGTGGCATCCTTGTGGTTCCAGACATTCTGGCCAATGCTGGAGGGGTGACTGTCTCTTACTTCGAATGGGTGCAGGACCTACAGTCCTTCTTCTGGGGCGAGGCGGAGGTCAATAAGAAGCTGGAGCACATCATGCTCAACGCCTTCCAAGAGGTCCTGAAGGTTCACCGGGAACGGAAGGTAGATTTGCGGATGGCTGCCTACATTTTGGCAGTGAGTCGTGTGGCTCATGCCACGAAGGTAAGGGGCATATATCCTTAGCAGGCTACCGCTTGGCGATGCCCACGGTCGGATACGCTTCTGGGTCGAAGTTGGGGCCCAAGGCTTCCAGATCCCAGTCGTTGTAGAGTTTGGGGAGCATGTCGTAGGGTGTCCAATCGGCCCGCTTACCATATTTGCCTCGGTAATCCTTGAGGGTTGGCCCTACCTCGTAGAACAGGATCTGGGCTATGCGGATGCCCACGGGCAGGTAGATGGTGGCGTGGCTGTGATTGGTGATCTCCATGGTCCATCGGGCTATGTAGCCGACATCGCCGACGCCGGCGCACTTGCACACAGAAAGAGCGGCTCTACCGATGCTGCTACGGGCGCGCATAGAGCTGGTGAAACCGTTGTGTCCGCCGATCACTTCTAGGGTGTGGGCGAGAATGGTATCTCCCGGTCTGATGCGGATATACCCGTCCCTAGCATAGATAGGCTCGCCCCAGAAGGCGCGGACGTCCTCAGGCTTGGTAAAATCCACTGCCAGCATGTTGCGATTGGGTTCAAAATACCAGCTACCCAGGCGCACATCGTAGGAGTTAGTACCCAGCTGCCTGGGGTCAAAGGGCTCTATTATTATGTTTCCCTTTTCGAGCTCTTCGAGTATTCTACTGTCGGAAAGGAGCATATCAGGACCTCCCTGCGGTGGATGCCCCTAAGGCTGTAAGGAATTATACAGAAACGCCTTTCCGTCGGGAATTGAAGCTGTTGCCCGTGGTAGCTGGCCTCTTCGTCGCAGTGCTCATCATTTCCAATGTGGCGTCCACAAAGATTCTCCTGTTAGGTCCTTTCACCTTTGATGGCGGTACCATACTTTTCCCTATAAGCTACATCTTCGGCGACATTTTGACGGAGGTTTATGGCTACAGGCGCAGTCGTGTGGTGATTTGGACAGGCTTTGTGTCCCTTGCCTTAATGGTAGTGGTCTTCTACATAGTGGGTGTGCTGCCGCCTGCGCCAGGCTGGGAAAATCAAGCGGCCTACCAAGCGATACTGGGGTTGACACCGCGGATCGCCCTGGCAAGCTTGCTGGGTTACTGGGCAGGCGAGTTTTCCAACTCCGTGGTACTAGCCAAACTGAAAATATTCACGCGAGGGCGGTGGCTCTGGACGCGCACCATAGGTTCGACGCTGGTAGGAGAGGCTGTCGATACCCTGATCTTTGTGTGCGTAGCTTTTTTGGGCGAGATTCCGGGTGCGCTGCTTCTTTCTGTAGGGCTTTCCAATTACGTCTTCAAGGTAGGCGTGGAGGTGGTGTTCACACCCATAACCTATTTGGTAGTAGGATACCTGAAACGGCGAGAGCGGGAGGACTATTATGACTACGACACAGACTTCAACCCCTTTGCCGTATGGTAGAGGAGGAGGACGCAAGGGGCTTAGGGTCTTTCTCATAGCCTCCTTTGGTGCAGCCTGGCTTTTGGAGGGCGTGATAGCTCTTTTGGGAGGTCCGACGCGGCCCCTGGCACTGCCCGTGTTGGTCTTGGTGATGTTTACTCCTGCTCTGGCAGCTGTATTGGCGCGGAGGGTTACTGGCGAAGGTTGGGAGGATTCGGGCCTGCGGGCAGGTCGCCTCATCTACTATCCCCTCGCATGGGCGCTAGTGGTGATTCTTGTGGGAGCTACGGCCGTGGCTACCTGGTTGCTTTGGCCACAACTTCTGGACCCTTCGGCCGTGATGTCGATTCTCCGACAGGTGCCCGTCCCTTGGCCGCTGCTGGTTGTTGGCGCAGTTATAGTTGCCCCGATCTTCAATTCTTTGCCTGCCTTCGGCGAGGAGTTGGGTTGGAGGGGCTACCTTCTGCCCAAACTGTTGTTTTTGGGAGAACTGCAGGCCTGCGTCGTTTCGGGTGCTATCTGGGGCCTGTGGCATGCACCTTTAGTGCTCCAGGGCTACAATTTTCCTCGGCACCCAATCAGCGGTGTACTGATCATGGTGGTAGGTAGTGGGCTGTTGGGGACACTTTTGGGTTGGTTGAGGCTGCGATCGGGGAGTGTATTCCCCGCGGCCCTAGCCCATGGAACCATCAATGCCTTGGCTGGCGTTCCGTTGGTCCTGATGCCGGAGGTCGACACTGCCTACGGAGGCCTTGTGCTGGGCGTGCTTGGATGGTTGCCTATGGCAGTGGCTGTGGCGGTGCTAATTGCGCGGCGCCAGCTAGCGTCATCGACAAGGTAGCCGTCGGGTCTGCTAAAATGGCGATCGGAGGGTAATGGTGAGTTACGATCTAAAGGCCGAAGCGATGCGGTGGTTCGAAAAGGCGTATCAGTTGCAGCTTGAGGGCGACCTGATCGGCGCCATTGCCCTCTATCGGAAGTCGCTGGAGATTGTCCCCACCGCCGAAGCTCACACTTTTTTGGGATGGGCCTATAGCCGTCTAGGCCTCTTGGAGGAGGCTATTCAGCAATGCCTCAAGGCCATAGAGATAGACCCGGATTTCGGCAATCCGTACAACGACATCGGGGCCTACTTGTTGGAGTTGGGAAGGATTGACGACGCGATCCCCTGGCTTGAGCAGGCCATGGATGCGCCTCGCTACGAGAACCGGGCTTTTCCGCATATGAATTTGGGTAGGGCCCACGAGGCTTTGGGCCTTTGGGACGAGGCTATACACCAGTATAGGCGGGCACTGGAGGAGGATCCCTCGTACATGCCGGCAGTGAGGGCCATCCGTAACCTTCGAGCTAAGCTCAATTAGCTGCAGGATGGCCCCAGGAGTTGATCAAGGGTACTAGCACTATCATGGCTGCCACCTGGGAGAGGGCTGCCAGCGTGAGCAACAGGGGCATCGAAAAGCTATATAACACGCCCATAATTGCACTTCCTGCAAACCAGGCTAGCCCATAGGCGGCGTTGAAGACCCCAAAGGCTGTGCCGCGTCGTTCTACCGGGACTAAAACTCCTACAGCTGCCCTGAGCACGGTTTCTTGAAGTCCTACCACTGTGCCCCACAGGATCATGGCCACGAAGACCAGGTATGGTTGCAGGGAGAAGGCCAAGAAAGGTACGGGCAGTGAGAGTATGGGCACTGTCCACAGGGTCGCCAGGCCCATTCGGTCGAACACTCTACCTATGGCCAGGGCGGCCAGGGCATCGATGGCCATGGCCACGGCGTAGAACAGGGGTATCTGGACATCAGGCAAGACTCCCTTAAAGCTGAGGTGATAAGCCACCAACTGGAAGTGGACGAAGCCGAACATGGTGAAGGCGATAAAGGCGGTGTACAGGATAAACGTAGAAGGTAGGCCTCTGCGGAGGATGCCTTTCTCCACAGTTGCGACCTGCTCCTCCATATGGTGGGTGGTAGGATAGAGCAGTCTGGCTGTAGTGAGAAGGGCCATAGCCAAAGCGGCAGGGACTGCCAGGGCGGCGAACCCTAACCTGTAGCTGTCACTGGCGAAGAGGACGCCGGCCACAAGCAGTGGACCAGCCACAGCACCGATCTGGTCGAGGGCTTCATGGATTGCGAAGCCCCATCCCCTCCCTACAGCATGGGCAGCGTGGGAGAGCATGGCATCCCTGGAGGGGGTGCGAAGACCTTTGCCCAATCTCTCAGCGATGGCGAGGCCCGTGGCCCACTGCCAGTTTCCAGCCAGGGACAGCAGGGGCACAGCCGCTAAGTTCAACAGGTATCCCACGAAGGTCATGGGCCAGTAAGCACGGGTGCGATCGGCGGCATAGCCGGCAGGCGGCCGGAGGGCGTAGCCTGCCACTTCGCCGAGGCCCGATACTATGCCTACAACGGCCGCACTGGCTCCCAGTAGCCGTAGGTACTGGCCGAGACCTGAGCGTGCGCCCTCATAGGTGATGTCAGCCAGGAGGCTGACCAGGCCCATGAGGACAATAAAACGGTAGGCTTTGTGGCGATTCTCTGCCCGGTTCAAAGGGGATGATTCACCATGCCTTGGAAATCGTTGCACCCGGCGCTATAGCTTTCGAATGACTGCCACAACTTTCCCCTGAATCTCGACGTTGTCGGCATCGGTGTAGATGGGGTCCATGGAGCTGTTGGCGGGCTGAAGCCTGACCTTTCTGCCCTCCTTGTAGATGCGCTTGAGGGTGGTCTCGCCCTCAGATCGGAGCCACACTGCTACCATGTCGCCGTTTTCGGCGATGGACTGCCGTCGCAGAATAACGATGTCCCCATCGTCGATAAGGGCGTCTATCATGGAACGGCCCTTCACTTTTAGGGCAAAGAGGTCCGAGGTTCCCTTGGGTACAAGAGTGGCATCTAGGGCTATCGTCTCGGCTAGGTTGCCGGAAAAGGCGTCATCTGGCACAGAGATAGGTGTTCCGGCAGCTATCTCCCCTGCCAACGGCACTTGGACTAGTATGTCTTCTCTGCCCTGGTGGACTAGCCCAATGCCCCGGGATATACCCCTCTGTCTGCGAATCGCCCCTTCGCGTTCGAGGGCCCGGACATGGTGATCGACAATGGAAGTCGACGAGATCCCCAGGCCTAGCTGTATCTCCCGGATCGTGGGCGGTCGACCGTGTAGATCGGTGTAACGTTGGATGAAACGCAATATGTGCGCGCGCCTGTCGGGCGAGCGACGCTTGCCATCTGGTGACATCGGTCAGGCCTCCACCTTGACTGAACAGATGATATTACCGAACATCTGTTCTGTCAAGGTCTTTGGGCAGCTTGCGGGCGTACAGGCCCCATCCCGAAGGGGGGTGCGCCAGGGTCTTCGGTAGATCCGCCACCGTCAAGCCAGGCTGACGGTACGAGGGAGCCACTGGACGCGAAGGTGGCCTCATGGGGCAGAGGGTTGTTACCTGAGGCTGAAAAGGGGCTAATATGGGCTGATTAAACCGTGTGGGGGAGCATAGCGCTGGTAACTGTGCTGGGGTGAGGGGCTCGACATCACATTCCATCTTCGCTGTAAGGCAGGCTCTGGTGATACGCTTGACCTTGGGAGGCAGTAGTTGTATCCTCCCTTGAGGAGCAGACGAATGAGGGTGGAGCGGAAGGTCCTCTGTCGTGGCGCCAAGGTTAGTGTGCGTCCTTTTCAAAGGTCGGATGTAGATGCCTGGCAGTCATGGCCCTATCACGATGATCCTCTCTATGCAGCTCAGGAGCCGGTGCTGATGGGCGCCAGGGAGAGGGATCTCTGGTACCTGGACAGGGCAAACCGGGCCGACTACTGGATGTACGCTGTAGACGACGAAAACGGGCGGATGATAGGGTGGTTCAGCCTGCGGAAGATCGACGCGGTAGTCGGTAGTTCGGTGCTGGGCATAACCTTTAGCCCTGAGATCGTGGGCCGTGGCTATGGTACCGACACTCTGGTGGCCTTTCTCGGTTATTACTTCAAGGAGATGGGCTTTAAGCGCATGTACCTGGACGTGGCTGCCTACAACCTTCGAGCCAGACGTTGTTACGAGAAGAGCGGTTTCCGCTACGTTGGGTTCCACTGGGGCGACCACTACGGTCCAAATCCCTTTACTGACCGGCGGTATCTGCATCTGGCCTGGTCTTTCCGAAGAGATATCTTCGGGAGGGTTCTGTGTCTGTACCACGACATGGCTGTTACTGCCGCTGAGTTCGAGGCGCGGTGGGACTGTAAGAGGTGAGCCTTCCGAGTGCCTGACGGATTTCGGCTGGTTCTCCGCGAAGACGACATCTTTGTGGTCAGCCTCGAAGATGGCGATATATTGCCCGAAGTCAGCGGGCTGGGTGTCTTCTACCGAGACACCCGGTTCTTGAACCTGTTCCGATTGGAAGTCAACGGCTATCGCCCTGTAGTGCTCAGCTCGTCGGCGGAGCACAACTACATGGCCAACATCCAGTGCGCCAATCCGGCCATGGTGCTGGCCGACGGAACTCATGTGCTGCCTCAGACCCTTTCCATCCGCCGGAACCGGTTTGTGGACAGCGGCGTGCACGAGCGCATCGGCCTCATGAACTACAACCGTGAGCCGCTGAGGCTGTCCCTCAAACTCACCTTCGGCGGCGACTTCCGGGATATCTTCGATGTCCGGGGGTACGCTAAGGGTCGTCGTGGGCAGTTGCTGCCTCCCGCCGTCGAAGGCGGAGTTGTAGTACTCCGATACATGGGACGCGACGGGCTGCTGCGCAGTCTGGCCATAAATTTCGACCAGCCTCCCCAGAGCGTGGAGGTGGTCAGGGCCGAACCCGAAGTAGAGCTGGTGCCAGGTGCTGTGGAGCCCGAGGGTCTATACCCCCGCATGATGGAGGTACACTATCCGCCTACAGTGGCGGTGAACTATACAGTGGTCCTTCAGCCACACCAACCCCTGGCCATAACTCTCCATCTGACCCCCAGTGAGGACACTCCCCAGGCCTCAGGTGGCTTCGATGCCGAAGTGGTACGTGTAAGGGGCTCATATGACACCTGGTCCGAGAAGTGCGCCAGCTTCGACACCGAGGACGAGCTGTTCGACAAGGTGCTACGCCGGGGGGTATTGGACCTGCGGTTTTTGATAAAGGAGTTTCCTACGGGGCCTCTGCCTGTGGCTGGCGTGCCCTGGTTTGCTGCTCCCTTCGGTCGGGATGCCCTTATCACCTCGTTGCAGACCCTTATGCTGAACCCTGGAATAGCTGCAGGCACTTTGAGGTTTCTGGCGAGTTACCAAGGTCAGGAGGTAGATACCTGGAGGCAAGAGGAGCCTGGGAAGATCCTCCACGAACTGCGGATTGGCGAGATGGCCCGTTTGGGGGAGGTCCCCCACTCCCCCTACTACGGGTCGGTGGATGCCACGCCTCTCTTCCTGTTGCTCTTTGCCGAGGTACTGCGATGGACGGCCGATAGGCGATTCATGGAGGAGCTGTTGCCCGCTGCCAAGCTAGCCCTGCGTTGGATCGATGAGTACGGCGACAGGGACGGTGACGGCTTCGTGGAGTATCAGGGGGAAGAAGGGAGAGGGTTGTTCCACCAGGGCTGGAAGGATTCTCGCCATGCGGTGCTTCACGCCGATGGTACGGATCCGGTCCATCCTATAGCGTTGGCGGAAGTCCAGGGCTACGTCTATGCTGCAAGAATGGGTATGGCCGAGGTCTTCCGGAAAATGGGCATGGTGGATGAGGCGCGGAAGCAGGAGGCTGCTGCTTTGGAGCTAAAGAGGCGTTTCAACCGGGATTTCTGGTTGGAGGAAGAGGGGTACTTTGCCATGGCCCTGGACGGCCGGAAGAGACCTGTGGCCTCCATAGCCAGCAACCCTGCCCAATGTCTGTTCACAGGGGTGGTAGACGACGATAGGGCGAAGCACATGGTAAAGCGCCTCATGGAGCCTGACCTTTGTTCCGGTTGGGGTATACGTACCCTCAGCTTTCGCATGCCCCATTTCAATCCCATGAGCTATCACAATGGGAGCATATGGCCCCACGACAACAGTCTGATCGTGCTGGGGCTTTGCCGAATGGGCTTCTTTGAGGAGGCGTCTGAGATCGCCTGGCAGGTATATCAGGCTGCTTACCGTTTTCGTTATTTCAGGCTTCCCGAACTGTACTGTGGTTTTGCCCGCGACCTTCGATACTATTCGGTGCCGGCCAGCTATCCCAGTGCCTGCTCTCCTCAGGCCTGGGCGGCCGCTGCTCCTATCCTGATGCTTCAGGCGTTACTGGGGCTCGAGGGCGATGCCTTTGGCGGCGTTGTGAGGATCAGGCGGGAGCTGCCGGTGTGGATCGGGGGCGTGAGGATACGCAATCTCAGGCTGGGGGACGCCCTTTTCGACCTTATGGTCTCGAGGAGGGGCGATGAGGTGAGAGCTGAGGTGCTGCCCAAAGCTGGCCGTGTATCTCTGGAGGTTGTCGACTGATGCTGCTCAACCGGCGGGTAGTGCTATGCGTAGAAACCTTCGCTTGCCTGCCCTGAGGACCAGGCCGTCCCTGAGGGGCACCTCGGCATAGATATCCGTTATCTTCTGCCCGTCCACCGACACGCCGCCCTGCTGGATGAGCCGTCGGGCCTCGCTCTTACTGGAGGCTAGACCTGTCTCTACCAACAGTTCCACCAGGCTACGGCTCTCCGAGGGCTGCACCTCCATAACGGGGATCTCTTCGGGTAGCTGGCGCTTCTGGAATACTCGCTCGAAGTGGGCCTCTGCTTTCTTGGCTGCTTCTGGGCCGTGGTAGATGGTCACGATCTCCCGGGCCAGCCGCTTCTTGACCTCCATGGGATTCACGCGGCTGTTGGCCAGATCGTCTTCGATTCGGCGGAGCTCGTCATCGGGGATGTCGGTGCAGAGCTCGAAGTAGCGCACTATCAGGTTGTCTCTGAGGGACATGAGGCGGCCGTACATCTCCTCGGGAGGATCGTTGACGGCTATGATGTTGTCGTAAGTCTTGCTCATCTTGCGGCCATCGGTGCCCTCGAGGAGGGGACATGATATGACGATCTTCTCCTTGCCACGCAGTGCACGCATGAGGGTACGGCCCGCCAGCATGTTGAAGGTTTGGTCAGTGCCGCCCAATTCGGCGTCCACGTCCATAGCCACAGAGTCGTATCCCTGCAAGAGGGGATAGAGGAACTCATGGAGGCCGATGGGCCGATTCTCTGCGAGACGGCGTTGGAACATGTCGCGGTCGAGCATCTGTTGGACGGTGAAGTAGGCAGCCAGCTCGATCATATGTCGGGCCGTCATGTTGTCCCACCATTCGCCGTTGTACCTTATTTCGACGGGGTTGGTTGCAGACTCGAAGTCAAGGATCTTTGCGGCTTGCTCTCGGTAGGTGCGAGCGTTTTCCAGCACCTGCTCGTGGGTGAGTTGTACCCTAGTTGCCGATCTGTCGGTGGGGTCGCCGATCCTGCCGGTGAAATCGCCGATAAGTAGGATCACTTTGTGGCCGAGGTCCTGAAATTGCCGCAGTTTGCGCAGGCAGACGGCGTGGCCCAGGTGGATCTGAGGACTGGTAGGGTCCACGCCGTAATAGATGCGCAGCTGGTCGCCTGACTGCAGTCGGCGTTCCAGCTCGTCTCTAGGGATGATTTCGCTTACCCCGCGTTCCAAGAGCCGGTGCAGGTCTACCTTGTGGGCCAAGGGAGCGGTCAGCTCCACGCAGGGATTGTCGGCGCTCACGAAAGAGGTCTGCACTGTGCCGCCTAGGTGACGACGGACCAGTAGAGCCAGCTCTCCCACCGCCTGGCGCACCATCTCGTCGTTGATGCCTCTGAAGCCATCGATGGGGAAGAATATGTGTCGGGAGGCCTCTGTGACCTTGGCTCTGTCTCCCTGGCGCCATACCCATCTCCGGGTGCGCACCTCTTGGGCGTCGGCATAGACTATCTCGCCGGGCGGGACGGCCTCAGTTTTGCTGGTGTTAAGGGGGGTGAAGCGATCCCCCTCCGTGCTGAGGCGCACCTGGAGGTCCCCCTCAAGGCGGTCAAGGTCGTGACAACCTATAGGTAGGAGGTACTTGAGGGAGATGTAGTTGGCTATGTCTACGGCCTTGTTGCGGTGAGGTATGTCTTCGCCTCGGAGCACGCGCCGGGCCAAAGCTTCTACAGAACTCTGATACCGGCTGGCCCCCATAGCTGCGAAGACTTTTCGCCATACCTGGATAGATGGATGGTGTTCCAACTGCTTAAGGTCCAGGGTACGTCTGAGCTCGGCGGAGGCGTGGTGGAGCATGCTGGCCAGTTCAGGGTCGTGACCAGAGTTATCGGCTCCCCAACTCGTCACAACTCCCACGACGGTGTGAGGGAACCTTTGCAGCAGGTCTCGGCTTAGACAGAACCGCATTTCGGCATCTTTTCCCGAGAGAAAGGGTTTGGGGCTTCCCCGCTACAGTAAGAACGTCAATACAGGCTGCATGCCAGTTTCAAATTGTACCAGCTTTGCAGGCCATGGTACAAAGGGCCACGCCCAAGTTCGGGCTTAACTGGCCATGGAGATAGGGTGCTGGAGGCAGAGCACAGCCGATAGACGGCTATAGGTCTCTAACTATATGAGGATACCTGCGACCACGTAGCCTGCAGATGCATTGCCGGCGCCGGTACCAGCTGAGGGGAACTCGCTGGGACCAGCTCACTGCCAACAGGTACCTCCGCGGCTATGTTCCCGGCTCAGCACGAGCCTCCGTTTTCCCGCCGCTCTCCAGAATCGCCGTCACGGAATGTGCCTGTGGTGCCGTTGGGACTGCCATTACTACCTGGGCCTGGTAGGGCAGTAGATGTGCCAGGCCCGCCACTGCTACCCGGTGTTGCGCCGCAGCCTCCGTTGCCTCCGTCGCCTCCATGGCCGGAGATAGCGTTGCCTCCATTGCCTCCTTGGGCACCGTTGCCGCTGCCACCTTGGCCTCCCACGGCCATGCTATAGTTCCCGTCTCCGCCAGCACCGCCAGCACCCTCTGGAGGACCGTCGCCTCCGCTGCCTCCGTTCCCTTCGTTGCCCGAGATAGCGCTGCCTCCGTTGCCTCCGCGGACACCGTTGCCGCCGTTACCGGCTGATGCGGAGCTGTATCCACCTGTTCCACCCGAGCCGCTGGCACCCTCAAAGGCTCTGCTGCCAGTGCCTCCCTTGCTGCCTCTGCCGGAGGTAGTGTTGCCTCCGTTTCCTCCCCTTGCTGAGCTGGAGTTTCCACCCGCACCGCCTATGGCAGAGGTGGTGCCGTCCTGTCCTCGGTTGCCTGGCGTCATATCGAGAGGCTCGCCGCCCCTGCCTCCTTCGCCCCATTGCCCGAAGTGGAGCTGCCACCCTTGCCTCCTGGAACACCGTTTCCGATGCCGCCGTCGCCGTCCTGGGCTAGGCTAAAGCCTCCTTTCCCGCCGTTTTTGCCTAAACCTCTCCCCACCGCTGCCGCCACTCCCAGAAGCGGCGTTACCTCCGTCGCCGCCTCGAGCTCCGGTGCCGCCATCACCGCCCTTTCCGCCCTGGGCTTGGCTAAAGCTGCCATTGCCGCCCTTGTTGAGGTATCCGTTGCCGGCGTTTCCGCCAGTGCCCGAAATGGCGTGGCCGCCATGGCCTCCCATGGCACCTGAACCAGTGCCATTGCCACCACTTCCGCCATAGGCCGAGCTGTACCCGCCGTTACGACCTGCGCCGAAGGTGGTGCCGCCGTTGCCGGAGATGGCGTTCCCGCCCTTGCCTGCAGGGCCTGCCGAGGCGTCGCCGCCGCGACCGCCCCGTGCTTCCGAATAGCCTGCCCCGCTCGAGCCAGAGCTGCCCCCGTTGCCTGCTTTAGCGTTTCCCCCCTTGCCACCCCGGCTCGTTCCAGAACCGCCGGCGCCGCTGACGGCAGAAGAATGACGCGCGTCCGCGGACGTGGAGCTGCCCCCGTTGCCCGAAACAGCGTTGCCGCCGTTACCTCCTGGGCCCGACGTTGTGCTGCCGCCGTGACCGCCCCGGCGTCGGCCTGTACCACCGCTACTGCCCGCGGCGACTGAATCGCCGGCGGGACCTAAGTGGGCGTTGCCGCCATTCCCGGCTCG
>DAOUBH010000013.1:0-12642 GCA_034432775.1 Chloroflexota bacterium
CTGGAGAGGGCCAGGGCCAAGGCGACTGCCAGGGGGGGCGGCTTTCATGGTTACCTCCCGAGCTATCTTCCAAGGTCCAGGCTGCCGTTACAGGCGAAGCATCTGGCACGTGGAGGCCCAGGAGGCTAGGCCTTTCACTGAAAGTGAACTATAGCGTATCTCGAGGTTTTGTCAAGTTACTGTAGTATTTTTGGCGACAGTGGTAGCTATGAAAGGGGGAAGGAGGATACGGGAGATGGCAGGGCCGGGCTGCCGGGTAGGTAGTGGCACCCAGCAGCCCAGCCCGGTGGGCCCCATGGACTGTAAGATTGGCGCGCTACTTGGGCAGATAGTCGTTGGTGAAAGCGGCTAGGGGGTCTATGTCTCGGCTTAGCAGTCGATTATCCCTCATCCAACGGTAGTAGCTGGACCAGCGGTTTGGGTCTTGCCATCCCCAGGGTTGTCCCTGGGCTGTCCACAGTGGTGCCAGGAGTTCTATACCTTTTTCTTCGAGGCTTCTGTCGGTCTCGGGGCTGGCTTTCACCAGCGCGTCGAGGGCTGCCCGGTGGTCGGCCATGGCGTCAGCGTAGCCCTTGGCTGCGGCCCTGAGGAAGGCACGTACGGTTTCAGGGTGATCCTTTAGGTAAGGTTCGCTGGTTACGAGCACCAACTCGTAGTAGTCGGGTACGCCCCAATCCTCTACCTTCATGATGTTTACTGGGAATCCCTGCTTCTCGGCCAGGATCGACTCATGGACCCAGTAAGCACCGATGATGGCGTCCACCTTACCCCCGATGAGGGACTGAACTAGGTCGAAGCCTACATTCACAAGTTGGACTCTGTCCATGCTCGATCCATCGGTCTTCATCATGGTGGCTAGGTAAGCCTCGTTGCTTGGTATCCCTGGATATCCAACCTTCTTGCCCTCCAGCTCTTTGGGTCTAGTTATGCCCGAGGACTTGAGGCTCATTATCGAGTTAAGGGGATGTTGTACGAGGGCAGCTATGGAGACCACTGGCAGTCCCTCGGCTCTGGCCAGGAGGACGTCGGTCTGGTAGCTGATCCCGAAGGTGTCCTTGCCTGCACCCACCAACTTGAGGACGTCGTCGGGGTTTGCGGGGGTGTAGATGCGGGCCTCTATGCCCTCGGCGGCCAAGTATCCCTTCTGCTGGGCCAAGTACAGGCCGGTGTGGTTGCTCCAGGGATACCAGTCCAGGGCCACGGTTACCTCGGTGGGTTGTTGGACAGATGTGGGTACGGGGCTGGCTGGCGCAGCACAGGCTGTGGCCGTGATTACTGCCGAAAGGATGGTTAGCAGAAGGTGTTTGATCATGTCCTTACCTCCGCACTGATTCGGTGATTCGGTGAGTAACCGTCATCCGCGGGTTGCCCTCAGTCGTTTTTCGGTGTAGTACCAAGGGATGGCTAGCCGTTCTACTAGGGTTGCCAGTACGAAGAGAGCTATGCCCATGGCAGCGAGCACTACTAGAGCAGCGAAGACGCGGGCCGTCAGGAACTGGGAAGCCGATCTCACCATGAAATAGCCTAGTCCAGCGCTGGCGCCAACCCATTCGCCGATGACAGCACCTATTACGCTGAGCGTTATAGCTACCCTTGTGCCCGAGAACAGGTAGGGCAGGGCGTTGGGGAGCTGGACCTTGAAGAAAACGTGGCTTCTCCTGGCTCCGAGGGTGAGGAGCATGTGCACCATATCCGGGTCTATGGATCTGAGGCCATCCACGGTGTTGACTACGATAGGGAAGAAGCAGATCAGGGCAACTACGACCACCTTAGGGCCTATGTCGTAGCCGAACCATATTAGCAATAGGGGAGCTATGGCCACTATGGGCACCGTTTGGGAAGCTATGACGATAGGGTATACGGTCCGCTCCACGAGGCGAGAGTAGGCGATAGCCAGCGCTAGACCTACCCCTAGGACGAAGGATACAAGGAACCCCACAGCTACCTCCTGGAAGGTGACCCAGCTGTGCCATGCTATGAGGTCCCAGGACGATAACATGGCTGAAGCGATATCCAAGGGGCCCGGAAGCAGCCAGGTAGGTACCTTCAGTGCCCGCACTATCAGTTCCCAGAACACCACAGCTGCCAACAGAATCGCGGCTGGGAGGAGCCATTGGCCTGAGGGCCGCCGCTCCGGTGCCCTCAACCACTCCAGCTCTTCCTTGGCCAGCTGCGTCTCTTCACTCCTCATGGGTCGCTCCGGCTGCCGTCTGGGTGGCAAGACCAGTCCTGAGGGAAGCGAGCAGCTGGCTTCTGTACTGTAGGAACGACGGCAAGGAGGTTGTGGTGAGGGAATTGCGAGGCCGTGGGATAGCTACATCCACGACCATGAGCACGCGAGCTGGTCGTGGAGAAACCACATAGACCCTGTCGGACATGAGTATCGCCTCGTCCACATCGTGGGTGATCATGAGGACCGTTAGCTCCAGGTCGGGCCATAGGGCCAAAAGCCAATCCTGGAGTTCTGATCGAGTTAATGCGTCGAGGGCCCCGAAGGGCTCATCGAGGAGCATGACATCCTTTGCGGCCAGGAAGGTGCGCAGGAAGGCCACTCGCTGACGCATTCCCCCGGAGAGGGCTGCAGGGTACTCGTATTCGAATCCGGATAGCCCGAACCGGGGCATCAGTTCCAGAGCTCGGCTGCGGGCCACGGACCGCTTTACACCTTGCACCTCGAGGCCGATGATGGCGTTGTCGAGCACATTACGCCATGGGAGCAGGAGGTCCTTCTGGGGCATGTACGCAATGCGACCCAGGCGGTCGGGGGCTTCTCTGCCGTCGATCAAGATGCGCCCTGAGGTTGGGTTGTCTAGTCCCGAGATAATGTTGAAAAGGGTAGTTTTGCCAGCGCCACTGGGGCCAATAATGCTGACAAAGCTTCCTGCCTCTGCTTGAAGCGTTATATCTGCCAGTATGGGTAGACGGTGACCGTCCTTCTCTAGCACCTTGGTTACATGCTGCAGGCTAAGACTGAGGGGCATCGTTCCGTCCCGATGGTAGGTTGCACCATTCCGCTGCCAGAAGGGCGTAGATCTTGGAGGCCGCCACCACCTGTTCCAGCTCCACCCATTCGTCAACGGCATGGGCCTGAGCCAGAGATCCGGGGCCGTAGATGGCTGTAGGTATGCCAGCTGCCGATAGCCAGCCTGCATCGGATACTGATGGCCACATACCTATAGGAGCTTCGTTACCCAGCACCTGTCTGTGCGCCTGGGCCAACGCTCGAATGGCGGGATGGGTAGGATCCAAAGGGGATGCGGGAAACACTTCGTTGCGGTCCAGGATCATAGATCTACCGCCCCAGAGGAACTGCGGAGGATGATGGCGAAGCCAGGGATCGGCCTGTGCCACCTTGTACAAGTGGTCTGCCACTTCCTGGGCCACCGCTTCAGGCGTCTCGTTGGGGTAGAAGTGGATCGTTATCCATAGGGCGCAGCGGTCGGCCATAAAGGCGGGGTGACGTCCCCCCTCTATATATGCGGGGTTGATGGTGTTAGACCCGGGTTCGAAACCCGGATACGACTTGGTGACAGCCCAGTGTCTCTCCAGTTCCGCAAGGCCTTCTATGATCTTGGCCATCTTCTCGATGGCGCCAGCACCGAAGAGACCACCGCCAGCATGCACTACGCGCCGTCGCAGGCCATCGTGCAGGGTCTCGGGGCTCTGTACAACCACCCAGGCAGTAATGACGCCTCCCTGTCCTCCGATGGAGAGGTCTGTGGGCTCGAGGACTACGGCGAAGTCAGCGCGGTATCCCCTCTCTAGGCAGGCCGTGGTGCCGGCTTCGCCCGATTCCTCGCCCACCACTGACTGGAAGAGTAGGTTGCCCTTGAGAGGTATGCGCAATTCCCGAAGGGTCTTGAGGGCGAACAGGGCGCTGGCCAGGCCGCCTTTGAGATCGGCAGCACCCCTGGCATAGACCCGGCCATCGCGGAGGGTTGGCTCGAAGGGCGGATTGCTCCAGGCCTGAGGAAGGCCTACTTCAGCTACATCTATGTGGCCGTTGAAGAGTAGCGATCTGCCCTCCTCTGGCGATGAGCCGGGAAGGGTGGCAACCACATCGGGGTCTCCAGGATAGACTTCGAAAACGTCTACCTGGAAGCCGAGCTCCCTCAGGTAACGGGCCACAAAGTCCTGCGCCTCGGCAGAGTTGCGCCCTGGTGGGTTGACAGTAGGATATCGAAGCAGCCGGAAAAATAGGTCTTTAAGCTCTTCAATATGGGCATCCACATAGGAGAGTATTTCGTCCTTCATGGGAGCGCCTCTAATTGGTAAATCTCGCCCCGAACGTCAGCCGGGGTCCTGGATCCAGTCGGATGCCTGGTGATGAATGCTGGCCATATCATTTTGCCTGAAGGGACCATTGTAGCAATTGGCCTCCATAAAACTTTGAGCGCTGGCAATTGCCAGCGCTCAGGACCTGTTCGCTCACGATAATCCCTACGCTGGTATTACCCAGGTCAGGTTCTACCGGTCGGTGGCGGTACTGGCCACCCTCTCAGCCTGGCTCCCCAAGCTCCCGGACGCATTTATTATGCTTTTATTGCAGGATACAGCAATTCAGGAAGCCCTGTCAAGTCTTCGGGCTGGATGCAGTTCGGGTAAGCTTTATGGCCAGGAAAGGGGCTTGCTTCAGGGATGGTTGGGGATAACATCCGTAGGGATAAAGTCTTGGGCCGGGGCGTGGGGTCGGAAAGTCTATATTTCCTCGGCCTACGGGAGATATCGCCGCGTCCTATGGGCGGGTGCGTTACAATCTGACATATGCCGATACGGATACTTTCCCCCGATGTAGTTTCTAGGATTGCTGCCGGCGAGGTGGTGCAACGTCCGGCATCGGTTGTGAAGGAATTGGTGGAGAACAGCATCGACGCCGGTGCCAGGCGTGTGCAGGTAGAGCTACGGCGCGGCGGCATCGAATTCATCCGTGTGGCGGACGATGGCTGTGGCATACCTTCGGGTGAAGTAGAACTGGCCTTTCACCACCATGCTACCAGCAAGATATCGGATCTGGAAGACACCTTGAGGGTAGGCACCCTCGGGTTCAGGGGTGAGGCACTGCCCTCTATAGCTGCCGTGAGCCGGGTGACTTTGGTTACCCGCGCTGCGGAGGAAGACGTGGGAACGTCCATAACGGTAGATGCCGGTAGGGTGATTGCCATGTCCCTTAGCGCGGCTTCCGTGGGCACGGTAGTCACCGTGCGCGATCTCTTCTACAACGTGCCTGCCCGTCTTAAGTGGCTCAGATCGCCAGTAACGGAGGCGGCGCAGGCGGCTTTGGTCGCGGGCAATCTCGCCTTGGCATATCCTGAAGTGGCTGTGTCTCTGGTGGTCGATGGGCGCCTAATATTCAGAACCGAGGGCGATGGCGACCTGCTCAACGCCATTGCGGCAGTGTATGGGTGGGAAGCGGCTGACTCGATGGTTCCACTGAAGCCAACGGGTATTGCGTCGGGTATCGAGATTACAGGCTATGTGAGTCGCCCAAGCTACCACAGACCCAACAGGCAGCAGCTGGCTGTCTTTGTCAATCGGCGTTGGGTAGTGCAACGGGCTCTCATGGGGACTGTGGCTGATGCTTACCGAACGTTGCTCATGGTGGGGAGGTATCCAGCAGCGACCATAGACATCCGTGTTGAAGCTTCCAAGGTAGATGTCAACGTGCACCCGGCCAAGACCGAGGTGCGCCTATCCAATGAGGCTGAGGTATGTGCAGTTCTCCACAGGGCCGTGCGGGAGGCCCTGGAGGGCGATAGAGTCGCGTCTGTACTGGTGCCATCATTGCAGATCGAAGCTCCGGGAGGAGCCATCTCCTCGGAACAGCAGATGCCCTTAGAGGTACCGGGTAGCTCACCGGACCGGTCTACGCAGTTGCCTAGGCTCAGAGTGGTGGGGCAGGTGGCGAATACCTACATAGTGGCCGAAGGTGCCAACAGCATGTATCTGATTGACCAGCATGCGGCCCACGAACGTGTGCTCTACGAGCGTTTCAAGGAGCGTTTAGACAGGGCCCCTCTGGAGGTGCAGCCCCTTCTGGAGCCAGTAGTTCTGGAGCTGATGCCGGCTGAGATGGCGGCGCTGGCTGAGTTGCAGGAGTCGTTGAACCAGCTCGGTTTCGAAGTGGAACCCTTCGGAGGCAACTATGTGCTAGTGAGGAGCGTGCCCGCGGCCATGGCCGGGGACGACCTTTCCGCTCGCTTCAGGGCCTTCTTGGGAGAGGTGTTGAGCGGTGGCCGGGATGGCTTGGTGGATAGGGTGGCCATATCGCTGGCTTGCCACAGTGCGATCAGGGCTGGCCAAGTCCTTGGGCAGCAGGAGATGGAACATCTGGTAGAGGATCTGGCTCGTTGTCGCATGCCCCGCGCCTGTGCCCATGGACGGCCCACTATGTTGGAGCTGCACCAGAATCTTTTGGAACGACAGTTTGGCCGCCGCTAGATGTGGCGGTTCCCACATGGATCGTGGCTATGCCAAGGGCGAGAAGACGGAAGTGAACGTCGGTCAGCCCTGCCTCCCTCATGATACTGGCCAGAGTTTGGGGATCAGGGAAGGCGTAGACGGACGCGGGCAGGTAACTGTATGCCACAGCATCTCGGCTCACGATACGCCCTATTATGGGCGCTAACCTCCTGAAGTAGAGGCCGAAGAGCTGGCCTATCAAGGGCTTCCGGGGTACCCCTAACTCTAGGAACACCACTTTACCTCCGGGTCTCACGACCCGGTTCATCTCGCTGAAGAGGGTGTGGAGATCGGTCACGTTTCTGCCCGCGAAGCCTACAGTCGCGCTATGAAAGGTGGCATCGGGGAAGGGCAGCTTGAGGGCATCGGCTTTAACCAGATGGATGTGGTCGCCACATCCCAGGGAACGGAGCTTTGACCTTGCTGCTTGTAGCATGCCCCAGCTGAAATCTACTGCCACAACGGTGCCGCTGGGGCCCACATGGCGCCAGAGCTCCAGGGCGAAGTCGCCGGTGCCTGTGGCCACATCCAAGGCAATATGGCCTGGCTTCAGGGATGCCATGGCGGCGGCCCGTCTGCGCCAATGGTAGTGAAGGCCTGCACTCAGAAGGGTATTGAGGAGGTCGTAATAGGGAGCTATGCGGGTGAACATAGCCCGCACAAAGCTAGCCTTCTCCTGTGTTGGAGGCAGGGTTATGGGCGACAATCAACCCCTTCCGGACAGGGGCTCTTCGTCCATCTTTATCCAGCCGTGCTTTAGGGCGTAGATTACGGCCTGCGTGCGGTCGTTGACGGCCAGTTTTCGAAGTATGGAGGTTATGTGGTTCTTTACGGTCTGGTCGCTTATGTTGAGGAGGCGAGCGATCTCCTTGTTGCTGTTGCCCCTCGCTATGCAGTCGAGGATCTCGAGTTCCCTGTTGGTGAGAGGCGAGAAGAAGCTCTGAATTTCGTTGGACTGGGTCGCCAGTTCCCGGAACTGGTCCAGAACCTTGGAGGCAACTGCAGGTCTAGCGAGCACAGCGTCGTTGATGGGATAGTAACCCTTGGCCACTGCTCGGATCGCGTTGAGAAGCTCTCCGCCGTTGGAGCTTTTGCTCAGATAGGCGGCGGCACCTGCCTTTATGGCTGCAAAGAGAAGCTCGTCGTCGTCACTGCTGGTCATGATTATAACAGCGATGTGGGGCCAGCGTCTGCGGATCACGCGGGCGACCTCGAGGCCGCTGAGACCAGGTAGGTTGACGTCCATCAGTACTATGTCTGGCTCCAGCTCCTCCACCAGTCGCAGAGCCTCGTGGCCGTCCTGGGCCTCACCCACTACCTGCAGGTTAGGCTCTTCCACGAGGACCCCGAGCACACCTCTGCGGAAGAGGGGATGGTCATCGACAATTATCAGCCTTTGCCCTTCAGAGCTGCCCTCTCGTGTGCCATCAGGCGAACTTCTCCTCTTCGTCTGGACCATTCCCTGCTCCTGGCTCCTTTGGGTCGGACCTCTTTTTACGCACTATGCCTCACTCTACCATAGTCGGCAGAATCCGATGGACCTTGAGCCCTTATCAGTTTGAAGTTTACACCAAGGAGTAGCTGGAGGCCATGGAGGGGTGGGATTGGGCCACCCCTCCATGGCGGTTACTTTTGTGCGAAGGCAACCATGCGGCAGAAAGCGGCCTCACCACCCTTGAACCGGAAGGGGAAGCAGCCTACCCAGATCTTCTGGTTGAGGACCTCGTCGATCATTCCTCCTACGTTCTCGACATGGAAGACGCCTCTCGGGAAGAGAAGGGTATGGGTGATCTGGTAGTCTCTTGGCCAGGGGAAGGCCTCGTCCATAGACATGCCGATGGCCTTCTCCACCTCGGGCACTAGGTCAGGCCTAGCCCTGCGTACGGCTGTGTTGAAGGGATGGTCGGTGCTTATGGCGTCGATGGCGAACCATCGGATGCCCCTGTCGAGGATCCACTCGGCGAACTCGCGACGGGGTCCTGGATGTCTCAGAAAGGCTCTGGGCAGATCGGGCTTGTCGTCGTTGTGGACCTTGTACCAGTCCTCGTTATAGTAATGGTGGTAGCCGGTATGGATTATGAGGATATCGCCTCTCTCGATGCGGATGTTGTATTTTCGTTCCCACTCCTCGAATTCGCGCGGACCGTAGATCATGTAGTCGCCTATGCCAAACTGCTGGAGGTCCACAACACAGGCAGGTCCAAAGAGGGTGTCGATAGGTATTCCTGCCACGTCTGGTCCGGGGTCGTAGAAATGAAGGGGAGCATCCAGATGGGTGGCTATATGATTAGTGGTGGCCAGGTACTGGGCATTGACTCCCTCGAAAGCCAGCCGTTTAACCCACTTGACGGTTGGGCCCTCGTAGAAGGCGAAGGCTGGAGAATCCATACTGAAATTCTGGGATAGATCGAGCACTCGTACGTTGCTTAAGTCGATGGGAGCAACCATTTTGAACCTCCTTTTTCCTTGCTTATCACCTACCCGAAGGATTCTGCTGCCGCAACGAGGGCTTCCTCAAAGCACTTTAGCGGTGCCCGTACCAGACCTGCACCTATCTGACCTATGCCTGCCTCCCGGTGAGCTATGCCGGTGTTGATACGAGGCACTATGCCAGTTTCGATAACCTTGCGAATATCGATGCCCGTTGGGGTGCCCCGGAAGTCCAAATACGGGATTTGGAAGGCTGGATTCTCAGCAACGGTTATCTCGTACATTTCCAGGGTAGCGTTGGTGGCCTCGCGGGGAGTGCCACCTACGAAGGTCACGATCGCTGGCGCTGCGGCCATGGCGAAGGCACCCAACCCCACGGTTTCGGTGATGGTGCTGTCGCCGATGTCGGGATTAGCATCCTCCTCCTTGAAGCCTGGGAAGTAAAGGCCTTTGGGTATATCGGCGGGAGCTACGAACCAACGATCGCCGAGGCCGCTCACCCTGATGCCGAAGTCTGTTCCATTGCGGGCCATGGCTGTAACGATGGTGCTGCCTTCGACGCCATGGGCGGCATCCGCCATGGCTTTACAGGAGGCCATAACAGGGTTGAGGGCGGTTAGGGCGTTTTCGCCCATGAACTGTAGGACGCGGGCAAGCTCGGATGTGTTGGTGGCTACCTTGGCCAGGCCTGGGGCCAGATTCCTGAGGAAGAGCACCGAGCCGGCTCTGTTGCGGTTGTGACCTTCGTCGCCCATAGAGATGGCCTCTGCCATAAGGGCTTTCATATCAACACCACCCACTTCCTCGATGGCTCTGGCCAGCAGGGGGTACATAACGTCTGTCATCCAGTGAAGCCTTTCCAGCACGTCGGCACTGTAAGCCCCGTACCTGAGGACCTTACCGTAGCCCTCGTTCATGTTGGAGAAAGCACGGTTTCCGTGGGTGCGGTTCTCGATGATGTACACGGGCATGGAAGCTGAAGTTACACCCGCCATGGGGCCTACAGCACCGTGATGGTGGCAGGGCTCAAACTCCACGCGGCCCTGCTCAGCCATGTGGACGGCTTCCTCGGGGGTTCGGGCCATGCCTTCGAAGAGAAGGGCGCCAATGACAGCACCCTTGAGGGGACCGGACATACGATCCCAGGTTATAGGGGGACCAGCGTGAAGTATAAGGTTCTCCCGCATGCCGGGAATAACATCGATGGCCTTGGCCATGCCAACGAGGTAGGGGCGGGCATCTATGATGTGCTGCACTGCTGTCCGATTTGCTGCCTCTATGTCCATGTCTAAGGCACCTCCTGTTTGGAACCTGCTTGCCAAAGAAGCTGGAGGAACCGGTTGGGGTCGAGGGGCATCTCTCTGATCACTATGCCAAAGTCGTCCAGGGCATCTTCCAGGGCCTGAGCCAGAAGGGCAGCTACGGGTATGACCCCGGCTTCCCCAGCGCCCTTCACGCCCAAAGGATTATGGGGGGTAGGTGTCTCTAAGTGTCCAATCTCTATATGGGGTACTTCCATGGCTGTAGGCATCAGGAAATCCATGAAGGATGCGTTGAGCAGTTGACCGTTTTCGTCGAAATGGAGGCGTTCGTAGAAGGCTCCGCCTATCCCCTGGGCGACACCTCCGTGGATCTGCCCCTCCAGGATCATGGGGTTTATGACCTTACCGCAGTCGTGGACCACGACATATTTCAGGAAGCGAATGTTACCTGTCTTTGGGTCGACTTCCACCTTGCAGGCATGCACTCCGTTGGCGAAGCTGCCGTGGGAGGGGGCATAGTAGCCGGTGGCCTCGAGGCCTGGTTTGAAATCCGGCGGAATAGTGGCCCTGAGGGGGTTGGCCCTGAGGGCCAGCTCAGCCAAGGTTGTGGCCCGGTCAGGGCTACCTCTCACGAAGGCTTTGCCCTCAGCCAGTTCGATGTCGTCGGGGTCGGCTTCCAGTGCCTTGGCGGCTAGGTCAACGGCCTTTTGGCGGACCTCCCTTGCGGCCTTGGCCACCGCATTGCCTACCACCACTGCTGCCCGGCTGGCGAAGGTGCCGGTACCCCATCCGAAGAGGCCGCTGTCGCCCGTTATGACGTCTATCTGGGAAGGATGCACCCCCAGCTCGTCGGCTACGATCTGAGCGAATGTAGTATAGTGGCCCTGACCCTGGGTACCAACACTGGTGGCCACAGTTATCTTACCGTTGGCGTCCACATGGACTCTCGCACCCTCGTAAGGGCCGATGCCTGTGCCCTCTACATAGGTGGCGATGCCTAGGCCCACGTGACGGCCCTCCCGCCGGTAGTGTTCCTTTTCCTCAGGCCATTGATCGTAGCCGATCATGTCCATGGCCATGCGCATGGTTCCCGGGTAATTGCCGCTGTCGTAGAGCACCTCGGCTCCATCCTGGTAGATGAGCTCGTAGTGGTAGGGGAAATTGTCGGGCGGGATGAAATTTCTCAGGCGCACCTCGGCCCGGTCGATTTTCAGTTCTCTGGCTACCCTGTCCATCAGTCTCTCCATTACGAAGACCCCATGGGGTCTTCCGGCTCCCCGGTAGGGACTCACGGTTATCTTGTTGGTATATACGGCGGTGAGCTCGGTGAAGTAGTTGGGTATGTGATAGGGACCAGGCAGGGTAGTAGAGGTGATGATTGGGGTCTGTACTCCATAGGGAACATAGGCTCCAGAATCGTGCAGGAAACGGTCCCTGACTCCGAGGATGATCCCGTCTCGGGTGACGGCGATTTCGGCTTCGTGGAGCTGGCCTCTCTCCTGGTTCATAGAGAAGAATTCCTCGTACCGGTCCTCAGTCCATTTGACTGGGCGCCCCAGCTTCATTGCTGCAAAGGGGACCAGTATCTCTTCGGGGTATCCCATCATAATCTTGGGTCCGAAGCCGCCACCCACGTGGGGAGCGATGACTCTCACCCGTTCCTCGGGAAGGCCGAAGACACGGGCAAGGAGGTTGCGGATGGGTATAGGGGCCTGGGTTGTGTCCCACACGGTGAGGGTGCGCAGGTAGGGGTCGTAGAAGGCCACCACACTACGGGTCTCTAAGGGCATGGCAGCGGCTCGCTCTATCCAGAGGCGCTCCTTGAAGACGAAGTCAGCTCTGCGGAAGGCCTCTTCCACATCGCCCCGCTTTTGGGCATAGACGGCCGCGATGTTGTCGGGCAGCTCGTCGTGGACCCTTGGCGCTCCCGGTTTTATGGCCTCTTCGAGGTCCACAACGGCCGGGAGTACTTCGTAATCTACGTCTATTAGCTCACGGGCGTCCTCAGCAATGTAGCGGTCTCTGGCCACCACAAAGGCCACAGGCTCTCCGGCAAACTTGACTTTCCCCGTTGCCAAAGCACACTGAACCTGAGGTTTGCGCAGCGAAGGGTGCCCGATAAGTAATGGGAGGGGACCATTGACGGGTCCCAGGTCTCGAGCTGTGAAGACGGCCACAACCCCAGGCAGAGCCGAGGCCCTGCTTACATCTATGCTCCGAATGCGGGCATGGGCGTGAGGGCTACGAAGGACAGCTCCGTGGAGCATGTCCGGTAGGCGAACGTCGTCGACGAAGAGCCCGTGTCCAGTCAGGAGCTGAGGATCTTCGTTGCGCCTGATGCGCTCGCCAAAGTAACGGGTTGACATGGTCCTAGCCTCCTGAGGCAGCTGCCGATCTCAGCTTTTGGGCGGCCAACTTAACGGCTTCGACGATGTTCTGGTATCCGGTGCAGCGGCAGAGGTTGCCGGAGAGGGCCTGCCTGATCTGCTCT